>JAPKAD010000077.1 GCA_028825445.1 Octadecabacter sp.
GTGGCGCGTGAGCATTACCTTGATTACAAATTCCGTTCCAAACACGATCTGCCCAATTTGAACAAGCGCTTTGCAGATGTGGCGCAGCTGTCCATCACGGACATGCAGCGGCAGCTTGATGCGGGGGCAGGGCGCAAGGTCTTCAAAGACTATGTCAAAGTTATTGAGAGCTACTTTATTCCGTTTTTTGGCAAAGTCTTCATTACCAACCGAGCAGCACTGCACCATATTGAAACGGTGATGAATGCCCTCAATGGGCTGTTCTGGACATATCCAACCATTAACTACTTAGTGCAATCAGCTGGCCTTGATGCTGTCGCTATGGTGAGGTGATAGGGGGAGGCTTTTTTCGCTTACCTGACATAGCATTCCCAGCGATGGCCGCCAGCAGAACCATACCGCCAATCAAAGTGTTTACGCTCGCTGTTTCACCCAGAAAGAGCCAGACCCAGAGTGGACCGAGCAGAACTTCGGCTAGAGACAACAAAGCAAGCTCTGCTGCAGGAAGGCTACGCGAGCCCAATGTATAGAGAATCAGACCAGCACCAACCTGGAAAACTCCCATACCCATTGCTATGCCGCCGTCATTTGGGTTCAGAACGAGTGGGAGCCCTAGGCCGAGGCAGATCACCAAGGTGGTAGCGATTGCAAAGATACCTGAGAGGAAGACCGCTGGTAGCATTTCGCCTGTTCGACCCCAACGCAACGCCACAGTGAAGACGGCAAAACCTAACGCTGAACCAAGAGCCGCTAGACTGCCCTTAAGGACGACGCTGCCAGACTTGTCAGCGACCATGGTCGCGATCCCGCCAACGGCAACAAGAATAGCGATCCAGGTTGCGAATCGTACGCGTTCACGCAGTACGATCCATCCCAAGACCGCAGCCATAAACGGTGCTGTCGCAAAAAGTAGCATGGCGTTCGCGACCGATGTGTTTTGAATTGAATAGATCCCACCGGAATAGGCTGCAACCAATGAAAGTCCTGCGATAATAACAGGGTAACCGGTACGGTGAATTTGAATAAAGGGGCTCTCACCCGACCGTATTCGAATAATTGCGTAAAGAAACAGCGACATGCTGATCGACCGATAGAGCAAAATCTGCCATACAACCGCATCTTCGATCATGCGAATACCAAGACCGACCGTTGACCATAGAATCCCTGCCGCAAAGACGAAAAGTACACCATACTTGTGGGCATCCGAGCTTAAAGATGGAGGTAGTATAGATGTCATTTTGTGCCAATCAAAGAAGTCTGTCCAAGTAAATTAACCTCTAAGCCGGAGTTCTGATTACTCATTTGCGACATTATCTCAGAATGCTGAGCACGGTCTTGCCTAAGCAAGATTGCTGTGTTGAGCACGAATGGCCGGTCTGGTTACGCTGCTGCGCAGCATTCAACATATCTGACAGCGGCGGCTTTAAGCCGGAAATGCTGCAACTTTGAACTTATAGGCGGTTTTGTTGTACAAATCAGGTCAGGTCATGCTCCTCCTTTCTCGAGACGGATTTAGCTTATGGCCCTGGTAAGGGGTATGCCAAGAGCTGTGAAGCTGTTTAGGACGGCCATGTTTGCAGGCGTTCCATTCCCCTTCGCCCTCACCCTTAATGCTGGTATTATTGATGAGCAGATGTAACAGCTTCGGTGAGCCCCGATAGGGACTGGCAACTGGCAACGTTCTCTGCCCCCTCTCATCAGAACTATGTTTCGACTGCAGAAATAATCGGGTATTTCGTAGCCATGAATCAGTGACTGTGTTTGTTAAAATCCTCTTCACCATCGCAGGTGCGCTCCCAATCAAAATGGTTGAAAACTGACAAATAAACGGCAACGAATTTCTACAAATTTTGAGTAGACCTTCTTGCCAATTTATTGATGAAAAACTCACAGGATACCCTTCTGGTCGTCTTCTTGCAGTGATGTGTTGCTCAAAATGTACCTGTTCAGACGCCAGCTTTGGACAGATTGAACCTTATTAATTAACCCCACATCAAAAAATGGGTTTGCATTAACAAATACGCAATAGAGTTTCGTTTTATGTCTGCATTAAGAAGCGTATGACACTAGGTTTTTTAATATCTGGCATGTTGTTGTGACGAATTTAGATTTTTTGGCTCATCAGCGCCTCTAGCAGTCTAAGGCCGTGGCGGTTTCGCCGCGCGCGCGTGGTGATCAGAAATTATATTAACAGTCGTGTTCCAAGGATATATTGGTGTTAGCCGATCGACGATACTTTAAGAAAGCTTCAATAGACGTTTAGAATACGTACCTAGCTTACTAAGCTTTAATTTTGTTGGAGGACTGGTCAGGGCCAGAACATAACTAAGAAGGTGATAATTAATGAATATTCCAAAATCTACTAAACCTGCAATCTGGGGTGCAATTGGCGGTGCAGTCGCAGCAATGGTGATAGGCTTTTCGTGGGGCGGATGGATAACCGATGGTACGGCTGCCAATATGCAAAAAATTGTGGCGCAAAAAGCGGTCGTCCAAGCGTTTACTCCGCTCTGCGTCGTCAAGGCCGAACAACAACCAGAACAAATTATCTTGATGCAAGAACTGAGCCGTTATCAGCGTGACGATTTCGTGATCGAAGCTGGCTGGATGGACAACGTGAGCGAACAATATCGCTCGGGAGTCGCTGATGCTTGTGCTGACTCCATCATTGAAGGAACGGGGTAATACTAGTATTGCGCCGGCAGTCGTTTGAGCTCCACAGCCTCTACAATGCAGATATAGACATTTCTAATATATTTTTCTCGACCCTAATAGTAAACTTCCAGAAAGGTTAACAATATGAGCTATCGCGACTCTCACGAATTAATTGGTAAAATTCCATTCTTAAAAGTTGGCGCACTATTCGTGGCTGCATTTATTTCGCTGAACCTCATCTTTGGTTCGTTTTACACCATCGACCAAGGTGAACGCGGCGTTGTTTTACGCAACGGTGGATTTATTAGTGTTTCTGATCCTGGTTTGAACTTCAAAATGCCAATCTTTGACAAAGTTATTCCAATCGACGTGCGTAACAACGTGAGAACTTTTACTGATCTTGCTGCCTACTCGAAAGATCAGCAGACGGCGATTATGCGGGTGTCGGTCAATTACGGTGTGCCGGCGGATCGTGTGGCCGACGTTTATAACACATATGGCTCCATCGAGGCGATGCTGATGCGTGTTCTTGATCCGCAGGTTTTTGATGAACTCAAAACGGTGTTTGGTCAGTTTAACGCTGTGACTGCCATTCAGGATCGAGCGCGGCTCTCTGCTGATATTCAGAGTGCTATTCGTGGAGCGGTTGTTGGACCGTTGCTGATCACTAACATTCAGATCGAAAACATCGACTTCTCCGATGTTTACGAGAACTCAATTGAGGACCGGATGTTGGCAGAAGTTGAGGTGCAACGTGTGCGCCAAAACGCCGAGCGTGAAAAGATCACCGCTGAGATTACGGTTATTCAAGCTCAAGCAGAAGCGGACTCATCTTTGGCGCGCGCACGTGCTGACGCTGAGGCAACTCGACTACGTGGTGAAGCGGAAGCTTTTGCGATCTCGGCGCGTGGTGAAGCATTGCGTGACAGTCCAAACCTTGTTGAGTTGACGAAGGCTGAACGCTGGAATGGTGTTCTTCCAACGTCGATGATCCCTGGCACAGCAGTTCCGTTTCTCGACGTTTTGCCTAACTTGTGAGCCAATGGTATAATCATAATATGAAAAGGGCGCTTTGGCGCCCTTTTTTATTGGTTCGGACATGGCTCAATGCACTTACGCAGTGTCTGGGTGAAGTGGTTGGGCTCAGGCACTTATGACACCTACTTTTGCAGCAGAGCTATGGCCTGCGCACAGATTGCTATCACAAGGGATATAATGAATATTGGGTTACTGCTAAATACGTTGATCTCGATGATCATATCTTAATCAATAACGCCGTTAATTAAATTGAAGGCGAAAAGAATGTTGTTAAAAATTCAAAGCTTATGGAGGAGTTCGAGAAGAGTTCGAAGGATCACTTTTTATGGTTAAATTGTGTGAATTCGCTCATACTAAATGTGAAAAAACTCTTGGTAAAATTGAAATTAACTTTGTTGCGCTGCTCCCAGATGCGAATTTATCTGAAAAAAACTGCATCTGTTAACTGTATGACATTGAAAATTTGAGTGAAGGTGTACCCTAACGAGATGGGGTTTGAGATTTTTCTAACCCTATCGCACTAGTCCAACCCTGCTTATGCGACGATGTGATGGTGGGTTGATCTGTTAACTTTTGCCGTAAATGGCCACTTCGGGGAAGCTGAGCTGCTGAGGCAAAATCTCTGGCTAAGATCCGGCAAGGGCCATGAATGATATTTCACCTAAAGAGTGAATTGCGGACTTTATCTACAGTCATGAGCAAGGGCGGCTTAGCGGATAAGGCTATCAGTAATTGCAGATCCCATACAGCAAACTGCACGTTGCGGGTCACCCCTGCAGATCGTCCCTTGCACTGTCTAGATAGGTTCGAATTTCAACGAGTTGTGGCAGCACCGTTTCAATATCACGCAGTTTCAAATGCAAGGTCATGGCGGCCATATCTGGCACCAAAGAATTAATTGCATCGTTGCGAAATGCGCGGCCCGCCTCAGTTAAATCCACCAGCTTGGAACGTTTGTCAAACGGGTTGGGGTTCATCACGATCCAACCCCGTTTTTCCAAAAGCGATAGGGTGTGGCTCAGCGTTGTTTTGGGAACTTGAAAGGCACGGGCAATTGCCAACGGTGTCTGCCCCTCACTACGTTTGCTGAGATGATTGAGCACAGCAAAGTGAGAGACCAATACTCCCTTGGGCAGCCGCCCCTCAAACAGGGCACGGCTGAGTTGTTCGATAATGCTGATTTCATTGAACAGTGCAAAAAGCACGGGCAGTTCAGAAGTCTTCTTATCCGACAATCTTTTCCTCCAAGGGCCATCGCGGACTGGCCGGGGTCTGTGGGCCATATCCCAGTCGCGCCCACATTTGCACAGTTCCACCCTCGAGTGCCAGACGGCGATGAACATCAGTGCAGGAACCTTGCATTTCAGGATATTCCTGTAGTGCTTGGCTTAAGGGCTGGGTGGCGATGCCAAGTGCAGTTGCAGCGAGATTGATGCGTACCCAGTCTTGGCCCGCCTGGATCTGATCTTCGCGCGTGTTGGCTGGCGTGACCTGCCAGACATAACCCATCGCGGTATCGGTATTGGCATAAACCGCCATCAGCCCCTGCTGATAAGCGGTCGATGAGGTATCGAGCGCGATCTCGCGGTTGAACATTCCGGCCCGTGGTAAACCCTCAAACATTGGCCCAGTAAAGTCGATACCATCAGGATTAGCGTCAACCTCATGCCGTCCAATCCAAAACAGATCGACGCTTTCTTTGTAGGTAAGTGGCGTTTCGATCTCTATGCGCAGCGCCTCACGGCTTAAAATACGCATCTCGTCAATATCGACTTGTGCGTTCGTGGTACTGGTCACGCTTCCATGGATAGCAGCGCTGAAAATGGAGGCTAAAGTAGCGTCTGGCACAGCCCGCGTTATATCAAACGGCACTTTGAGCGAGCGGCGGTTGGGCACATGAGCAAACAGTGGATCGGGTGCTGCTACACTTTGCGCAAAGCGACAGATCGCGACGCGGCGCGTATCCAAGGCATTTGGATCGGAACCGTCGGGGAATAAATCAAAATCTACATTTAGACCGTCCTGCAAGGTCGCCATGCGCAATACCTCGAGGAAACAGCCAAGACCAATGGTAATCTGGCGGTTGAAAGGATCGGTATGGGGTAACAGACGGTCGGGGTCTACATATAGGACCGCAGTATTGGGCTAGGATAAACCAACCATCTATGGCTGTCGATTGTGGGGGTTGGGCGCAAGGATCGCCCACGAAAGTGCACGCATGCGTGGGTCAGCATATTGACCGGCCTACGTCCACGGCAGACCTGCTGTCTGGGGCAGACGGGTGATGTTATAGCCAAAAGTAGCTGTTGCAGCGACAATGGCACCTCCGCCAAGCAAGACGAGGGTTTTACGGCGGGAAAGGGACATTTCAATTTTCTATATAATACTATATCGTATTATATATGATACGATATAGTACAATATAACTTCTTTTTTGATGATGGTGTGTGAATAGCTCAAATTCGCACGTGTGTCCGGTTTGGGCTATTCACGTCAGGCTGGACTTTCTGCTGATGCAAAAATGCTGAAAGACGGTAATTGGTAATGAGGGTTCAAAGCAGACCCTCACTGTGATCTGCACAAAGGTCAGCTTTAGACGGCGGAAGAGGCCATCGCACCTATTCATTCTGTAGGTTCCTTTTTCCGCAAAGCCGCCTCAGTGTGTGACACCGCAAATGTCTGCTTGAATACTCCTTGTTCCCCACTGTCGGTCATTAAATCATCACATCAAACCGAGTGAGGTATGAGAATATTACTAAAACATCAGGGGAAGAATCTGTGTGCCTATTTTTTTCAGTTTCGACGCTAGTTATTGCAAATAGCATTCCTGTTCGTCTGGGTGCCAACGCCGTTAGTGTGGAGTTCCCGTCAACTGTGGGAGATGACCTTGAGGACAAATTTGACCCTATTTCCAAAATTGTATGGCAACCGTCATCGACGTTTTGGTGGTGCGATGAGGGGGCTTGCCTTTGGGATGCAGGCATTCGTGATGGGGATATTAACGCTGTAGACCGTGCTGGTAAGTGGAGAGATAGCGCGCTGTTATGGCCGTCGTTGAAGGTCCTGTGACCGCGAAGATGTTGCGTAAGTGAGGCGGGTGATATTTCTTGGCTCCCACAAACAGCAAGGGAAGCTTTCCTGACATCGAGCTTACTGATGATAGTGAGATATGGGGTGTCATTGCGGGTCTGGTGCGGCGGTATGTTCTTGAATGAAGCGGCCCATTGTGATCTCGGACAATGCAAATTTCTATGTCTCAATTGAACAGATATTTGATACAACTTTGAAGAACTTTCTTGTAATTGTGCTCTCTAAAAATGACGGCTGTGCCGTGGCGCGTAATGATAAAGCAACCGCGCTTAGTCTTAAGGTGGGTGTAAGGCCGCACCTGTTGTGAGAAAAGATCAAAGCGCATGGTTGTGTGTGTTCAGCTCCAATTGAATTGGACTTAATTATTTGACGCCTACAGTAGGTCAAGTGCTAAAGCCGTATGAACTGGTAGAGCTAAAAGGCACTGGACCGCGAACCATGTAAGATAGACGGGTTTTTTTAGCGAGCTGGTGGTGAACGCATGGGGGCCAGAATTTGGCAAAGGGGGCCATTGGTTTGAAATCGTGACAGGACTTTAGCACGATCCGGGACGGTCAGTCTTTGGTTGGAAAGGACCAAGATTAATCCTCAATTTTCGCGCAAATGATCAAGGGGTAATCGTAACAAACTTTGAGGTTGAAAAACAACAAGGACCGCGACGCGGTGGGTTAATTTCAATTCGCCAGTATGTAGCTTCAATAAGTGTTTGAACGAGCGATCTTATATAGTTTTACGACTACGATGTTAAAAAGTAGTTGATACCCAACGTATGAGTCTGTCAGCCATCAGACATAACTAGCATTAAATTTTTCAGGGCTCAATCCATCTCATTGCGCTTCTCTTTTTTCGTGAAAGAATTAAGGTTAAACCGACAATTGGGGTAGCTTAGGCTATTTTTAAAACGAGTATTTATTGTACATTAGGTGTGGCACGTATCCGATATCATTAAATTTTATATCACCAGCGTTCTGGTCCAAAACGGAAGTCGGGATGATGCTTTGAGAGGTTGGGATTGTAGGCGGGGTCGTCAAAGGTTTTTGTCTGCCACGTGGAAAGCATATAGTTTACTTCACTTTTAAAACGGGATTTCTTTGCAGGAGTATCATCAGGCTTTCGAGAAGCAGATTCGTGATGATACAATTCTGCCAGAGGTGTCCAAAGATTACGATAACCTGCAGCTTTTACCTTTAAGCAGAAATCCACATCGTTAAATGCAACAGTAAGATGCTTCTCGTTCAAACCACCCACCTCTTCATAAATGGCTTTACGCACCACAAGACAGGCGGCGGTAACGGCGGTATATTCCTGCCGCAGCACGAGGCGCGCAAAGTAACCTGGATCTGCCCGAGGACTGCCTCTAAAAGCATGTGCAGCAATATTGCCTAGACCAACTACAACCCCAGCATGCTGAATGGTATTATCAGGATAATAAAGCTTGGCACCGACGCAGCCCACGTCTGGTCGAACGGCGAGGCTTACCATTTCGCGAAGCCATTCGGCAGAAATAATTTCGGTGTCATTATTGACCAGCGCAATGATCTCGCTTTGACTTTTCTGCACAGCTTTATTGTTCAATCTAGAGAAATTAAACGAACCATCGTCATGAACAACCCTCACTTGAGGGGTGCATGTGATCTTTTTGAACCAACTCAGTGTGTCTGGTTCCACGCTGCCATTATCAACGATTACGATTTCATAGTTGGTGTAGGCTGTCTTTTCTAGAATGGATTCAACCGTAATTTGAGTAATTTCTAGTCGGTCACGTGTTGGAATAACAATGGTGACTGAAGGTTCTTCATGAAGTGGCCATTGCGGCATAT
>JAPKAD010000116.1 GCA_028825445.1 Octadecabacter sp.
AAAGATACCCAAATATAAGTATTAACTGTGCAATTTCTAATTATTATCAATTAAGGAACATAAACGAACATTCGTTCTTGTTAATTTTGCAACCTTAGTGCTAGGTCTTTGTCTGGCGAATCCCGTTAAACCAGCTTAAGGACGTATTGTGGACCATACTAGCCAACATGACATTATGGACCTTTTCGTGATCGGTGGGGGCATTAATGGCTGCGGCATTGCGCGCGATGCGGTTGGACGTGGCTTGACGGTTGAACTCGCCGAAATGAATGACCTAGCTTCAGCCACGTCTTCTGCCTCAACAAAACTGTTTCATGGTGGCCTGCGGTATCTGGAGTATTGGGAGGTGCGCCTGGTACGAGAAGCTTTGGTGGAACGCGAAATTCTTTTGAATGCCATGCCCCATATTTCTTGGCCCATGCGATTTGTGCTGCCCTACCACAAAGACATGCGGTTTGAAGGTAACACCCCAACCTCGAAACTTCTAAATGCTTTGATGCCATGGCTAAAGGGCCGTCGTCCTTCTTGGCTCATTCGGTTTGGCCTCTTCTTATACGACAATCTTGGTGGCCGTCAGATTTTGAAGGGCACAACAGCGCTCGAACTTCACGCCGGGCCTGAAGGCGCGCCTTTGCAAGACCGTTTTGAGAAAGCTTATGAATATTCCGATTGCTGGATCGAAGACAGCCGATTGGTGGTCTTGAATGCCCGCGATGCACAGGCCCGCGGCGCGCGCATCAACGTGCGCACCAAAGTCATAGCAGCCGAGCAATTAAATGGCATTTGGCACGTCACGCTCGAAGACACTCAAAGTCAGGAACGCCGCGTTGTGTGCGCCAGGCTTTTGGTCAATGCCGGTGGTCCTTGGGTTGAGAATATAATTCGCAAAACAGTTCGGATCAACATCAGCGAAGGTATACGTTTGGTGCGTGGCAGTCACATCGTTACGCGCAAACTTTACGACCACAACAAATGCTATTTCTTTCAAGGTGAAGACGGCCGGATCATCTTCACTATCCCCTATGAGACCGACTTTACCTTGATTGGTACAACAGATGTTGATCATGCAGATGTGACTGTGAAGCCCATCTGTACGCCCGAAGAGCGGGATTATTTACTACAATTTGCTTCAAAGTATCTCAAAACGCCCGTAACCTCGGACGATGTGGTTGCCACCTACTCTGGCGTGCGCCCTCTCTATAACGATGGTGCCAACTCAGCCACAGCCGCCACCCGCGACTATGTGTTGAAAATGGACACATCAGCCGGTGCGCCTTTGCTGAATGTTTTTGGGGGAAAAATCACAACCTACCGCAAGCTTGCAGAATCTGCCTTGCAACAAATTGTGAAAGTATTTCCCCACGCGACCAAACCTTGGACCGCAGGGGTGGCCTTGCCAGGCGGGGATTTTGCAGTGGATGGAGTTTCAGATTTAATCCAACAGCTGATAAAAAAATTTCCATTTTTAACAAAACTTTGGGCAACACGGCTAATTAGGGCGTACGGCACCGAGGCCTTTGATGTGTTGGGCGACGCCCAAAGCGAAGAAGATCTAGGCCAAAGCTTTGGTGCCACATTAAGCGCCCGTGAAGTCACCTGGCTAGTCGAGAACGAATACGCACGCTGCGCAGATGATATTGTTTGGCGTCGCAGCAAATTGGGCCTAAGGCTCACCGCTCAGCAGATAGAATTTCTGGGCACATGGATGGAGCACGAATGCGTCCCCGTAGTGTCAGACGCAGCCAATCTGGCTGCGCAGGGAGGACAATAGATGTCACTGATTTTAGAGGGTATGTTAAAGGTCACCAATGGCCAAACACATGCGCGTCGCGGATTGCGATTTAGCCTCTCCACAGTTCGTTGCCTTATCGATCTTGCAAGACCAACCCCCAAGACCGCCGTACCCGGGTTTTGAGTTTAACGGATGAAGGACACAGCATTTTCGCACGCCTCCAGCCTGTGGTTCAAAGCGTGCAAGGGACTTTAGTTATGCGATGATCAGCTTAGAAATACTTTAAAAATACAGGGCCTGGGCTTTCACGAGCAAATAGAAGACCTCAACAGAACTTTGAAAGAGAGATGATCGGTAACATGGTAGACCCAAAAGCAATCGTTTTTGACCTTGATGGCACGCTTATACACAGCGCACCAGATTTGCAGCTTGCCGCGAACGAGGCGCTCAAATCGATTGGTCGTGCACCACTTGATTTGCCAACGATCATTTCGTTTATCGGGAACGGCGCAGAGATATTGGTTAAACGCACTCTGAACATGACGGGTGGTGCAGACAGTGCGCTTGAGCAAGACGTGCTCAGGGTTTTCCTTGAAATATACGCCAAGAATATGACGACGTTTACCCGGCCATATCCGGGTGTTGTTGCGGCCCTGGAAACGTTTCGAGCCAAAGGCATCTCGTTAGGTATTTGCACCAATAAACCGACGGGGCCAGCGCGCGTAATTTGCGAAGAACTCGACCTTGCCCAGTATTTTGATGTTATTGTCGGCGCGGAACCTGATCAGCCTAAAAAACCCGATCCCCACTCGCTTCTTGTCTGCATTAAAATGTTGGAATGTCGTCCACAGGATGCCTTATATGTAGGTGATAGTGAAATTGATTTTCATTCGGCGCGTAACGCGTCGGTTGCGTTTCGATTGTACTCCGAAGGGTACCTCAATGAACCATTGCCAACCCTAGACAGCACCGATCAATTCCACGATTGGACCAAGCATGGAATTTAGGTTCCTCTACGTAACTTAAGTTTTTCTTTGTGAATGTATATCTTCCAACTACAGACGCGCCTGATAGTTTGGACCGTGACATCATAATGTTCGGCCAGCCCCTCAACGGT
>JAPKAD010000078.1 GCA_028825445.1 Octadecabacter sp.
CGCTTTCGGGACCGCTTTTCAATTTCAAATAAAAAATAAGTGACTGTAATTAAATCAAAATATAGAAATTTCGACGTCCTCTTCTGGGCACCAATAATCACATTTAAGTAATTGTAATTAATATATATAAAAATTGGTTTGGTACCTGCGAAACCTAGCCGCAGGACCACTTTCGGGACCACTTTGTCAAAAAGTGACGAGATGGGAAGTGTTTTGTCATCCAGTTGGAGACCTAGGCAGGAGCTTTTATACTCGATTAATCAGATACTTTTTTGTACAAGTAGGACCGAGCAAATGCGGCCATTGATGCACAGTGCAGCGAACGGCTGCTTCGAGCCCAAAATGTCCAAATGCTTCAGCATTGCGTATGTCCAGTTTCAGTCTCTATAATTAATAAGGAAAATACGAGATGACAGTTAATGGGTGACCCAAACGATCTGCACGCCTTGCTTGATGAAGCATGGCGTCACCTTACACGTGGTGTGGCCGACAGCCGTTCACCGGCGCGTTATCCCACGTTTGCAACCGTTGCGCCGGATGGAACACCCGAGGCGCGGACAGTATCGCTGCGTGGTGCTTCCCGATCCCAATCTGTCCTTGAGGTCCACACCGATATTGCAACATCAAAGGTCATTGCACTTCAACATAATCCAAAAGCCGCGTTTCACATTTGGCTGCCGCGTGCGGATTTGCAAATTCGGATCACTGCGTTCGTGGATATTCAAACAGGGCCCGACACCGATCCACAGTGGGACCGCGTTCCCGAAGGATCGCGTGTGTCTTACGGCACGATGCCAACACCGGGCACCCCGATTTCAGATGTCTATGCTTATGAAAAACCCAGCAACCGCGACCGCTTTGCGGTTTTTAAATGCCAGTTGTTGGAAATCGATCTTGTGCATCTTGGCGCGCGCCATCGTCGTGCCGGATTTGTTCGTACGGATGATTGGGCTGGTACGTGGATGGCGCCTTGATCGATAAATCCGAACGCATCGGGTTGGGGCGCGGTTCAGACATTCGACAAACGCACCAAGACGTAGCCTGCAACACCTATATGGATCAATGTTAGCAGTACTGACGCGCCGTGCAGAACATTGAACCATTGTTTTTGTTTCGCGTCCGTTGCGGTGTTAATCATGGGCATCAGTATCTGACGTGCGAAAACGGTCGTTAGAGATATGAACAACATAAGTGCCGCCGATATGGCATCGCTTGAAAACGATGCAAACGCGGCGATGGCTGCCGTCACAAGCACGAAAGCGTAAAAATGCGGGAATGCTTTGCGGATCGACGCCCTGGCCGTATCCGCCGGAAGGGCCGTAAACAAAAACGCGGCGAAGGCGAAAGAATATAAAGTCATCCCACCAAACAAAAGTGCTGTGACTAAAAGAGCATAGGTGATCATTTTGTAAACTCCGGCAGGCAGGCAATCCCCATGTAAAGTACTGCTTTGATTGGTAATTGTCCAAACATGATGTCGCCACGCCTGTTCAAACCACGCGGCCCAAGCCCAATTTGCGGGCCAACGACAAAGCCTGCCTCGACCAGTGCATCCCGCAATTCGCGCGGTTTGATGAACATTGTGGGATCATGCGTTCCCTTTGGCAAAAGGCGCAGCACATCTTCGGCGATCGTGATTGTTGCTAATCGCGCGATGATATTCCTGTTTATCGTATCGTACAAAAATAGCCCGCCGGGTTTCAGTACGCGCACAACTTCGGCCAAAACCTCTATGAGGTCGGTGACATGTTCCAACACATCGACACACACCACAGCGTCGAAATAATCGTCGGGGTAGGGCAGGTTTTCACCGACTCCGACATCATATTGGATCGTTTGATCCATGTGCTTGGCACGCGCAGCTGCAGCGGCGATGGCCTGCGCCGCGGGGTCAATTCCGGTGACGTTTGCGCCATTGTTTGTCAGTGCTTCGGCCATGAAACCACCGGCGCAGCCTAAATCCAGCACAGTTTTGCCAACCCAATCAATGTGACGATTGAACCACCCCAATCGCCCGGGCACCAAGTTTTTCAGGGTCCGCACCCAGCGAATATCATCAGACCACCAATCGGCGGCAACATCGTCGTAGATATCAAGATTGTTGCGCTGTATAATCGACATGATGATGTACTCCGCTCAGGGCTGTGATCCTGCATTGAAACACTAAATAGCAGTAGCCTAATTCGCGTCCAGTCACCCCGACGAAACGTCGCAACCCGCCCAACGATGTCTTGGCTTGGAATGGCTGGAAAACACACTAATTTTCATTAGAGGCGGTGCGGACTACGGCTCGCCCTTTCGTGAAAACAGGAGACTAAAAATGATCCGTGCATTTGCGATATTTACCGCGACGTTTTTTACGGCGCAGGCCGCCACGCTCGACCTCGACACGCCGTTCCAATCCATGAGCGGTGGCACAATTTCGATCGCACAATGGCACGGCCAGCCTATGCTGGTGGTAAATACCACATCTATGTGCGCTTTTTCTGGTCAATACCGCGATCTGCAAGACCTTTACGATCGATACCGCGATCAAGGTTTAATCGTGCTCGCAATTCCATCGGGCGATTTCAAGCAAGAGCTGGTAACCAATGCCGAAGTAAAGAATTTTTGCGAACTTCAGTATGGCATCGACATGCCAATGACCGAAATTATACGTGTCAAAGGCACAGATGCGCACCCGTTTTATCAATCATTACAAAAAGATGTGGGTTTCACGCCACGTTGGAATTTTAACAAGGTCCTGATCGATCAAAACGGTAATGTCGTCGAAACGTATGGTTCGCAAGTTTCGCCAATGTCGTTAGCCATAACGCGCCAGATTGACGCGCTGATTGAATAGTTGTGGTTAAAGCAGTGAATACAATACGATCCTGAATGTTTGCCGCCGTTGGGTCGAACGCTTTCAGTTAAGGGTCACCCTTCTGATTGGACTTAAAAAGGACTGCAATATGTTAGACGGTATCGCGACCCGAAGTGCCGGCCTCTCGGCACTGCACGCATTCGTACCCGCCATGGGGAAGCGTTACGAAAACGGGCGCAATTATGATCACGGCCCGGGGCAGCATTCCGCCGTGTCGGTTCTGTCACCCTATATTCGCCGCCGTTTACTGACCGAAGACGAAGTTGTTGGCGCTGCCCTTACCGCCCACGGACCAGACGACGCGCGCATATTTGTGGAAGAAGTCATCTGGCGCGGATATTTCAAAGGCGGGCTTGAACGGCGACCACAGGTTTGGGACAGCTATGTTGAAGGTCTGAACGCAGATCTTGTGTCTCTGAAACGCGACCGCCGCTTGCGCCGCGATGTTGAACTTGCTGAAACGGGGCAAACCGGGCTGGATTATTTCGACACATGGGCTCTTGAGCTTGTCGACACCGGTTATCTGCACAATCACGCCCGTATGTGGTTTGCATCGATCTGGATTTTCACCCTTGGGCTGCCATGGCGGTTGGGGGCTGATTTTTTCTATCGTCACTTGCTGGACGGGGACGCGGCAGCGAACACGTTGAATTGGCGGTGGGTTGCGGGGCTGCACACGCGCGGCAAACCCTATCCTGCACGTGCCCAGAATATTGCCACGTTTACAGGCGGGCGCTTTAACCCGCGCGACCGGGACCTTGCCGAGGTCACGCAGGGGTTGGAGGCCACCGAACCTGATGGATTGCCAAACGTAATGCCTCTGCGCGACATGTGCGCGCCAGCGCCCGGCGTGCCAACCGCATTGTTAATCACTGATCAGGATTGCCGGATCGAGGACTTTGATGTGTCTGGCCTTGATATCTGCGCCACGGCGACCTTGTCGTGTAGCCACTTGCGTTCGCCGCGCCCTGTTGGCGCGATGGTTGATACATTTGAACGCGCTGCATTGGCCGACGCCGCCCGTCGCCTTGATGTCAGCCCAACACAATTGACGGCCCATGATCCGCAGGATTTCGCAGACTGGGCCATCGCTGGTGATGCCAAACAGATTTTCACGCCCTTCGTGACACGCGGACCGCTACGTGATTGGTTGACGCGTGCAGAACTTATCCTCGCACAACATTGCATCACATTGTGCGAACGCCGCCGCGTTTGGGATGACGCGATCTGGCCGCACGCCACGGCGGGCTTTTTCAAAGTCAGAAAACAAATTCCACGTATTTTGGAAGAAACGGGGCTGCTATGACAGACATTATTATTATCGGTGCGGGCATCGCGGGTTTGGCCTGTGCGCGTCCCTTGGCAGATGCAGGCCTGCACGTAACCGTCATCGACAAGGGACGCGGTATTGGTGGGCGTGTGGCCACGCGGCGCGCAGATGATCTTCGATTTGATCACGGTGCGCCGTACGCACGGGCGCAGGGGGCCGAATTTGACAACGTATTACGTGGCTTGTGCGATAAAGGCCACGCGACCTCGTGGTCCGATAGTGCGGGGGAGATGTGGACAGTAGGAACCCCTGGGATGTCAACAATTCCCAAAGGAATGGCAGCAGGATTGGATGTGCATCTCGCGACACAGGTTCGCGCGGTGGTGCCAAACGGGTCGGGTTGGTCCGTGCAGTGCGATGATCAGCAATATGATGCGCACCGTGTCGTTATAACTGTGCCAGCACCACAAGTGGCCGGTCTTTTAGGCGCGCATCATCCGTTGGTCGCACAAATTGCAGACGTTGAAATGTCACCCGGTCTGACGTTGATGGCGGCCGTGTCGGGGGATGCACCAACTGTGCGTCTTGGGGAACCAGATGATCCGGTGGCGTTCATCACACGCGACAGCAGTAAACCAGACAGGCCACAAACCGATGGCACCGCGTGGGTCGCGCAAGCGGGGCTTGCGTTTAGCTACGCGCATCTTGAAGAGGATTTGCCGGATATCGCGACGTGGATGCTACCCTTATTTTGTAATCGATTGGGCATCACATCAGAGCGTGTAACTCACGCGGCGGCCCATCGCTGGCGCTATTCGCGTGTGGCCAATCCATTAGGCCAACCGTTTTCGCGCACGCCAGATGCAACGTTATACCTTGGGGGCGATTGGTGCGTTGGTCCATTGATCGAGGACGCATGGACCAGCGGCACCGCCATCGCAACAGATCTGTTGGCGCAAACGATATGATGCGTGATCCACGTATTGCGCGCCTCATGGCCTTGATTATGGCGGCGATCAAACCTCCGTCGGGTGTCCCTCGTATCGCTCTGGCATTGGGAATGGGTTTGGTGTGCCACATCACGTTTGCCGTCGCAATATTGGCGATGATCGCAGCGATGTTCTTTGGTCTTAGCGAAAGCTTTGGAACTGTGCCTTGGCCTTGGGCCGCTTTGGCGAATTTAGCGTTGATTGTACAGTTCCCGCTTGTCCACTCCATCCTGTTGACCAAACGGGGTGGTCGGTTGCTGTCCCGTCTTATTCCGGGCCCTCATGGCGGTACGCTCGCAACAACAACCTATGCCATTATCGCGTCCGCGCAGCTATTGGCGTTATTCGCACTGTGGACGCCTTCCGGCATTGTGTGGTGGCGCGCAGAGGGCGCTGTGTTTTGGGCGCTTACAACCGCCTACGCGGCAAGTTGGCTTGTGTTAACAAAGGCCAGCTTTGACGCGGGCGCCGAAGTTCAGTCCGGCGCGCTTGGCTGGATGTCATTGCTGGGGCGTATCAGACCCGTATTTCCCGATATGCCGACGCTTGGATTGTTCCGCCTGATCCGCCAGCCGATCTACGTCGCATTTGCGTTGACGCTATGGACGGTGCCGGTGTGGACACCGGATCAGTTGGTGCTGGCGGTGTGTTACACAGCCTATTGCCTGCTGGCACCTCGTCTAAAGGAACGTCGCTTCGCCGTGCGCTATCGCGAGCAGTTTCAGCTGTATCGCACCACAGTTCCGTACGTGGTACCACGCCGAACGCCAGCAAAAGACGGTCAGCCAATGCAGTAGCGGCAGATTGACGCGATCAGCGTTCATGTCGCGGTCCTGTGCGTGTCTAATACAAAGAAGATCGATGTATCTGGAAAACAATGCAAAGACCTTTCTGTTGGTCGAAGCTGCAGCAAATGTATCTGAACCAGAAATTGTTGCTGGTGTGATATGGACGGCTGTTACTGACGGGTCGGACACCCTTCGCTATCGTGCAGGGGATGACGCGGTACACCTCTTGGATAAGCGTAAGGTGGAGAACGACGAAACTTTCTTCTCAATGTTCAAGTCCACCTAAGACCTTGACAATTTCTGGCCACCCGCGAGCATTCAACAAATTGCGGGTGGTGCATTTGATGTTTTTGACAGTTTTCTCGCCAGAGCTTTTGCGTGTTCCAATTGTCTGTCTCATATCACTCCTTTGTAGTTATGATGAGCCAAAGCTGAATCGGTTTAGACTGATATTCATGCGCATTAAGCGCCACAATACCTGGAATTCGATAGGCATTGTCAGCAATCCGATGCGTATTCTAATTAGTTTGACAGCACCCCGTGGCGTTATGGCACAGAGTTCAAACACACCTGCAAACTAGCTACCAAATGTAAATGTAATAAGCGAGTGTTGAACCACGATGAGTAAAATTAATAAAGATTTTAAAAATCTATCATTAGCCTTTGTGTTTATAGCACTTGGTATGGTTGCTGTCCCAATTGGTATTGGTGCTATTTACGCAGGAGACTCGTGTAAACAATCTATACTTATTCTCTGTATAGGAGGTGACGAGTGAACGATACAAAGGTCACTTCCCTAACAAATTTGTAAGGGCAAGGCATGCATATGGAGCATATGGGGAATGCAACTTTGTTCATTGTTGCGCTGCAGCGGTTAACGCTATCACAGTGATAGCTAAAATTTCTCCCGAAATCAAAGCATAGACTGGCGGTACCTTTTTGGTGCCGCCTTTTTTTTGCGAATTTTAAGGTACTATCAGACAAAAATACTTGAGATCGGACGAGCGACTTTATAGCGTTTTCTAATGACAAAACACTCCCCGTTTCGCTACATAAAATTTGGCTCAGGGCTGCTGAACTATCTTGTGGAAGTCCAAGGACCGGGAGCCAAGAGCCACGTCACTATCAGCATTATAGCACGCACCCACGTCCTACTTATCGTGTTGCCTGCGCTCAGTTGGCATTGGATGGATTTGCTCGGTCAGTGGGACTGCTTAAATAAATTAAAACAACTATATCACATAGAAAATTTTACAAAAATACTTTTACAACCTATCACATTTTTTAGCATCTAAAATGAGGTAGGAAACCATGACTGAAACAGTTTTGCTTACTGGCGCATCGGGATACATTGGGTTGCATTGCGCCAAAGAACTAATCGAGGCAGGCAAAGCATAACAGGAGTCTTGTCAGTTTAATAAGACGAAGAATTTGCCCGACCCAGAACTTCTGGAATTTGGGTGCGGTAAAGATAGAGAACTGCAGCACATAACAGACCAAGTACGATTGCGGGAATTGCGGATGGAGCAAGAATGAACCAATGGGTCAGGACGGCACCTAACATAGCAGTGAGTTTTCTAAAACCTTCAGAGGAAGACGTGGGATGACGCAGCTTAGTATACTTAGCGGGGCTCCGCTGTCAGCTTTGTGTTTTGGCACCATGCAATTTGGCGGCACAGCCAACGCCGAGACGAGCCGAGCCATGTATGAAGCCTGTCGCGAGACCGGTGTGAACCATTTCGATACTGCGCATGTTTACACTGGTGGCACTTCTGAGACCCTGTTGGGACAGTTCATCAAGAACGAGCGCGAGGACATCTTTATAGCCACCAAGGTCGCCTATACGGGCGGCGCCAGTAAAGATAACATCAACGCAACATTTACAGCGTCACAAATACGGCTTCAATTGGACTGCATCGATCTACTGTACCTGCACCGCTTCGATGACAAAACCCCTTTAGAAGAAACATTTGAGGCGCTCGCACGATTGCAGCAGCTAAAAAAAATCCGCCATATCGGCGTATCCAACTATGCGGCCTGGCAAGTGGTTAAAGCGCAGACGGTTGCGGCAACAATGGCTACCCGAATAAATATGATTCAGCCAATGTATTCATTGGTCAAACGTCAGGCTGAGGTGGAACTGTTGCCGATGGCAAAATCCGAAGGCATCGGTGTCGCTGCCTATTCTCCCCTTGGTGCAGGGCTGTTGACGGGCAAAGACACCCAGAGCGGGATTGGACGTCTTGCCACTGATAGCCGGTATGCCGCGCGATATGGACAGCCGTGGATGCACAAAACAGCGAAGGAGTTTGCAGCCCTTGCCGCACAGATGAAGGTGGACCCCGCGACTCTTGGCGTCGCATGGGCGGCACATCATCCAAGTGTGAGCTGTCCAATTATTAGCGCGCGAACGGTTGATCAGTTGCGACCATCACTGGCCGCGGCGCACATATCACTCAGT
>JAPKAD010000021.1 GCA_028825445.1 Octadecabacter sp.
AATCGATGTCCAATAATACAACAGCCGCCCTACGGGGCGGCTTTTGTATGTCTAAGGCATAATTATATATATTCTGTGAATGTAATTTTAATTTTTAAAACCCCCATGCTTTAGTTAAAATTGATATTGGAGATATTTATAACCATGAATATTTCAGGAATTAATATCTGCATAAAGAAATTAAATAAAAAGGTTTTAGTTTTAATTTATTGAACGATTCACCTTGAGGTCATTTTGATTTGGTACTAGGTGATAGGAACTTGGCGCGGGATGGAGCAGCCCGGTAGCTCGTCAGGCTCATAACCTGAAGGTCGTAGGTTCAAATCCTACTCCCGCAACCAAGCCCAGCGAAGTTTGCTGCAGTAAAAAGCCCGGTAACCCCGGGTTTTTTCTTTTTTAAAGGACTGCTTCGATGTTAATAAGATAACAAGCTGATGAGTTTCCTTCCAAGAAGATCTTGCCAATCAGTTTGCTTCTTCGAAAAACTGCGTATCGAGAAAGTATTACTGAAGTTTTATTTATACCGTATTTTACGTTGTCTTTTCAATTTTGGAGAAACAACTTTGTCTAATAAACTAATAATTAAGTCAAAATGTAATGTGCTTCATTAGGGAGCATCGACGATCCGCGTCTCAATACTTTTAAGTGGTGGTGATGGGCTAATTTTGATTACATGAAACAATTTGTATGAACGGTAAGAACCGCACCTTTACAGGGGAATGAGTAAACTGTTGAACCAGTCAAAGCATGCTCTCTAAGAATCTCAACAAATAATAGCTTGAGAAGTTTATAACTGCCAAATCATAGTTCGATCATAGTTGCTGTGACCATTGCATCAGTGATCAATTCGCGGTGTATTATAGCTACCACATAAATTGAGGAGTGTGAGATGTTGATCGCCGCCAAACTAGCAAGTGACTTCTGGTCAGAAATTTCTATATGAAGGGTTTTGATCCGCAGTATTTAGATCTGCCAGACTATATTCTTAAATGCACTGCGATGATTTGGGAAGGTCGATCAATATCGGCCCTCAACTGGCACTATGGTGATGACCTTCTTGTAAGAACCCCAGCCAGTATAAGCCGTGGTAATGCCGCTGGTAAAGCAAACACAATGGCGACGTTAACTGAATTTCCAGATCGTAAATTGTTAGGCGAAGATGTCATATGGTGTGGTGACGATGAGGCAGGCTTTTTATCATCGCACCGCATCATCTCAACTGCGACACACATTGGTGGCGCATTTGGTCCTGCAACTGGATGCAAACTCATTTTCCGGACAATAGCTGATACATTTTGCCGAGAAAATCGGGTCTGGGATGAATGGCTCATCCGAGACAATGCTGCGATTGCAGTCCAATTGGGGCAAACCGCACAAGACGCTGCACGAGCATCAATTTTGTCTGGTGATGCGAATATGCCACTCACACCTGACTCAGATATTCCTGGTCCCTATCTGGGTACAGGAAACGACAATGAATGGGGCAACAAACACGCCGACATTTTGCGCAAAATTATGAGCACTGATTTTCCGGTTATTATGAAGCAATATGACCGCGCATGTTACCTTTCGTTGCCCGGTGGGCAAGATGTTCATGGCAGTGATGAAGCTGTAAGTTTTTGGTTGGGACTGCGCAGCGCATTTCCGTCTGCTGAATTTAAGATTGAACACCAAATAGGGCGTTCTGATACGATGATGTCCCCGCGAAGTGCAATACGTTGGTCACTGACAGGGCATCACGATGGTTGGGGGCGCTTTGGGCGTCCTACGGGCGCCCAAGTGCATATTATGGGTGTGAGCCATGTTGAATTTGGGCCCTGGGGGTTGCGCCGTGAGGTAACCATTTTCGATGAAATTGCGATCTGGAAACAAATATTGCTACAATCCGAGCTAGAGAGTGAAAAGAGCAAATAATGACCAAAAAAACACTCCCGGACGATCTACTTGAACTGCTGCGATTGGTTGATACACCAACAGTCTGCAATGCAATCGAAGTTGCTCAAGGAAAGCGCGGATTTAACAGATTTACTCGTGGAACAATGCAGCACTCCAAGCCGAACGACCCTGCTGTTGTAGGGTTCGCCCGAACCGCTCGCATTTCAGGGCTTGCGCCACCTAGTGAAACTAAGGATGTAATTAGTACCCGCCGAATGAGCTATTTTAAGTCGATGGCGGCCGGGCAGGCTCCAGCTGTTGCAGTGATTGAAGATGTGGATTATCCAAACTGCATTGCGGGATGGTGGGGCGAAGTCCATGTCGCTGTTCACAAAGGATTGGGTATGATTGGGGCAGTCACTAATGGTGTGATGCGCGATCTTGACGTTATTGACGATGGGTTTCCAGTCCTTGCTGGATCAGTTGGTCCAAGTCACGGTTATGTCCATGTCGTTGATGTTGGTACGCAGGTAAATATATTTGGAATGCGCGTTAATGAAGATGAGCTTATTCATGCTGATCGACATGGGTCAATTGTGATCCCAAACGACGTCATCCCAAAGCTTAAATCTGCCATTGAAAAGGTTGTCGAAAACGAAGCCATCGTTTTAGGCCCAGCCCGCGCACCAGATTTCAACATTGATAAGCTTGAAGTAGTTTGGGCCGCCTTTGAAGCCGCAAGAACATAATGACATTATGATTGATATTCAGAATGTCCTAGGGAAGATCTGATTTGACAACTTATCTAAAATTTTAGCCCACTCTATACTCAGTGAAAAGTCCAAGTCTATGTTATGTTTCTTCGCGATGTTGATGGCGGTTATTAGTGTAGACCTAGGGGGTTGGTTTAGTATCAAACTTTGCACACAAAGACTAGTCTTAGCCGTTAACTAGTAACACTCGCTTAGCGACGTTTTCTCGTGATAAAGTAGTTTATTATACACATACACTCCACAGCTGCTCCTGTTTAAGTTCAGTTACCAACATAATGCTACTTATGAAATTTATGTTTTTCACTTATTTTGCAGAGGGCCGGCCATAGGGAGCAAGATAGGGCAAGACACAGGAGATTTGGCCGCCACCAAGCCCTTTGATCTATTCCGATCATTATTCTAAAATATCAAAATAATAGGTTTTCCTATAAGTGTAACGAAACTCACAGTCAGTCCTGATATGCTGAGCATTACGTGGACAGATGAAACCACCACACAATTTCCTTCAATTTGTTTGTGTGACAATTAACCCCTCCGGACTGCACCCAGATACAAGAGAAAAAACGCTGGATTTAATGGCTATCGACGAAATACCAGAACTTAACTCAGTTAAGTTGAACCATAATACGGCTGTTCTGAATTATGAAGACAGCCACATTAGCAACATATCAATTTCCTTAATCAACGCACATCATTTTGGCTAATACAGCTAACCCGTTTGTTGCGCCTCTTATTTTATCAGATGGTTATCTTTAGAGATTCAGACTCAGGGATGCAGGCGCGGTCTTCCTTGTTTATATCGTCATATTAGACATATTCGCTCCAAAATTTTGACCAGAAAGCAACTAATTCGCCTTTCGGAAGACAATCATCAAAAAAGGAATAACCACACATCTTATTTATGGTGATAAAGAATGGACGGGATGTTCGCTCGTATTTGTAAGTGAGTGAGCTTTGAATTCATAAAACTCTTTATTCTTACAATTATTCGTACATATACCATTTTCAACCTCAGGCTGGCAGCTGTGCAATGTGCCATAAGGTCAAACGTCTATTCCCCGCTGGCTATCCGTGCTGACCGGCGACGCAGGGCTTCGAGTGTAAATAGTAAGGCTGCTGACAACACAATCAAAAGGGTGGCCACCGCTAGAATTGTGGGATTAATCTGTTCACGCAAGCCAGAAAACATCTGTCTTGGAATTGTTCGTTGCTCTGGTCCTGCGAGGAACAGTACTAATACGACTTCATCGAAGGACGTGACGAACGCAAACAGCCCACCTGAAATAACGCCAGGCCTGATCAGTGGGATGACCACATCCCAGAATACTTTGACTGGTGAGGCGCCAAGGCTGAGGCCTGCAACAAATAAAGCGCGGTCAAAACCGCTTAGTGTTGCTGTAACGGTGATAATCACAAATGGGACGCCTAGTGCAGCGTGAGCTATTATGAGTCCTGTGAACGTCCCCACGAGATTAAATTGCGTGTAGAAAAAAAACATGCCCGCTGCTATAATAATAAGTGGCACAATCATTGGTGAAAGCAAAATCGCAGTGATAAGCCGCTTATAAGGCATCCACTGCGATGACAGGCCGACAGCAGCCAGCGTGCCAAGAACTGTGGCGATAAACGCAGCAATGGTGCCAACAATAAAGCTGTTACGTATAGCAAGAAGCCAATTCGAGTCATCGATAATTTCTTGATACCAACGCATTGAATAAGCCTCAGGATCAAGCGATAGCATGCCTTCTGTGAAGGTAAAGAAAGGTTGGGAATTAAACGACAACGGCATAATGATAAGGATTGGTAGCATTAAAAATACTAGCACTAGAAACGCTGTGACCCGCAAGCCGTAGTGACCTATAATGTTCCAAAACGTATAATATTCAGGAAACCGTTTCATAGTCTATCCCAGCTTGATGTTACTAGTGCCAACAAACTTGTCAAACAACCAATAAAGAACCAAAATCAAGATCAACAAGAGTGATCCGAGTGCCGCTGCGAGTTCCCAGTTGTTGGATTGCTGCATGTGGAATGCGATGATGTTGGATATCATCTGCCCGTCTACACCACCTACTAAAGCGGGTGTGATATAATACCCAACTGAAATGATGAAAACTAATAAAGCGCCAGCAGAAAGCCCTGGTAAACTCATCGGTAGGTAGATTCTATACCACGCACCAATAGGGCGGCTACCCATTGAAATCGCTGCTCGCATAAAGCTATTATCGATCCCGCGCATTACAGCGTATAGTGGTAAAACCATGAACGGTAGCAGAATGTGCGTCATCGCAATGATGGTTGCGAATTGTGTGTAAAGCATCTCAATAGGTTGGTCTGTTATTCCTAACGCTAGGAGGGTGGAGTTAACGACCCCATTGGTCTGCAACAATGCAATCCACGCAGTCGTGCGTACTAGCAGCGATGTCCAAAATGGCAGCAGCACAAACACCATTAGAAAGTTTGCCAGGCCAGAAGCCGCATGCGCCATAAAGAAAGCAAGAGGATAGCCCAATAATACGGTAAGTATTGTAATAATAAGAGCCATTTTTAGGGTCTTAGTATACAACTGTTTGTAAATTTGTGTGTCACGTGGTGCAATACCACCACTTACTGTGCGTTCCATGTCGACCGCTGTTAGATAATAGCTGGATGAATAAATTGGTCCCGCATCGCGCACGGCACGCCATGTGGTGGGATCAGACCAGCGGTCATTCGCATCAAGCAGCAACGCAACACCATTGGTGGCAATAGCGCTGTCTTCAACGCGGCGCAGGTTACGGGCAGTGGACTTTACAACGCTCGACATGCCAGGCAGGGCGCGGTTGATTTCATCGGCAAGTTGGCCCGATGTTCGTTCGTTGGCCATACGCTTCAAATCAGTTGCGAATTGGATCAGAATAGTATCGTCAGGCAGGTCTTCGCCAGACCAGTCCTCAAGCGCAATTAGTGTTTCGGGCAATAGGTTTGCGACCGTGGGGTTGTGGACACTACGATACAGCATCGTCGTGATCGGGGCAACGAACGCGAAAATAATGAAGACCAGCAGGGGCACCACAAACAAAAATGCCTGAAGCCGACGCTTGCGCACTTCGCGCGCAGCATTGCGGGCGTCATCAGGATCTAAGGTGTGTGATGTAGGGATCATGTTGTGCCTTATGTAATCTCCCGCGCTGAAAACAGCGCGGGAGAAATTGGTTTACTGCAGCAGCCATTCGTTGAACTTCTCACCTAGGCTTTCGCCGAAGTCAGCCCAAAAAATGCCATCAGCTTTGAGGCCTACATCGAGATGCGCTGTTGGTAGGTTTTCCTTTACCTCATCAGACAAAAGCGCCTGTGCGGAACGACGTGTCGGACCATAAGCTACGTCCTGCATGCCGGACAATGGCACAGTGCGCGTGGCGGACTCGATGAATTGCATCGACAGATCCAAGTTTTCTGTACCACGCATAATCGCCCAGACATCAAGATCATAAACATGGCTGTCCCAAACAATTTCAAACGGTGCACCATCCTCTTCGATGACTGCAAAGATACGACCATTGGCGGATTGTACCATGGCTGCACCACCATCGTTTAACAAAACGGGAGCTTGAGACCAGCTATCATACCAAACGATGTCTTCCTTAATTGTGTCGAGCTTTGCAAAAGCACGCGCCTGACCTTCGTCTGTCGCAAGTACTTCATAGATGTCTTCGTGTGCGACACCATCGGCAATCAGGGCCCATTCCATGTTTACCTGTGGACGCTTGCGCAGGCCACGGTTTCCAGGAAATGCTTCGACGTCAAAAAACTCGGCCATAGTCGTTGGGCCGGGGCCGTTGTCAGTGTTGGTCGCAAAAACAACGGACCACACTATGTTACCAACGCCACATTCGTTGGCCAGTGCTGCGGGAATAAAATCATCTGCTGCAGCTACGCCGTCGTCGCCAGCTGGCAGGACGCTGTGATTGAGGATTTCGAGGTAGCCTTCAGCGCAAGCACGTTCAAGGTCGATTACTTCAATATCGACGACGTCCCAGAGGATATTGCCAGCTTCGAATTGCGCCTTCATTTCAGCGATGCCACCGCCGTAGTCTTCAAACAATACATTCACGCCAGTTTCGGCCATGAATGGATCTATCATATGCTCTCGCTGAGCAGCACCATAAGCACCACCAAACGAGGTGACAGTCAGGTCTTGAGCCATCAATGGGCTGGCAGTCAGCGCCAAGGTGACCAATAACGTCAGATGTTTATTCATCAGTTTCTCCCTTTAATAAACCAGGAATTTATGCAGGCCCTGGCTTGCCAATTTTCGCCTAACTTATTGGAAAAGCGATGCAATTTTTGATTAGTGAAAGTAGCTTTGCTGATGCGCCATCATCAAATTCTGGCGCTGATAAATCGTTAAGAACCTTAACAACTACGTCGGTTCCATTTGGTAGTTTAAAATAATAGCGGATGAAATCACCTACATAAATGCGTGTATTGAATGTTACGTCCAGCGAGTTTTCATGGGCATGTGTAGTCGGGTGAATAAAAAGCTTTTCAGGTCGAATCGATACCTTGCATGCATTGCCAACCGCTAAACCAGCAGCAGTTTGTGTAGTGATCGTGCCTGTATCTGTCTTCACTTTTGCAGTGCACCCTTCAATGCTTACAACCTTGCCGAGCACAAAATTATTCTCACCGATAAAATCTGCAACAAAGGCATTTATGGGGCGTTCATAAAGCTCTGAAGGTGGAGCGCACTGTTGTACAACACCATCATTAAATACGGCTATCCGATCCGACATTGATAGTGCCTCGGTTTGATCATGAGTCACATAGATTACAGTAAATCCAAGCTTTTTGTGCAGACGTGTTATTTCAAACTGCATCTGTTCACGTAGGTTTTTGTCTAACGCGCCAAGTGGTTCGTCCATTAAGATTAAAGCGGGCTCAAAGATCATCGCGCGCGCTAAGGCCACACGTTGTTTTTGTCCACCTGACAGTTGTCCAGGGCGGCGGTCACCGAAGTTTGAAAGCTCCACGAGTTTTAGGTATTTTGCTACGCGGTCGTTGATTTCGCCTTTTGGCAATTTGCGTACTGTGAGCGGGTAAGCTAGGTTCTCAGCCACGGACATATGTGGAAATAAGGCATAGTTTTGAAAAACCATCCCAATGTTCCGCTTGTTTGGTGCTGTCTTATTGATCGATTTACCCTCAATCGCAATGTTGCCAGATGTAACGCTTTCAAATCCAGCGAGCATCATCAAAACTGTGGTTTTACCAGATCCAGATGGGCCAAGCAGGGTAATAAACTCACCCTCTTTCACGTCAATATCGAAGCCTTTAACAACAAGGGACTTCTGGTCATAGCTTTTTTTGACGTTATCAAAACGCAAAAAGGTATCAGGTCTAATTTCATTCATTTTTTGCGAACGTGCCCCTAGGTTTTTTAGAGTTAAGCAGGTGTCGCAAAATATAACAACAACAAGTCACGACTATAGTGATTGAAAGATGTAAAAACTGATATTTTAATTTTGAGTAAATTACTAACGCCACATTGGAAAATCTTACTCTATCCAGTGGATTAGGCGATGACATGTTTATTTTAATTTAGAAGCATTATTAAGTTAGTGTAATTCAATTTCTTTGCTCGTTGAGGTGCTGTTATTTGCAGTGCTGAGAACGTTGATAATAATGTCTAAATAGTCTTTCAAATGGTGATTTTATTTTGCTTACAAATTTAAATAAATAGTGTTAACTTACGAACCCTTTTTGGTTTTAACCTTAATTTTGTGGAGGCATGTTCAGCTTTGCCGGATTAATATTTTAATATCCTACTTAACTGAGTTTATGAAAAATAATTTTGTAGCGGACTGCATGTGTTAAATACACCAGAATGAGTGTAGGATTTTGTTGTGATTCAGGGTTTCTTTATCAATGATGAATAAATTTTTTTGAACTTAAGTTAGGCTTACGTCCAGTTCAACGTATCAATTGCTACAATAAATACTTAGTAAGTTATAATTGTTTTGTACTCCCATAACTAGGTAGTCTGAAAAATCATTAGTGTGTCGCCCTAAATCATTTTTGTTGTGCCCGATTGGCGATGGTCGTTTATTCATAGATACGATATTCTTCAAATAGTTTTTAAAGTCATTAACTCTTACATTAGTTCTTGCTTAAAGCTGCAATTTGAAAGTTCTGTGCAAGACCCTGCCAATAGCCCATGCCTCCTTTAAAGGAGGTTCAGAATTGTTGAAAAGGTATTGGCATTTATCCTTGTGACGGTGGTTCTAAAGTAAGTCGTTCATCCAAATATTAGAGACCCTGGGACAAAAGCTACAGGTCTCCCGTTAAAAATATTTTGCTACCTACTTCAGGGTGCAAGCCATATACGTATTAAGTATAAACCCACCAGAATCATGTTCTGCGTTTACCACAGCGACAAATACCCATTTGGGCTTGCTGATCTGTAAGCCACAGCTGTCAAGAAGCGAATTTAACAGAATTGCAACGACTACATTTATGAGTTTTTTCTGGTGCTACTCCCTGAGGCGATTGCGTTAGAATGGCTTGACGGGAATGCGAAAACCGCCCTCGATACCCCAGCCTTAAGATTGCTGGTAAATTTTTTATTTAGCATGGGTAACTAGTGTAGTGATAATTTTAAATTTTTATAAGGTCTGTTAAGAATTAAAAAACCAAGAACTTTAACTTTCTGTGACTAACATCAGATAAAAGGGTTATTGTCCCTTTGATGCTGACGATGAAAACTTGAAACCTTAGCTTTACGCCAGAACCCCATGGCTGATTTTTCGAATTTTGCTTCCAATGATTTGATAGACACGCAGGCAGCCCTTCTCGGTTGCTGCGAAACAGAAAGTGCGCACATGGTAGAGCCGGAAACATTTCAGTTCCTTGCAGATCTCTCGAAGAACAACAAAAAAACATGGCTGGATGCGCACCGCGAAGAACGTGATGACGCTATGCGTAATTTTACTGGTATCGCGATGACGCTGCATGACTATGCAGATCGTTTTGATCCTTTTGTGGCAGAAGCAGTCATAAAACCAAAACAAAACTATACTAAGTTTTTCCAAGAACCCCGCGACCGCATTGGGCGTGAACTATACCGTACGGGCATAGATGTATTCGCTAATGCTGGTCGTCCAGGTGAGGACTTCGGGTATTACCTTCATATTGAGCCTGGAAATTGCCATGCAGGAGCTGGCCTTTTCCAGCCCTCCAAGTCTGCACTTGTACGGCTACGCACACGTCTTGTTGATGACCCTCAAAACTTGCAATCTATTTTGGCCAATCCCGATTTTAATAAGACTTTTCCAAACGGAATCGTCACAAAAAAGGCGTTGAGCGTTGTGCCAGAAGGCTTTTCTGCCAGCGATCCCACCGCCCCCTTTCTGAAAATGGTGGGGCTTGGATGCAGCAAACACCTACCAGATGAACTACTTCTCGACGATGATGTAATCGATCAATTAATTGAAATTTTTCGTTCTGCCAGCCAATTGGTCCGCTATTTTGACTGATACCTTAACTGATTAGTCCCATCTAATCTGCTAAATCAAATTTTTGGGCGTTTTAGGCATGCAAAATATTAATAATGCAAAATGATCTCTTTAATATGCCGCTCCCGTGAGTTGCATCGCTGTTGATTGTTCTTGCTGGGGTCTTTGGTACAATTAATTATCTGTTCCTGCTCCATCTGTCCTCGATTGGTATTTTGGTTGTCGCGCTTATTACCTCTTTTGCGGTAATCACGGCAGATGTTCTGTTCCCAACATTAATAGTCGAAGAACAAATCCGATCACAGGTATAGGAACTCGAAATTTTTGAGGTGCTGTTAGAAGGCATGCTAGGTCTTTTATTGTTTTATGGTGCGCCACACGTCAAATTTTCGGACCTTCGTAAAGCTTGGCTTGTTATTTTCCTGATGGCAACAAAAGGAGTGGGCCTTTCGACAAAAATCTTTGGCTTTGGATTAAGTTGCATCACAGGAATGCCGCTGATGGTTACATTTGTGTTTAGTGCGCTGACTTTACCCACTGATCCTGTTGTGGTGCTTGGTGTCCTGCGTGCGGCGAACTTGCCAAAAGCTTTAGAAACCAAAATTGCGGGTGAAAGCCTGTTCAATGATAGTGTTGGGTATGTGGTCTTTCTAGTTCTTGTAGGTGTGGTGTTTCCCAGCGGTGATCATCATGGGTCAGGTCTGGCAGGGGCAGATGGTTATTCATTCAAGAAGCTGTTGGTGGTGGGGCGGTTTTGGGCGTAGCTCTTGGTTGGCACACTTTCAGGGTCATGCGTCAGATTGATGACTACTCTCTCAATTTTCTCATCACTCTAGGCCTTGCTTTTGTTGGCTATAAAATCGCCGTTGCACTGCAGATCTTGGCTTCAATTATGGCTGTTTGTGCTGACTTCTTGATTGGTGATATAGGGTCCAAATACGGCATGTCGGAAAAAACTCGCAAATATGTTCAAGCGTTCTGGGTGCTCATTGATGAGATCCTGAACGCGGTGTTGTTTATGATGACTGAGTTTGAGGTGTTCGCCATCACTTTTGAAACTGATTATTTAATTGCAGGGTGCATGGCGATTCAGCTTGCTCTTATCGCTCATCTGATTTGTGTGGCGACCCCAGTACTTTTGCAGAAACCGTTTTAGACATTTAGCAAGGGTGCTGTTCCAGTCATGACGTGGGGAGGCCTTAAATACTGTATTTCAGTTTCTTTTGCGTTGTCACTGCCGGAATATGAGACGAATGGAAGCTACTGATTCTGATAGCTACCTATATTGTCGTTATTTTTCATTTATTGTGCGGGGATTTATTGTGACACGATTGGCAGTGAGAATTGGTTGAAAACTGAAAATGTCCAACCAAGGTGATTGGTCAATATAACACTTGTATGGTACGGTCGCTCCGTTTTGGACTAAATTAGGCCTCTTGCACTGCAATTTTAGCCATCTTCAAAATTGCCTCACGGGTGTCTGCAACAGCTATAAAACGCGCATTGTGACAAAACTTTGCGCCTTTGACGCCACTTGCATCCTCAAGGGCGGTGTCAGTTAAGCCAGCCCAGGATGCTGGTAGGTCGGCGCGTTGATCAAACGTATCATTGGACAGTTTGATGCCCCCGAGTGTCCAATCATCGCCGCGTGGGTGAATCACAAATAAAATATGGTCAACATTTGCCTGATCAAGAGTGGAACGGTAAGGCATGCCCATTGGCAGTTCAAGAATAGATGATGTGCCAGCGTTGGCGATTGCCTCAAGTACCATTCCATGAGCGCGCGCCTTGGCCGCAAGATTGCGGATCTGTGCTTCTACAAAACTGAGCGCTATGGGCAGTGCGGCGAAGAATGCATCATCGTCAGCGGTTGGCGCCGTGTTGTCAAAAACTGGCTTCAGGCTTCCCAAAAGTGCGGGCAACGTGAGGATAGATAATGGCCCCGCGACTGACGGTTCAATGGCGCCATTGTCCACTAGATCAATAGGCAGAACGAATTTCGCGTCAAACTTGGTGTGAATAGCCTCAATGTCATCTTTGGGCACGTCCATTGCCACCAGATACGCTCGCCCGTAATGTGCCCATATTAGACCAAAAGAACTGAACGGTTTGCCGTCGTCGCGCAGCGGGCTTGGACGTTGATGGTGATCAAAAATCTGTCCCGCGCTGTCATAGTCTCCACCTACGTCGTAGATAATCTTATTCGTTGCGGGTGTGATCCATTGGCTGTCGCGGCTGCGCAATAATTTCGCCTGCGGGAACAAGCGTGTGAGCACTACGGATGACAGTAGCTCGTCTGCATGAAATCCACCAGAATGAGTGACAAGATGGGTAATGGTCATAAGTATGTTTCAGCAATTCTGGTAAAGTATGAAAGGTGATCAGATCGGCTATCCATGGATACGCTCAGTGCCGTTTGTCAAAGCTATGCATTCAAATCAAGAATTAATTCTAAGATTTGTAGGTTAGCTTTTTTAATTGGGTCTATTTTGATCTTTTTCCGCTAAGAACTGTTTTACGGTTTCTTATATCCGGAACGGCCTATCTTTCACTTTGTGTAGTGCCGCACTAGGATGCCCCTCAAAGGATTTAAGACATGATAAATATCGTTGAGGTTCGACGCCTCACAAAGACCTTTGATGGTGGTTTTGAAGCCCTCAAGTCTGTTAATCTGGATATTAAGTCTGGTGAAATCATTGCTTTGCTTGGCCCCAACGGCGCGGGTAAGACCACGTTGATATCAACTATTTGTGGCATAATGCGCGGCACAAGTGGAACTGTTACAATCGGTGGGCATGACACGATCACAGCCTATCGTTCTGCCCGCAGTCTGGTGGGACTGGTCCCGCAAGAAATTGCTCTTGAACCGTTCGAAAAGGTGATCAATACAGTTCGCTTTTCACGCGGGCTGTTCGGCAAATCACCAAATGACGCCTACCTTAAAAAGGTCTTAGAATCTCTATCTTTGTGGGACAAAAAAGACTCTAAGATTATGACGTTGTCTGGCGGAATGAAACGCCGAGTATTGATAGCTAAGGCGCTCGCCCATGAACCACGTGTATTATTTCTTGATGAACCAACTGCTGGCGTTGATGTAGAATTGCGCAAAGACATGTGGCAGGTTGTCGCCCAGCTAAAAAAAGACGGAGTAACCATTATTCTAACGACGCACTACATAGAAGAGGCTGAAGCTATCGCTGACCGTGTAGGGGTCATCGCCAAAGGGGAAATCCTATTGGTTGAAAATAAGGCTGATCTGATCACCCGCATGGGGCAAAAGACACTTAAAATTGATCTTGCTGAATCAGTGAAAACTATCCCAAAAGCCCTGTCAAAATACAATCTAACGATTGAGGCCAATGGTTTACTTTACGCTTACGATACGGCGGAGGACCGAACCGGAATTACGGGGCTTCTGGCTGATCTAAAGAAAGTTGGGCTAAAAATGATAGACATTCATACGCGTCAATCATCTTTGGAAGAGATCTTTGTGTCTCTCGTTTCTGACAAGGACATGTCGGTTAATAAAGAAGACGTCGCATGAATTATCAAGCAATTAGATCAATATATACATTCGAAATGGCGCGGTTTTTTCGCACTCTGATGCAGAGTTTCATCAGCCCTGTGATCTCTACTGTGTTATATTTTGTGGTCTTTGGTACAGCCATTGGCAGCCGCATGGAAAGCGTTGATGGTATTGGATATGGCGAATTTATCGTTCCGGGTCTTATTATGCTTTCGGTCATGACACAGGCAACGTCCAACGCCAGTTTTGGGATATATTTTCCAAAATTTATTGGTACGATCTACGAACTCTTATCGGCCCCTGTCAGCTTTCTTGAAATCACGGTGGGCTACGTCGGGGCCGCCGCAACGAAGGCAATGTTTATTGGTATTATTATTCTCGCCACATCATTTTTGTTTGTGGACCTGACGATACAACATCCTTTCGCAATGATCGCATTCTTAACCTTAACCTGCCTTAGCTTTTCGCTCCTTGGGTTTATCATTGGTATCTGGGCAGGCAATTTCGAACAATTGCAATTGATCCCATTGCTGATCATTACGCCGTTGGTGTTCCTTGGTGGATCATTTTACTCTGTAACAATGCTGCCCCCAATCTGGCAAACGATCACAATGTTCAATCCTGTAGTTTATTTAATTTCAGGCTTTAGATGGTCATTTTTTGGGACAGCCGATGTTCCTATTGGTTTAAGCCTTATGGCAATCGCACTGTTCACGGCGGTTTGTCTCGGCATCATTGCGTGGATATTCAAGACGGGCTGGCGCATTCGGCAGTAGCCACTGACCTTGTTTCCGACCCCACCGCAACTTAAATGGAATATTATGAAAAACTGGATACCATTCATTAAATCTGACCCCTGCGTGGCCGTCATCCGTCTGCAGGGAACTATCGCGACGTCTGGTCGCGCCCTTAGCGACCGCGGACTTGCGGAAAGCATCGAAAAAGCATTCCGCAGTAAGCCGCAAGCGGTGGCGCTGGAAATCAGTTCTCCCGGTGGATCGCCTGTCCAATCATCGCTTATTTGTGCACGTATTCGCAAGCTTGCAGATGAAAATGACATCCCAGTTTATAGCTTCGTTGAAGACGTCGCTGCATCGGGTGGCTACTGGCTCGCCACGGCAGGAGACGAGATTTATGTCGACCGTGGATCTATTATTGGATCCATTGGGGTAATTTCTGCAGGTTTTGGGCTAACTGGAATATTGGATAAAATAGGGGTTGAACGTCGCGTTTATACCGCTGGAAAATCCAAAAGTATGCTTGACCCATTTCAGGCAGAAAAGCCTGCTGATGTAAAACGTATTAAGAGTCTATTGGACGATTTGCACGTGTTCTTCAAAGACCACGTCAGCTCGCGTCGCGCTGGTAAGCTTGTTGATCAGGACCTGTTCACAGGCGATATCTGGGTTGGTCAATCATCCATCGATGTAGGGCTAGCCGATCATCTGGGCCATCTGAACCCAACCATGAAAGATCGCTTTGGTGATAAAGTTAAATTCCGTCATTTTGGACAGAAGAAGCCCTTATTGTCACGTTTAGGGGCCCGTATTATTGATGATGCCTTTGGCAGTATCGAAGATCGTGCAGCTTACGCGCGGTTCGGCCTGTAGATGATATTTAAAATTGTATCTCTTTTCTTAGTCGGCATGGCTATTATGGCTATGTTTGGAAAATTGACTGTTCCAGGTGTTAAACGGCTGACTAACGCAAAGTGCAAGTCCTGCGGTAAGTTCAGTTTTGGTAAGCGGTGCGATTGTAAGGAACGCAAATAGATGTTGGATTGGCTTTCGATGCCTGAAGGTTCGACATCAGATTGGGCACTAACGTTTGTCGGGCTGGTGCTGTTGCTGTTAGCTGGTGACAGCCTTGTTAAAGGGGCTGTGAACATGTCCTTACGCATTGGCGTGCCAGCGTTTATTGTATCGTTAACGATCGTCGCCTTAGGTACCTCCGCGCCAGAGCTATTGATATCTATAAAAGCAATTTTGGGCGGAGTTCCTGATTTGGCCTTGGGCAATGTGGTCGGTTCTAACATTGCTAATGTTCTTTTAGTACTCGGCGTTCCAGCAATATTGTCCGTGATGCACACCAGCGGATGCAACACCCGTAACAGCTATATGCAAATGCTGGGTGCAACAGTCCTGTTCATTGCGTTGGCTTGTCGTGGTGCGTTTGACTGGATTGCGGGTTTGATATTGCTAACCGCACTTATGGGGATGTTGATTTACGCGGGGCTTTCAGCGAAACGTCATCGCAATGCTTGCAAGATTACTGAAATTGATCTTGATGAATTAGAAGGCGTGGATCCTAATTTGTCTTGGTTTAAAATTATCTTGTTCTTAGCCCTCGGTCTGATTGGTCTGCCGCTAGGTGCAAGCTTGTTGGTGGACGGTGCGTCCAACATCGCTCGATCCTATAATATAACAGAGGCTGTGATCGGCCTGACACTCGTCGCCATTGGCACATCGCTGCCCGAACTTGCTACGACCGTAGTCGCTGCATTGCGCAAGCAGGCTGACGTTGCACTGGGCAACGTGATTGGGTCGAACATGTTTAATCTCTTAGGTATTATCGGTGTCGCGTCTTTAGTTGGCCCGATCCCTGTGAGCGCAAATTTCTTTGCCTTTGATTTCTGGGTTATGTTTGCGGCCACACTTATCCTTGTCCCTTTCGTATTTTTCAAACTTGATCTGACTCGCATATGGGGCGTTTTATTGGCGTCACTTTATTTCATTTACATGATTATGGTACTTTGATGCCTGCGGCATTAGTAACTGGGGCGGCGACAAGATTGGGCAAAGCCATGGCGCTATACCTTGCTGGGCGGGGTTATGACGTTGCTATTCATTATAATAATAGTGCAGATGCTGCGGCTACGGTCGCCGCCCAGTGTTGTAATCTATCAGGTGGCAAATCTATTGCTATTCAAGCTGACCTGCTGGATGAGTTGCAAACACAGGACCTTTTGCCAGAAGCGTCCCGTCTGCTTGGGCAGCCGATTACTATATTGATTAACAACGCATCTATTTTTGAATACGACACAGTCCAAACTGCCACCAAAAGTAGTTGGGATCGGCATATTGGGTCAAACTTGCGCGCACCTTTTGTATTGACTCAAGCGATGGCCCAGCAGGCGCCTGACGCGCAGTCAGATGACAACGATGAACCTCTTTCCAGTACCCTAGTGGTGAATATGATTGACCAGCGTGTGAGAAAGCTGACGCCGGAATTCATGACTTATACATTAGCCAAAATGGGGCTCTGGGCTTTAACCCAAACCGCTGCAATGGGGCTTGCGCCGCATGTAAGAGTCAATGCCATAGGTCCTGGTCCAACGCTGCAAGGTGCGCGTCAGACAGGCGATCATTTTGCCCGCCAGCGGGGAAGCACTGTACTGGGCCGTGGGGCAAACTTGTCGGATATCACGGCTGCGTTGGGGTACTTCATGGATGCAACTGCGGTCACGGGGCAACTTTTGTGTGTGGACGGCGGGCAACATATAGGATGGCAAACCCCGGATGTTTTGGGAGTAGAGTGATAGAGTCACGTAATGCAGCGAAAACTTATGCACTAACGTGCGCCGTAGTCACAGAACCGTTACATTTCTATAATGATTTCAAATGTTTGCTAAGTAGGTGAAAAAATATTATTACTTATCAGTAGTTTACTAAATCGCCTAAAAAATAGGCATTTCTATCAAGCTATGAAAAAATAACGAATTTTTCTGTTTTAGGGGGATTTGTCCACGAGGTTACCCACAGTTCCGGTGGGTATGTTTCCTCTTGTAGTGTGTCCGTAGCCATTGCAGTGAACGAAGGGAATCATAGGTTAAGGGTATGAACGACGAAATCATCAAAATTCCGACCGGATATGAAGTCATCCAAGGTTACCTGCGCACGCTTGACAGCTCTCCGGGAGTGTATCGTATGTTGGATAGTCAAGCCCGAGTCTTGTATGTTGGGAAGGCACGCAGCCTTAAGAATCGCGTCAGCAATTACGCGCGGCCATCGGGCCATTCTGCCAGAATTGCCACGATGATTTCACATACCGCATCGATGATGTTTCTCACGACTAATACAGAAACTGAAGCGCTGTTGCTGGAACAAAACCTGATTAAGCAGTTGAAGCCAAAATATAATGTGCTGTTAAGAGACGATAAAAGTTTCCCTAATATTTTAATTTCTGGTGACCATGACTTTCCGCGCATAGAAAAACATCGTGGTGCGAAAAGAAAAAAAGGAAATTATTATGGACCCTTTGCATCAGCTGGCGCTGTGAACCGTACGTTGAACACGTTGCAGCGGGCATTCTTGCTACGCAATTGTTCGGACAGTGAATATGAGGCCCGTACGCGCCCATGTTTGCAGTATCAGATCAAACGCTGCGCTGCGCCGTGCGTAGGAAAAGTTAAAAAGAACGATTATGAGCACTTAGTTAAAGATGCCGAACGTTTTTTGACGGGCAAATCAACGGAAATGCAGGCTTCGCTGGCTGCTCAGATGCAACAAGCGTCTGATGGTATGGAATTTGAACGCGCCGCTGCCTTGCGCGACCGCATCAAAGCGCTGACACAGGTACAGACATCTCAAGGAATCAATCCGCGCGGTGTAAATGAGGCCGATGTGATTGCGTTGCACACGGCTGGTGGACAGGCCTGTGTTCAAGTGTTTTTTATTCGTGCCAATCAGAATTGGGGCAATCGTGACTACTACCCTAGGGTAAGTGGCGATGAGGGTGCAAGCGAGGTCATGCAGGCTTTTGTTGGCCAATTTTATTCTGACCGCGACCCGCCGCGTATGTTGCTGTTGTCTCACGGTTTGGATGATAAAGATCTTGTCACAGCGGCGCTCAGTGGCAAAATTGATCGTAAGGTTGAGATTATCGTACCGCAACGCGGTGAGAAGGCTGAACTTGTAAGTGGTGCTGCGCGCAATGCACGCGAAAGTCTGGGCCGTAAAATGTCTGAAACAGCAACGCAAGGCCGCTTGCTGCGTGGGCTGAAAGAAGCGTTCGATTTGGTGGAGGTACCCCAGAGGATCGAGGTTTACGACAACTCACACATCCAAGGAGCTTTTGCCGTAGGCGCCATGATAGTTGCGGGACCGGAAGGTTTCGATAAAAACCAGTACCGAAAGTTTAATATCCAAGGCGATGACCTGACACCAGGTGATGATTTCGGCATGATGAAGGAAGTCTTGATGCGCCGGTTCAAGCGCTTGCTAAAAGAGGATCCGAAGCGTGAACTTGGGACATGGCCAGGGTTGTTGCTTATCGACGGTGGTGCAGGGCAGGTGAGTGCGGTGCGTGCCATTATGGAAGAGCTTGGAGTGGGTGACGTTCCAATGGTAGGTGTTGCCAAGGGCGTAGATCGTGACCACGGAAAAGAAGAATTCTACCGAACTGGTAAGCCGGTCATGGCCTTGCAGCGTAATGATCCAATTTTATATTTTGTGCAGCGAATGCGTGATGAAGCGCATCGATTTGCGATTGGCACCCACCGTGCAAAACGGTCCAAAGCGATTGGAGTCACCCCGCTGGACGATGTACCAGGTGTCGGAGCGGCCCGTAAACGAGCGTTGTTACAACATTTTGGGTCGGCCAAGGCCGTGGGTCGTGCAGCACTTGGAGACCTCAAAGCGGTTGATGGGATTTCCGGAAATATAGCGGAAACGATTTATGGATATTTTAACGAGAAGGGCTGATTTTATCCACTATCAAGGTTTTATTTTTAGATCTTAAATTCGAATTTTTTAAAAACCTAACCAAAAGTTAAAGGATCTAGCTTCAATCCATTGAACTCTTCAGAGATATTTATGAAGCAGAAACGGGGAGTGGCGTGTGATTTCGAAACGGCTTAGACAGGTGATATGATGTGGAATATTCCTAATACATTAACACTGATGCGTTTGTTCGCTGCCCCTGGTGTGGCGATTATGTTTTTGTATTTTGCGCGGCCGTATGCGGATTGGTTTGCACTAATTCTATTTGTTGTTGCAGCGACAACTGATTGGTTAGACGGCTATCTTGCGCGCGCGTGGAAACAAGAAAGCAAGTTTGGCACTATGTTGGATCCAATTGCAGACAAGGCAATGGTAGTTATTGCGCTGCTGGTGATTTGTGGATTTTCCGGTATGAACCCGTGGATATTGTTACCCGCCACCTTGATAATGTTTCGTGAGACATTTGTGAGCGGGCTCCGCGAATTCCTTGGTGATACAGCAGGAAAGCTGGCTGTGACCAAGCTGGCAAAGTGGAAGACAGCTACCCAGATGACTGCGATAGCTGTGCTATTTTCAACTGGTGCATTTGAAACCTACTATAACATGTCGGTTGAGGGTATGGATAGCGCTACTATAAGCGGTATCTTTGCGGGCGATATTCCTGACAAAGGTGGTCTTGTCTGGAAGTGGTCTGGTGCGTTTTACAGTTGGTGGATCGGGATCATTTTGCTGTGGATGGCCATGCTTTTGACCGTCATTACAGGTGTGGACTATTTGCGCAAAGCGATGCCATTTCTGAGGGAGAAGTAATGCAGGTTCTTTATTTTTCTTGGGTCCGAGAGCGAATCGGAGTTCCACGTGAAGAGGTCCAAACTAACGCTGTAACGGTTGCGGATCTGGTCTCAGAATTACGTGAACGCGAAGAACGATATAATGTAGCGTTTGCGGATGTGTCAGCGCTGCGTGTCGCACTTGATCAGGAATTGGTGGATTTCGATGCACCACTTTTTGGCGTAAACGAAGTCGCATTTTTTCCTCCTATGACTGGAGGATGAAGGTCCAATGATTCGGGTTCAGTCGATGCCATTCGACTCTGGTGGGGAATTGAATACGTTTTCTTCCAGTGTCGCGGGCGTGGGTGCTATTGTCAGTTTTACTGGAGTTGTGCGCGATGTTGAGGGTGGTTTGTCCAACATGATAATTGAACACTATCCTGGCATGACCGAAAAAGCGCTTGAGGCGATCCGAAGTGAGGCAATGCAGCGCTGGGATTTGGCAGACATTTTAATCGTTCACCGCACCGGTCTGCTTGAAGCACATGAAAGCATCATGATGGTTGCGACGGCGTCAAAGCATCGCAAGGATGCGTTTGAGGCAGCGGAATTCTTGATGGATTATCTGAAATCCCGCGCACCGTTTTGGAAGAAAGAGATCACGTTGGATGGTGCTGACTGGGTTGCATCCAAGTCTGAGGATGAAGATGCGCTATCGCGGTGGTGATCCGAGGGAGCGGCATAATTCATGTTGTGGGCAGGTTGTTAGGTGATCGTTGATCAGCCCACAGGCCTGCATCCACGCATATACGATCGTCGGGCCGCAGTATTTAAAGCCCATATTCTTTAAGTCTTTTGAAAACCTTGTCGACATGTCGGTGTAAACAGGCACTTCGGCTGAAGTTGTGTGGTTGGCTTGCAGCGGCTTTCCATCGACATAAGACCAGCATAGTTTAGAAAAATCATCGATCTTCAGGTAGGCTTGGGCGTTGCTGATTGTGGCTTGAATTTTGCCACGATGACGGATGATGCCTTCGTTTTTCAACAGGTGTTCGATATCGACATCGTCCCACGTGGCGATTTTAACTGGGTCAAAATTTACGAACGCTGCACGAAAGTTATTACGCTTTTTTAATATCGTGATCCAGCTGAGACCAGCTTGAAACCCATCAAGAATGAGCTTTTCCCACAGCGCTCTGCTGTCCCATTCGGGAACACCCCATTCGATGTCATGGTAGTCGGTATAAATTGGTTCTGATCCGGCCCAGCCGCAGCGGTTTAACATTGTGTGCTCCAGTATGAGTTTAATCGCATCTACTCCTGCATAATGCTGTGAAATGTGTCAATAAAAGTGATGTCTGACAGCTCTTAAAGTTTAGTGTGCAATATTAGTGCACAAAAAGGACAAACAAATTGTATTAAAACCTATTCGACTACTGGCGATGACCAAAAGCCACGTGAACTGCTAAAATATACAATTAGTACGCAATATTGAGACATCCTATCGATGTGGCCCACTGTATCAGAAGGATAATTTTCAGTTGGTGATGCTGCCTGTCCGCACAATCAGGTCGGGCTAATCAATAGATTTTTATACAGTCTGATCAGCATGATAGATTATATAGAGGGCACTATGCCAGCCGCGCAACTCATACGTGAAATTGAAGTCTCGAGCTTTGGGGGCGACATCGACATTGTGAGTCTTTATTTAGCTTTTTACTAAAACCCTAATATTTTTTATCGGTTACTGTATTTGCGCGCACGCTTGAGAATGCGGCTTAGTGGTGCATGCTTATAATAGATTAGTCAGTGAAGCACTTCTTGCGGATTGTTGATCCTTGTGACTGGTGGCAGACAGTGCGATGTTTCTGTCTGAAGTTATGATCCGTTCCATGGAAAAATTCAGTTCAATGTTCAGGCATCTTCCTTAAATTTCTTTGGGGCAAGTATGACGGGGTTCCGCTATCTTAGAAATTTTTTTGATTAAGTAAAAAGTAATAGCCATTTAACATGCAAAATTGACAAAGTCTCAGTTAAAAAGTTCTTGTGGAGGTACTGATAGCTTTCAGGAATTAATTAAGAATGTTTGTGGCTGCATAAACTGTTGAATGCAATATTAGGGTTAATTTCTTTATCTCTTTGGTGGCAGTCTTCTAACAAAGCTATCATTTGGTGTTCTGAAATTTTCAGTCTAAAATGCGCAGACTATTCAATACTCCTCATGCAGTTAAGTAACACGCCGTGAATTCGTTGCGATTACTGTCCCAACGTCTTAAGAAAAGATAACGGCGGTTGAGAGATTTTATTATCTTGCTTTTCTTCACAGGTCTCTCAAAATTCCGTTGATTTAGTCGGAACAAAAAAGGAATACCTTCCTATGACAAACGTAGTTATCGCATCAGCAGCTCGCACTGCTGTGGGCAGTTTTGGTGGTGTATTTGCTAATACGCCTGCCCATGATCTAGGTGCCGCTATTCTGGAAGAAGTCGCTGTTCGCGCCGGCATCGACAAATCTGAAGTTTCTGAAACGATTCTTGGTCAGGTTCTGACAGCTGCGCAGGGCCAGAATCCTGCGCGTCAGGCACATATTAATGCTGGATTTTCTCAAGAATCTGCAGCATGGTCGCTCAACCAAGTTTGTGGTTCTGGACTTCGCGCAGTTGCGCTTGGCGCGCAGCACATTATGCTTGGTGATGCGTCGATTGTGGCTGCTGGTGGTCAGGAAAATATGTCGCTCTCCCCACATGCGCAAAACATGCGTGCGGGTCAAAAGATGGGCGACATGAAGCTTGTCGATACGATGATCAAAGACGGTCTTTGGGATGCGTTTAACAACTACCATATGGGCCAAACGGCTGAAAATGTAGCTGAAAAGTGGCAGATTTCTCGCGACATGCAGGACGAATTTGCTGTAGCGTCTCAGAACAAAGCTGAAGCCGCTCAAAAGGCTGGCAAGTTTGCCGATGAGATCGCTTCATTTACTGTGAAGACTCGCAAGGGCGATGTGATTATTGATCAAGATGAATACATCCGCCATGGCGCCACGATGGAAGCCATGCAAAAAATGCGTCCAGCTTTCATTAAAGATGGTACAGTGACTGCAGCTAATGCATCTGGCCTTAACGATGGTGCGGCTGCAACAATTTTGATGTCTGTCGACGATGCTGCAAAGCGTGGCATTGAACCGTTGGCTCGCATTGCATCCTACGCCACAGCGGGTTTGGATCCATCAATTATGGGTGTTGGTCCAATTTACGCTTCACGCAAGGCATTAGATAAGGCGGGTTGGTCTGTTGATGATTTGGACCTTGTTGAAGCCAATGAAGCTTTCGCAGCGCAAGCTTGTGCTGTGAACCAAGAAATGGGCTGGGATCCTGCAATTGTAAACGTGAACGGTGGAGCGATCGCAATTGGGCATCCGATTGGTGCATCTGGCTGCCGAGTTCTGAACACGTTGTTGTTTGAGATGAAGCGCCGTGGTGCCAAAAAAGGTCTTGCGACTCTGTGCATTGGAGGTGGAATGGGAGTCGCGCTTTGTGTTGAACGCCCTTAAAATTTTAAAATACCTGCGTAATAATATTACGATTTATAGCCTTTAAAAATAACATAATTATCTAACGGAATTCCAATAGGAGAAAAGCATGGGACGTGTTGCACTTGTTACAGGCGGAAGTCGTGGTATTGGCAAAGCTATTTCTAAGAAACTAAAAGCAGATGGATACATTGTTGCAGCAACATACGCTGGCAATGATGATGCTGCTGCAAATTTTAGTGAAACCACAGGCATTAAAACTTACAAATGGAACGTTGCAAACTACGAAAGTTCCAAAGTCGGTATTGCGCAGGTCGAAGCAGAACTTGGTCCCATAGAGGTTGTCGTTGCGAATGCCGGCATCACCCGTGATGCGCCATTCCACAAGATGACGCCAGAACAGTGGCATGACGTTATAGATACTAATTTGACGGGGGTTTTTAACACAATTCACCCGATTTGGCCAGGTATGAGGGAACGTAAGTTTGGCCGCTTTATCGTTATTTCGTCTATTAACGGTCAGAAGGGCCAGTTTGCGCAGGTCAACTACGCGGCAACCAAATCTGGCGATCTGGGTATTGTAAAATCACTTGCGCAAGAAGGCGCACGCGTCGGAATCACAGCCAATGCAGTTTGCCCAGGTTACATCGGTACCGAAATGGTCTTGGCAGTGCCGGAAAAGATCCGCGAAAGTATTATTGGTCAGATTCCAGCGGGTCGTCTAGGTGAACCAGAAGAAATTGCCCGCTGCGTTGCATTCCTTGCTTCCGACGATTCTGGGTTCATTAACGGATCAACAATTTCTGCAAATGGTGCGCAGTTCTTCGTCTAATTAGACTGTGAAAATACTTAAAAGGGCGGGAGTTTAACCCGTCCTTCCTGCATTATTATTGCTGATTAAGTCGCAGAGCGGCCAAAAAGGCCTTTGATAAATCTTGCAAAAGCGCCAGCTCGTTGCTCGTGTGCTTGGGCGATTATTTTATTAACGTCAGACTGTGATAATTCTTTGTACATGGGTCCACCTCTAAAGGTTGTCTCCTCCCATTAACCAACAATAGACGTCCAATCGGATTGATGAAACGCTTAGTTATGCAACGCTGATCTGCTTCAGGTGCAAGGCTTTGGCATTTAATAATAAAAGCCGCTCAATTGAGCAGCTTTTGACATCATTAGCACAAAATTCTTGCATTTTGGAGGGCGCTGGCGCAACTACGCCAGCACCGGTACGGTCTAGTCAGAGTTTAGCCGCGAGATCGTTTCTTTGAGGTAGAGTTTTTGTTTCTTGAGGCGTGATACTTCTAGATCATCGGAGCCCAAACTACGTTGTTCTTTCTCAACAGCGTCAGAAAGGGTATCATGTTTTTTCTTCAGTTCCTGCAGGTGGGACGTTAAGCTCATTTAGATCCTCCTAACTTAGGTAAATAGTTTCTAATTTTGAACATACATTTTTGTGAGTGTCACGCTGCAGAGCAGCAATTTGGAACAATGGGCAAGAGGCCGCCAAAGAACTGCAAATTAATTAATCAGCAAGATAGAAATCGTGGCCTTCTCGCAAGATTGCTGCGATCTCTGGTCGATAGTTTTCTCTGTCTGCTACATGGGACGGGCCAGCGTGTAGTGAGACTGGCGCGTGCAGCTTGAAAGGTGCGCGGCCCCCTTTTTTTGCGCGCAGGATGATACGGTCCGCTGCGCGGCCTGTGCGCCCTGTAATTGGATGGACATGGATCGCACCTAGCCGGTCGCTAATGGCGCTAAACAGGTCAGGTAGGCGATCTGCTTTTTGAATAATCGTGAGAGTTCCCTTAGGTTTTAGCCGGCGTGTTGCTGTGTTGATCCAATCAATAGTTGCTGTGTCACCAGCAAAAGCGATTTCGCGGTCTGGCAGTTGGGAGGGATTTCGTGATGCACGTTCAAAATATGGTGGGTTGACCATTACGTGGTCAAAGGAAAGACCGCGGAGGGCAGATGGAAGATCGCGCAGGTCAGCCGTCCATATCGTTGCATCAATGTTGTTGGCTGTAGCATTTGCACGGCATATGTTGGCATAGTTTTTTTGAACTTCAACGCCATGAAGCGCCAAGCCCAACACTCGTGTTGCTAAGCAAAAAAGGGCAGCACCTGTGCCACAGCCAAGTTCCAGCACTGATTGCCCCGCTTTCGCACGAACGGCTGCAGCCAAAAGTACTGGATCAACGCCTGCGCGATAGCCTTTGGCGGGTTGCTGAAGCGTCAGCCGCCCTCCAAGGAAGGCATCAAATGTGGTTTTGGAACCCGCGCTCATAGTCCCAATTCGATATTATTGGCTGTCATCACGGATGTCGCTATAAAATGATCCTCTCGTCGTACCATCAGGCGGCGTGGCAATATGCCCAAAGATCCGTCTAGGATGCTCATATTTACGTCGAACTCAAACACCTCTATATCCTCACCCTGTAAAAGGGCTTTGGCGAAGGCGATGATGGTGACGTCATTTGTGCGTAAGAGTTCTTTCATGCCCATGACTTAAGGTGCATTGATGCCCTTTGTCGAGTAACTGACGGAGCTGTGATGAGTTTAGACCATGCCGCGAGCAAACCACACGATCTTTTGGCAGCCGCTTTGGCGATTGAAATGGATGCTGTAAACGCATTAATCATCGACCGGATGGCATCAAAACATGCACCGCGTATTCCCGAAGTGACATCGCATTTGGTTGAAGCTGGTGGTAAACGATTACGTCCAATGTTGACGTTGGCAGCAGCGAAAATGTGCGGCTACCAAGGTCCCTATCATATTCATCTTGCTGCGACAGTAGAATTTATTCACACGGCTACATTGCTACATGATGACGTAGTTGATCAAAGCGCGCAACGGCGTGGGAAGCCCACGGCAAACCTGTTGTGGGACAATACTTCGTCCGTGTTGGTTGGTGATTATCTGTTTGCGCGTTCGTTTCAGTTGATGGTTGAAACAGGCTCGCTGCGAGTTCTGGATATCCTCGCCAACGCATCCGCTACGATTGCTGAAGGCGAAGTATTACAGCTAACGGCCGCAAGCAATTTGGCGACGAATGAAGCTATTTATTTTCAAATCATACGGGGTAAAACGGCAGCCTTATTCTCAGCAGCTATGGAAGTGGGCGGCGTTATTGCAGGACAGGATGAGGTGTTAGTGAAAGCGCTTTATGACTATGGTGACGCTCTAGGCATTGGATTTCAGATCGTTGACGATCTGCTGGATTATGTCGGTACGGATGCAATTGGAAAAGATATCGGTGATGACTTCCGTGAACGCAAACTGACGCTGCCAGTTATTAAAGCCGTTGCACTGGCTGACGCAGACGAACGTACTTTTTGGGTGCGAACGATTGAAAAAGGTCGCCAAGAAGACGGTGATCTGGAAGCCGCGCTAAGCTTTTTAGCCAAACACGGAGCTCTGGACGCTACGAAGTCAGAGGCTCTGAAATGGATGGACAAGGCAAAGGCGGCTTTAATACCGCTTCCGGATCATCCTATTAAGTTGATGCTGTTGGACATGGCAGACTTCGTCGTAGCGCGAATTAAATAAGCGCTTCTTCGGTTTCTGTGATCCACCAAGTGGTATTGGATTGGCGCAATGTTACTGCGGCAGCGTAGCGGGTGTTGCTATCTTTGAAGAATGCAAAACATGTTGCTCCTGACCCTGACATACGGGCTAGTACACAGCCGTTTTGAGCGCGCAGTGACCTTAAGACTTCACCGATGGCTGGTGCTGAGTTTAGTGCCGGACTTTCCAAATCATTTCGCTGGTCTGTAAGCCATTTGATCCAATCATCTGTATCCGAGGGGTCGGGCATGTTGATGGCCATTGGGGTATTTAATTTGCAGGCAAGTTCGCCAAAGACCTGCGCTGTTGACACAGTCACATTAGGATTTACTAGCAGAATATTGAGCTTTTTTGGGGGGGGTAAAATATCAACCTGATCTCCAATACCTCTCATATGTGATAGCTTGGTTGTCATGCAAACTGGGACATCAGCTCCAAGTTTTAGAATCGTTTTAGAGTTTGGTATTGGAACGCCCCACAAACGAGATAGGGCGCGCAGGGTGGCGGCTGCGTCCGCTGATCCACCCCCTATACCTGACGCGACGGGCAGGTTTTTTGTAAGATTAATAGCAGCACCCTTGATGAAGCCAAAAGACAAAGCTGCCTGCAGAACAAGGTTGTCATCGTTCGCAATCAAGTCTGCCGAAAAGGGCCCATCGATTGTAAGGGACAGGTGATCTGCGGGAGTGACTGTCACGACGTCTCCCAGCATCATAAACATCACTAAACTATCAAGCAGATGATATCCATCTTTACGTTGGCCTATTACGTGCAATGTCAAGTTGACCTTTGCGGGTGCGGGTTCGGAAATCATACTTTTAGTTGTCGTCATTAGCCATCTCAACTGGAGCTGCGGGAGTTACCCCTTCTTCAGCGTAAACTGCATCTAGTCCGATGGAAAGTTTGCGGCGAATTTGTATTGCTTCTTCATGTTTGGGTTCAAACGAAAGCGCACGACGCCATTGAAAACGCGCTTCGGCATTGCGGCCTACCATCCAGTAAACGTCACCCAAGTGATCATTTAAAATTGGATCATTGGGTTCGAGTTCAGCTGCGCGTTCCATGGGGGCAACAGCGTCTTGATAGCGACCAATTTTATAATAAACCCATGCAAGGCTGTCGACGATGGCTCCACTGTCTGGTTGGGCGGCAACTGCAGTTTCTATCATGCTTAAGGCTTCTTCATACTTTAGGCCACGATCAACCAGAGAATAGCCAAGATAGTTCAACACCGATGGGTTGCCAGGATTGAAAGTGAGCGCTGCGCGAAAGTCTACTTCTGCGGCGTCCCAATTACCAAGGCGTTCGTTGGTGATGCCGCGTGAATAAAGCAGCCACCAGCGGAGCGATGCATCTTCGGGGTAAGCTGATAGCGCAGCGTCGTAAGATTTGCGTGCATTAGCCAATTGACCAAGCTGGCGATAAATATCGCCGAGTGATGCATGTGAAATGGGTAGATCGGGGTGACTGTGTGTAAGCTGGCTCAGAATCTCAATGGCTTTTTTAAAATGACCTGCAAGGCGTAGTGATTCAGCACGGCCAATTTCAGCGCTATGAAAGGCAGGATCACCAGTGGTGACTTGGGCGAATGTTTGAGCTGCGGCGTCGTGCTGGCCAAGTGTATTCAAGAGCCGTGCGGTGGTTATTTGTGCATCGGCGTCGTGGGGTGCGATAAATCGGGCAGCCTGCGCATAAAGTAATAGATAGCTTTCGTTTGCTTCGCCCTGCAATATATCTGACAGACTTTGGTAAGCGTAGGCAATGCCCTCTCGTGGGCTTGTCACGACACGGGAAAGGTCTGGAAGTTCGCCTGCATTAATAGCGCTGCGTAGGGCGGCCAATTCAGGATCGGGGTTTTCGCCAAAGGCAAGTTTGAACAAGTTACTTGCCCGCTCAAAGTCGCCGAGTTGGGCGAGGATTTGCAAGTGTGCCACAATAGATACGCGGTTTGGTACAATGCCGATGTTTGGTGGTAAGTCGTAGATCGCGTTCGCGCCGTCCAGATCACCTGTCATCGCTAGTGCTAGGGCTTTGTGCTGCTGGCCAAAGCCTCGCAGTCCAGGTGTTTTGATAACTTCGTCAAAGCGCATAATCGCTGCGTTTATGTTGTTAATGCCAAGGTAAGCCCACGCTTGGGCTAGACCATCCAGCAGTGGGCCAACCTTTTTTCCTGCCTCAAGCAAATCAAAGATAGCACCCCAATTTTCGGCGCGGGCGGCTTGTGCTGCGAGTGCTATGTTGGCAATCTGGCTTTCACCGCCAGCATCGATGAACGGGCGCGCGATGCCGGCTGCGGATTCAACCTGTCCAACACCCAGATACGCGGTGAGAGATTGTTCCATCAGGTTTGTATTGTAGGCGTCAGCCAGTAAAGCCTCGCGAAAATAGATTGCTGCTGCATTATAATCGCTAGATACCGCGGCCTGGCGTGCTGCTAAGTAAGCACCAGCATTGGGGTCTGCGGCAACGGGCATCGTTGTGGCGATCGTTGCCACGCAGACTGTCAGGCGTAGGGCGGCGGAAATGCGGAAAATCAAGATTTGCTCCGATCAGTAAGGTTAGTATAGCCTAGGGCGGTGCTCTCTTCCGCGCAAATAACATTTACTTTGGTTTGCCGCGTCACGCGGTACGTAGCATAAGATTGTAACAAAAAGGAATCCACACTGCGGGGCCCCGTTCCTGATAGACCTAATTAGCTACATATTGGGATAATTCGGTCCATCGCCACCTTGTGGAGTCGTCCATGTGATGTTTTGGCTTGGATCCTTGATGTCGCATGTTTTACAGTGAACACAGTTCTGAAAATTAATCTGAAATTTTCTGTTAGCGCCTTCGCCAACGAATTCATAAACTCCTGCGGGGCAATAGCGTGCTGATGGTCCTGCATAATCATGAAAGTTCACATTTACCGGGATGGACGCATCTTTTAGGCTCAAATGAGCGGGCTGGCTTTCTTCGTGGTTGGTGAAGCTGAATGCGACGTTGGTCAGGCGATCAAACGATAGTTTCCCATCGGGTTTGGGGTAATCGATGGGCTTATGTTTAAGTGCCTTCTCAGTAGCATCAGCATCGTTCTTATCATGCCCCATCGTGCCAAAAAATGAAAAACCAAAAGTGTTTGTCCACATATCGAAACCACCGACAATGAGAGACGTCAACAGACCAAAACGGGACCACAAAGGTTTCACGTTGCGCACTTTTTTGAGGTCTTGACCAATGGCTCCATCACGGACTTCGATCTCATAATCTAAGAGTTCATCGGATGAGCGGCCAGCGGCGATAGCAGCATATGCGGCTTCAGCCGCTGCGATTCCAGACAACATGGCGTTGTGGTTGCCCTTGATGCGTGGCAGGTTGACCATACCGACACTGCAACCCAACATCGCGACGCCGGGGGCAGTCATTTTGCACATTGATTGGTAGCCGCCTTCGGTGATCGCGCGTGCGCCGTAAGCTACGCGTTTGCCGCCTTTCAACAAGTCAGAAATCATTGGATGATGCTTGAACCGTTGGAATTCCATGTATGGAAATAGATAAGGATTTTTGTAGTTTAGGTGGACCACAAAGCCAACGTAGACTTGGTTTTTTTCAAGGTGGTAAATAAATGACCCGCCGCCTGCATTGCTACCTAAAGGCCATCCACTTGTGTGTGTAACAGTACCTTCTTTGTGCTTGGCTGGATCAATTTCCCAGATCTCTTTCATGCCGAGGCCGTATTTCTGTGGCTGCGTGCCTTTCGCAAGGTCGTATTTTGCGATGACTTCTTTGGACAGCGACCCGCGCACGCCTTCGGATAAGAAGACGTATTTGCCGTGAAGTTCCATGCCGGGTTCAGTGTTGGGGCCGATCTTGCCGTCGGCCTCTAGGCCAAACACACCTGCCACAACGCCTTTAACCTCTCTATTTTTGCCGTAAACGATTTCGGAACATGACATGCCGGGGAAGATTTCGACGCCAAGGTCTTCAGCCTGTTGTGCCATCCAGCGGCAGACGTTGCCCATCGACACAATATAGTTGCCGTGGTTGCTCATGAGCGGTGGCATTGGGAGATTGGGTATGCGGATCTTGCCAGATTCGCCAAGCATATAGAAATTATCGTTTGAAACAGGTGTGTTGAGTGGTGCGCCTCTGGCCTTCCAATCGGGGATTAGTTTGTTGAGTCCAACGGGATCAAGCACTGCCCCTGATAAGATGTGGGCGCCAACCTCAGACCCTTTTTCAAGCACTACAACAGTCAAATCCGCATCAAGCTGTTTTAGTCTGATTGCAGCCGACAGTCCTGCAGGGCCCGCGCCGACAATAACAACGTCATATTCCATGAATTCACGTTCAATATCAACCATGTCGAGTCTCCCTAGCGTCTGCAAAAAGATGTCTTTATATAGGATATAGGACGAGAGTGAGCGCGGCAATCTCATCACAACATAAAATTGTGTGCCAGAGCCGTAAACGTCGCGTCTACAAATAAAGGTTCACGAGATGTCAAAGGCCCTTGAGGCGACGGGTCCGTGTGGGTTATGATTAAATACTTGAAAAACTGACCAATCGGAAATGCTGCAATGGATAAGATACCGCTGACACGTGCTGGATTTAACAAGTTAGATGCCGAATTGAAGCATCTTAAGTCCGTTGAACGCCCTGCTATAATTCGCGCTATTTCCGACGCGCGTGAACATGGCGATTTATCTGAGAATGCAGAATACCATTCCGCCAAGGAAAAACAGTCCTTTATTGAAGGTCGCGTGAAGGAACTCGAAGGTGTGATTTCGCTGGCCAATGTGATTGACATAAGTAAATTGAGTGGAACTTTGAAGTTTGGTGCACATGTGACCTTGATCGATGAAGACACTGACAAAGAGATAACCTACCAGATTGTTGGCGAATACGAAGCTGATATTGAGCATGGTCGTTTGAATATGAAGTCCCCAATAGCTCGTGCATTGATAGGTAAAGATGAAGGCGACAGCGTTGAAGTACGCACTCCAGGTGGAGTCAAATCCTACGAAATACTGAAAGTTGTTTTTAAATAGGGCTCTGACTTAGATGACAGATGGTCAAAACAAAGCAGATGTATCGCTTCGGGTTGGTTTGCGCTCGGATAAGGTCCGTGTAACTGCGATAGAAGTGGTTGCGATCGTGGTTAGTTTAATCTGGCTCCTTGGAATGGCGCTGTTTTTTGGTATGCTTCCAGCTGAGGATGATGGCACTGCAAAGCTCGATAGTTTGCGGTTTGCGATAATATTGATGGTGATCTTTTTGCCGATCGCGATAGTTTGGATTGGAGCATTGGCAGCACGGTCAGCCAAGATAGTCCTCGACGAAAGCCGGCGTTTGCAAGCCGCAATTGATGGGATGCGCCAGACATATGTGGCGGACCGCCAGTCGCGAGGTACTGGTATCGAAGCAACTTTTGAACGTCAACTGAACGAGATTGCAAGCGTGACGCAACAGACAGAAACAGTGTTAGTAACTTCCGCAACATCGCGCCCAGAAGATTGTATTGTTGTTCCAGCGCAGCTAGAAACGCTTTGCGTTGATGATCAGCAGAGCCTTGCGTTCGGTACTACTGCAGAAGACACGGCTCCACCAATCTCGCGGCCTGACCTTGTGAGAGCGTTAAACTTTCCAGATACTGAAACGGATGAGGTTGGGTTTGCCGCGCTGCGTCGGGCGTTGAAAGACCGTACTGCCAAACAATTGATTAGAGCCAGCCAGGACGTCTTAACGTTGATGAGCCAAGATGGAATTTATATGGACGATCTGAGCCCTGATCGCGCACACACAGAGATATGGCGCCGTTTCGCGCATGGTGAGCGTGGCAAAGCTGCCACATCGCTTGGTGGTATTCGGGATAGATCTTCGCTGGCGCTGACAGCTGGACGGATGAGGGATGATACAATTTTTCGTGATGCTGCGCACCATTTTTTGCGCAAATACGATCAAATGCTTGTTGCGTTTGAAGTCGAAGCGACCGACGAAGACATTGCAGCGCTCGCTGAAACCCGCACAAGTCGAGCTTTTATGTTGCTTGGTCGTGTAACAGGCGCATTCGGTTGAAACAGTTTGAACCAACTAATTATAGTTTATACAATTTTAAATTAAGAATGTATTTAAGTGGCCCCATTGCATTTGTCTCAACAGTAAACAGCCAATCAGGCTAATATCGAATGGGCATTCGGGTTGGTTTCAATCACATTAAGTCTCTAATTTGTTCTAGCCATTGATTTTTGTGCTGGAGCATATCGCATGCAGTGCTGATATTTTTTCCATTTGCCTTATAATTGACAAAAAATACCTTCCATTAAAGATCAAACATCTCTGCATCACATTTTAGCAAGTCTAGAAATTCAATGCACCACATACTGCCGATCCATTAGTAGTGTCGTGTGCTTAAAGTACGTGAGTAGTGTTGAGCGCGTCATAGGTAAAAGGGACTGTGCGTCTTCTTGGTTCCATGAGGCAGCCAATTTTCTGACCGAACGTCGCTCAACATATCTGTTTTAATTATCTACTTTTAAATTATTTATGCCCTTTGAAGCAGTCAGTTTGATCATAATTATTGCGTTGTGGATTTTAGGTCTTTGGGTGTGTTAATTTTCAAAAATGATTGTCGTGTGGTGTCCAGTAATGTTGCAGTGGCTGCGCCTTGCACTAGCCTTATTCTTGAAATGTGGCAAAATTATCGTGCACAACTCTAGGCCAAATCCCAAACGTGTCATGTCGCCCTGCTGATATTGCAGTAATGCCAAACCGTGAAGCTGTGCTTCTCTCGCCAGGAGCAAATTGCGCCTGAACATCGTTGCGCACCCTGAAATCAAATCCGCACTAGAAATACCATCCATACGGGTCCTGCACCCGTCTGCGAGGATAAGACCCAAAGCTTCGCACATGGGCTATGATCTCATTGTCAATTGGTTGGACCAAAGCTATGGCGGTTGTAGCAAATGTAAGGCGGATTAATGTCGCGCGCGACCCAGAAATCATATTATTGGACAGGCTTTCGCACAGGCTTGCCGTTCCTGTTGGTGGTAGTTCCGTTCGGGTTGTTGTTTGGCATCGTCGCGACTGAGGCGGGATTTACCAGTTTGCAGACCATGGCGTTTTCGTCGGTGGTGTTTGCTGGAGCGGCACAGTTCACAGCATTGCAGTTGATGGCGGAAGAGGTTCCGTTCCTAATCGTGGTCGCGACGGCGCTTGCGGTAAATTTGCGCATGGCAATGTATTCGGCCTCCTTAGCTGTGTGGCTGGGTCGTGCGCCGCTGTGGAAACGCGCTTTGATTGCGTATGTAAATGTTGATCAAAGTTACGCTGTATCCATGAACCGCTTTGAGGACGAGCCTGATTTGTCGCTGTCCCAACGTATAGAGTTCTTTTTTGGTGCTGTGACGCCAGTATGTCCGGTGTGGATTCTGGCCACGGGCCTTGGCATTTGGTTCGGAGATATGATCCCTGACTGGATAGCGTTGGATTTCGCCGTGCCGATTTGTTTTCTTGCAATTATTGCGCCGATGATGCGTACGCTGGCGCATATGGTGTCGTCTGTTGTGTCAATCATACTGTCGCTGGTGTTTTCTGGACTGCCCTATAATCTTGGCCTATTGGTTGCTGGTGTTTCTGCCATGATTGTTGGCGCGCAGGTGGAAGTCTGGATGAAACGGAGGGCTGAGTTATGAACTCGAGCATGAGCGCAGGCTATATTTGGACCATTATTATTGTTTTGGGTGTCGGGACCTATTTAATCCGGTTTTCGTTTCTTGGTCTCATTGGGGACAAGGACCTGCCGGAATGGGTGCTGCGGCATCTGCGCTATACGGCTGTTGCAGTATTGCCCGGTTTGGTTGCACCATTAGTTTTGTGGCCGGCTGCAACCGACGGCCAAGTTGACCCAGCGAGGCTAAGTGCGGCTTTAGTCACATTCGGAGCAGGGCTGCTAACTAAAAATGTCGTTGCTGCCATTACCGCAGGTGGAGCCACGCTATTTAGTATGATCTGGTTAATGGGTGCTTATTAATTAGTGCTAAGCTGCTGATCAATTGCAGCGGTGGCGATGTCTTTGTCATTGCTGTCATTCTCTCGATATTCGTGAGTAAGCACACCTGGAATTAGTGCAAATTGGTCGGACAGGTTGTTTGGAAAAAAGGTTGTACGAATACTTTCAAATCCGGGTAACTTTCCTAACATGCGAGATATATTTATTGTGCAGGCAGCTTTGGAGGTTGGGCCATTATCAATTGCCAACTGCTGTGCCATTTCAGCAACCTCGGGCAAAACGTCGACTTTCTGGATCAAAGTGTAAAACGTGACACGCGAATGGAACGAAACATAAAGCTTTTCAAGCTGCGGTGTGAT
>JAPKAD010000079.1 GCA_028825445.1 Octadecabacter sp.
TATTTCAACACAATCATGCAACATAGTAACTGAACACAGTTTTTGACCACAGTGTTTGCGTACACCGTAAAAAACACAGCGTTGTTCCACACTGCTTTTACGCACGGCTTGTTGGTCCTGAAAACTTTACATATGGGCTAAGAGCGCAGCTGGGATGCGACACAACATACTCAAAAAATCACTTCCAATGTTGTTTGGATCTTTGCAATTAATTGTTGTTGTGACTTCGAAGCGGCCTTCTGCGGACACTTATCAACAGTCCAACCGTTAAACTGATAAGTGCTGCGATGCTGATAGGGCTGAGGCTTTCATCTAAAATCAGCACTCCTAATAATGCACCACCGCCTGGCACCGCAGCAAGAATGGAAGATGTATTCCCATTTCCAATAGTCCTTGATGCATGGGCAATGAAGAGTAGACCGATTAAATTTGGCACAAAGCCTTGGTATACTGCCTGCAGCAACAATGGGCCCAAAGGGGCGCTCGCAAGACCTGAAGGCAGCCAAAGCGCCCAAACTGGCAGGTAGAGAACCGCATTGACGACTGTCCCGCAAAAGATGATTTGCATGGCTCCAAGTTTCCACCGCTCGGATAGAACAATGAACGATGAGAAGAAAAGGGCACCAATCACAAAAAATAGATCACCAATCCATGCATTCGCGCTGCTTGTTACGACAGCGTCCCATGCCAACACTATGGCAGAAGCCAGTATGAGCGTTGCGCCCAGAACTTGCCGCAAGCTGGGTGCTGTCCGGACAAGAACAATCCCAAATAGAATACTGAAAAGAGGGAGTACGCCGTTCATGAATATCCCTCCATGCGCAGCAGGCGCATAGAGAAAACCTGAAAAGACGAAGAGAATATAGACTGGCCCTAGTATGAACGACAGCAGGGCAATCTGCGTGAGGCGAAGCCCTCGCCAGGGTTTGTAGTAAAGGCAGAGTGGCACAGCAATCAGCGCAGCCAACCCATATCGCATTGCCGCCAGATCATAGATTGTAAGCCCACTGTCATTGGCAACCCTGCTAACGACGAGCCAGAATGACCAGACAAAAACGATGGCCCACGCAGCGGCATAACCGGAGTAATGCGAAGAAATATTGGTGGTCATCTACGATTTGATCAATCTGTAATAATAAAGAAAAGCTCACAATCCAATTAGTAGGATCTGGCTAAGTTAGAGACAAGAGAGTACTGCTGAATACAGGGCCCAGCCTCAGTTCAACATAGTTTTCAACCACAGTGTTTGCTTGCAACGTCAACACACAGCGTTGGTTAACACTGCTGCAAAGCATGGCTTGTTATTGTTCTGTTTGGTTGCGATGTTTGTTTGGTTCCATGTAAAGGGCAGAAAGCTGACTTTTTTATTCGAGCACCTAGGTCCGTCAATTAAAAGAAGGTTTGGCGCACCAGGTTCAAACAAGGGGGTTCAAAATAAGAGGCTTCTACGAAGTATAATTGGTCAAATTATTTAGAAATTTAAGTGTTTAAAAAATCAAATTTGTGAATTTGGTGGACAAGTAACCGCATTCTCGATGAAGTCCCACAGCTCTATGTGATCAACTTTCGTTATACTGTTCTGCAAAGTTGCTCTTAACGCTTTGCCTTCCATTGCGTCCAAGATAAGACTTGCTGCCTCTCGTGTGTCAGGTAACATGCGAAAACAACCTTCTTTTACTCCGCGCGTCAAAAGGATGGCCAATGCATCAAGCAAAGCATTTTGGTTCTTCAGAAACATTTTGGCGATATCAGGTTTTCGAACAGCTTCACTGGTGATCTCAAGGTTAAGAGTCACGTTCTCAGGTGTGGATAGATGGATGAGATAGGTACGTACAAAACCTTCGAGAACTTCAGATGGTGCCTTATCTTTCCTTAACTCGGAAAGAAACGGCTGCAATTCTTTATGCTCTAAGGCAGCGATTTCTGCCAGTACTGCGTGCTTTCCGCTGAAGTGATTGTAAAGATTTCCTAAACTCACTCCCGCGCGCTTTGCAATGTCACGGACACCGGTCTGGTGGTATCCCTTTTCAAGGAAACTCATTAGCGCCGCTTCAAGAATATGAGCGCGGCGAGACCTTAGTTCTTTGTCACGTTTTGTTTCGATTAGGGGCTCTTGCATCTTAATATTTTTTGACCTAAGTGTAAAGTGAACGATCGTTCGTTCGCTTATTTTCCGTAATTCTAGATAATTACTAGGGTAGTCAAGGCGGCATGTGAAGTAGGAAAACAGTGATGACTTACCAAATCAAAATAGCTGGCCAAACCCGTATGACGCGTGGGATTTGGATAATACTTTCAGTGGGGTTGTTAGTGACTGTTGGAACCATTCTGGCTGTGACAGAGGATACGCCTGACGTCACGCAAGTTAATGCTCCACCTGCGCTGCAAATCGTTTCTGTTAAAAATTTGGCTGTCAGTGATGTTACCGCGTCGGTTGAAACTTTTGCCGAAGTACATCCTCGTTGGTCAGCTGACATCCGGGCCGCCGTTGGTGGCCGAATTGTAGAGGTTCACGAGGCTGCGCTTGCAGGAGCCCAGGTTCCAGCTGGTGCCATCCTATTCCAGATAGAAAGCACTCAGTATGATACGGTTGTGGCAGCAGCAGAGCTGTCGTTGGCAGAAGCGGATTTTGCCTTGCTGCAAGCCGAAAACAAGACAAACGTCTCGCAGCGTCAGTTTGAACGCGACACCACCAGCGTACCAAATGACCTAGCCTTACATTTACCAGAGCTCAGGATCTCAGAACGCGGGGTAGTTTCTGCTGAAGCGCAGCTTCGCGCGGCACAGCAGCAGCTTGCTGATACCACTATCACGGCGCCATTTTCAGGTTTCATCACTGAGCGGCTGATCAGTCTAGGTCAAACAGTGACTTCAGGAGAGCCACTTTTGAAATTAGTGGATGATAAGCAGTTTGAAATGACAGCCGAATTGTCACGTGAAAGCTGGGCCTTGTTAGATCACCCAATTACCGAACAAGTTGTGCAAATTGTAGATACGATCGGGACGCCGATGGGGACAGCTATAGTCCGGCAAGGTGGTGGTTTTCTTGATCAAAACACCCGCCAATACCGCGTATTTCTTGAAGTGAACGAAACCAACGACCAATCTATTTTGTCAGGTGACTTCCTGCGGGTGCTTCTGACGGGACGCGTTCTCAAAGACACTCTGAGTCTTCCAGACACCGCGCTGACCAGAACTGGGCAAGTGTGGTTTGTTGATCAAAATGACCAGCTAGTGCGCTTTGCACCTGATATATTGTTCCGGCTCTCTGATCAGATTGTGATCAAGGCACCTGAAAGTGACCATAAGCACCGCGTTGCAATCACGCCGCTGGCTTCGTTCCTCCCCGGCCAGCGTGTCGCACCACATAGCCTGGAGGATTAAGCCATGCATGCATTGACCGGATGGTTCATTCGCAACCCTGTGGCAGCGAACCTAATGATGGCGCTGATCCTTTTTATGGGCGTTATAACTGCCTTCACGATACGGATCGAAGGTTTTCCCCGTATTCCGCCCGATAGCATCCAGATTACGACAGAATACAACGGCGCTCCCGCCGAGCAAGTCGACGAACTTGTCACCCGAAAGATCGAACAGGCCTTAGAAGGTCTTGAAGGTGTTCGCAGTGTAACTTCACGATCTGACGACAGTACTTCATTTGTCAGTGTTCGCCGCGCAGGTGGGCAAGATCTTCAACGTCTACTGGACCAAGTGCGCTTGCGTATTGATGCGATAACGGGTCTGCCAGCCAATGTGCGTCGACCTGTGATTGACGCTGCGGGATTTGATTTCCCAGCACTTTACGTGAACTTGCACGGTGATACTGACCCTGCAACTCTTCAGACGCTGGCACGGCGGTTGAAGGAAAATCTATTGTCTCAGCCGGAACTATCACGTCTTAACATCTGGGGCCTGATCCCGCGCGAGATGCGTATTGAAGTTTTTCCTGAACGTCTTCGCCAGCTTAACCTGACGGTTTCAGATGTCGTAAGTGTCATTCAGGCGAACTCTTTAGATTTTCAAGCGGGAACTCTGCGTACAGCGGGTGGCAATATCTACCTGCGTGCTGATGATCGGGCTCAGTACGCTGGGGACTATGCAAGTCTACCAGTAATTGAGCGTGCAAATGGTTCAACCGTACCTCTAAGCGATATTGCCACGATTAAGGATACATTTGTAGATGACGATTTCCTGTTTCGCCTGAATGGCGATGCAACCGTTGGAATGGAAATCCTGATTGGGCAAAAAGAGAACCTGCTGCAAATCTCTCAAGTGGTGAATCGCGTCATTGAAGACTTTGCCCCTCAATTGCCGTCCGGCATTCAGGCCACCGTTTGGGGGGACAGCGCCAGTTATATCTCAGATCGTCTTAGCCTACTCAACTCGAACGGGGTGCAGGGGCTGCTGCTAGTCCTGCTTGTCTTATCGATTTTCCTGAATGTTCACTTGGCTTTTTGGGTTGCGATGGGAATTCCTATTTCAGTAATGGGAGCGCTGGCGGTGGCCGGATCCAAATGGGTAGATTATTCGCTGAATGATGTCACCACTTTTGGACTGATCATAGCGCTTGGCATTCTGGTTGATGACGCCGTTGTGGTCGGTGAAAGCGTGTACGAGGAGCGCCGTAAGACCAAAGACCCCATCGTAGGAACCGAAAATGGGGTGAACAAGGTTGCGGTTGCAACTGTCTTTGGTGTGTTGACCACAATTGCAGCCTTCTTTCCAATGCTTCTGATCGATAATCCACTCGGCAAAGTGCTGGCTGGTTTCTCGGGGATCGTGATTCTGTCGTTGATCTTTTCACTGGTCGAAAGCAAATTCATCCTGCCTGCCCATCTGGCGCATACACAGCTGGATGCAAAGCCTAGATATCTGCTGACGCGGGGCTGGGCGAAAGTGCAGAACGCCGCGCAGGCTGGATTGAATTGGGTACGCGATAGCCTTTATCTGCCCTCGCTCCATGCGTCACTGCGTCATCGGTATGCAGTGTTGGTCCTGTTTCTTGCTGTGGGCCTCCTTGGGTTGGGCCTGATTGGAAAAGGCACAATCAAGACAGTGTTTTTCCCAGATGTGCCGGGACAAATTATCACCGTTAATTTGGAGATGGACTCGCGTGCGCCGTTTTCACTGACCCGTGACAATGTTCAGCGGATTGAGGATTTGGGCAACGAACTGAACATTGAACTGCAGAAAAGTGCCGCTTTAGTTACCCCGCCGATCCGCACCATTTTCGTCATAATTTCGGGTGCCGAAGGCGCACAGATTTATGCTGAATTGTCCCCTGTGATTGAAAGGCCGGGCGTTGAGACTTTAGACATCGCACGTGAGTGGCAAAGGCGAACTGGACAAATCGAAGGGGCCACTGAGTTAGAGTTTACTGCCTCAGAGTCGCTGGGTGGTGGATTTCAGTTGCAACTGTTGTCGAAAGATCAGGACCTGCTGCGTGAAGCCAGCACCGAACTGCGCAGTTTTTTGGCTGACATCGATGGGATCAATAATATCCGCGATACTATGGCGGGTGGCCAGCCCGAACTCCGCGTGCGCATCCGCCCAGAGGCACGCAATCTTGGTTTCACCGCAGAAACGCTTGCTAGCCAGATCGGGTATGCGTTTGGCGGCGCAGAAGTGCAGCGCATTCGCCGTGATAATTCAGAAATACGGGTGCTGGTCCAGAACGCACGCCCTGCACGCAATACGGTTGACGATTTGCTGCAAACTCGACTGCGCAGCGATACTGGTGCCTGGGTGCCGCTAACAACTGTGGCTGAAGTGAACGGCGGCTATGTCGCGGGTATGACACACCGCTTGAACGGTCAAACAGTTAACACCGTGGCCGCCGCCATTGACCGCTCGGTTGTGTCCCCGGCGGAGGTTGCTCAGGCCGTGACAGAGCAAATGGTACCGCTTCTAGCGCAAAAGTACCCATCCGTTCAGGTGTCCTTTGGAGGTGAACTAGAAGAAATGGGAGAAATTCAGGGTGGGCTTCTGCGGGCGTTGTTGTTGGCCACCGTGCTTATATATGTGCTTATGGCTGTGCCGTTGAAATCTTACTCACAGCCCTTCATTATTCTTGCAATCATACCATTCGGGTTCGTCGGTGCTGCGATTGGGCATCTGATCATGGGGCTGCCTTTGTCGCTGTTTTCGTTCTTTGGCATGCTCGCGCTGACCGGTGTGGTGGTGAATGACAGTCTGGTGCTAATCACCCGCTACAACCAAAACCGCATGTCAGGAATGGATGTGATCGCGGCGTTGCACGAAGCTGGCATCGGGCGGTTTAGGGCAATCTTTCTGACCACTGCGACCACAGTTATAGGCCTTCTTCCACTGTTGACTGAAACGTCTGAACAGGCGCAGTACCTTATCCCTGCAGCCGCATCTCTGGCCTTTGGTGAGATTTTTGGCACAGCCCTGATGCTCATCCTTGTACCAGTTTTAATCGCCATTGCGGAAGATATCCGGACCGCGATTTTTCCCGCCGGGGTTGCGGCTACCGCCCAGAATTCAGAAGGCTAAGATATCGTGATGTTAAACAATCGCCCCCTGACTGTTCTGGCGCTTCTACGGGCGTTCCGCTGGCGCATTTCATTTACTTGGTTGCTGATCCTATTTGAGGTAGCCCTTACTGCACTTGTTCCACTTTTTATTGGTTTTGCGATCGACGGGCTACTGGCTAGTGATACGCAAGCACTGTTCCAGTTGATTGCTGTTCTAGCAGTGCTGATTGTGGTCAGCGTGATCCGTCGTGCCTACGATACGCGTGTTTTTGGCACTGTGCGTGTTGAGATGGGAGAAACCCAGGCGGCACGCGCAGCCATCCTACCTGTATCGACGTTGAATGCCCGGCTAGGGATGGGACGCGAGCTGGCAGACTTTCTTGAGACTGACTTGCCACTAGCGATGACATCGCTTGTCCAACTCATCATCTCGGTCATCGTCCTCTATACGTTTGACCTCGTATTGGCGCTGGCAGGGGTGAGCGCAGTGGCGACGATGATGGTAATATATAGTTTATCGCATGGTCGTTTCTATCGGCTAAATGGCCAACTTAACCAGCAGGCTGAACGGCAGGTTGGCATTCTTGAGACACGTAAATCGCAAAGCTTATTGACCCATCTGACGCGGTTGCGCCGTATCGAGGTGCGAATATCTGATACGGAAACCATCGTCTATGGTGCGATATTTGTCGTTCTTCTTGGATTGGTGGTCTTCAACCTTTGGTATGCAACTGTCAATTTGATGATCACATCTGGCACCATCTTTTCGATCGTCACCTATTCATGGGAACTTGTTGACGCGGCTCTTGCGTTTCCGATGGCGCTTCAGGGCTGGTCACGCTTGTCCGAGATTATGAAACGGATCAACCACGCGGTACCTTCTGAATTGTCAAAACCGCAGGCTGACCAGTGACTATGTCAAAAATACCAATTACGTTGGACTTATTCGGCGTTTTATTTGTCTTTTCATTACTCTTCAAAAGCTGGGGCAATGAACTCCTCGCTAAGCTAACCCCACGTTCGTTTTATCCGCATGATAGACAGTATGTGACGATAAAGGTGAAAGCGGTGCTTGGGATTGCGGCACTCACTCAATGGTCCCCTGCGCTTTCTGCCGATCGGCCGCCCTTCCAAGACATCGCCTTTGAACCGCTAAAAACGCTCCCAGGAGCCCTTTGGTTGGCCCAAGATCTGTCGCTGACGGTTGCCAGCGGTGTTTGTGCCTTAGGCTCAACTAATCTCTGCGCTGTGGTCGTTGGCATTAACGACCAAAAAATCAGAGTTTGGGCCACCGAGATATGCTGGCTACCCATTTTCTGGGACCTGCTGCCAGAAGCTGAAACCAGCGATCGGAGCAATGGCCGCATCCTTGATCTCGAAACGCTACAAGATCACCCGCTGAACGTAACCGTTAAGTCTGGTTGGCTGGTCCTGCACATCAGTGATCAGGCGCCGATCCATTGGCAAAATAACCGTTTCACCAGCTGGGTGCGACTCTTGAGCCACCCATTCCCGTTCCTCTTTTTAGGACCTGCCATCTAATGCTTTGAATAAAATTAGGCGCAAGCCGCACTATCGCCGTCGTCTTCTTGTTTAACATGGTTGTGGCCTGCACAATGACGCAGGGTCCACCCGCAGAGACATTCGGTGACCCGATTGAAGATGTCTGGCTGTTAGGTGATGAACTGTCCTCTATTAATATCGCGCCATGCAGTAATGACAAAGACGATGGGCTTTGCGGTACTTTGATACAGGTGTCCGAAGATGATGATGCTTGGAGCAATCAAAGTAACTTAGAGTGGTGGCAAGAAGGCCCTAGCCCAATTGTTGGACCT
>JAPKAD010000080.1 GCA_028825445.1 Octadecabacter sp.
GCAACGCCGCGTTCAGTCATGATCTCTTCCAGGTCACGATATGAGACACCGTAGCGCACTTAGAAAACTTTGGGAGAAATGCTTCACTTTTAAAATCAATTCTCACAGTTAGTGGCTCGCATTCAAAAAAAGGGCCTGCATCTAGCACAGTCAGGCCGTCTCACCCAAACACAAAAACTTTGCGGCAGAACCGAATTAGATCGCCAGTAGCATAATGTTATTCCTCGAACCCCAATTGAATCGGAGCGAACAAATGAGTTAAACAAACAACCCCAGTAGCGCGACATGTTTAAGCAGAATTTTGTTAGCAGTACTTTTCGGGGCCCGTCCATTGTGGACCTGAATACCGGTCACCGTGAGCCCACCCTACGGGTAAGATTGCTTCAATCGTTTTCAATTCTTCTGAAGTTAATTCTTTTTCAGCGCCTTGCAAAATTTCCTTAAAATGAGTCAAGGATCGTGTACCAGGAATTGGGATTACATTGTCACCTTGTGCAAGGACCCATGCAATGGCAAGTCCTGCTGCCGATAATCCCATGTCTGCAGCCAGCGCCTGAAATGGAGCTATGGCCGCAATATTGGCGTTGTAGTTTGGCGCCATGAAACGGGGGTTGTTTGCTAGAAACGGGAGGTCTTGCACCGCATCAAAACTAAGTGGTTTGTCCGTTAAAAAAGACCTACCAACAGGAGAGAACGCCACCAGTGCAACGCCAAGTTCTGCGCAAGTTTGCACCAGCCCCAGCTCTGGTGATCGGGTGGCCAAGGAATATTCAGATTGCACAGCTGCGATCGGATGCACACAATGTGCGCGACGCAGGGACGTTGGCGCAATTTCGGAGAATCCAATAGCCTTGGTTTTTCCAGATTTAACCAAGCCAGCCAAGGTTTCGGTTACTTCTTCGATGGGTACATTCGGATCTCTGCGATGCACATAATAAAGGTCCACAGCTTCGACACCCAGCCGTTTTAGGCTGGCTTCGAGCTCGGCTTGTAAATGCGCAGCTGAATTATCAAAAATATTACCCGCACCGTTTGGATTGCGCTTTATTGATCCTTTGGTTGCGATGGTAAAATAATCTCGTCCATTTGGATTGGCTTTCAGGTATGTACCAATGACGGTTTCTGACGTGCCCATGCCATAGACGTTGGCCGTGTCGATGTGAGCGACACCAGCCTCCATTGCGGTATCAAGAATGGCGTGGCTTTCCAGTTCATTGGTCGTACCATAAAAATTCGAAAACGACATCGCACCGATGCCAACTGGATGTAACAGGGGCCCATTTTGACTAAGCTTGCGTGCCTTCATTGTTTTCCCAATTTGTTTTATCAAGACGGTCAAAGACCTGTCAGCAGATACTTAATTATGGTATATTTCAATGAACAGTAGATTTGTCCACGCACTTTTACGTCGCCGGCACAATCTGAATAATAAGCGGGGTATTAAATTGAGTTATCCCGACAAGTCACTGGCAAGCCAAATACGCAAAACATAACAATCCTCCAATACAGCAAACAAGATCGCGCTTTGGGGGAAATGCTTCCCTTTAAAATCAATTCTCACAGTCAGTGGCTCGCATTCAAGAACAAAAAAAGCCCACACCCAACACAGTCAAGCCGTCTCACCCAAACTCAAAAAACTTTTCGACAGAACCGCACCTGCGACGAACTAATAACGGCGATTTAACGCCGTTTACAGCCATTCATTTATAAATAAACTGAGATCGCGGACAAAGCTGCGATGGACACGGTCTTGACAAAAGGCTTTTTTTTAAAAAAACGCTGTCACTGACTTTGAATGATAAACTGGCCTACAGACAATGCCTTCCTGCCTCAAATGCAATAGACCATTTTTGGTGTTAAGCCTACCTTACCAGCTATTGTAACCAAGATATTTTCCAGACATTTCTACTTTGACGCGATCCCCTTTGGAGTTTTCAATTCGTGTAACAGACATTTCAAAATCAATTGCAGACATGATGCCATCACCAAATTTTTCTTGGATAAGCGCCTTAAGGGTTGGCCCGTAGACTCCCACAATCTCGTAAAAGCGGTAGATACATGGATCAGTCGGAACTGCTTGTTCCCAAATCTTGGTCGGGCTTTCGGCCAGAAGGCTTTCGGCCTCTTGCGGCAAACCCATTGTTGTCACCATAAGGGCCGCCTTTTCGGGTGGGAACGCATTCATGCCCAATGCCGCAGAGTGGGTCCAGACCGGCGACATACCAATTTTTTCAGCAATGCCTTCCCATGTCAGTCCAGCTGTTTTTTTGGCGGAAAGGATCATCTTGGTGACGTCTTCTTTTGTCATCATATCGCTCATTTGTGTGGTGTCCTTTTTATTTGGTTATCTATCAAAGACCGAGTGCGGTCAGGCCAGGGTGTTCATCCGGGCGAGGTCCGGGAGCATCCCAGTGAAACAAGCGCTCCGCGTCTAAAATAAGTAAATCGTTGATCGAGGCATGCCGCTTTGCCACGTAGCCATCTGCATCAAAGAGCCAATTTTCGTTGCCATAAGCACGAAACCACTGGCCCGAGGCATCATGATATTTATAACAAAAGCGCACAGCGATTTTGGCGTCACCATGGGTCCAGATTTCCTTGATCAACTGATAACCATTCTCGATTGCCCACTTCTTGAACAGGAAGGCCTCAACCTCTGCACTCCCTTTCAGGAATTCGGAGCGGTTGCGCCACATCGTGTCGGGTGTGTAACCCAAGGTGACTTTGGTAGGATCTCGGCCATTCCACGCATTTTCAGCCATACACACCTTTTGAGCCACATCGTCGTAACTGAAAGGCGGAACAGGATAGCGCGTCATGTCTTGACCGCCTGCAACAAGGGTTGATTTCCTACCATACCGACAGTTTTATCGATGTGAATTTTTTCTGGCGAATGAGTCTCACCTGCGACGCTTGGTTGTCCCGCCAGTTCGGCAGAGCGTTTTCCAAGGAACTGCACCAGATGATTGCGGATCGCGTAATAATTGGCGTTTTCCACGATCTCTGTGCGGACTCGCGGCCTTGGAATCGTGATCTCAACGCTTTCGGCAACCCGCGCCAATGGCCCATTTGTCATCAGTAAAATTCGATCCGCCAATAGGATTGCCTCGTCGATGTCATGGGTGATCATGAATACCGTTTGGTCAGTCCCACTCCACACCTTAAGAAGTTCTTCTTGAATCGTCCCACGTGTCAACGCATCTAACGCGCCAAATGGTTCATCCAGCAACAAAAGCTTTGGTTCATTTGCGAATGCTCGCGCAATCGACACACGCTGCCGCATGCCGCCAGACAACTGGCTGGGCTTGCGGTGAATAGAATCGCCGGATAGTCCTACCTTGTTCAGAAAGGCGATGGAATGATCTTCAACTTGTTGCTTGGTCCAGTTGGGGAAACGCGCGGCCACTCCAAAGGTCACGTTTTTCAGCGCGGTCAGCCATGGCAGTAGCGAGTAATTCTGAAACACCACACCGCGGTCCAGACTGGGGCCAGAGACCTCTAAACCATCCATCTTAACAACGCCCAATGTCGGTTCTGAAAGCCCTGCAAGGATATTCATAATCGTAGATTTGCCACAACCGGAATGACCAAGGATGCAGACGAACTCGCCCTTTTCGATCCCGAAGCTGGCGTTTTCAAATACTGTGAATTCACCCCCCTTTCCGTCAGGGTATTTCTGGGTCAACCGTTCAATACTGAGAAATGATTTTGCCATGGGCCTACCTTATTCAACGTAGGCGACGCGTCGCTGAAGCAACCCAAAGGCCGCGTCCAGCAACATGCCGACAACGCCGATCATGAAAATTGAAAATATGACTGAGGTTAGGTCGAGGTTATTCCATTCGTTCCAGACGTAATAGCCGATACCAGTGCCCCCGACGAGCATTTCAGCCGCAACAATTACCAACCAAGCGATACCGATCGAGATCCGCATACCTGTCACGATTGTGGGTGCAGCGGCAGGTAAAACTACGGTGAATGCGGTTCTCAGGGCGGATAATTCATGGGTGCGCGCCACGTTGACCCAGTCCTCACGAACCCCCGCAACACCAAAGGCTGTGTTCAGCAACATCGGCCAGATTGAGCAGATAAATATAACGAAGATGGCTGAAGCCTCAGAGTCTTGAATAATGAACAGCGCAAGAGGCATCCATGCGAGCGGGGAAATAGGGCGCAAAATCTGAATGAACGGGTTTAGCGCTTTGTATGCTACAGAAGACATCCCGATTAGAAACCCGAGGGGGATGGCTATGAGTGCGGCTAAAAAATAACCCGCCAAAACGCGGTAAATCGAATATCCGATCTGGATTCCGATCCCCTTGTCGTTGGGGCCTGCGTCGTAGAACGGGTTGGACAGTTCCTCCCACGCTTTGACGATGACCTCGCTTGGGGGCGGCACGCCTGCTTTGGCTGTGCCCGCCCCAATGAGTATTTCGTATTCGGTCAGTTCGCCTGTGGCGACCTGCTGGGTGGGAATTGAAAATTCCCACACCAGTAAGCTTACCAAAAGCAAAGTGAATGACCAGATTGCGGCGCGCTTATTTTCAGACATCGTTTCCATCAATTGGCTTTGATCGTAAAGCTGTCGATGTAAGCTTCGGGTTCATTGTAATCAAAGCTTTTGCCCATGATCATGTGCGACTTGTAGTTGTCAGCGGGTGCATCATAGCCAAGGTCGGTCATGACCTTGCGTGCATCGGACGCAAGGTAGACCTGCTCTGCGATGCCTTTGTAATCGATATCACCTTCTACATATCCCCAGCGTTTCATCTGGGTCAGGATCCACACGCCCATGGACTGCCACGGGAATGGGTCAAAATCGATGCGGTCCGGTACGCGCTGAACTTCGCCCAGACCATCCGCGTAGGTGCCTGTCAGGACTTGTTGGATGACGGTCACCGGTTGGTTAAGGTAGTTGGTCGGGGCAATCGCCTCCGATATCTCGACACGGTTATCAGGGTTGGAGGCGTATTGCGTCGCGTCAATAATAGACTTTAACAAAGCACCGTAAGTGTTTGGTAATTCTGTGGCAAAAGATAGGGGGGCTGCGAAAGCACAGCAAGGATGACCCTCCCAGATATCTTTCGTCAGCACATGAATGAAACCAATACCTTCGTAGACTGCACGTTGATTGAATGGATCAGGAGACAGATAACCATCAAGGTTACCTGCGCGCAGGTTTGCTACCATTTCTGGCGGTGGGACAACGCGGATCTGGATATCAACATCCGGGTCCAGTCCAAATTCAGCAACATAATATCTCAACAAGAAATTATGCATGGAATATTCAAAAGGCACACCGAAAGTGAAGCCTTTCCACTGTTTGGGATCACGCTTGTCGAGGTGTTCGTTGGAAAGCACAATTGCCTGCCCGTTGATGTTTTCAATCGCAGGCATGATGTAGGGTTCGGCGATTGATCCCGCTCCCATCGTCATGGCTAATGGCATCGGTGACAACATGTGGGACGCGTCGTATTCACCAGACAGGGATTTATCACGAGCCACGGCCCATCCTGCGGTTTTGATGACCTTGGCGTTTAAGCCATAGCGTGAATAAAATCCCAACGGCTCGGCCATAATGATCGGTGTGGCGCAAGTAATGGGCACAAAGCCAATGTTCAGGTCCGTTTTTTCAGGTGTTCCGAGATTATCGAGGATCGCAGCCTTCGCTTCGTTCATTGGGAACACAGACGCAAGGGCGGCGGAAGCAGTTGTGCCACCAACCATTCCCATAAAAGAGCGCCGCCCTATGTCGCTGTGACCAAAGACGGAACGGACAATCGCGCTTTCTACAGCTTGTTCCAACATTTTTTCGCTGGACATGTGAAACTGTGCAGGCGTCATGGTGGTTTTGCAAATGTCACAAGGACAACTTTGACCGTGACGCAGGTCCGTATCTTTCGAAAACGGATTTCCTAGACTTTTGACTGTCATGATGACCCCCATGGTTTGATTTAAATAATTTATGACATGAGACTGCGTCGCCCTTAAGTAGGTTTCGCAAAGTGACTGAATTTAGTAACGCGCTGAAATTAACGATTAAATTATATGCATATCCTACGATTTTTCGTAATTTACGAAGTCTCGTAGATGCATAATCAGTCCGTACGGGGTTACATCGTCAAATGACTTTTGATTCTGATACATCCCTGACACTTGAACATCATCCGCATGCGACCCTTCTGGTTGGGGCGCACCATGGTGACATTATTTCCCAGAACTGTGAAGTCATGCGCCTGTTCAATGCCGACCTGACGGCACAGCCCTTGGGCACAGTCTTGCAATCGCCACCCGCCGACATGGCTGTCTTCCTTGAGGCCGTTCTGCACTTTGGACGTTACAGCACCTCCATGCTCGCGTTTGACACACTTGGCGGGCGACATCTGCGCTTACAGACATTTGGAACCCGTGTTTCGGACACGCAGGTACTACTCAGTTTTTTGGACCTTGATGCACTAGAAAGGCGCAATCGTATTGCCCAGCAAGAGGCCCACCAGCGCGCAGGTCTAATGCAATGGCAGAACATCCATGGATTTTTCCGCGAAATGGAGGCCCAGAACCATCTGATCCTCGAGGCCGCAGGTGAGGGCATTTACGGGATCAACGCGGATGGCAAAGCCACCTTCGTTAACCGCGCTGCTCAAGAAATGCTAGGCTGGAACGCGGATGACCTGATTGGACGAGATTTGCACCAGATCATCCACCACCACCACCTGAATGGGGATCATTTCCACGCGCATGATTGCCCGATCTATGATTCATTTAGACGCGACAAAACTGTGCGTGTCGACGACGATGCTTTCTGGCGTAAAGATGGAAAGCCAATACTGGTCGAATACGTATCTACCCCAATTTACGACCACGGTTTGTTGGCCGGCGCAGTTGTCATCTTTCGCAACGTAACCGAGCGCAAAGAGAACGAGAAAAAATTGCGAAACGCTTTGGAAGAAGTCGAGAAATTGAGGTTTGAGTTGGAGCAAGAAAACGACTATTTACAAACCGAAATCCGTAACGTCAGATCGCACGCAGGGATCATCGGGCAGTCCGCGTCTATCCGAAACCTCAACATGCAAATCTATCTAGTGGCTGATAAACAAACTAACGTCCTGATATCTGGCGCATCCGGCACTGGCAAAAGCATGACCGTCAGCGCGATTCACGAGGCAAGCGATCGGAGCAAGCGGCCGTTGGTACGGATCAATTGTTCGGATATTCCCACCCAAAACCTTGAGGCGGAAATGTTTGGCTATCGCCGTGGGTCTATGCGCGGAGCTGTGCGTGACACGATAGGCAAGCTGGCATTAGCAAACAACGGAACGTTGTACCTCGATGAGGTATCAGATTTGCCGAAGGCGTTTCAGGCAAAGTTGATTACAGTCATCCAAGACGGGGCGTTCCGGCGCATCGGTGACGGTCATGAAACGCCTGTTTCGCTTCGAATAATAGCTACAACGGCTCGTGATCTTGCAGCAGAAGTACGCGCCGAACGGTTTCGCCAAGATCTGTATTTCGAACTAAGTGTAATGCCGATCCATTGCGACGCTTTGAAAGACCGCCCCGAAGATATCCCATTTCTAGCACAACACTTTTTGGACCGCACATCGAGCAGATTATGTCTGCCAAAGTTGCGGTTGACCAAAGCAAATATCGAAGCCCTCCTCAAATATGGGTGGCCCGGAAATGTGCGCGAATTAGAAAACATCATTGAACGGTCTGCAATTTTATCTCAGGGGGGAAAGTTGCGCTTTGAATTTCAACCTCATAGGGCCTCCAATGCAGAAGATGGGACCGAAATCTTGTCTATCTCTGACCTAAAGCGTCTCGAACGTGATAACCTCATCAGATGCCTGCGTCGCTCTCAGGGGAAGGTGGCCGGCACCACAGGAGTGGCACGCCTTTTGGATGTTCCGCCCACGACGGTCTATTCAAGGATCAAAACGCTAAGCGTCGCCCGTACGGATTGGGATTTTTAATTAGAAATGTCAGCGATGAAGAAAACGAAATCAAAACGTCACATTTACTATCCCATTGCTAATCTAAGATCTCTTGAAGGGCCACTTTGGTGAAATAGGCTGCACAGCCAAAAGATTGCTGCTGCACGCACAAAAAATGCTGCATCAGCGAAGGGAAGAAGCTGCAAAAAAACAATCTTCTTTGGACGCAATTATGCCGCGATCGTAGTAGACTGCTCGAAGGATGAGTAACCAGTTTGGCCTAGTTGGCCTTTGCGGATCATATGCGCTGTTTCAATCCGGCCAATGT
>JAPKAD010000117.1 GCA_028825445.1 Octadecabacter sp.
CATGCGCGATTGTATTGATCCCGCTGACCGACAGTTGATTGCAAAGAAATCAACGAGACAGGCCTGCCGAGATTGAGGATCACGCCGTACCAGGGCATTGAGAAGGAGATCTGCTGAGCGGTGCCAAAAATAGCCACATCGCCACGCTGGTGGAGAGAACTTCCCGCTTTGTCATGTTGGTCCAGGTGGCCGGCAAAGATAGTAACACAGTTGTGGACGCCCTCATCCGGCAGGTTGGCCAACTTCCCAAAAATGTCATGGCATCGCTGACTTGGGATCGTGGCACTGAGTTGGCATATCATAGCAGATTCAGCGTCACGACGGATATCTCTGTCTATTTCTGTGACCCTCAGAGCCCATGGCGGCGCGGCAGTAACGAGAATACCAACGGGATTTTGCGACAATATTTCCCTAAGGGCACCGATCTATCATCTTTCACCCAAGACGATCTCGACCAAATGGCGTTGAAGCTCAATACGCGCCCACAGAAAACCCTTGGTTATGCTACGCCGTCTGATAGTTTAAATGCAGCTCTTGCGCTGACCGCTTGAACCCAACGTCGCCTTTTTTAATATATTGCGTTCCTCGGTGACCTGCGCCAGTTCCCGCTTCAGGCGCTTAATCTCAGCAGCCTGCTCGGAAGTCTCAGCTCTGATGCGCGGCAACTTTGCGAACTTTGACCTCCATGCGTAAAGCGACTTAGTGCTGATCCCAAGCCGCTCAGCCACCTCACTGACCGCGTATCCACGCTCAACAACCTATGCCACAGCGTCCTGCTTAAACTCATCCGTAAACCGAATTCCCTTGTTCATATCCGTCTCTCCTTGCTTCAAAATCACCAAGCAAAACGTCTACAAATTTAGGGGCACCTCAATTTCTGAGATCTCGTTTACTCAATAACTCGCACCCACTAAAAAATCTCTAAGGCGCCTAGTTCCAGAAATTCTTGGTAATTTGGTAGTCCAATTACGTGGTCTACAAGCTAACCTAGGCTCAACTTCCATTAATTCATCGATTAGTGCCGCGAGTTCTTGGGCCTTACTTTCAACTTTCTGGGACAGCTTTGAAAACTCGCCTTCCGATACAATTTGTGTCGGTATTATACCTATGTCGTGGTCAACTTTGCCATCAACCCGATTGATATGATCCATAATTATCCAAATTGCGATGGCTTCGGCGTCATTTGATATATCATCTCTTGCTTCGTGTGAGATATCTTTTCCACATCTTCGCACGGTGACTTCAAAGTCGATTTGAAATTTGAACGCGTCACTGACAGCTTCAAGTATAAAAGTGGTTTTATAAAACCCACGGCTTCATCGAAGCCGAACTCATTATAACTACTATCAGTGTGCATGACGCCCTTTCGTCTTACCATATTTACCTCCCGAGATTTTTTCACGGCATTGGCTAATCCAATCATTCATCAACTCCCACCTCCACTCTAACAAGTCAGACCGCGCATAAGCCCGCGCGACATTGGAACCGATTTGGTGTGCAAGCGCCGCCTTTACAAGCTTACGCGGCGCGTTTGCAGCCTCTGCCGCCCAATCCCAATACGAACTACGAAACCCATGCACAGTAAAGCCATCGCGCCCCATACGGCGCAAGAGCATCATCATCGACATATTCGACAGCAGCTTGTGGCGTTTCTGCTCCTCAAAGACATAGACAGAAGCCATCGCTTTAAACGGTTCCAGTATCGCAAGCATGTCATCCGTAAGCGGGACGCGGTGTTCTTTGCCGCCTTTCATCCGCGTGGCTGGCACGGTCCACAATCGAGCTTCAACATCAACTTCTGGCCATGTCATGTCTAACACCTCTGTCGTGCGGCTTGCCGTCAGGACTGTGAATTGCAGCGCCTTAGCCGTAGTTGCGCTTCGCTCGTTCAGTTTCGTAAAGAACGCTGGCACATCGCGCCATGGTATTGCGTCGTGATGTTGCAACTTTACCTTCACCTTTGGTAAAATCTGCGCATCCTTGATTTCAGTCACCAGATTTTCACCAGACCGAAATCCTTTGGACTTCGCCACGTCCAGCACGGTCTTAATACGCTGCGCAAGACGCCGCGCCGTTTCGTGCTTATCCGTCCAGATAGGTGACAGGCACATCAACGCCTCAGGCTGGCCGATGCTATCAATCGGCATACGACCAATCTTCGGAAAGGCATAGTCAAGCAAAGTGTTCAGCCATTGCTGACCATGTTTCGGGTTTTTCCAAGTCGGCATACGGTCGATATGCACAAGTTACGCAATCTCCTCGAACGTCGGAATGTCCCGAGTATCGTTAAATCGGGGATTGAGGCCCTGATTTGCCATACGTCGATATTCCAAAGCTCTTTCGCGAGCTTGGTTGATTGTCACGATGTCCGCGCCACCCAAACCAAAATCTGTACGCAGTGGTGCACCCTTGCGGTTTTTTTGGCCTTTGACAGTAACGCGCACAATCCAGAGCCGCACCCCTGAGGGATCGACCACCAGTTAAAGACCCGCACCATCGCCGTGACGACCAGCTCCTAAGTTCTCCACCAGCTTCTTTGTAAGCTTGCCACTCAGTGCTGCCATAAAAAATACTACAATTTATACCACTCAAACAAAACTATACGGGGTAATTGGGTGAAAGCTTTCAAAACATCGAAACACTACGAGACCAATACAAATAAAGGCTAATAGCAACTTAAAATAAATGAGTAAAATGTAGAAAATAGGGTAGTGGCAGATCGACAGGGATTCGAACCCTGGAGACGGTCTCCCGCCTACACACTTTCCAGGCGTGCGCCTTCGACCACTCGGCCACC
>JAPKAD010000022.1 GCA_028825445.1 Octadecabacter sp.
TTTCAAATCATACTTTATTTAGCAAATTATAGTTTTTAAATTTAAAATTTTTTTCATTATAAAATTAATATCAACTTTAATTCTAAATTTTTTTCTTATTCAATATATCTTTAACTAATTATTAATATTTGAGTATCATACAAAACAATATGTTTTTAATTCAACTTTTGCTAGGATTTTTTGTATCACAGTACGCAAGTGCTGAAATGATATACTCGCCAACACTTCCTCAATTCGATGGTGGTAATGGACAAGCTCTCGGTATTGTACAATTTGAAAAAAGGCAGATTGATTCTCGTAACGCTAGGGCCGATTCAGCTTTGGCATCAGCAAGTCGTCTAGCAAACAAGACAACTACAACTAATGCTGACCGCCTTATTTCATCCATTACTAATTATTTGAACGTTAAGATTGCGCGCCGTTTTGCTAATGAAGTTTTAAGTGGAGATGCTCCAAGGGGCATTATCTCGGTTGGTAACGTTAGCATCGGCTACGTTAGGTCGGATGGTTTTCTTAGCCTTGAGATCGACGACAGAAAGAGTGTTTCGATCATCGAACTGCACGTAGTTCAATGATTAAATATCTTAAATCCACTCTGCTAGCTCTTGCCATAACTCTTGCCGGTTGCTCGATGCCTGAATTACAGACAAAACCACCGATGGTTGATCAAAAATCCTTGTTTGAAACCCTGTCGGTGCTTCCTCCATCAGAAGGCAAACCTCTCGTGGTGGGTGTGTATAGCTTTCTTGATCAAACTGGGCAGCGGTCGTTCAGTGGCAATGGTGGATCGAGTATGTCGACTGTGCTGCCGCAAGGATTATCTTCGATCCTCGTTCAGGAGTTGCAGCGGACTGGTGATGGAAGTCGCTACCGTGTGGTCGAGCGCGAAAATGTCGAAGCTCTGCTCACAGAAGTTCGCATCGTGGTTGCTTCACTGCCCGAAGATCAGGGCAGCCAGCTAACCCCACTTTTGTTGCCAGGCATCATCCTGACTGGTGGTGCTGTATCGTATGATCGTAGCGTAACACAGGATTTGCGAGGCCTTGGTTTTAGATCAGTTAATGGTATGAACGAGGTCGTTACAGATCAAGTTGGTGTTATATTACGCGCCGTTTCAGTTTAAAACGGCGAGGTGTTGGCTTCGATCCACACCCGCAAACCAGTCATAAGCGCTCGAAGCGGAATTTCAGGGTTATACATCCTTAAAAATGGCGTTTTGGCGTTTGAAGTCGGTGGGTCGGAAAACGAGCCGATATCTCTGGCAGTACGCTTGGCTATTGCGGCCGCTGTACTGGAATTAACCCATCAAGGTATCCAGAAAGGTTGGTGGCCAGTTTTATTCAAATATACTGGTCTTTCGCTAAGGCGAAAATTGAATAGGAACGTTTTAGCCGAGTTGAGACTAAGATGCATTATTATAAATTGACGAGCCAGCCTTTGGCATCCCAAACATTGTTATATTAAAATAAAAATGTAAAAAATGAACTATACATGGTTTAAGTGCGATTTATCCAAAAGCCTGCATAATGCATAAAGTTGGTTTTCATCAGAAACCTCTAAGGCTTATATTTTCAGATACGACCAAGCCGCCAGTCCGCAAATAGATTAGATTTCTTAGAGAATTCGTAAGTGTCGTGTCCAGTAAATAAACCGTCTTGAGTGACAAGAACCGTACGCCATCCACGTGCCGCGGCACCTAAAATATCAGTGTGCAAGGTGTCTCCACACATAGCGACACGATATGAGGGCACATCTGGTAATGAATTTTCAATTAAATCATAGACTTCTGGGAATGGTTTGCCAAAAAAACGTACGTGTTCGGGAAACTTGTCTGCGAGGAGGTGACCGTAGTGGCCAGGTTCAATAGAAAACCCTCCGCCGCGCGGTGCGGCCAAGTCGGCATTGCCTATTAAAAGAGGGCGAGGCCGGTCATTCATTGCAGCCGTGAGTAAGTCTTGTCGCGCTGTTGTCCATTCTGCAGTCGACAAGAACAAAAAATGATCCACAGAGTTGTAGATTTTGGGCACGTCTTCTAACCGGCTAGTGGATGCAGGTAAATCGCTTAGGCTGTCTGACGCTGCCGCAATCACACCCCAATGACCATCTGATAAATGCAGTAATGCAGCTTCGCGGCTTGTCACGATTTCATTGTCCGCGACAGTCAGTCCAAGACGTTTAAATTTATCGATAGCACCTGCGCGGTTATAGCTTGCGGCATTTGTTAAAATGCGGATTTCACATCCACGCTCACGCAATTGATCAAGGCGACGGTCTGCACCTGGGATAATTGTCTCTCCCACATTCAAGACACCGAAAGCATCAAATACAAATACATCAACATCGTCTGTGATATCCAGTAACGAATTTATATCAATTGTTTCAGGTTGTGCCGCAACGCTTGGGAAGCGGCCACTTACTTCTTCGTAACGATTAAAGATCGATTTCGTTGTTAGCATATTACCTCAGCAAAAATAGTGACCTCATGGCGTTGTTCCACTTTAGGGGAAAATGCACAGAGGGGAAGATAAAACAACAAAGACATTTCTTTTTAATTAATTTTATGAAGTAATTATCCCAGTTAATTTAATATTATTGCATTAAATCAATAATTTATGTTAATTTATGATAATGTAAGATTAAAATGTTGTTTTGTTGCTTTTTCCAGCCTAACGTGGACTTTATACAAGTCAGGAGGTTGTATGTCATCTAAGAAGACTAGTCGGAGAGAGGCAATAATGGCCCTTGTTTTAGAACAAGGAGCTGTGACCGTAGGTTCTTTGGCTGAACGTTTTGATGTCTCGATGCAGACAATCCGGCGCGACGTGGATGCGCTATGTGAAGACGAAATGCTTCGCCGTGCACATGGTCGGATTGAACTGAGCGAAGAGTTCTTGAACACGCCGTTTGACCAACGTGCTGGAACCAACCTTTTGGGTAAACGCGCCATTGGTGAGGCCGCTGCACGCTTGATCCCCGATGGGGCATCATTGTTCATTTCTATTGGATCAACTCCTTTGAGCGTTGCGCAGGCCTTGCGCCACCGTAAGGGTTTAACTGTAATTACCAATAATTTGAGCGCTGCAATGGTATTAAGTGATGAAGTCTCGAACCGGATTCTTCTGCCGGGTGGTGAGTTACGCTTGCCAGATCGAGATATACTCGGGAACGAAGTCTTAGATTTTTTTGGACGCTTTCGGGCTGACTTTGCTGTGTTTGGCACGGCAGGGATCGCGGAAGATGGTGGCCTTTTAGAATTTCACACGACTGAGGTCCGCGCCACGCAAAAAATCTGTGAAAACGCGCAGAAATCTTTGTTGGTGGTAGATGGATCAAAATTTGGACGTCATGCGCCCGCTTTGGGTGAAAATATTGCAGTCATCGATACTGTCATTATTGACCGTCGACCGCCTCCGGCTTTCGCGCCGCTGATGAATGCAATCAATAACAGGCTGCTGATAGCGGCAGGAGATGCGACATGACGAACATCCCCTTTGTAGAGATAAAAGAAGTTGCCAAACGTTGGAATGGCCAGCTCGGGGTTGAAGGCATTAACCTCAAAATACCAGAAGGAAGTTTCACGGCACTGCTTGGCCCGTCAGGTTGCGGTAAGTCCACAACATTGCGGCTACTAGCTGGGTTAGAGTTACCCGATGAGGGTAAGGTTTACATCGATGGTAAGGACGTGACAACGAGTGCAGCTTCTGATCGTAATTTGTCGATGGTGTTCCAGTCCTACGCGCTTTTCCCGCATCTATCGGTCGCTGAAAATGTAGTTTTCGGACTTAAGGTGCGCCGTGTCCCCAAGAAAGAGCGGCAGGAAAAACTACGCCGCGCCTTAGATATTACAGGTTTAATTGGCTTCGAATATAGGAAACCTGGTGAATTATCGGGCGGCCAACGCCAACGCGTGGCTTTGGCCCGCGCGATTGTTGCAGGTCAACGTCTGTGTTTGATGGATGAACCACTCTCGAACCTTGACGCCAAGCTGCGTAATTCGGTCCGTAAAGACATCAAAAAGTTACAGCGCGATCTGGGTATCACAGTCGTCTACGTAACCCACGACCAGACTGAAGCCATGAGTATGGCGGATACCGTTGTTTTGATGAAGGATGGTCATATCCAACAGGTTGGGCCACCAGAGGACTTGTATAATAAGCCGAACAATACTTTTGTCGCTGAGTTTGTGGGGTCACCACCAATGGCCTTAATCTCTGCTGATGGGCTAGCGGGTTTTACTGAGGGCCAAAAGCTGGGCATCCGTGCGGAAAATATTCAAATCGCACTAAAAGGTGAGGGGCGTTTGACCTGCACGATTACCGAAAGCGAATTTTTGGGTTCAGAAACGTTAATCGGGCTGGACCATAAGCATGCTACGGGCCTGTGTATCTTGAAATCTGGGATGGCATTGATGCCAGAAGGCGAAACGATAGACATTACTTTTACTGACGATCACCTGCACGTTTTTGATGCGGCAGGGAATAGAATGGCGGCGCAGGCATAAGATTTGCACCGGCTGAAAGACTATTTTAAACCCTAGGGAGGAAAACATGAAACTAATCTCAACAACTGCAATTGGCTTGGCGACCGCTATGTCTGTCACAACAGCAAGTGCGCAAACCGAACTGACAATGTATTACCCGATCGCAGTGGGTGGATCATTGACCCAAGTCGTCGACGGTATTGTCGCTGATTTCGAAGTTGCAAACCCAGATATTGACGTCACTGCCATCTATTCGGGCAACTATGACGATACTCGCGTGCGTGCATTGTCAGCCCTTGCATCTGGCGAGGCTGCACAGCTTGCTGTGATGTTTTCCATTGATGCTTACGACTTGATCGAACAGGAATTGATTGTTCCATTCGAGGAAGTTGCGACTTCAGCGGCAGAAAAAGAATGGTTGGACAGTTTTTACCCTGCATTGATGGCAAACGGTCAAATTGAAGGCCAGACATGGGGAATTCCTTTTCAGCGATCAACTATTGTCGCTTATTACAACAAGGATCTGTTCCGCGCTGCTGGCCTTGATCCAGAAGCTCCACCAACCACGTGGGGCGAAATGATTGAGATGGGCAAAGCCCTAACCAATGAAGATACGTATGGCTTGATGATCCCGTCAACGGGTTATCCGTATTGGATGTTTCAGGCGCTTGCGATCCAAAACGGCAAAGAAATTATGTCTAATGACGGCTTGGCAACATATTTCGATGATCCAACGGTCATTGAAACTCTGGAATTTTGGCAGTCGTTGTCAGGTGAGCATGGCATTATGCCAACGGGCACAGTTGAATGGGGCACATTACGTCAGGCGTTCCTCGAAGGTCAGACTGCTATGATGTGGCATTCCACAGGTAACCTGACCGCGGTAAAAAATGGCGCCAGCTTTGATTTTGGCGTCGCTGAACTTCCGGGCAATGTGCGTCTTGGATCACCAACGGGTGGTGGAAACTTTTATCTGTTCAAAGATACAACAGAAGAAGAACGCACAGCCGCTTTGAAATTGATGCAGTTTATGACAGCACCAGAACAGGCGGCCGCATGGTCTATCGCTACGGGTTATATGGGGGTGTCTCCAGCCGCATATGAAACCAAAGCGTTGCAGGCTTACGTAGCTGAATTCCCGCCTGCACTTGTGGCTCGCAATCAGCTAGAAAATGCAGTTGCTGAGTTTTCAACGTTTGAAACAGCACGTGTTCGCGATGGTCTAAACAGCGCGATCCAGTCCGCGCTGACAGGGGCCAAAGAACCAGCAGAAGCCTTGGGCGAAGCTCAAGCCGCAGCAGTACGTTTGCTGTCGGACTACCAATAATCGCTCGGATGGGCCGGAGCGTTATGCATCGGCCCATTCACCCTAAACTGGAGCTACTTCATGTCAGCACACGTTAATCTTGAACGCCGCAGGCAAGCTATTTATGGCTGGTTGTTATTGTTACCCGCCCTGTTGTTGTTGTCGATCTTCGCGTTTTACCCAACCATGGCGACCCTTTGGTCCAGTTTGTTTTCACGTGGCACACGTCGCAATCCGGTCGAATATATAGGTACTGGTAATTATTCTGAATTGTTTGCGGATCCGACCTTTTGGATTGTTGTAAAAAATAACCTTTTGTATGCTGGCGTCACAATTCCTGTATCCATTGGAATTGCTCTAGCGATGGCCCTTTGGGCGAATGGAAAAATCCGCGCGCGCAGCTTTGTGCGCACTGCCTATTTCACCCCAACTGTGTTGCCAATGATCGCTGCCGCTAACCTTTGGCTGTTCTTTTACACGCCGGGTTTAGGTGTGCTTGATCAAATTGGTTCTGTATTTGGATTGCCGTCTGTTAATTGGCTGGGTCAGCCGGAAACTGCGCTTTGGGCGATTATCATAGTAACAATCTGGAAAGAGGCAGGGTTCTTCATGATCTTCTACCTCGCTGCGCTGCAAACCATTCCCGAAGATTTGAAAGAAGCCGCTGACATCGAAGGCACAAGTCGGTGGACCTACACGCGCCGCATCGTGTTACCCTTGTTGATGCCGACTACGTTATTTATTGCCGTCAACGCGCTAATAAATTCAGTAAAGTTAATAGATCATTTATTTATCTTGACCAAGGGCGGCCCGTCGGATGCCTCCAAGCTATTACTGTATTACATCTGGGAAATGGCATTTGCGTTCTTTGATTCACCACAAGCCGCAGCCATGACGATCCTTGTGATTGGAGTCTTGGCAATCGTGGCGGCGGTGCAGTTCCTCTATCTTGATAAAAGGACGCATTACCAATGAAGCGGTTTAGCAATTTTATGGACAGCTTTGGTGCAATTCTTTTGGCAGTTGTCTGGATCGCTCCTCTACTATTTGCGTTCTGGGCTGCCACTCATTCCACATCTGATGCAGTAAATTTGAGACTTTTTTCGCCGTGGACTTTGGAAAACTTTCGCGTTGCATGGTACGGAGCACCGTGGCTTAAATATTTTATAAACACCTTCAGTTTGGTAACGGTGATCTTGATTGGACAGTTCATCCTAGTGACGCTGGCCGGGTTTGCCTTTGCGCAGCTGAAATTTTTTGGCAAAGACTTTGTTTTTATTCTGGTGTTGATGCAGCTGTTTATTTTACCTGAAGTTCTGATTGTGGAAAATTATGCCATGGTGTCACGGTTAGGATTATTCGATACTATTCTAGGTGTGGGCATGCCATACATGGCGTCTGCGTTTGGTATTTTCTTGATGCGCCAAGCGTTTAAAGGCGTGCCGATTGAATTGCATGAAGCTGCTCGAATTGAAGGCTGTGGTTTGCTCGGTATCTTATGGCGCGTTTACGTGCCCTTAGCAAAACCGACATACTTGGCCTACGCACTGGTTTCTGTGTCAACCCACTGGAACAATTTTTTGTGGCCCCTCATTGTAACAAATTCGCCAGAAACACGTCCTTTGACGGTTGGTCTTTCGATCTTTGGTGCACCTGAAAACGGCGTAGATATCAGTGTGATATCTGCGGCAACTTTGATGTCGGTTGCACCACTTCTTATCGCTTTCCTAATTTTCCAACGCCAGTTTGTACAAGCTTTTTTGCGCGCAGGGATCAAATGAGCACGATACTTCAGATCACGGACACGCATATTGTTGGTGACGGAGCGTTGGTCTCGAGACGTTTGGAAACGTCTTCGGCCTTGACTCACCTGATCGAACGCATCGTGTCGATTAGGCATCAGATTGGCGTCATTGACGCAGTTTTGGTAACGGGTGATCTTAGCGATGATGGCAGTAAAGTTAGCTACGAAAAGTTCAAAGACTTGCTTGCACCCCTTGATCTACCGTTGCTTGTCATCCCTGGAAATCATGATGTTCGCGAACCGATGAGGGCTGCGTTTGTTACTCAATTCACTAGTAATGGGCCACTAAATTGGGTTAATCAAGTGGGTGATCTGACAATTATAGGCCTCGACACTTTAGTCGAAGGAACGGGCAAAGGCACTCTTAGCACTCAAACTTTGGACTTTTTAGAAACCACACTTGCAAACGCCCACAATAAGCCGATCTTGCTTGCCATGCACCACCCACCGTTTTTATCGGGCATCAATTTTATGGATAACATTGGCTTGACTAACCGCGACGCATTTTGCGATATTGTGTCCTGTCACATAGGCCCGATGCGAATTGTTTGCGGTCATATTCATTCTATGATGATTACGGACGTTGGTGGGCACACCGCAATTTCGGCGCCGTCTCCGTGTAGCACATTTAACTATGATATACGTGATTGTGCACCTATAGGTTTTATGGTGCAAGAAGATGGATGCCTTTTGCATAAATGGTCCACCGTTTTTCAAACAATACGGATAGGACCTGGCATCGGGACTGGTCCATTCCAGTTTTAAACTATTTCTCTGACAGAAAGTGTGGGCTTTGGAAGACGCATACCCTATTCAATTCCTGATTCAAATCGCTGGGGCGGCGTCCCTTCTTATATGGGCTGTTCGATTGGTCCGAACTGGTGTTGAGCGCGGTTTTGCAGCGCCTTTGCGGTTCTGGTTGCGCCATTCTGCTAAGAACCGTCTGCTGGCGGCGGCCACAGGTATGGGGGCGGCAGTGTTCCTTCAAAGCTCAACTGCTGTGGCGGTTTTAGTATCCAACTTTGTAGCAAAAGGCAGCCTTGCGACCGCTGCTGGTTTGGCGATTTTGTTGGGGGCGGATGTGGGATCAGCAGTTGTCACGCAGTTGTTGATGGTGCGTCAAGCGACCCTGATACCTTTATTATTATTGGCTGGGGTTGCCATACATCAACGCGCAAACGGCAGCACCCGCCAAGTTGGCCGTATCCTTATTGGGCTTGCTATGATTTTTGTGTCATTAGATATGATCCGCACTGCAACAGGGCCCTTGGTAGACTACCCAGGCACTCAGGGGGTCATGGCTTACCTTGGGAGTGATTTACTGACAGCTTTTGTTTTGGGTGCGGGTTTTGCATGGATTGTACATTCTAGTGTTGCAGTGGTGTTGTTGTTTGTCACGCTGGCAGCGCAGGCCGTTCTGCCTGTTCCAGCAGCTGTGGCTATGATCCTTGGAGCCAATCTGGGTGGTGCATTTATTGCCTACGTGTTGACGTTGTCGGCGCCCTTGGCGTCGCGGCGGATGGTTGTTGCGAACCTTGTATTGCGGGGGGGCGGTGCGGCGCTTGTGACGTTGTTGATATCGGAAATGCCTTATCTGCTAAATAATTTAGGATCTACGCCCGCGCGACAATCCATTAATTCACATCTTATTTTCAATCTGACGTTGGCATTAATTGCATTGCCTTTTGTTGGGGTGCTGACATCTTTGCTGACACGTCTGATGCCAGATAAAATATTAGAGGATAATCCGCTGGTAGCAGTTTCCGCTCTTGATCCGAACGCTTTGGAACGGCCTCAACGTGGTTTGGATTGTGCGGCGCGCGAATTACTTGGCATGGGGCAGAAAATCGAACGCATGTTGATTTCAGTCGAACCGCTTTATGATAATTGGCACCCTGCGACTGCAAAAACTATTAAAGATCAAGATCTTACAATCAAGAAGATGCACCTTGATGTAAAGCTTTACCTTGCCAAGTTGGGCCAAAAGGGGCTGGATGAGGAGCTGGGCCGCAGGTCGATGGATCTTGCGTCAATCTCCTCAAGCCTTGATTCTGCGTCCGATGCAATTGCTAGAATTATGTTAGAATTGGCCAAAAGGCTTGACGCTCAGCGGCTTCAGTTTTCGTCACAAGGGCGTGAAGAAATTACCGATTTTGCTGATCGTGTGCAAAGCAACGTTCAACTTGCCCTAAATGTTATGATGAACCAGAACCCATCTGAAGCGCGCGAACTTGTGCTAGCCAAGGAAAAAGTCCGGAAAGTCGAACAGAAACTTCAACGTAATCATATTGGCCGCCTACGCGAAGGTTTGGTGGAAAGTATTGAGACCAGCAACATCCATCAAGAAACCCTTCGCGCTCTCAAACAAGTCAACACCGCTTTTTCAATGGTTGGGTATCCAATTTTGCTAAAATCTGGTGATCTGTTGAAAAGTAGGTTGTCATAAACGGAATCAAATATTTTCATATGTTGAAAGATGAGTTTTCAGACTGAAAGGGAATAAAATCTTTATTCATTTCAGCCGTTTGACATGTGAAAATACTGCGTACATGCGCCAATGTATGCTTCGGGCAAACTGTCCCACAGCACAGGACAATTTTAGAAAAGTCAGCTAGCGTGAAGATTCCTCCAGGATACTTTAAGTTTAGTAGAATACCACAGTTCCGCAATGCTCGGTTATAGAACCCAAAGTTTGTGGCCAACATTTTTAATGCATGATTATACTGCTTAATGGATCCAGTGGAGAAACCCTAATTGTCAGACTCAACCAAGATACCCATGTGTAGCTTGATGATACTGAAAACTTTTACATTTCGCAGCGTTACTAAGTAGTAGCATTCCAAGTCTTATATTAAAAAAATTTGATATGAATTAGCACAAACAAGCCTGGCTTTTAAGAAGCCAAGACAGTATCGCGCGAACACTACCTTATCTATAAATTCTGTACCAAAGATGATCTGGCTATTTTGAGCACGATTTTTATAAATATTGCATAGCTGTTGATCACTACACGAAGCGAAGTTTGGTGAAGGGGCAGGGCGCAAGGGTTTCAAGACCTATTTCATCTTGTTCTTTGTAAAGATATTTATCGAACATGGAAATATCGTATACGACAACGCAGAACAGCTATTTTGCAAGTACGGAAAATTAACCCCAGCTAAAGCCTCTAACAAAGGATTAAAATAAAATGGTATCAATGCCTTAAAAGAAAATGTAATTAACCTTCAATTGGCTGTAAACCAGCAGTATTACTGGAATGTTTTTAGCCTCCAACACTTTTATCAAATTTATGTTGAGGCTGCCCAACAAAAGGACGGACAAATGAAAGTATTTCTACGGACGCACAGATCATAATGATAATCAAAGGACAGGATTCTGTTAAAAAGACTGCTGATTTATGTCGGCGGTAAAGAGTCACGTTTGCGACGACTTATAGATATAATTCTAAGTATGATGCTGGAGCCGTCTGACGCAAAATGGCTGAGGTCCTTGGAGCACGATAATGGCAAGCTTAAAAAGCTGCTTGCTGATCAGTTGTTTGACAATACTTAGTTTCGCGACATTATTTTTTAAAATTAGTAATGTCTTCGGTAAAAAAAATAATGCCATGGCGCACTAGAGATGCTGCTGTTTGTGAGACGCAATCAATAGGGTTTCACTGGAACGACGACGGTTTGATTATCGTTGCATTTTGATGGTTGAGTGCGAAGGTTTTGCGATGACCCCAGCAAGATCAAGCGTATTTATTCTAAAGAAAATATACAGTTTTTTGTGATGTGGCAGAAAGCGTGCCTTAAACATACGCAAACCAATTGTGTTGTCTGATGTTCTAAACCAACGGCGGAGCTTGGGCTTCGTATAGGATACTTTGACGGACGGTTGCCGATTTCACCTTTTGACTATTGATGATGATTTTAGCTGTGAGAACCTAGTACTTGTATTAAAATATATTTTTGTCAGGTCAGCGTGTGGAGCCTGAATTTGATAGGGTAATTGTTGCGCGTGGAATATAAATGATAATTGCTTCAGACAACGGAACTAAATTCACCAGTATCGTTTTCCCAAAATGGGTGCAGGAAATAAGCATCGATTGGCACTATATTTCACTTAGTCAGCCCCACTCTTTCAGAGTTTAGTGAAAATCTGAAAGATAAATGCCTAATCGAAACAATATTGTGCACACTCCGCGGTTCTCGCAAAACGCTGGAAGAATGATGGGAAGATTTCAACTAATTTAAACTACATTTAATCTTAGTAGATTTAACCTAAATAAATCCCTGAAGAAAAATGATGATAAATAATAGCGGTTCAATGTTACAGGTACGCCCCTTAAGATTTTGCACAAGTTTGAGTGAACCTGGGGCGCATGTCAGAGACAAAGTCTGCATAAACGCGTCGTCAGCCATTCCATAAATCACAATTTTTTAATCTGGAGTGTGGCTACAACAGCAGAGACATTCTCAAGCTGATACAAACCACTGCTTTTGCTGAATAGCGCTAATTTTAAATAATTTCCAGTTTTGTAAGTGATACGGAAACGAGTTCAAAACTGTTTGGCAGGACAAATTGCTGAGTTTGGCAGGGATTCAGCTAAGTGTCTTATTATTGCCTTGTTTTGTGACGTTGATAAGTACCTCTTATGTCAAAAAATAGGATATTTTATGACCGTTCAATTTTCGTAAACTAATTGGCGTGTAAGCTCCTCATTGAATAGGGTGGTTTTTATCTTCAGTCCGTATCAATTAAGATAATCTTTGCAAAACTTGTTCTATAGTATGTCCCTATTTTTCTTCATTGGGTGTCTTTGAAAACAAGTGGTTGGATTCAAAATGTCTTGTCTTGCCTAAATGAGGCAATTCCTTAAATTAAGACTTATTGTACTCTTGTTTAATTCAAGCTTTGTTGCGAGCATTCTCATAGTGAGAGTTTCTTTATGTAACAGGCACCCCACAAAATTAATTTGTTTTGATTTTACGCAATATTTCTACCAATCTAAACACAGGAACTAGTCTTTTTTTGTATTATAATTAGAGAATTTCTCTGCAGCTTTGTAACAGATTTGATAATAAGATATTGCGTTCTGATTTATCTGAATGGCTTTAAAAGTAAATTAAATTGCATGATTGGTAAGTATTAATTGCAAGGCTGTTTCATTAAAGCGCACTGTGATGATGCTATTGTCTTTGTGATCAAAACTAATCCTAGCACGCGCGACGTTTCTGATGGTGGCGGAGTCAGTTGTAGAAACGCTGGTGTATGTAAACGGATGTTAGAAAGAATTATGCGGTGTCTTTGTTATTTACGATACAAAAACAGCAGACATTTTCAGGTTCTTTTGAACTAGAAATTCATGTTGGACCAGTAACTTTGCAATAAGAATATCCTATCTTTTTTTTACTTCACGTTAAATAGTAAAAAAAACTTTTGAGCGTCCAACAAACACATATTAGCTCCATAGATCTCAAAAATATTTTTTACTCCTAACGAGATAGACATCTTGGCATCAATATAAATACGAATCCCCTCAGTGTGGTCTGAAGTAAATTTTGGCTCATCAAGGCTGTACACCAATTCATGAGTTAATTGGCTTTGACACAAATTAAGGCGAATAAATATAACCTGTTAAAAACCAAAATTAATTTTGGTGTGTTAGCCTCATATATCTTTTAAAATTCTGTTAAATAAGTAACTTTACCAACTGAAATTGTTGGGAGGTATCTCAGAAATGGATTTTTTTGCCTCCGTATAACTATTTTTTGTGTTTTTCAGGACCCATCTCAAGCAATAAAAAAGGGTTTGAAATATGTTATGTCACGCAAATTTTTGACATGTTGCCTATTTTAGATGTTGTTTCATAATAATAGATGTTGTTTCATAATAAATGTCACCATTCGTTATGTGAATTAATTGGTACTGGCACGCACGTTGCTTTCATTCAATTAATAAATCAAAGGAGGAACTAACTCATGAACGCTAACCAAAAAACTGTAAGTGCCGCACTGGATACAAAACATCTTGGCGTCGAATTCCCGTTTAAAGAACGCTATGGAAATTTTATCAATGGTGAATTTGTTGCACCTAAATCTGGTAAGTATTTTGAAAATACGACACCGATTACTGGCGAAGTGATCTGTGAAATTGCGCGTTCAAATGCAGAGGATGTCGAGTGCGCACTAGACGCTGCTCATGCTGCGTTCCCTGCTTGGGGCAAAACTTCGACGACTGAGCGCTCCAATATGCTTTTGAAGATTGCCGATATCATGGAGGTAAATTCTCAGACATTGGCCGTTGCAGAGACCCTCGATAATGGTAAGCCAATCCGTGAATCGATTGTTGCTGACCTTGCCCTTTGTGTAGACCATTGGCGTTATTTTGCCGGTTGTATCCGCGCTGAAGAGGGTCACATTTCGGAAATTGATGGTGATACATATGCCTATCATATTCCAGAACCTTTGGGCGTTGTTGGCCAGATTATTCCATGGAACTTCCCGCTTTTGATGGCTGTTTGGAAGTTGGCGCCAGCACTTGCGGCTGGTAACTGTGTAATATTGAAGCCAGCTGAGCAGACACCTGCCTCAATCCTAGTGCTGATGGAATTGATTGCTGATGTGTTGCCTGCTGGCGTTTTGAATGTTGTTAATGGTTTTGGTCTTGAAGCAGGTAAACCCCTAGCCTCGTCTAATCGTATTGCAAAAATTGCATTCACTGGAGAAACTACGACCGGACGTCTCATTAGCCAATATGCGAGCCAAAACCTAATTCCTGTTACGCTAGAATTAGGTGGTAAATCACCGAACATTTTCTTTGAAGATGTGATGTCAGCCGACGACGCTTACTTTGATAAATGCCTCGAAGGATTTACAATGTTCGCTTTGAACAATGGCGAAGTCTGTACTTGTCCAAGTCGCGCTTTGATCCAAGAATCTATTTATGATGACTTTATGGCGCGCGCGATTGAACGTGTGAAAGCCATCAAACAAGGTAATCCACTGTCAATGGATACGATGATAGGTGCACAAGTTTCAAATGAGCAGCAAGAAAAAATTGCTTCTTATCTGTTGCTGGGCAAGGAAGAAGGTGCTGAACTTTTGACCGGTGGTAATGTGTCAAGTCTCGAAGGGCTTGAAGGTGGTAACTATATCGAACCAACTGTGTTTAAGGGTCACAATAAGATGCGCATTTTCCAAGAAGAGATATTTGGTCCAGTTTTGTCAGTGACAACCTTTAAGGATGATGCTGAAGCGATGGAGATCGCTAACGATACCCTCTATGGCCTTGGCGCAGGTGTCTGGACACGTGATACAAACCGCGCATTCAGATTTGGACGTGGCATTCAAGCAGGACGCGTCTGGACTAATTGCTACCATGCTTATCCGGCTCACGCTGCGTTTGGTGGGTATAAGCAATCTGGAATTGGTCGTGAAAATCACAAGATGATGCTGGATCACTATCGCCAAACGAAAAACCTTTTGGTGAGCTATAGCCCGAATGCCTTGGGGTTTTTCTAAAAAAACGTTTTGTAAGGGCCCCACATTTAAGTGGGGCCCTATATTCACTGGGAGTTTCAGCTATGACTAATACTATGACCGTATCTGCTACTGAGGCAGGACTGGACTTGATTGAAGAAATCAAGGGACGGTTTGGAACTGAACTTCTTTTCCACCAATCAGGCGGATGTTGTGATGGTTCATCGCCGATGTGTTTTGAGCAAAGTGACTACATAATTGGTGATAGAGATGTGAAAATTGGTGATATTGGTGGTGTGCCTTTTTATATGAATGCTGACCAATACGAGCTTTGGAAGCATACCAATTTGGTGATTGACGCCATTGATGGAATTGGTGGTATGTTTTCGTTAGACAATGGGTCTGGAAGGCGGTTCTTAACGCGATCAAACATTTGCTTACCAATAGATAAATAAAATTATTTTGTGGTTATTGATGAAAGATTGAAATCAAAAGCTTGCTTCAATTGTATTTATGAGATTTGCGGTTGATTGGTAAATCACTTCTTTAGATAACGGTGTCTTTTACAAGCAAGTATTTTGCCGCATAACTGAATGATGCTGGTGGATAGAGAAGACATATGGGTCTCTTTGCTTGAAGACTAAATAAAACTTATAGTTACATTGTTTCAAGTGAATGAGTTTATACTTTACCGAAATAAATCTTTATTTAAATAACACTTTCAAACACGTTATCTCATTTTATAGATAATTGTTATAATCGTTGTACATAAGATTTGAGAAAAAAATAACTAACTTTAAATGCCACTTTTTAGTTGATGAGATCTAGTCAGATGTTAAGTTATTTCATAATACAAATATCGAAACAAAACATTAATTAGCGCTATCATTTTTCAAAAAATTAAATGGCAGATACTGGGCTTAAAGCGTTCAATTTTGTGGTTAGAGCGTTAGCTGTTACCTCTTTCATCAAATTATTTGCACAGGTTATATTGGCAAGACTGAGGCCTCAAACTTAAATTAGTTAGCTGTGTTTACTGTATAAACTTTTCCAAAAAGATCAATTTTTACCAAGTAAAAAATTTGCCACAAAACCTTCTATTATTCGGTCATTTTTAATTGTCTCTTTCACAAGTTGATTCATCTAAATCATGTGCAAAATTTTCTAGACTTCCCCTCTATAGTTTTTATGTCTGAAAAGTTTTTTTACTTAAAATGTTGACATAAATTGGACTACTGGTCTAATAACTAGACCTGGTGCGTTATGAATGTCTTCGTGTTTAGAGGGATCGGTATGAGTTCTGCTATTTTACTGAATTTATATAAAGATCCTTTAGCGAAAGTGGTCCACCACTCTATAAAAGACGATGTGGCTGAACGTTTCGTCACGTTAATTTCCTCCGGTGTCCTGAGTGTAGGTGATGTATTGCCAGGTGAGCGGGATTTGGCATCTGCAATGGGCGTCAGTCGTGAAACGATCCGCGGTGCTCTTTTGATATTATCCACCAAAGGCATAGTTTCGGTGGTGCAAGGCGCACGCACCAAAGTGGTATCTGCTGATGTTGGCCATTTGGGTATTTCTGTAATGTCAAATGGTAGTGTCACAGACTACGCACTTAACGACGTCCACGAAGTGCGCCTCATGGTGGAGGCTCAGGTAGCTGTGTTGGCAGCCAAAAGAATTGATGTTGCAACTGTCAATCAACTCAAGAAATTGATTAAAGTTCAAGAGACAACCACAGAGTATCCTGTTAATTTTTTAATTGCGGACAGAGCATTTCATACCACGGTATATCAATCATGTGGAAATGCTGTTTTGTCCGATTTTGCGACCACTCTATACTCATACCAACTTAATCACAGGCGGAGTGCAGTTAGTAAGCCTGGGGTTATAAAACAGAGTATAGAAGATCACCGTTTAATTTTAAGAGCGCTTGGAACAAAGGATGCTGACGCGCTGATAAAGGCATTCGGAGTGCATGAACGTCGTATCTATAGCAGCACGCTAGCGATGCTTGGGATGCCTAATAGTGAGAAGAACACATGAGAGTAGCAATCATTGGCGCGGCAGGGATGATTGGCCGCAAATTAGCAGAGCGTATTGCGACAACGGGTCAGATTGGTGGGCAGAGGGTTGATGCAATGACCCTTATAGATGTAATTTTGCCTGAGGTTGCCATTGATTTCGCAGGCGTGCGTGATGCCTTTGTAGCAGACTTGGCCGAACCGGGTGTGGCCACACGCGTCATTTCAGAGCGCCCAGAATTCATTGTGCATCTTGCTGCAATCGTCTCAGGTGAGGCCGAGGCAAATATGGCAAAAGGTTACCGCGTTAATCTTGAGGGTACTCACGCCTTGTTGCAAGCTATTGCAGCTGTTGATGGGTACCATCCACGTGTAATCTATGCCTCCTCACTGGTAGTTTTTGGTGCGCCATTTCCTGCACAAATTCCGGATGATTATCATCTCACCCCGCTAACCAGCTATGGTACGCAAAAGGCTATGGGAGAGTTGCTGCTGAATGATTATTCGCGCCGTGCGATCGTAGATGGTATTGGAATTCGTTTTCCAACGATCTGTATCCGGCCTGGCAAACCCAATAAGGCGGCTTCAAGTTTTTTCTCAAGTATTCTGCGTGAGCCTTTGAATGGTGAAAAAGCGATCTTGCCTGTTGCAAAAGATGTCCGGCATTGGTTTGCAAGTCCGCGAGCGGCCGTCACGTATATTGAGCATGCAGCGACAATGGATACAAGCCACCTTGGGGGGCAGCGCTGCATGACGATGCCGGGAGTGTCAGCAACGGTGGGCGAACAAATTGAAGCTCTTCGATTGGTTGCGGGAGACGGAGCTGTTGCACTGATCAGCCAAGTCCCCGATGCGAATATTGCCAGTATTGTTGCAGGCTGGCCCCGCAACTTCGATACTGTACGTGCCCTTCGATTAGGCTTTCGTGCTGAGAAATCTTTTCAGGAAATCATTGAGATCTATCTGGAGGATGAGATGGGTGAACACGTCGGCCAACGTGCCTTAAGATAGACGCCACATCACCTTGATCTGGTTTGTACTGACTGTATTTTTTGATTTTATAATAATTACCTACGCTATATCGATCACAATGTGGCCAGTGAAATGAGTTTTTGGAGAATAAAATATGTTGATTGATTTCGTAGGCCTTGGCTCAATGGGACTGGGCATGGCGACAAGCCTTTTAAAAGCGGGATATGACGTACGCGGATATGATCCTGACGTGGCAAGGGTTGAAATGCTGTGCGCACAGGGTGGAGTGGCTTACACAGGCGCGAAAGAGCTCCAGGCCGACGCGATCGTTTGCGTAGTGTTGAATGCTGATCAAACGCGTGACATTCTATTCGGCGAACACGGGGTTGCAGCACAGCTGTGCAAGGGTGGATTGATAATATCCTGCGCCACCGTTTCTCCAGCCTTCGCCAGCGAAATGGAGTTTGAGGCTGTTACGCACGGTCTTCTGTACCTCGATGCGCCCATATCTGGTGGGGCTATAAAAGCAGCTGAAGGTCGTCTATCGATCATGGCTTCGGGGACTGTTGAAGCATTTACAGCTGCTGATCCTTTGCTAAATGCGATGTCTGAGACGATTCACCGTTTGGGTGATCGGGCTGGACCAGGCTCTGCTATGAAGGCCGTTAACCAGCTTTTGGCAGGTGTTCATATAGCGGCAATGGGTGAGGCCCTCGCGTTTAGTGTTTCCCAAGGGCTTGATCCAGCACGCGTAGTTGATGTTATATCTGCTTCCGCAGGTACGTCGTGGATGTTTGAGAATCGCGCACCCCATGTGGTGGAGAGTGATTACAGTCCACGATCCAAGATTGATATCTGGCTGAAAGATTTGGGTATTGTGACTGATATTGGGGCATCTTCAGGTTTGCCTCTGCCAATATCTTCGAACGCTTTAATACAGTTTCGTTCGGCATCGGACGCGGGACTGGGGCAAGAAGATGATGCAGCAATTGCAAAATACTTTGCGCGCGCAGGCGGTGTGATAATGCCTGGAGATTACTGATGCTTCTGGGCTGCATCGGGGATGATTTTACGGGATCAAGTGACTTGGCCAACACCCTGGCGAAACAGGGCATGCGCACAGTCCAATATACTGGTGTCCCACAAGAACCAGCTGGCAAGGATGTTGAAGCTGGTGTTGTTGCGCTTAAGACGCGTTCGATCCCGGTGGTGGATGCGATTAAACAATCTCTTGCTGCTTTAGACTGGCTACGTAATCAAGGCTGCAAGCAATTTTATTTCAAGTACTGTTCAACTTTTGATAGTACGCCCGAGGGTAATATTGGTTTTGTGGCAGAGGCATTGGCAGACGTTTTGGATGCAAAGACCGTCATTGTCTGCCCAGCTTTTCCAGGTGCTGGGCGGTCTGTCTATCAAGGACATTTATTTGTCAACGACACGTTGTTAAGCGAGAGTGGAATGCAAAACCACCCCCTGACGCCAATGCGTGACCCTGATATCCGACGCGTCCTTGCTGCACAATCAAAAGGAGCAATCGGCCATGTCGGTGCGCGTACTGTTTTGTCTGGTGCCAGTGCCATTCGAGCCTGTCTCGATAGTTTAACTGAAAAGGGCATAAGAATGATTGTCATAGATGCCCTGCAAGACACAGATCTGATGGAGATTGGGTTGGCGGCAAAGGGGCTGACATTGGTAACGGGTGGGTCTGGTGCAGCGCTTGGGCTGGCGCGCAACTTCGGAATTATGGCGAAGGCTGCTGGCACATGGCGCGGTGAGGCGGGCAAGTGTGTTATTCTCTCAGGTTCATGTTCGATTGCAACGCGCGCGCAGATTACCCACCACAAAATCCAGCATCCAGCACTTGAAGTCACGGCGGAAGCGCTGTTTGAGGGGTGGATCACTTCCGCTTTAGCCACAGACTGGGTGCTAAAATCAGATGGTATCCCGCTTATTTACAGTTCAGCTGATCCTACCATTGTTGCGGCTGCTCAGGATAAATATGGACGTAATATCAGTGCAACTGCATTTGAGAAGTTTTTTGCTGATATTGCGGTACGATGCACTGAAGCGGGAATTACCAAGCTGCTTACTGCGGGCGGAGAAACGTCAGGCGCTATTGTTGAAGGTTTGTCTGTGTCGCAACTGGAGATCGGACCAGAAATTGACCCGGGAGTGCCTGCATTGCGCGCCAGCAATAATCTTGTACTGGCTCTGAAGTCTGGCAATTTTGGCACTGAGAATTATTTTGATAAAGCTGCAAAAGTTCTTGCTGGATCACGATCATGACGTCAATTTTGCGTGAACAGATTTGCCTGTTGGCGAAATCAATGTTCGATCGTGGGCTAACTGGCGGTAGCACTGGAAATATCTCTGCTCGTACTCCTGATGGTGGTTTGCTCGTCTCGCCAACTGGCACAAGTTTTGGGCGTCTTGATCCCGCGCGGCTCAGTTATTTTGATGAGAAGGGAACCCTTATAAGTGGTGATCTACCGACCAAAGAAATGCCACTGCATTCCGCCTTTTATGACACTCGCAGTACGGCTGGTGCTGTTGTTCATCTACATGCTTGTCATTCGGTTGCTTGGTCGATGATGCCTGATGCCGATGTGGATAATTTCCTGCCGCCTATGACCCCCTACGCTATTATGAAACTTGGCCGTGTAAAATTGCTGCCATTTTTCCGCCCGGGTGATCCCGCAATGGGCGAAGCGGTGCGTGGACTTGCGGGTAAACGCTCTGCGGTAATGCTTGCAAACCACGGTCCAGTGGTTGCAGGTAAGGATGTTGAGGCGGCCTGCAACGCCATTGAGGAGCTTGAAGACACAGCTCGGCTTGCAATGTTGATGCGCGGTATCCCCGCCCAAATGCTGGACCAGACACAGATCACCGATCTGGTGACTCATTTTAATATTGAATGGGACGACTGATGCAATTTTCAGCTAATCTTGGTTTTCTTTGGTCGGATCTTGCACTGCCCGACGCAATTCATGCCGCCAAAGCCGCAGGTTTTGATGCCGTTGAATGCCATTGGCCTTATGAGGTTGATCCAAAGGATGTCCGCGCAGCACTTGCTGAAACCGGTTTGTCGATGCTTGGCATAAACACGCAGCGGGGCGATTTAGGAAGTGGCGAAAATGGTCTTTCGGCTTTACCAAATCGCTTGGTAGAGGCTCGTGCGGCAATTGACCAAGCTATCGACTATGCGTGTGCAATTAATGCAAAAAGCGTCCATGTTATGGCTGGTTTTGCTGATGGTCAGACAGCACATAACACTTTTGTTGATAACCTACGTTATGCCTGCGCTCTTGCTGAAAATCACGATATTACGATCCTTATTGAACCTCTCAATAGTTATGATGCTCCAGGATACTTTCTGAAAACAACTGATCAAGCGATTGCGATCATCGAAAAAGTTGGCGCGCCAAACCTTAAGCTGATGTTTGATTGTTATCACGTGCAACTGATGGAAGGCGATTTGAGCAATAAATTAAAAATTTTGCTGGATAGAATTGGCCATATCCAGTTTGCTGGTGTCCCAAATCGTGGGCCACCTGATCAAGGTGAAGTAAATTATAAATATGTGTTTAATGTGATCAAAGCACTTGGCTATGCACGTCCACTGGGAGCTGAATACAAGCCACATGGACCGACAAGTCAGACTTTGGGTTGGCTAAAAAGTCTAAGGGAGTAAGTTGCCGAAGCAACTTACTCCGTCTTATTATAATAATTTTTTTGATGAAAAAACTGCCAATTTTTTAATGTTATGATGATGAACTAAGATGTTCCAACATCAGGCATTTCTTTACAATTAAGCTTTTCTTCATCTGCTAGCAGTCAATTCCAGAGTAAAAATGGGGTAAGTTGGGGCGTGAAATAACTTTCCTGAGCCTGCGGGTATTATGGGCTGTGGCGCGAGTGCTTCGCATATAACTAAAGTATACCAAAGAGCATGTTAGCTAATATTGTTTCGATCTGGGTTGGGCTTTGATTGCCTTTGTTCGTTCCGGTTATGTTTGACGATGTGACTTTTGCTGTTCATTTAAAAAATGTGGATATGGCTTTTTGATCAATCCAACATTGAGCCTGTCAGAGGCTAAGATTCCAAATTTATCTTAGTTCAATATGCCAAGATTAGACAGGCTGTCGCAATGAAACGGTTAGAGTCAAATTCAGGAGTAAAAGCACACTATTTTTTTTTGATTTCACAGCTCAAATTATACTCAAACCTCACAACTTCATTTGGATCTTTCAAATTAATACCACGCTTTTTGGCCAAATCACTAAACGCCGCATCAAGTGCATCTCGCAAGGGCAAATCTATATCGTAATTTAAGATTTTCAGATTTCTTGGAAAATCTTTCTTGCTAACTTCAGCTGGGACTATCTTCTTAATATCGCTTCCATCACCAAATATTGTATTCCACCCTGAGCGATATTGTGGTGTTGAAACACTTGAAAAATGACTTGTAGACGATTGAGCAGCTGACTGAGGGGCCGGAACTGATTTCGATGCCGAATTGTCTTCTGATTTAGTTTCAGTCTTTGGAGTATCAGTCTTTGGAGTTTCGTTCTTCGGTGTCTCAGTCTTGGCATCCACCGTTTTTGTCGTCTCATTCTTTTTTGATACAGGTTCAGCTTTTTTCGGAGTTTTTGCATCATTCATCTTATGGCGCTTTCATAAAAAAATTCATAAGCGCGTCTAACAACATGGAAAAATAATATAAAGAGAAAAGGCTATTAATATCTATGTCGTTGTTTAGCACGCAAAAAGCTTTGTTGAAGGAAGAATTGGATTAGACTAACGAAGTGCGCTGGTTAATTAAAGCATTTGGCATTCGCCTGCTCAAATTCGATACATAATAAAAGTCAGTTATGTTTCCCACTCATAAAAGCCAAATTAATTCATTTTATCCAATGGTTTTAATAGGATGCCTAGCGTTTTGAAGATCTTCAACATTAGGATTTCTGTTACTTTTTGTATCGTCCACTAGGACTGATCGACTTTGTTCCCTACCTTCTAAATGAGTTTTTTAAATGACTAGATCAAACTTTCATCCCTATCTTGCCTGTAAGATCTGCCGCTTCTTCACGTTTAAGTACAAAATTGCCTATAAAAAGTTTTTAAAGACCAAAAAGGCCCATTATGATTTGGTTCACGTGTAACTATTTAATAATGAGTTTTCTATGCTGGCAAAATCAATTTTTCAAAGGTCATTTTAAGTTGGGTTTCAGCGTTTAACACTACCATTGCAGCTGCTCTGGCGTCTTCTCCAGCATCATGATGCTGAAATTTGAGATCCAATTTTTTTTTGAGACTGGCAAGACCATGTCCACCGTTCCCATTAAACTCTGGCCACGCGCGCCGTGCAATCGTGAGACTGTCGCTCCACCTCAGATCAGGTGTCGCTATCTCATATGTGCTACACGCGGTTGCGATTGCACGCTTATCAAAACTACTATGTTGAACTATGTGATGTGCTGAAAGTAATGGTAAAATAGCAGCTATTGCCTCGGGGAAACGCAGTGCGCCGACAACATGCTCCGGTCCGATGCCATGCAACTTGATATTAAATGGATCAAATCTTGTTCCCGGATCAATCAACATTGAGAATGTCTGGATCTCGTTGTTGATTTGTACACATGCCAGCCCAATCTGGCATATACTTCCAGCATCACCGCACGCGGTCTCAACATCTAATGCAATGAACCGGAAGGTGCCAGATGGAACTGTTTTTAAATGTCCCAAATGGTCAAGAACTGTAGAGACCTTCGATGCTATTTTTGTCGATCGTAGATCAAATGACTTATACTGAGCTTTGGAATGGGGCTTGGTTCCAGAACCTTTGCCGAAAAGCCAATCCAAAAGGGCCACTTGAAATCCTTATAATACATTGATTTCGATATTGTTGAGAAAAATTCTAAGATGCAACCAGTGGAGGCACTGCATACGATTAATTTTTTAATGTGCAGCTATCTAGTATCTGAACAGAGTGTTCACCCTATAGAGGGAAATCTAGTCAGCCAAAGCTTGTTGTTTACTCCAAAGGTCATATTCGTAACGGCAGCAATTAAGGCGGCGAGTGCCCATGTGACAAATGTATTTCCTGTTTTCATAATTATCTTCCTTTGGTATTATTTTTGGTCGTCTCTCTATTAATTCCATGTCATTCGTAGATCGCACAACCAATTCCTGTGCGTAACTTTAGTAATTAGATCAGTATTTACGCCATTCATTGTCAATGCATTGAGCTAACCAAGAACAATTATCGCACCCACGATTTACGAACTATGCGATAGTCATCAAGTTAAATTTGGTGAAAATTTTCTTCACAATTTAAAATATATATGATATGGTAAATTTTATTACATTTTTCGTCATTTAACTAAAATAAACACCTATAATGGGAGATAAAAAGGGAACATCTCCGTCAAAAGCACTTCTGGAAAAACTTTTCATAACTGTGTATTCTCAAAAGTATCATAAAGTTTTAGTAGTTTGCGCTTAGTTTTTTGATCTTAATTGCTACGCGTGGAATCCTGTGTTTAAATTAAGAATTACCAAGAATATTTTCGTTCTGCGCGCTCAAGCACAACCATTCCTTTGGGATAAAGATCAAATTACGCTCAAATTTCATCGGAGGCGCATATGTCCAATAGTTCTATTATCACTTCTGTTTTCGATGGCCACAATGATCTCGTTCTCAGGCTTATAAGTGGTCAAGTCACGGCTGAAGAGGTTACGGCAGGTCTTTCTGATGGTCACATTGACAAGCCTCGTGCGATAAAAGGCGGCTTTGGGGGAGGTATGTTTGCTATATTTGTGCCAAGTCCTGACGATAAAGTTGAACGTCATGAAGAAATGTGTAAACCAGCTTATGACATTGATTTGCCAGAGTCCCTCGATGAAGATTTTGCGCTTGATTGGACTAAACGCGGGTTTGGTGCGCTTGACGCATTAGAACAAGCTGGCGCAATTAGCTTGTGTCGCACTGTGTCTGAAATCGAAACTGTATTGCCTTCTGATAAGATTGCTGCCGTAACCCATATAGAGGGTGCAGAAGCGATTGATCGTGATTTTGAACATCTTCATAAATTTCATACACTTGGGCTGAGATCTCTTGGTCCTGTGTGGAGCCGCGATACGGTTTGGGGGCATGGCGTGCCCTTTCGCTATCCTTCTGATCCAGACATTGGGCCTGGATTAACAGAGGCTGGAATTGCCTTAGTTAAAGAATGCAACCGATTGAAAATACTTGTTGATTTATCCCACTTGAATGAAAAAGGTTTTAACGATGTGGCCCGGATCACTGATGCGCCACTTGTTGCGACCCATTCAAACGCATGGTCTGTTACACCACATTCTCGTAACCTGACAGATCGGCAGTTGGACATGATACGTGACAGTGATGGCATGGTAGGAATTAACTTTGCCAGTGCGTTCCTGCGGCCTGACGGACAGATGGACGACAATTTTAATCTTGACATAGTGCTTAGACACTTTGACCATCTTATTAATCGTCTAGGCGAAAGTCGTGTGGGCCTTGGGTCTGATTTTGATGGGGCAATTGTTCCAAAACAGATTAAAGACTGTGCTGGATTGCCAAAACTGCTGAGTGCATTGGCAAAGCATGGCGTTGATACTGATCTAATTGCTAAAATTGCGCACAGGAATTGGCTGCGCGTTCTCCGGATGACATGGAATTAATAGAGAGACGACCAAAAATAAAAATTATAGGGAGATAATTATGAAAACGGAAAATACATTTGTTGCATTGGCACTCGCCGCTTTAATTGCTGGCACAGCAGTGCCGCATGCGCAGGCCGATACACCAGCTAATATGCTGGTGATCGCCAGCCGGATTGATGATATCAAAACATTTGATCCTGCTGAAAGCTTTGAATTTGCCGGATCGGATGTAAGCCGAAACGTTTATGAAAGGTTGGTTAATTTTGACCCCTTGAACCTAGATGCTGGATACCAGCCACAGCTGGCCGAAAGCTGGATAGTTTCCGATGACGGCATGACGATCACTTTCACAATGGCGCAAGGGCATATGTTTTCGACAGGTAACCCTGTTACGGCCATGGATGCAGAATTTTCTCTGCGACGCGCTGTTGTTCTAAATAAGACGCCTTCGTTCATCTTGACGCAGTTTGGCTTTACGCCCGAAAATGTTGCAAAAACCATCGTGGCAACAGATGATATGACACTCGTTTTAACTCTGGATCAGCCTTACGCTGTGTCTTTTGTTCTTAACTGTTTGACGTCGACAATTGGTGGCATCGTCGACATGCAGGTTGCTATGGAAAACGAAGTTGATGGTGATATGGGAAGCGCATGGCTTCGGACCAATTCTGTGGGTTCTGGCCCTTACAAGGTAGTAGATTGGAAGCCAAACGAAAGTGTTCTTATGGACCTCAATCCGAATTATAACGGTAATTCGCCCGCCATGGAGCGAGTGATCGTGCAGCATATTCAAGAAAGTGCTACACAGCGGTTACAGCTTGAACGCGGGGACATTGACGTGGCACGCAACCTGTCCCCTGCGGACGTTGCCGGTATCGCTGACGTTGAGGGTGTCAAAATTGTTGATGAACTTCGTGGGCGATTGATGTATTTTGCAGCCAATCAAAAGAATGAAATGCTTAGTGATCCAATGGTGATGGAGGCGTTGAAATTGGCCGCTGATTACGAAGGCATGTCAAATTCTTTCCTGAAAGGTCAGTATACAGTCCATCAGGCATTCTTGCCGCGTACGTTCCTTGGTGCCATCGATGACTTGCCTTTTAACTATGATATGGACATGGCAAGTGAAGCGCTTGCCAACTCTGGTTTCCCCAACTGTGGTCCAGTTGCAATCTCAGTCCGTGATGCGCAAGAACGCATCAATATTGCTCAGTCTCTTCAGAATACATGGGGTCAACTGGGCTGCGATGTCGAAGTGATAGTGGGAACGGGTGCGCAAACGCTGGATCGCTACCGTGCTCGTGAACATGATATTTATCTTGGCGCATGGGGACCTGACTATCCTGACCCAAATACAAATGCTGGAACGTTTGCCTTTAACCCCGATAACTCTGATGAGGCAGGGGCCACGGGCCTGTTGGCTTGGCGTAATGCTTGGGCCTTGCCCGAGATGAGCAATGACACACTGGCTGCAGTGGTGGAGAATGACACTGAGGCGCGCGGTGCAATGTACGAAACCCTCCAGCGCGAATTTCAGATCACAGCACCATTCGGAGTTATGTTCCAGCAAATCGAGCAAAATGGTATGGGCACAAACGTCGAGAACTTTGTTGCAGGTGGGGCCACGACAGCGGTGTCCTACTGGGTTGTTAAAAAGTAAATGACGAATAGCGCTACAGAAAGGAGTAGACGGCAATCGCCGTCTACTCCACCTTGGCTTTGGAAAATAATTGCGACGATGACTACAATTTTCGTCACTTTGCTTGGGCTTCTTTTTGTGACTTTCATGATCGGACGGGTTATGCCTATTGATCCTGTTTTGGCGGTCATCGGTGAACGCGCGACGCAGGCACAATATGAAGAAACGTTCATCGCATTGGGTCTCGATCAACCCCTTATGGTTCAGTTTTGGATCTACGTGCGCGATGTCATGCACGGTGACTTTGGGCAGTCAATTCGCACTGGCCAAGAAGTATCCAGCGATATCGCGCGTGTCTTTCCTGCGACCTTCGAATTAGCTACTTTAGGCACTCTTTTCGGTGTTGTGATCGGGGTACCGCTAGGGGTGCTTGCTGCCGTTAGACGTGGCACTTGGATTGATCAGATTGCTCGCTTTGTAGGATTGATTGGGTATTCTATGCCAATCTTTTGGCTTGGCCTTGTAGGTTTGCTTGTGTTTTATGGAATACTGGGATGGGTGTCTGGTCCCGGGCGTGTCGGAATATTTTATCAAGGTATTGTGGAACCAATTACAGGGATGCTGCTGGTTGATAGCTTGCTGCGGGGTGAGTGGGACGTTTTCAAAAGTGCGTTTTCCCATATCATTCTTCCCGCCTCGCTGCTGGGCTACTTTAGTCTTGCTTATATTAGTAGGATGACCCGCTCCTTTATGCTCGAACAGATGAATTCTGAATATATTATTACTGCTCGGGTCAAAGGCCTTAGCGAATGGCAGGTTGTTTGGGGGCATGCGTTTCGCAACATTCGCATCCAGTTGATCACTGTCATTGCATTGGCCTATGCAAACCTTCTCGAGGGGTCCGTACTGACAGAGATCATTTTTGCGTGGCCGGGCATTGGGCAGTATATTACCACGTCTCTATTGGCTAATGATATGAATGCAGTTCTGGGTGGGACCATCGTCATTGGAAGTATTTTTGTGGGGATAAATATTTTCTCAGACCTTTTGTATCGTTTTTTTGATCCGAGGGCAAAATGAGTTCTGAATTTGGTTTGCGGGACTGGCTCTTGTCAGAAGAACCCTCCTCGCGTAGGCAAGCTGCGCTCTCCTCTTGGTATAATGGTTGGTTGCGTTTTCGCAGCAACACTTTGGCCATGGTTGGACTTTGTGTATTAATTCTTATAATTTTTGCTGCGATATTCGCGCCAGTATTGGCCACACATGATCAATTTGCCCAAGATTTAGGTCAGAGGCTCTTGAGACCTGGCGTCGACGGTCATCTGTTTGGAACAGATGGACTTGGTCGTGATATTTATTCACGCGTTCTGTATGGAGCTCGAATTTCTCTTTATATAGTGCTGCTTGTTGCGATGGTTGCACCTTTGCTTGGGTTAATCGTAGGCACAGTGGCTGGTTATGCAGGGGGCTGGGTCGATATTATTTTGATGCGGATCACCGATATCTTTTTGGCATTTCCTAGGCTTATCCTAGCACTTGCTTTTGTGGCTGCCCTAGGGGCAGGGATCGAAAACGCGGTTCTCGCCATTTCGCTGACGGCTTGGCCTCCTTATGCGCGCATCGCACGGGCTGAAACTCTGACTATCCGCAATTCTGACTATATTCATGCGATCCGACTTCAGGGGGCTGGGCCGATGCGCATCGTAACGCGCCATATCTGGCCACTTTGCATTTCATCTCTGGTTGTGCGGGTTACGCTCGATATGGCCGGAATTATCCTAACAGCTGCCGGTCTCGGTTTTTTGGGTCTTGGAGCACAGCCACCAAGCCCCGAGTGGGGGGCGATGATTTCGGATGGGCGTGCATACATTCTTGATTCCTGGTGGGTTGCAACGATTCCAGGATTAGCAATTTTTTCGATTTCTTTGGCATTCAACCTGTTAGGTGATGGACTGCGCGACGTGCTGGACCCGAAGGATAATGGATCATGATCGAACCTCTCCTTAACGTAGAAAACCTTTGGGTTCGGTTTCCCAGCAGAAACGCCGATTTTGATGCCGTGCGCGGTGTATCGTTTACTTTGGGGCAGGAACGCCTTGGTATTGTCGGTGAATCTGGGTCTGGAAAATCCCTGACGGGGCGGGCACTGCTGCGTCTAATCCAGTCGCCTGGCATTGTTGAAGCCGACCGTATGACCTTACATGGTGAAAATATTTTGCACGCGTCTGAAGCTCGGATGCGGCAGTTGCGCGGTGGACAGATTTCTATGATTATGCAGGATCCAAAATTTTCATTGAATCCGGTCATGAGTGTTGGGCAGCAGATGAGTGAGGCTCTGCGTGCGCACAAAAAGGTTTCTAAATCGCAAGCGCGCATTCAGACGATTAAGATGCTCGATGAAGTTGCTATACGAGATCCTGAGCGTGTCTTCGATCTTTTCCCTCACGAGGTTTCGGGCGGCATGGGGCAGCGGATCATGATCGCTATGATGCTTTTGCCCAACCCCAAAATCTTGATTGCGGATGAACCTACATCGGCGCTGGATGTCTCCGTGCAAATCCAGGTTCTCGATATTATGGATAAGCTAGTTCGTGATCGAGGGATGGGATTAATTTTTATCAGTCATGACCTAAATCTTGTGGCGAAGTTTTGTGATAGAATTATCATTATGTATGCAGGTCGAATTGTTGAAACCTGCAAAGCGAGTGAATTGCGGCAAGCAAAACATCCCTACACGTTAGGACTATTGAACTCTGTACCCAATCTTGAACATCCGCGTGACAGACTTGACGTTCTAAAACGTGACCCTGCCTGGCGGGATGCTCCGTCGGTTAGTGCCTGTCAATGACTGCAATATCAGTTCAAAATATGAATGTCTGGTTTGGTACAGGCGCCTTGCGGGCGGATGCAGTGCTTGATGTGAGTTTTGATGTCAATGAAGGTGAAATTTTCGGTCTTGTCGGTGAAAGTGGTTCAGGAAAATCAACTATTTTACGAGCGATGGTTGGTCTTGTACCCACGTGGTCAGGCACAATGCAGATCGCTGGTGAAACGCTTGGTAAGAAACGCAGTCAGGCATTTTTTGGCAACGTGCAAATGGTGTTTCAAGACCCTTATGCTTCGCTCCATCCGCGCCACACTGTTGATCGGGTGTTATCTGAGGTCATGCGATTGCACGGGATAGCGGATGTCGATGAACGAATAGTTCAACTGCTTGACGATGTAGGACTTGGCGCTGGATTTCGTTTCCGATATCCGCATCAGCTGTCAGGAGGTCAACGCCAGAGGGTTGCTATTGCGCGGGCGCTGGCTCCCAAACCTACTATTTTATTACTCGACGAACCAACATCGGCACTGGATGTTTCTGTGCAAGCGGAAATTCTCAACCTTTTGGCAGATCTGCAACAGTCTCAAGGGCTGACTTATATCATGGTTTCACATGATCTAGGCGTGGTTGGGCACCTGTGTAAAAGGATCGCGGTGATGAAGGACGGCGAGTTTGTTGAAGTTCTGAGCGTTGAAGCCATGCGGCGGCTGGAAGCGAGCCATGCCTACACAAAGCACCTTCTTGCAAGTTCAATTCAATCTGTCAGCTGATTGAAGGTAATTTTTTATTTATTTCTACATTGGTAGCTTCAAGAACTAGTGGAAAAGCAATTCTATGTATCGCGAAATTAATTCAATCTTTCATAATTTCATTTTTGTCAAAAAGTACGTCACTTGGCCTGCTTTTGATCTGTCATAGTCTTTTGCGCAGCGTCTCTGGATCTGTGATCGATTGATGCTGTTCCTTTAATTGTATTTATTGCAACAAAGGAGATAAAATATGAGTCTAAATTGAACACGCCGCGCCTGTTTTTCGACGACAGGGGGGTATTGAGAAGGACTTATTATACTTCCATTTAGTAGGTTATTGCTTAGCCATCTAATAAAATTTAATTAAATTATGAATGATTTAAAAATCTGTTTTGAATTTTATGTTTTTCAATGATTAAATTGTACTGCTAAATAATAGTTTTACACCATTCATTTATGAGGTGCGGCGCAAGGTCGTGAAGCTGATGCTAAAGGCCACAGAGTATTCATTTTTACCGATCACGAAAACTAGTTTGTATAGAAGGCTTCAACGTATCTGATACTGAAAGCACATGATTTAACTAGCAGACCAGCCTTCATCTTCATCGAGGTTTTTAAAGAATTCAAAGACAAAACAGCTGCCATTAATTAAATGTGGCAAGGGTCTTCATCTATCTGAAGATTATCGGCTGGGGGTGGTTCTATCTCAGTACAATCCTCGAGGATTACAGCCGCCTCGTCGCATAGAAATTCTGCATTAACATGAGGATATAAAACGTGATCTACACGTTGGACCTTACTTTAAAATCTTCAGATTGTAATCAGGTCCACATCATCCACAAACCTCGTGTACTCAACGAAATCGGCTCCAGCTATGCTTCTGGCAAACTGGCAGAATAGTTGCAAGACTAAAGCATTAAGCACTCGCGCGCCACACTCTAGTACTTCCAAATTAAACTAAAACTGAATGTTAGCATTAGACCCTGAAGAACCGCATCCTGCTGGAAAATTATTTTTTTGCTTGGTGATCTCAAAGTCAAGATTGAGGCCTTATTTGATTACTCTAACGATCAGCACGATCATGAAAGGCTGAAAAACGTCACAACTATCTGATGGTTACTTCGGACATGAAAGAGCTATTCTGCGTCTTTACGACAGCGCGAAAGGATCAAACAAAAGACACTCAAAACGCGACGCTTGCACCACAAAAAAAGTTCTGAACAAAGTAAGCAATATGCAATTATTGGTTCCATAAAAATTTATGAGTGACAGTTATGTCATATTACTGGAGCCAGCGGTGTTGGCCAAGTCTTGGGATGTTTCTGGCAAGGTAATTTTTCAGTATTAATGGGATTCAAAGTTTGACAACATGAAGTTATTCTACGGTATAAGAGTTATCACCCACAGTCAGACACTTGGGGCAGGTGGCCCGCAGTCTTACCTCATGAGTTGTCATATCTTCATCAACTACTAGCAAAAGGTTTGCAATTTTATGAGCGACTACATGCTTACACACAGCGCAGGTAATGCTGATTTTTTTGTGGACTATATCTTTAAGCATAGTGATCATATTTTATTATTTCTCTAATTGTCGTCTTCGGCGTGCTTTCCTGCCACTTGAATGTTCCCTTGTATCTCTGCACCCGGTTCAATCAAAATTCGTTCAGATTTAATATCAGCCATGACTTTAGCCGTTGCCTTAACTACAATATTAAGTGCAGAGACAGTGCCCTCTAATTGTCCCTCAATTGTAATATTGCGTGCGCGAACATTTCCATTTACCCGACCTTCTGAGGTTAGAACGAGAACATCAGCAGTAAGGTTTCCAATAATTTTTCCACTAAACTCAAGAACTCCATCACTTGTCCAGTCACCCTTTATCAAAACATCACCATGTAATGTCGAGCAGTGCTTTTCTCCTAAACTTTCCTGCTGTGCAGGTGATTGTAGGGGGTCAGTTGTCGATTTTGAAAACATTGGGATTACCGATTTATTAAAACAATGTTAATAGTATTTGTCTTAAGATTTATAATTGGTTAAATTTACCTAAAACACCACCTTATAATATTGTCATTAAAATTTTGTAGCAACACTGTCTCTTCGGGCATAGTTTTTTCAAATACGACAACGGTTCTCCGGTTTGGGGCAAAGTTCCTCCAGCCAAGTGCCGTGCTTCAAAGTTTAAAAAAAGAATTAATCTGTGGGGACGGGTGAGCTCTAATTTTGTACTGTCAGGGGCGCCGGGGCTTTGTTGCATAAATTGGCCCTAGGCTGTGCTTCCTCTCGCCTCAGACAGATT
>JAPKAD010000008.1 GCA_028825445.1 Octadecabacter sp.
CGCTTTCAATGCACATTTGCGGTCAGCGGAAGCGATCTATCGTTCTTGGATTTAAAGGAATATTGATTCTGTCAGTGGTCAGGCAACAAGAATTCGACCACTATTTCTTAGGCAGGCTTTATGGGGGGTAGGTCTTTCACACTTTTGAAATATAGTTAAAAAACAATACATTATAAGAAATAATGGCAGAGAGACAGGGATTCGAACCCTGGGAGCCGTTAGGCTCAACGGTTTTCGAGACCGCCACGTTCGACCACTCCGCCACCTCTCCGCAAAAGTGTTGAATTAGACTTAATCGGACGGATCACATCGCGCAAGTGCTTATGGTGACAATTGCGTGCGTCATCTGTGCTGCCCCTTGGAAAAGTGGAGATCTGCGTCTATTATTTAATTATCCGGAAAAAAGAGGCTAATTATGTTTATGCGCTTTGCAACACTTGCCACCGTTGCCACTCTTGCCATGCCAGTGATGGCGCAAGAAAGTGAGGCTGAGATGCTATTTGATCTGCTGATGCTCCCTGATATTGTTGAAATTATGCGTGAAGAGGGGGTCAGTTATGGTGGTACTGTTGGCCAAGATCTGTTTGCTGGGCCAGCATCGGCAGAATGGGCCGCGACCGTGGAGCGAATTTATGATTATGAAATGATGCAAAGAATAGTTCGTGTTGATTTTATGGCGTCTTTGGTTGGAGCTGATCTTGAGCCAATCACCGATTTCTTTAGCTCACAACAAGGCCAAATTATTGTTGGTCTTGAAGTTAATGCACGGCGTGCACTTCTCGATGATGCTGTTAAAGAGGCTAGCAAAGAAGCGGCAGCAATCGCAATCGCAAATGATAATCCGCGCATTGCCTTGATTAGTGAATTTGTTGACATCAACAACCTAATTGAAAATAATGTTGAAGGGGCCCTGAATTCTAACCTTGCTTTTTATAAAAGTATTTTTGATGGAAATGCGTTTGATGATGCATTAAGTGAAAAGCAAATCCTATTGGATGTCTGGAGCCAAGAGGCCACTATCCGCGAAAGTACGACTGAATGGATTTATTCTTTTCTGTTTATGGCGTTCCAACCTCTTAATGATGTGGATTTGCAAGCGTATATTGCATTTTCTGAAACTGCTTCTGGTGCAGTAATTAACCGTGCAATTTTTGAATCATTCGATCGATTATTTATGGGGATTAGCCGGTCTTTGGGTAGCGCTGCTGCTAATGAGATGATGAGTAAAGAACTTTAACTACTTTAATGCGATACGTTTGTCACATTCGTGCGTCTGCAATAACAATAATCAACACATTAAATTATGATAAATAATAGGAGCTAATTATAATTAAAAAATAGATGTATTATTCATGGTAAAGAGCAACATTTTACAGTAACAATTTTTTTATAAAGTATTATTTCAACTAAACTTAATACCTGAGATTATGTCAGGTAAGTAGTTTTTAATAAGATTTAATCTAACAGTTTGTATGATTGCACGACAAAATGGCAACTAAGCAATTGGCCAACATTAGCGGATCACCATTAAAATTAGTTACATTTTTTCAACTGACCTCACGGAACAATAAATTGAAAAAATTTGTTAATTTGATGCCGCGCTTCGGGTTGACTTGATGAGCAGTTGGGAGGATAAGATACAACTCGTACAGTCTTTTTGTTCGATGATAAGTTAAATTATGCTCCTCTCATACCTTGGGATAAGGGCACGCTGTTTACGGGTCGCGCAAGCGATTAACGCCCTAGAAGTAGGGGACCCCAGAGACGCGATTATAAAAAGGAAGACACTATGTTTGCGGTTCTAAAAACCGGCGGCAAACAGTATCGAGTCACTTCTGGTGATGTACTGCGCGTCGAAAAGATCGCTGCCGAAACTGGCGATAAAATTCAATTTAACGAGATTTTAATGGTAGGCAGCAATGTCGGATTGCCTCTGGTTAAAGATGCTGGCGTTCAAGCTGAAGTAATTGACCAAATAAAAGGCGATAAAACGATTAACTTCGTGAAGCGCCGTCGGAAGCATTCCTCCAAGCGTACCAAGGGTCATCGCCAGCAACTGACACTTGTCCGCATAGGTGATATTTTAGAAAGTGGTGCAGCCAAGTCTGGTGTCATGTCTGCGGTAAATGGCACAGGCTTCATGTCAGCGTCTATGATTGAGCGCGCAGCCAATAAAGGTTCACCTTCTTCTTTGAAAGCAGCTGCTAATGCTCAACGCGCATCTCAGCCAAAAAATGCAACTAAAACGCTTAAGCCTGAAGTTAAATCTGCTAAATTAACCTCTGAGAAAGTAACTTCTATTGCGTCCGATGATTTGACAGCCATTGTGGGTGTTGGTCCGGCTGCTGCCAAGAAGCTCGAAGCGGCTGGCATCACATCTTATGCAGAGCTTGCAGCAGTTGATGTTAATACGTTTGATGCGGTTAAAGTGAAGCCCGAATGGGTGGCGCAAGCTGCCGACCTCGTGAAATAAGGATAGACACCAATGGCACATAAAAAAGCAGGCGGTTCATCCCGTAACGGTCGCGACTCCGCTGGTCGTCGTCTTGGCATCAAGAAATTTGGTGGTGAACTCGTTATTCCTGGTAATATTATTGCGCGTCAACGTGGTAATAAATGGTGGCCAGGGCAGGGTGTTGGCGAAGGCAGAGATCATACGATCTTCGCAGTTGTTGAGGGCAACGTAACTTTCCGCAAGGGTTTCAAAGGCCGCACCTTTATTTCTGTCGCTCCGTTTGCCGAGGCAGCAGAGTAACCGAACTTTAGGATTTAAGAATTTAGAGGGGTTGGTGCAAACTGGCCCCTTTTCCTGTTTGCGTTACAATTTACATGGAGGGGATCTATGCCTGTCACTATTCTACCCTTTCTTACATTTGCAATGTCGCAAGTCGGAACACCTGGCCCAGCCAATATGATTTTGCTGGCAACTGGCGCGAGATACGGTTTGCGGCGTGCTTTACCGTTTGTGGCAGGTGTTGCTCTTGGCAAGCAACTCGTCATTTGGCCTTTGGGTTTTGGACTGCTCGCATTACAAGATGACTACCCATTCTTTTTTGAAATGCTGAAATATACTTCAGTCGCCTATATTCTTTGGCTTGCCTATCGTGTTGCAGGCATGCGCTTTAAAGTGAAGGAAGTGGATGGCCCACCACCTGGTTTTTTTGCTGGCCTTATAGTACACCCACTTAATCCTAAGGCTTGGGGCATGATTACGACAGGCTTCACAACTTTCGTAGTCGCAGGCACGCCCTCTTTGCAAGCAACAGCTACTATCGCCATTTGTCTTTTGTGTGTGCAAATGTTGTTGCATCCAATTTGGACTTATGCCGGTCAGAGGGTAGCAGCAGGTTTGGCCGGAAAACCTGGTGAGAAATACTTGATGTGGATACTTGCTTTTTTGACCGTTGCTTCAGTTATCTATGGATTATTTGGTCATACTTTATTTAATGACGCAATTTTGAAAGGAACACACCAATGACTGTAGCTGACGAGCGCATCAGCCAGAGCGTGATCCAAACGCCAAGGTTTATATTGCGCCCTCTTGTTATGTCTGACGGTGGTCTACTTAAAATGTATCTATCAGACATGCGTGTAGCAAATATGACGCGCGTAATCCCCCATCCACTACCACCGGAATATATCTCTAATTTGATTGAACGTGCGTCTAATCCAAAGCGCCGCGAAGACTTTTGGGTGATTGACGGTTCCGCAAATGGTCATGCCGAAGTTATGGGCGTCATTAAGATGTTCAAACTTGATCGTAATCAATCCGAGATTCGCTATTGGGTTGCGCCGCCGTTCTGGAATTCTGGGATCGCAACTGATGCCGTCGAAGCAATTTTGCGTGCCAACCCTCAAAAAGCCTGTGACATTTATGCGGAAGTATTTCAAGATAACCCCAGTTCTGCCCGTATTCTTACCAACATGGGCTTTGCCTATCTTGGCGATGCTGAAACATTTTCTGTGGCGCGCAATGCAGTGACACCTACTTGGACTTATGCGCGCAAAATGGACCAGCTAATGCTCAAAAAGCTAGACTGTAACTAAAGGACTGATCAAGCCTGCTTAAGCCGTATCAACGTTTCGCGTAATCTCTGTTAAACTAGTTAGAAAGCCCACCCTATGAAGTTCCTAGATCTCTGCAAAGTCTATATTCGTTCTGGAACCGGCGGTGGGGGATGTATTGCTTTCCGACGTGAAAAATACATAGAATACGGCGGCCCTAATGGTGGCGATGGCGGGCGCGGAGGTGATGTGATCGTCGAAGCAGTCGATAACCTAAATACCTTGATTGACTTTCGCTATCAGCAACATTTTTTTGCGAAAAATGGTGAAGCTGGCAAAGGTCAGCAACGCACAGGTGCAGATGGTAACGATATTTTACTGAAGGTTCCAACTGGGACTGAAATTATGGATGAGGATCAGGAAACTGTCCTCATTGATTTGGCCGAAACTGGTCAAACTGTTGTACTGGCAAAAGGTGGCAACGGTGGCTGGGGCAACCTGCATTTTAAATCGGCCACCAACCAAGCGCCGCGTCGGTCTAACCCAGGTCAGGATGGTATCGAACGCACTGTCTGGCTGCGATTGAAACTGATTGCAGATGCAGGACTATTAGGACTTCCAAACGCTGGTAAATCAACATTTTTAGCAGCTACATCCAACGCACGTCCAAAGATTGCAGATTATCCATTCACCACATTGATCCCAAACTTGGGTGTTGTGGGTGTTGACGGGTCTGAATTCGTGGTTGCAGATATTCCTGGCTTGATTGAAGGAGCGAGTGACGGCAAGGGCCTTGGCGATTTGTTCCTCGGTCACGTTGAGCGCTGTTCAGTTCTATTGCACCTAATTGATGGCACATCAGGCGACCCGGTGGGCGACTACAAAACCATCATTGGAGAACTGGAAAAATACGGGGGCCATTTGATCGACAAGTCGCGCGTGACTGTGTTGAATAAAGTGGATACGTTGGATCCCGAAGAACGAAAATTCATCATGGACGAAATTAAGGCAGAGACCGGCGTTGATGTGATGTTGATGGCAGGTGCCACGGGTGAAGGTACGCTCGAAGTGCTAAGAGCACTTAAAGCTGCAATAGCTGCTGATAGAGTGGCCCGAAATGTTGTCGAGGAGGAAGAACCTTGGCGACCCTAAAATTAACAAAACGACTTGTTGTTAAAATTGGTTCGGCATTACTTGTGGATCAGGTTACGGGGCTGCGGATAAGTTGGTTGCGATCACTGGCTACGGATGTAGCCATGATACGAGCACGCGGTACAGACGTTATTTTGGTGTCATCTGGATCAATTGCGCTTGGTCGTGGTGTGTTGGGTTTGCCACAATCTGAATTGGCGCTTGAGCAGTCACAAGCAGCTGCCGCTGTTGGACAAATCCGCTTAGCACGTGCTTATGAAGAAGCTTTGTCACCGTATGGGATCACCACAGCACAAGTTTTGGTTACGCTTGAAGATTCCAAGGATCGCAGGCGCTATCTTAACAGTCGGGCGACGATGGAAACATTGTTGTCTCTAGGCGTGACGCCGATCGTCAATGAGAATGATACTGTTGCTACGGACGAAATCCGCTATGGTGATAATGATCGCTTAGCGGCACAGGTAGCGGTAACGATTGGTGCGGATTGTTTGGTATTACTGAGTGATGTTGACGGATTTTACTCTGATAATCCCCACACCAATAGTATCGCGCAGCATTATGATATTATTGAAAAAATCACGCCTGATATTGAACGTCAGGCAGGTGACGCTGAGTCTGGATTGTCCAAGGGCGGAATGAAGACCAAGCTGATGGCGGCAAAAATTGCAACAGATGCGGGGTGCCGCATGGCGATTGCGTTAGGAACACCGCTTAACTCATTGAAAAAAGTTGATGATGGTGCACGTTGCACGTGGTTTACCGCACAAACAAACCCTCAGGCTGCACGCAAACGCTGGATCGCAGCCATGAAACCTCACGGCGACATAACCGTTGATGATGGGGCGCAAACTGCATTAAAATCTGGTCGATCTTTGTTACCTATAGGTATTACTATCACTACAGGTACTTATCAGCGTGGCGATCCGGTAGCAATTTTGACTACGCGTGGTGAACGGCTTGGCCTTGGGCTATCGCGTTATTCTAGTGATGAAGCAGAGGTAATTAAAGGATTAAGCAGTCAAGACATCTGTAGTGTCCTTGGCTACGAAGGACGAGGTGTATTTATTCATCGCGACGATATGGTTATTTGATAAATTTTTTTATGTGTAGTGTCGTGTTTAAAAACACTTCTGGTACTAGCATTGTTTTAAACATCAGAGCTTAGCAAATTACGAAAGACATTTAATTATCAATTCAACAAACGATCGCGTGTCATGGCTTCAAGAAGTCTGAGAATTTATTGTGTAGTATAGTCTGCTCGTGCATCACCGCCTTAAAGGCAAGATTTAGAAATTTTATTTTGATAGAGGTTTTGACGTTTTTGTTTAGTTTGTCATCTTGGGTTCCGCTGCAAAAATTGCGCGTTCGATCAGTTCAATCCCGTTGCTGATCATGCTCAATGGGTTATGAGATAATGACAAGTTTGACAGCTAATAAAGGCGTTAATACTAGACAATTGGGAGCTCTGATTAAGTGACAGGATCATCAATTTATCAGCCTGGGATGATCGTAAAGCATCCGACTCAACCAGAGTGGGGTTTGGGACAGGTCCAATCCACTGTTGGTGGAAAAGTAACAGTTAACTTTCGCGATGTTGGTAAAGTTGTCATTGACGAGATGCGAGTAAATCTCCTGGTTGTGTCTTTTAATTAATGCTCACATACATAAATGTATTCAGGCTTTTCATATACTGCAAAGTTTATAGATTGCTTAATTGTATTTTGTTATCAAAAGTCTGGGTGATATAAGTGTTATCCCAATGAATTATTTTGAATCTACAAATGCTACGCCTCAGTATGCAGTGCGTATGGCACAAACATTGGGTGACGTGCGCCAAGCTCAGTCATTGCGGTATCGCGTATTCGTTAAAGAACTCGGTGCAGATGGTCCGCTTATTGACCACAGCGCATGGCTAGAAAAAGATGACTTTGATAAACATTCAGAACACCTTTTGCTGCTTGATATGGCGCGAAACGATGGCGATCGTGTAGTTGGTGTCTATCGTTTAATGGACAGTGAAAGCGCTTCAATAGCCGGACAATTTTATTCACAACGCGAGTTTGATTTAGAACCTTTGATTAAATCAGGGCGCACTTTACTGGAACTGGGACGGTCTTGTTTGCACGCTGATTATCGTGGTGGTGCTGGCATGATGCATTTATGGCAAGGATTGGCTAAAATTGTGCGCGACCGTCAGATTGATGTTTTGTTTGGTGTTGCCAGCTTCCATGGCACAGATTTGGAAACGTTAGCGCCGTCCTTGTCGCTTTTACACTGTGACTATCTTGCGCCGCGCGATATTTGTGTTCGCTCCAACATCTATGAGGCGTTGGATCGAGGCACCGTTTGGGATCGTGTTGACGCGATGAAACAGGTTCCTGCACTTATGAAAGCTTACCTGCGCCTAGGCGGCTTTGTTGGTGATGGTGCATATGTAGATTATGAGTTCAACACGACTGATGTTTGTGTGATCCTAGATTTGGCACGTATGAACCAGAATCAAGCGGCGCTATATGGGATACGTAATGATTTGGATGTCTGACGATTTACCGCCAAATTATCAGATCACACCGATGGGCTGGGTGCGTGTTGTGGTGCGTGGCACGGCGGTTGGTATTGTGATGTTTGGGTGTTTGGCATTCTTGTTAGGCCTTCGCTTAATTGAACGTCCTTTGTTCGGTCAATGGAGACCGGTGACGCCATATATTACGCAATTTGTCTGTCGCGTGGCGTTTGTGCTGATTGGTATTGGTTACAACCGCATTGGTATACCTATGGCTGGAGCTGGTGCGGTTGTGGCAAACCACACGTCGTGGTTGGATATTTTTGCGCTCAATGCTGGCAAGCGAATTTACTTTGTCAGCAAGGCAGAAGTTGCAGGCTGGCCAGGCATCGGTTGGTTAGCCCGCGCCACAGGGACGGTGTTCATCGCACGGGATCGTAGCCAAGCCGTGGCGCAGGTCAAAGTGTTTCGCTCTCGCTTGAACTATGGGCACAAGCTGTTGTTTTTTCCCGAAGGTACGTCAACAGACGGGCAACAGGTTATAGCATTTAAGCCAACGCTATTTGCGGCGTTTTTTGACGCATCGTTATGTGACACATTAGCTATCCAGCCAGTGTCTGTTGTGTACAATGCTCCGAATGGATTTGATGTGCGGCATTATGGTTGGTGGGGTGAGATGGATTTTGCTTCACATCTGCTAAAGACATTAGCGCAATCACCACAAGGCCAAGTGACTGTAATTTATCATGATCCCGTCAAAGTTGCAGATTTTAAAGACCGTAAAGCATTGGCTTTTCATGTGCATCGCGTTGTTTGTGATGGACATTTAGTTCATCGCAGCGGCGAGAATTTTTAAGTTCGCAATAGGATCTGCTGAAGCCCAAACCTCATCGCCAAGCCCAAAAAAGTCTGCGTGTGGCGCAAAGGTTCGTATCAGGGTTTCATCCAGTGCACCCTCAGCGACACAAGGAACTTCGATCATTTCTGACCACCACTGAAATAGTTCCAGTTCAGCGCGATGACCATTGCCTAAGTTTGTTTCACCTACTGGTCCAAAACTGATGTAGTCGGCGCCAAGTTCACAAGCTGTCATACCATTGTGGCGTGATGCATAGCAATTTGTGCCGATAACAGCGTTGTCGCCGAGTTCCTTGCGCACGGCTTTGATCGTTCGGGCTGCGTCCGTCAGGTGCACGCCGTCAAGACCGAGCTTATCAACCATCAAAATATGGCTATCGATCACCAGTGCCACGTCACGATCATGGGTAACCAAGCGCAAGGCGTCGGCGGATTTGGCAATGTGGGCGTCGTCCGTTGTGCCCAATGATAAGCGCACGCAGGCAATATCAATAGTGTCAAGGCAACGTGCGAGGATGTCAGGAAATGTCACTAAGTCAATCTCGGACGGAGTGATCAAATAGATTTGTGGGGTTTCTTTTTCGTCAATGATCATATCGGTCATATCTTTGTCCTTTATGTGTCGTCTTTGTGGGTCGACGATTTAATTTATGCGGATATAGCGCTCATGTTGCGTATTGAATAGGGGTAGGCTAATTCAAGCTCTGATATATGGAGAGACGGCATGCCTACAGACGCCCCACAGCCCACAATCGTTTTAATTCGCCCGCAAATGGGTGAAAATATCGGTGCGGCTGCGCGTGCGATGTGGAATTTTGGTTTGGATAGGATGCGGATCGTAGACCCGCGTGATGGTTGGCCCAATCCGGCTGCAATCGCTATGGCGTCTGGTGCAGGAAGGCTTCTGGATGAGGCTGAGATATTTACTGACGTGGCTGACGGGATTGCAGATCGTACCTATGTTTATGCAACGACGGCACGTCCACGTGAGCTTACCAAGCCAGTATTTTCCCCGGAAGCCGCCATGACAGAAGCCGCAGCGCGTATAGCACGTGGTGAAAAAGTTGCAGTGATGTTTGGGCCTGAGCGGTCAGGGATGGAAAATGCTGACATCGCCTATGCTAATGCTATTATCACCATGCCAGTGAATCCGCTATTTCCATCGCTGAATCTTGCACAATGTGTTTTGTTGGTAGGGTATGAATGGCGGCGTGCAATAGGCGAGGTCGTGGATGTGATGGTCCAAGGCCAAACCGTTGATCCTGCTGATCAGCAAGAAATTGAAGCTTTGGCGCGCCATTATGAAGATCGGTTGAATGACGCTGGGTTCTTTTATCCCACTCACAAAGCAGCCAGCATGAAGTTAAATTTGCGAAATCTTTGGAGCCGCATGCCAATGACACGGGCGGACGTACAGATGTTGCATGGAATGTTACGCCAACTGTTACGCGGAAAAACCTGAAGGTTTGCTTGTTACACAAGCATTTTGCTTCTGCCCGAGGTGATAGCGCGCCTTTGTTGCGCAAAGTAAATGTGGCGCTACCTCAATTCTTTAGATTTACCTGTAACATTTTGAAGTTTAGGCTCCGTAAAAAAGAGGGTGTGGCTAATTGGTCCGGCGGGTTGCCGAGCGCCATGGTACAGATTAGTTTTTGAGGTATAAGTATTGAGGTAAAAAATGACCACCAAAACGCGCAGTATTTTTGAAGATGTGAGCAACATTCAAAAGCCCTTAGCAGCCCCTGGTGGGATTGATGCCGCAGGTAAAGGCGCGCGGTGGGCTATTCGCGTTTGGCTAATTATGTTGTTTTCTCTTGTGGTTTTAATGATAACTGTTGGTGGGCTGACGCGCCTAACAGATAGTGGGCTATCAATCACTGAATGGGCACCTGTATCTGGTGCGATGCCGCCCATTAATGCGGCCTCTTGGGAAGCCGAATTTGCGGCTTATAAGTTAATACCGGAATATATTAATCAGAATGCGGGCATGTCGATGGCTGAATTCAAGGTTATCTATTATTGGGAGTGGGGACACCGCCAGTTGGGGCGGTTTATAGGTCTTGTCTGGGCAGTTGGCTTCTTTTACTTTTTAGTCCAGCGTCAAATTCCTGTTGGTTGGAAGAGACGGCTGGTTTTAATTGGTGCATTGGGAGGATTGCAGGGAGCTATCGGCTGGTGGATGGTTTATTCTGGGCTGCAAGCGGGGATGGTTGATGTGGCATCTTATCGCCTCGCCACGCATCTTGGGCTTGCGTTTGTCATTCTTGGCTTCATTGCGTGTTACGTATTTTTACTTGGACGTAAAGAGTCGGATTTGATGCAGGCGCGGCGTGGTGGCGATGTGCGACTGTTCAAAATATCCACAGCTCTAATGTACTTTATCTTTTTACAAATTATTCTTGGAGCCTTAGTGGCAGGGATCGACGCAGGGCGTAATTTCCCGAATTGGCCTTTGATGACAACTGGAACGGGTGGGAGTTTTTTCCCACCAGAGCCGTTTCAAATCACCCCCGTATGGCGTAATTTTTTTGAGGATGCGGGTCTAGTACAGTTTATTCACCGTATGTCAGCATATTTTTTGTTTATTTTTAGTGTGTTCGTCTGGTTGCGTGGGCGTAAATCTTCTAACGATCAAACTCGGTTTGGGTTCAATATTATGATGGTAGCCATGACTCTGCAGATGGTCATTGGAATTGTCACGGTTTTGTATTCAGCACCTGCCAATATAGCGATTGTGCACCAGTTCATGGCAGTCCTTTTATGGATCGCTATTTTGCGGGCAAGATATTTGGTTCGCTATCCGATCCCCCAATCATTAAGAGGGAAATAACATATGTCAACTTATGATGATCTGATGGCATTCCAGCGCGAGACGGAAGCCTTGTCACAAGTGGCGGGTCGTTTGAGCTGGGATCAAGAAACTATGATGCCACACGCTGCTGCTCCTCAGCGTGGTGAGGAAATTGCCGCGATGGAGAAAGTTTTACATGCACGGCGCACTGATCCAAGGGTCGCTGACTGGTTAGCTGAGACGAAAACTTGCGGTGAGGTAGAGGACGCACAGCTGCGCCACATTCGTCGATCATTCGATCGAGCCAGTAAAGTTCCGGCAAAACTGGCTAGCGAAATTGCACGTGTCGCATCGGAAGCGCAGGGAAAATGGGCTCAAGCGCGTGAAGTTGATGATTTTAAAGCGTTTGCACCTGTTTTGAAAGAGATTGTATCCCTAAAACGCGAAGAGGGGTCAGCACTATCAGCGGGCGGTGATGTTTATGACGCGATGCTTAGTGACTATGAGGCTGGTGCTACAGCTGCCGAACTAACGGCAATGTTTAATACGTTGCGCCCACGTTTGGTAGCGCTGCGCGCGGCAGTGCTTGCTGGGCCGACGCCTGCCGTTTTGTCAGGAAAGTTCGACGAAGTCGCGCAAATGAAACTCAGCCGTCAGATAGCCAAAACATTCGGCTATGATATGACCAAAGGGAGACTAGATAAGGCGGTACATCCATTTTCAAGTGGTTCTGGTCTAGACGTGCGTATCACTACTCGCACTTCTGAGGTGGATCCTTTTAATTGCCTATATTCGACTATTCATGAGGTAGGTCATGCTGCATATGAGCAGGGCATCAACTCGGATTATCTTCTGACCCCTTTGGGGCACGGCGTGTCTATGGGTGTGCATGAAAGCCAAAGCCGGATCTATGAGAACCAGATTGGGCGAGGTCGTGCTTTTACCAGCTGGCTATATGGTCAGATGCGTGACGCATTTGGAGATTTTGGCATTCCTGATGAAGATGCGTTCTATGCTACAGTTAATCGTGTAGAAAATGGTTATATCCGAACCGAAGCTGATGAAGTTCAGTATAACCTCCATGTGTTGTTGCGATTTGATTTAGAACGCGCCATTATTGCACGTGATATTGAGGTCTATGATCTCGAAGCAGCCTGGAACGAACGCTTTGAAGCTGATTTTGGATTTGCGGTTGATAAGGCAAGCAATGGGGTCTTACAGGATGTTCATTGGTCGGTCGGGCTGTTTGGATATTTTCCAACCTATTCGCTGGGCAATGTCTATGCGGGTTGTCTGAACGAGGCGATGCGGTCGATGGTACCCAATGTGGATGCGGCCTTGGAGCGTGGTGATACGTCTCTTGTGACTCGTTGGTTACGCGAAAATGTACAGCAACATGGCGGACTTTATACCCCGCGCGACGTTATTGAAAAAGCGTGCGGATTTGTGCCATCAGAAGCACCGCTTCTAAATTATCTCGAAGATAAGTTCCGTGGCATTTATGGGTTGTAAATATAAATAAAAAATCTTTTTTCCATTTTTTACCTATTTAAACAAAATGTAATTAATAGGATCAACTATGCTCAAGCTGTTCAATGAAAGTCTAGATGCCTCAAATTTTTGTAATATTTATTATTTAATCAAAAATTACGTGTTCGTATAAACTCCAGTTGTGCATTTTAAACCGTGACATGTACAAAACGCTTTATCAATAAAATTAAAATAACAAACGTTGTGCTTTTGTTCATCAAAGAGTTTTACGGTTACAATTGCAGGGTTTAAAAAAATTTGCTGATAAACATTTAATTACAGCTTAATTATTTTATATTTTAGATCATATTAACAACGATAAAAGGGACGTGAGGTGTCTTGTATCTCGTGCTAAAAGCCAAGTTGACTTAAATATTATAGATCATAGAATAAGGGACTGCTATGGAAATGAAGATGGACGTTGCTGAACTTCAGGCGTTTTTAGAACTGGATTTCCCTCAAGTCTCAAAAAGTTTTGAATTTGTTGAAGTGGCACCGCCGTTTGTGACTATGATGTTGACTGCTTCTGACAAACATCTAAGGCCAGGTGGGACTGTTTCTGGGCCGTCGATGTTTGCTTTAGCAGACGTTTGCGCTTATTTTTGCATTTTGGCAGCTCTGGGGCCAGTAGCTTTGGCCGTCACCACTAATTGTTCAATTGATTTTATTCGTAAACCTGTAGCAGGTCGGTTGCTTTGCCGAATGGAACTGCTGAAACTTGGTCGCACGCTTGCGGTATGTGAAGGGCGAATATTTAGTGACTCCATACCAGAAAAAATTGTCGCGCGGGCATCGTTGACTTATTCAATTCCAGCAAACCCATAGATTAAGTGGGGTATAATAATACCATTTTATTAAGTATTTGAAAACAAACAATTAAATCATATTTAAGGTACTTGACCGCTAGCCAAACCTAGCTATAAACGCGAAATCAAATATCGGGTCTTCACTATTTTTATATGGAGTGGACCAAACACTTAGGAATTACCGATGAAAACTTTCTCTGCTACTCCGGCAGATATCGAGAAGAAATGGATACTAGTTGACGCTGAAGGCGTTATTCTGGGCCGTCTTGCCTCTGTTATCGCCATGCGTCTTCGTGGCAAGCATAAGCCGTCTTTCACACCGCATATGGACATGGGCGATAATGTAATTGTTATTAACGCTGAAAAGATTCAGCTGACCGGCAACAAACGTGATAAGCCAAATTACTGGCACACTGGTACAGTTGGTGGCATCAAGTCTCGTACAACGGGTGAAATACTTGAGGGCAAGCACCCCGAGCGTGTAGTGATGCAAGCTGTTAAGCGTATGCTGCCCGGCAATCGTCTGTCGCGCGTTCAAATGACACATCTACGTGTGTTTGCGGGCACCGAGCATGGTATGGAAGCACAACAGCCTGAAGTTCTGGATGTTGCGTCCATGAACAAGAAGAATACGAGGACAACAGCATAATGGCCGATCAAGTAAACTCACTCGAAGATCTGGGCCAAGTTGCAGACAGCATCGAAACTGTTGAAGCTCCGCAGATAACCACGATCCAACGCGAAGTCGTCAAAGACGCCCTTGGTCGTTCTTATGCCACTGGTAAACGTAAAGATGCAGTTGCACGTGTCTGGATTAAACCAGGTTCTGGCAAGGTCATCGTCAATGGTCGTGATCAATCGATCTATTTCGCACGTCCTGTGCTGCGAATGATTTTGCTTCAGCCGTTCGAAGTATCTGGCGTAGCGGGTCAGTTTGACGTTATGGCGACTGTCAAAGGTGGTGGTCTATCTGGCCAAGCTGGTGCGGTTAAGCACGGTATTTCGAAAGCTCTGCAATTATTTGACCCGTCTTTGCGTGCGGCATTGAAAGCTGCTGGGTTCATTACTCGAGACAGCCGTGTTGTAGAACGTAAAAAATACGGTAAAGCAAAAGCTCGTAAGAGCTTCCAGTTCTCCAAGCGCTAACTACGAGAGAGTAAATTACTCAACGATTACTGAGGGCTCGCAATTTGCGAGCCCTTTTTTTATGTGTAGCAGATTAACAGTAGCGGTTTGATGTCATTGACGTATTTAATTAGCGAAATTAGCATAACTACAGTATTAAAATATGTTTTGAGTGGTACATAAAAAAGTGGCCATAGTTTATTTACTTACGAGCCCAGCTTTTGAAAATTTTATAAAAATCAGTAGAACTACAAATTTGGTTTAGCGACTGCATCAGCTTGATAGTACAAGTGAACCGCTACCGTTTAGATGTATTTATGCCGTCGAAGTTGAACTTGAAAAACTTGTACATCAAGTGTTTGCTGATCACAGAACTCGAACAACGCCCGAGTTTTGTGAAATTGATCCACAGCGCATAATTGCTGCTCTCAAGCTAACACGTGAACCAGATGTTACGCCAAAAGGTGACATTGCAGAAAACAAAGAGGGTGTAAAAGCACTCGAAAAAGCAATACTTAGGCCACGTAAATCATATAAATTGCCTGACGCCGCTTTGAAAATTGGTGATACTATAAATTACGAAAACAACGAAAAAATTATTGCACAAGTAGTTAGTGAAAAGAAGATATTGTTTGAAGGTGAGGAAACAAGCCTGAGTAAGTCAGCACTGAAACTGCTGCAACGGGACCGATACACATGGCAAACGGTGAAAGGTTGGCAGAACTGGTCGTTTGAACGTGAGACGATTGCTGAAGGCTTAGAGCGATTACTTAATGATGCAAACTTAGCGACTATGGATAACGAAGAATAGGTAGTTATGGTACTTAACTTTAAAACACAGATTTTAGTACAAATTATTGAAAGTCTGGTTGTTGTTGAGTTGGGTAGGCGAAACATAGTTGCTACTGCGTTTGCCGGCAACGTACCCGACATTGATGTGCTCGCTTATGAAAATGACGCGACATTGCAAGTACAGGCAAAAGTATGGCGTAAAGGTTCAATTCATTTTAATGTAATACGCTATTTGCACATTGATTTTTAAGGTGACCCATCAACATCACATAGGATAGATCAGACATTAGATAAAAAACTAATTTATATTTATAAAAAATTGGTAAAATTGAAGGACAAATAGATTTTATATCCTTTTACAATCCCAGTTGAAGAAAATCGTTAATAGCAATCATTGCGCATTTTTAAACGAACACAACTGTATGCGTTCCAGCAATCTAAAATCAACTCATGTATCACTCGAAATGTCGTCCTTAAAGGTTATTTCAGAACAACTGGGCTTTGATAAAGCAATGGTTTGGAGTGAGTTAATTTATCATATTAAAAGAAATAACTATAACACTGCGCAGGTACACCAAAAAGTTTGCATTTTATCTTCAGCTGTGTCGGTTAATCAAGATTTATCAACTACCCCAGCTGCGTACCGTACCACAATCCATGTGTACAAAATTCGAGCCAGTATAACTGCCAACGCCTCCTGCACTACAGCTGGCGGCTGCTCGCGCCATCTGATTAACCGAACGACCCTGCATGCGCAGATCAGCAGCCTTTCCTTGAAGATGTAGCGAATTACGCGCAACACCGGATGAATTGGACCGTAACATTGCATTTGTCTGCTGCGAACGGAAGCCGGAAACCAAAGTATAGGGTTGGTTGGTGTTTAAAAGGTTTTGGGTGGCTGCAACTATATCGATAGCGCGAGTGTCTATCTGATGAGTAAGATCACTACGCCAATCACGGAAGAAATGGTTCACTTCTGTCAATGCCTCGGGAATGTAGTTACCTTCTATCCAGTAAATTGTATTGATACTTTCACCAGTACGGCCTGAATACATTTTTAAGCGCCGAATGTCGCCGCCACCACGTAAAAAACCTGCCGCGTTTGAATAGGTAGGTGTGATTGATATAGCTGTTGCTGCAAAAGCACCTAGTAGAGAACGCCGAGAAATGCCCGAAGCTAATTTATTTTTCATGTTAGCGTCGTCCCGTCGCTTAATTGTAGTACCATGATTTTATAGGGCTTAAACTACTCGCACCCAGATTAATTTTCTATGCCACAAATTGATACTTGGACCAAGCCCTGTGAAAGTTTGAAGCTATAAAAAGCGTCTGATAGGCGAAATTTTGCGCAAGTTGAGTGCGTATCTGGCAAAGTTGTGTTTGTGCGGAGCTTTGTAGCGTTATTACTTGGAAAGTTAAAACCACTTCTCGACATTTCATGTTAGGGTTTTGTTTAAAGTCAATTGCTGTTGATTAAAAGTTCTTTGCCATTAAATGCAATTACATATCTGTTTTGCATGCCAAGTATATTTATGAGAGACCTAATGCCGATTATTAATATAAAGTTTCAGCGCATATCTGCAATGTTGATCATTTTTCTGGTCTTCTCTGTTTTTCCGCAAACCATAGCTGCGCAAAATACAGCTTTTCGCCAAGCCGTAGCTGAGGCTGCAGAACGCGAAGCTCCATTAATTGAATTTTACCGTACGCGCAAATTTGAAGGCATTTGGACTGGAACCACCCGTATCGATCGGTCGCGCCGAAACGCTTTGCTGGCAGCCTTTGCGGGTGCTGGTGATCATGGCTTGCCTCTATCTAAATATGATCCAGAAATTTTAATGGCTAGGCTTATGGCAGCAAGCACGCCTGCTGAAAAAGGTGCTATGGAAGTTGAAATGTCACGCCTGTTTCTGTCATACGCAAGCGACATCCAGACGGGCATTTTGACACCAATAGAAGTTGTGCCCGAAATTCGCCGTGATGTTCAGTTGCGTCCGCTCCTTGGGTATCTAAAAGACTTTTTGAGTGGTGCGCCCGCATCTTTTCTTGCGTCATTGCCACCAAGCTCACCTGAATATGCTCGTTTATTGCGCGAAAAGGTATCCCTTGAAGATCTTTTGGCGCATGGAGGCTGGGGGCCGTCAATTTTGTCTAGCAGTCTCGCTGTTGGGGCATCAGGAGCGGGAGTTGTAGATCTGCGCGATCGTTTGTTCACCATGGGTTATATGGAACGATCTGCAACACAAACATATGATTCCACAGTCCAAGCAGCCGTTAGGCGGTTCCAACAGGCCCACGGCCTAAGCGAAGATGGCGAAGCAGGTTCTAAAACTATGTCAGAGCTCAACGTTTCCGTTGTTAGCCGTTTGCAGCAAATAATAGTTGCCATGGAACGGGAGCGCTGGATGAATAACCCGCGCGGCGAACGTCACATTTGGGTTAATCTTGTCGATTTTTCTGCCGCTGTCATTGATAATGATCGCGTCACATTTCAAACTCGATCTGTGATAGGTGCAACTAATGATGATCGTCAGACCCCTGAATTTTCTGACGTAATGGAGTTTATGGTCATAAATCCCAGCTGGTATGTTCCACGTTCTATCATCGTGAATGAATACCTGCCCGCACTACAAATCGATACTAATTCTATCGATCATATCGAAATTACAGATCAAAGTGGCTTCACAATTGACCGCAGCAAAGTTAACTTCAATCAGTTTAACCCCAGTACTTTTCCTTATTCGATGCGCCAGCCACCGAGTCTAAGTAATGCACTTGGTTTGGTAAAATTTATTTTTCCCAACGAGTACAATATTTACCTACATGACACGCCTGCAAAGTCACTATTTGGCCGTGAAGTTCGCGCATTTAGTCATGGTTGTGTCCGCCTGAACGATCCTTTTGACTTTGCGTATGCATTGTTGGCTGCTCAAGAAACCGATCCAAAAAGCGTATTTCAGACATATGTGCAGACAGGCCAAGAAGTCCGAGTTAACCTTGTTGAACCTATTCCAGTCCACCTTGTATATCGCACAGCTTTTACGCTTACGACGGGTCAGTTAAACTTTCGTCGTGATGTATACAACCGTGACAGTCGAATTTGGAATGCGTTGGCAAACCAAGGGGTGGCCGTTCGCGGAATTGACGGGTAAATTGACCCCTAAAACGTGGGGGCTTAAATTGTTAATGATATGTCACGAACTTTAAAAGAACTTGCTGATACGCTTGGGGCTGAGACTCTTGGAGACACATCTCTTTTGGTAGACCGTTTGGCAGAACCACTAGAAGCCCGCCTGGGGGATCTGGCACTGGCTATAGCGCCAAAATTTGCAGAACAACTTAAAGCTTCTGCGGCGCGCGCAGCGGTTGTTTGGGCTGGCGCTGATCTGCAAGCACTTGGACTTAATGGAGCAATTATTGCCCCATACAGTCGTCTTGCTATGGTTGGGTTAACCCAAGCCATGGATGACGATCCTGCATTTTTTGGAGAACCTGCGATTCATCCAAGCGCTGTAATAGACGAAACGGCTGTGATTGGAACTGGGGCGCGGATTGGCCCGTTTGTATCTATTGGTGCGCGTTCACGGGTTGGTGCTAATGCCAGGATTGCAGCTCATGTGTCCATTGGGGCTGAGTCAATAATTGGTGTCTGTACTACGCTTCATACAGGTGTAAGAATCGGTGCGCGGATTCTAATAGGTGACAGTTTTATCGCGCAAACTGGAGCTGTTATTGGCAGTGATGGATTTTCATTTACTACAAGTGGACCATCCAACGTGGAACGAGCCATACGTGCCCGACCAGGTGCTGCGCTTGAACCGATGGATGGCACCTGGCACCGCATTCATTCCCTTGGCGGTGTTGCTATCGGTGATGACGTCGAAATTGGTGCCAATTCAACAATTGATTCTGGTACAGTTAGAGCAACGCAAATTGGCAATGGTGTTAAAATCGACAACCTCGTTCATGTTGCTCACAACGTGATACTCGGTGAAGATTGTTTGTTGTGTGCACAGGTTGGCATCGCCGGTTCTTCGGTACTAGGTGCGCGGGTAATTATGGGTGGACAGTCTGGTGTGGCTGACAATTTAACAGTTGGTCGAGATGTTGTAATCGGTGGTGGTGCAGGCGTTTTAGCGAACATTCCAGATGGTATTTTTGTTTTGGGCTATCCGGCACAGCCGAGCCATGAATACCGTTCTGGTCTTAAGGCTATGCGACGTTTGACAAAGTTATAGTGGTGCCAAAAGCTGCTTGCGCGCATTACTTTAAAAAATAGATTGGACTGACATGGGTGATCTTGGATGAATATTACCGTACAAGTGATCGGAATTGTTGCGCAACAGGCTTTGCTTCAACCTAGTGACGTCAAAATTGAACACACGCTCGAAGACCTTGGCATTGACAGTTTAGGCCTAGTTGAAAGTATTTTTGCCATTGAAGAGGCTTTTGATATTACTGTGCCGTTTAATGCCAATGACCCAAGTGGTAGCGATTTTGATATCACGTCAGTCGGTTCCATCATTAAAGCTGTACAAACGCTGGTACAGGATCAAACTTGAGACGAGTTGTCATCACCGGTTCTGGTACGATCAACGCACTGGGTCACGATGTCCCCAAAACGCTCGAGGCCATGCGCGAAGGGCATTGTGGCATTGGCTTGTTAGATATTCGCGACGTCGATCGGCTAGCTATAAAAATTGGTGGGCAGGTAACCAATTTCGACGAACATACCCACTTTAACCGCCAACAAATCAGCCTCTTTGATCGTTTCACCCAGTTCACCATTTTGGCTGCAGCACAAGCGATTCACGAAGCTGGTTTAACATTTTTAGGCGCTTTGGCGGATCGATCCGGTGTGGTGTTAGGGACGTCAGGTGGTGGGTTAAACACGCAAGATGAAAGCTACCGTGCCGTGTATGAAGAGGGTAAAAATCGTGTGCACCCGTTAATTGTACCTAAGTTAATGAACAACGCTGCTGCATCCCACGTGTCAATGCAATATAACTTGCGCGGCCCATCGTTTACCGTTGCGACAGCCTGCGCTTCTTCCAACCACGCAATGGGACAGGCGTTCATGCTAATCCGGTCTGGAATGGCAGATGTTATGGTCACGGGTGGATCTGAAGCAATGCTTTGTTTTGGTGGCGTAAAAGCTTGGGAAGGACTGCGCGTGATGTCCAAAGACGCGTGTCGACCGTTCTCTGCTAACCGAAATGGTATGGTACAGGGTGAAGGCGCAGGAGTATTTGTGTTTGAAGACCGCGAACACGCTATGAAACGCGGCGCTGTCATCTTGGCTGAAGTTGCAGGGTTTTCGATGTCATCGGATGCGTCCAACATCGTGACCCCGTCCACAGAAGGCGCGGCACGTGCAATTGCAGGGGCCTTGAGAGATGCTAACCTAAACTGTGAAGATGTTGGCTATATTAACGCGCACGGCACTGGCACGGCTGCAAATGATAAGACAGAATGTGCGGCTGTGAAAAATGTATTCAAGGCCCACGCCGAAAAACTTATGATTTCCAGTACCAAATCCATGCACGGACACTTGATTGGAGGTACTGGCGCAGTTGAGTTATTGGCCTGTATCATGGCATTGCGCGACGGGATCATAGCACCGACAATTGGTTACGAAAAACCAGATCCTGAATGTGCTCTCGACGTGGTGCCAAACATAGCGCGTGAGGCAAAAGTCATAGCGACGCTTTCAAACGCTTTTGCTTTTGGAGGGTTGAATGCGGTTATTGCGCTTAAATCAGCCTAAACAAAAAGTACCACATTAAAAGTAAAGGCGGCACTAATGATATTCAGTTCATGTCACCTATTGTTTCGTTGCAGTGTAAGCCGCTGTGAAGCCTGAAAGCGACATTGTCACTGTTACAATTTGATCAGGTGCAGCTGCGGGTACCATGCTAAGTGTTGCGGATGCACCCCTTTGAAAGAGGATCATATCCGTTTCAGTCAGGCCAACACGCGTTACACAACCGCCAGCATTACAAAAGTCAAACGGAAACCGGCGAGCTTGCCCACCATCAACCCGTAATGTCATTTGTTCATTTAGTAGTGTTTCAAGTGGTGCAACTATTGTCGCACCTGCAACAGCTTCGCCTGTGGAAGCAAGTGAAACAATTGCTATTTCCGCAACAGCATTGCCGTCTTCATCACTTAAAAGTTGATACATTTGGCATGGGTCATCACCGTTTTCAACTTTTAAGCAGCGTAACGCCCAATCGTTAAAAACCTCTTGCAGGTATTGCTGGCCCGGTTGTGGCTCTTGTGAGGCCGTTTCGTTAGACGAAATTGGACTGTCAATTTCATTGACGTTTTCGCCCATGTTGAAAACATTTTGTGTCTGCTCTTCATTTGTTGCAGCAGAAGTGTCGTTTGTTGTTTCTTGCGCAGAAAATGGTGCACCAAAAACGCACACCAACGTTGCAGCCACCAAAGTTCTAGACTTAAACACGTTGAAAAATATCATAAACTTCTCCATTGTTGTTAGTTATTATGAGAGCATTAACATTAGTTTTTTAAAGTGTCAGGGAGAAAAAAATTTTGGTAATGCCTTGCCAAAATTGAGGTAGATAACGCCAGTAATAATTTTAAAATATTAGTGCTGCTTCAATTTTTCATAAACAAAGGCCCTATATCTATTTACTACCTATCTAACATTGATGAGTAAAAGCTTTTGATATGGAATGAGATTTAGTGCGTCAACAGTGACACTAAAGTGATTATGGGAGCTCTGCTTATTATTTTTCTAATAATGACTATCTGCTTGAAAATGATAAAGTGTCACACCAAATCTATTTACAAGCAGCTCAACAAGATCAAGTAAAGATCTCCTTTAACAATATTTTGAAATATTAGTTTTTTCAAAACTAATATCTGACCCCAAAAATCAAATAATGTATTTTGGCATAAGATTACCGTGAAACAAAAGTTAGACTGTGCAAATATCAATTCAAAATAGCGAATTAGCTATGCGCGACAGAATTTCACGATTGACCGTTGTAAATATTATGCTGATGCATGAGATCTGTTGTTAAATTTGAAAATCAGCATGGATTAATTATGAGGACTCATGATATTGGAAAAACTGTAACTCTGCAAATGCTTGCTGAAGTGTTTTCCGAAATCGGCGCCACTATGTTTTTGTCGAAAGTAAGGGATAATTTGTAGAAGCTGGTAAAGCTTAGAATCCCATAGTTAAAATTCCATGATCTCTTTATAAAATGTGCAGCAAACATTGGATTAGATTTGTATTACTTTTTTTCTATGACATTTAAAACCCTTTTTACAAACAAGGCCACCCGATACACGCAACTATTTCAGAAAAGAGACCGTCATTGATTTTCAACCTAATGGGACTGTCGGGCGCAGAAGATGGTGTTTCGTGTGTTGCATTACACGTAGAAAATGAAGAGGGGTCGCTGTCACTAAAGCGTAGTTTTTTACATGCTCTGTTGGTCTGAGCTGGAAAAATTCTGCAAACGTGTTCTTACTCAACGACAATGCAGCGACATCGTCTGTTGCTGCAATTCAGCTATAATTAATGGTGTTTGAAATCTAAGGTTGAGCAGGGCTGTTTGGTAAATCAGACCCAAGTCTTTTCCATGTTTAGACAACTGAACAGAATAGGCTGCGCGTTGTACAATGGCGAATAATATTTTGCGCAATATGAATTAATGTCAATCTTTTGATTTTAAACCATCTTTACATGATTTTAACCTAATTGTATTAAACAACTACTAGAAATTGGCAATCTCAAAAGCTCAAGCTGATGTTTTTCTTTAATGAAAAGCGTTTCCTTTTAATAACGTTCACAAAGCATTGATGGACAAGGAAGATCAGGCTGTGCGGTTGATCTGTTCTAAGGTCGTTGATGTCTATTTTATTATTTAAAAACTGTCTCATGTCTTCAAAACATGCTGAGCAGGCTTGGCAATTATGTTCAAAAAGCACGGCGGGCCATTATGGCAAATGATCAAAACGTACTCAAGCTAGTAGCGAAAATCTATTGAAAAGATTCTCCATTTGATACTGTTGAAGAAGTTCGTTCAGTTGATATAGGAGAAGCTATAATACTTATGCTGTTAGACATTGGCACATTCGGAATTTAGAGCTCAAGCTGATACATCCACAGTAATCACAAATGAGCCCAATTACGAAAAATGAACGTGCTGGAGTAATTGTTGCTTTGCTAATGGCCGGTAAACACAAAAGTAATTCTATGTTTTGCATCCGAGTTTTGAATGCCTGCTAAACGGGCAGGCGCTTAGGAAAATGTAGCAGAAAGAAAGCAGAAAAAGGTATTGTTGAAGAAGAAACGCCAAAGGCAGAAGAACGCTAAACCCTCTGTCTTTTGTTGCTAAAGAACTGATTGGCATAAAAGGCCAGCGCATTGTGAGTGGCATTCTGAGCGGGCTATATCGCAGGCGATAAGGCTACATAAATCTCGCCAGAAACTGGATTAAAAAAAACCTAGACCAGTGGGGAAATCTTTAATTCTGAGATGCGATTTTCGTCTTTTGCCTGCACTTCAAACCTAAAGCCGTGAAAGCTGAATACCTGACCAACAATTGGAATCATTTGCGCTTCGTGGATAACCAGACCTGCGACTGTGTTGGCCTCATCATCGGGGAGGTTCCAATCTGTTGCACGGTTCACATCTCGGATCGTCATCGTCCCATCTACTGTATAACTGCCGTCCTCGGCCGCTGTGACGTCGTTTTCTTCATCCGTGTCAAATTCGTCAGTAATTTCACCTACAATCTCTTCAAGAATATCTTCGAGCGTGATTAAGCCTTGCAAAGTGCCATATTCGTCAACAACCAGTGCAAAATGTGTGCGCCTGGCCAAAAACTGGCGCATTTGATCATCCAGAGTTGTGGTTTCAGGAACAAAATATGGAGGCATAGCCACGGTAAGAATGTCAAAATCAACCATTTCTTGCGGTTCAATCCGACCGTCACCCAGCATTTTATGCAAAGCACGCAAGAGGTCTTTTGCGTGGAGGGTTCCGATAATATTTTCTGGTTCATCTCGATATAGCGGCAGACGAGTGTGATTGCTATCCAGACAGAGGCGCAGAATTTCTGCCACTGGTAGGGCAGCATCGATCATCTCGATCTCTTTGCGATGCAGCATAATTTCTTCGACTGTGCGTTCACCCAAATCTAGCGCGCCTAAAATACGGTCGCGGTCTTCTTTTTCCACCACCCCTTCAGAATGGCCAAGCTGCAAAGCGCCTGCAATTTCTTCGCGCACTGCAAGTATGTTGCTGTCCGGGTCGGTCTGTACGCCAAAAAGACGAAGTGAAACGCGAACAACTATGCGAACACCCGCTACAAGTGGGGAAAGAATACGGATCACCCATATTACGATAGGTGCGGAAACTGAAGATGCCTTTTCGGGTCGAGTAATGGCATAGGTTTTAGGAAGAACTTCAGCGAAAATCAGGATCAGAGCTGTCATTACGACCGACGCATAAATGACGCCGTTAACTCCAAAAGTTTTGGTCAAAAGGGCTGTTGCTAGTGATGTGGCTACGACGTTGGCAATATTATTGCCCATCAGGATTGCGCCAATAAAGCGTTCTTCGTCTTCTTTAATTTTGAGCGCTAATACTGCGCCTTTGTCACCACGATCTGCATTCGAACGTAGTCGTCCACGTGATGCAGCTGTCAAGGCCGTTTCTGTGCCCGAAAAGAACCCCGATGTCATCAACAGGACAAAGACAACGCCACAGGTGATCCAAAATGAAGCGTCAAACATTGTCATACTCGTATGATTTTGAATAAATACTGTTAAACATGAACTAGGTTATGGGCGCGCAGGCAAGCAGCTTCAAGTGGAACCGTTTATTTAAGTGGTTTTAGAAAGTGGATGATGTTCGAGTACCAGTTTTTTTAGACGTTCGTCCAGCACATGAGTGTATATTTCGGTCGTCGCGATATCCGCGTGGCCCAAAAGCGTTTGTATTGACCGTAAGTCAGCACCGCCTTCAAGCAGATGAGTGGCAAAAGCGTGACGCAAAGTGTGGGGTGTGACTTTTGATGGGGCCACGCCGCCAGCTATGGCAAGGTCTTTTGTCAAGTTAAAGAAGCTTTGCCGCGTAAGGTGACCAAGTTTACCACGAGACGGAAACAAAAACCTTGAGCGTTTTACGCCATCTTTGAACGCGGCATCTTGCGCGTTGTCTAATGTTTTTAGCCAGATAATAGTGGCTGCGCGTGCGGGTGGAGACAGCGGCACCATGCGTTCTTTGCCACCTTTACCGCACACCAATAACATACGTGGATCGCCCCGTGCAGCTGACACCGGCAATGAGACCAATTCAGTTACGCGCATTCCCGTAGCATACAGAAGTTCCATTAAACAAGTAGTCCGCAGCGCATCTTTTTTGATTTCGCGAGCGGCGGTGAGCAGCGCGTCGACTTCATCATGGCTCAACGTTTTGGGTAAAAGTTTGTCACGACCGGGGCCAGATATTTGTATCGCCGGATTATCGCTTCGCCATAGTTCCTCAAAGGCAAAACGAAAAAGCTGTTTAATTGCTGACAACCTTCGTGCGCGAGTAGCTTTTGCAAGGCCTTGCGTGTCGCACCAAATTAAGTATTTTTCGATATGTTTTTTAAGTACAGTGTCAAAGTGCATTCCAGCCAGCCAGTCTGAAAAATCAATCAGGTCGCGCGCATAAGCTAATTGTGTGTTGGTCGCCGCGTCTAGTTCGGCCGCCTGTGCTTCAATGAATGATTGTATCCATTGGGCATTGAGACGTTTATTAAAATTCATGGCAAAAGCAGATATTGTAATGCAACACGCCTGGCCACATCCTCAAGTCCCAAGGCACGCAGGGTTGCAAAGCCTTCTTTGAACGCGACTTGGTCACCATCTATGCCGTTTTGTAGGGTTGCAAGTGCGCGCAGGATAGCTTCTCCGATGCGCCCTTGTCGGGCCATTTTTATTAGTGCTGAGTTTGGATTTGAAACAAATGCATTTTGTATCAAAAAATAATCTTCATGGATAGGAAACGTTTCTGATGGATCACCACGCGCAGTAGCTGCAAGAAATGCATCGGTTGTTGACAAGTTTTCGATCAGTGCCGCCTGTTCGTATTGATCCGACAATAGCAGCAACTTGAATACAATTGTTCCCTCATGCCCAATGTCCGCATCAATCAATTGGCGGGAAAATACTCGCGATAGGGGCACTAGTACGCCAACAGGGCGAGCTTCTCTCCAAAGATTTGAAACCGCATTATAAGTAGTTTTAGAATTATTGCCTGCTAAAGCAGTATTAAGAGCGTTCACTGCCTTTGCGCGTTCCCAAACTCCACCAGATGCAGCAGGAACCATTGCGGTGTAGAGCCCAAGTAGCGCGTTGTCTGAAATTGCGCCCGCGCGTGAAAGGCGTTCTGCAGCTTCGAGCTGGGCCTTCCAGCCAACGTTAGCGCGAAGATCTGCATGGGAAAACGCGCGTGGCAAATCTGAAGTGGTCAACGGGAATCCAATAGCCTCAAACATCCGGAATGTGAGTGGTGTAGTGCGTTCAGGCACCTTAAGTGCCTGCTCACCTTCATATAAATCAGGATCAAGAAATCGCGCAATTAGAGCGCCAGTATCTACGTCGATGTCCCCTAGAGCCAAAACAGTATTTAACGTTAAAGCGGCCGCGGACCAATCACCAGATCGAGCCAAACAAAATATAAGTGCTGATTGGGTTGGGGCTAAATCCGGTTTATTACTTAAAGCTTGACACACCTCATCTTCGGTACCTGTTAAAAGAGACACATCAAACCAGCGTCGAAACAAGTTTGGTGAGTCTGGTGTAGCCGCTTGCAGCATCGCTTGCGCGGGTTCCAACGCTCCAAGATCAAGCAATTTGTCCACGCGAGCTAACAAAAATGCATCAGGTATTGCGGTTTCACGTGGTGGGTTAGCTTGTGTAATGGTTAATGTGAAAAAAAGCTCCTGTATTGCGGGAAGCGTATTGATCTGACCAGCTTGTAACAGCTCAATTAACGTTGCAGTGTCACTCCCATCCCATAAATTAGTGGGTAGGCCTGTCGAAGAAGGTGGTAGTAAACCAAGTATTCTTGGCTCAGTATCACTTAGCTCTATAACTGATACATCAGGCATAATTGCTGAATTAGTGACGGGAACTTCACTTACGTCGGGTGCACGGATTGATTTGGTGCCAAGGACAGGGGCAATGATGAAAAAATCGGGCTGTTCAACACTTTCAGATAACCAATCTATGGCAGTCAGTGGGGCAAAATCAATGTCTTGGCACCATACGGGAGCCACACAAAAAAAATACATCCCAAATGTTGCGATACGTAAAGCCATCAATTATCACCTAATGTGATTGGTAAAATAACCTCTTGTAAAGGAGCTGCAAAATCATTGGCCATAAAAATAGGGCCTAAATAAGCGTAAGCTACGAATGCAATTACCGCCAAAACCACGAGCACAAACAAGAATTTAATCAATCGCCACATGAAATTTGCCCTTTTTTAGCCATATTTTTTGACTTGTATGCACAGCCTTAGTTGCTGCTTTAACAATCATTATATATGTCCTTGTCAGTAAGAACACGCCACTCTGTCATAATTATTTTCAAACCGGTGGGAGCTAGCCTATTTTTTGATGATTTTAGGCAAACGTCTGTCGGGTAAGTTGCTGCTAATGCAGTAAAAAGGTATAGGTTAACCCTAGAATGGACAACTTTAAAAACTCTCAAGCAGATCAGCGATTGCATCGATTGCGCACCACTGTGGTTCTTGTGGGCATGATGGGGTCTGGCAAAACGGCTATTGGTCGGGCAATGGCGCTGAAATTAGATGTTCCTTTTGTCGATTCTGATGCAGAAATCGAAGCAGCAGCCAAAGCCACTATTTCTGAGATTTTTGCTCGATCTGGTGAGCCATTCTTTCGAAATCGTGAGGCAGAAGTCATTGAGCGTCTATTGCAATCAACACCTTGTGTGTTGTCCACGGGTGGGGGTGCCTTTCTAGAAGAACGCAATCGCGCAGCAATTTTTAAATATGGCGTGGCGGTGTGGCTGGACGCCGATCTTGATCTGCTATGGGAGAGGGTCCGCCACAAGGATACGCGCCCGCTGTTGAGGACGAATGATCCACGCAAAACTCTGCGCAAGATTTTCAAAGATCGCGCGCCAATTTATCAATTAGCTGATTTGCGAGTCGAAGCGAAACCTGAATATTCAATTGATTATATGACTGACGAGGTGATGCGCATGCTGACCACTCGCGTTGACGTATTGGAAGCTGTAACATGATTGAAACTATCCATATCGACCTGCCTGGTAGAGCTTATGATGTGGTGATTGGGCCCGGATTACTAGCACAGGCTGGCACATGGATCATGCCGTTTCTCAAGCGCCCACGCGTATTGATTGTCACTGAAGAAAATGTAGCAGCTCTACATCTTGGTGAGTTAAAATCTGGGCTCGCAGCATTAGGAATTATGTCTGAAGCCCTTGTGCTGCCGCCGGGTGAAAATACTAAAAGCTGGCCATACTTTGAACAGACTGTCGAATGGCTAGTGGCCCAAAAGGTGGAACGTGGCGATATTGTAGTAGCTTTTGGTGGTGGAGTGATTGGCGATCTGGTGGGTTTTGCAGCTGCCACTGTTCTTCGCGGTGTGCGGTTTATACAAATACCGACATCATTGCTTGCGCAAGTTGACAGTTCGGTCGGAGGTAAGACAGGGATAAATTCTTCAAGTGGCAAAAACTTAATTGGTGCGTTTCATCAACCCACATTGGTTTTGGCGGATACCTCACTTCTCGAGACTCTCACTTCTCGAGACTTTTTGTCGGGTTACGGAGAAGTCATCAAATACGGGTTGTTGGGTGACGTAGCTTTTTTTGATTGGCTTGAACTTGAAGGTAAAAATCTTAAGCCTATGATAAATAATACCTTATCAGTAAATGATACTGTCAAGGCAAGGGTATGGGCAGTCAAACGATCAGTCGAGATGAAAGCCCGTATCGTTGAAAGTGATGAAACCGAACGGGGGGACCGTGCGCTTCTAAACCTTGGCCATACGTTTTGCCACGCGCTAGAGGCGGCAACCGGATATGGTGATCGACTGTTACACGGTGAAGGTGTGGCAATAGGCTGTGCCTTAGCTTTTGAATTGTCCGCACGGATGGGACTGTGTAGTCAAGAAGATCCAAGCCGTGTTCGTGCTCACCTCAAAGATATGGGCATGAAGACTGACCTGGCTGACATTGATGGTATTTTGCCAGATGCTGACACGCTGCTGGCACTAATGAGGCAAGATAAAAAAGTCATCAATGGCCAGCTACAGTTTGTTCTGGTCCGTGGCATTGGTGACGCATTTGTGACTGGTGATGTACCCGCAGATACTATACTAAATGTTCTGCGTGATGGATTAGTGAGCCACTAAAAAAGTGAACCCGCGGCTGGCCGTGGTGACGCGGGTTCCAAACTATTTTTGTAATTAGAAAACTTTTAAAACGGAATTTCGTCATCCATGTCACTGGCGCCACCGCCTTGGCCTCCGCTCTGACTACCACCATTTCCACCCTGATCGGCGCTGCCAAAACTGCCGCCTTGGTCACCGTTGGAATACGCCCCACTATTGGTAGAACCACTATCACTGCGACCGCCAATCATTGTCATCACACCGTCAAAGCCCTGTAACACTATCTCGGTTGAATATTTGTCAACGCCAGATTGATCCTGCCACTTCCGAGTTTGTAATTTGCCCTCAATATAAACAGTTGAACCTTTTTTTAGGTATTGTTCTGCAACACGCACCAACCCTTCTTGAAAAATTGCGACTGAATGCCATTCTGTCTTTTCGCGCCGCTCACCTGTGTTTTTGTCTTTCCAGGTTTCAGATGTTGCGATGCTCAGGTTGCACACCTTGCCACCGTTCTGAAAGCTTCGCACCTCTGGGTCGCGACCCAGATTGCCGATAATCATGACTTTATTAAGTGAACCGGCCATGGTGAATCTCCTATAGAATCTGATTTATATAATTAAGTGTTACATTACCTGAAACTAGTAAATAACCCCATAATGAGTAGATTGAGCGTCTTGTTTAGGCTACCATTATTTTTTATCTCTAGGTAATTGGATGCGAATGTTGAAAATTATGGCCATATTTGCAGTTGTGTTATTAAATTCATCATTGATGGCGGAAAACTTGTCGACCCGCAATCGCACGACGCTTTTCGGTTTACAACTTGATGTTTTAGACGGACGTGCGTCTGCCCAATACGCCAACTCGATCCGATTACAGCCACCTGAAGTCAATATTTCTTCTACTGATAACGCTGTAATGCAATATAGTGGTGAATATCGTGGTGAATTTTTCAATATGGCTAAATCAGCGGCACAACGTAATTCTGTGCCAGAGGGTTTGTTTCTGCGTTTGGTGCAACAAGAAAGCGCTTGGAACCCGCATGCGGTGTCTTCAGCTGGGGCGGTGGGTTTAACGCAACTAGTGCCCAAAACTGCGCAATATCTGCAGGTAAATGCCCAAAACCCTTATCAAAATCTTGATGGTGGGGCGCGGTATCTGCGCGAACAGTATGACGAATTTGGATCGTGGCGTTTAGCGCTTGCAGCCTATAATGCTGGACCCGGTGCGGTGCAACGTTATGGTGGCCTACCGCCCTACCGTGAGACACAAAATTACGTTAAAATTATTTTAGGAATTTAAAATCCAAAAACTTTTATTTAATTTTTTTTGCTGTTTTTGTTCTATAATTGTAGGAAATCTCAGAAATTTTTACTGAAGCACGAAACCCAAGTCAGCACATCAAATACGCATGCTTAAATACTGATAACGAACAATCGTTATTCAGATGTTATCTGAATAACAGGTTCCATGTTTGCCATATCAGTATCTGTGAGGTGGCATTTAATCTGGTGTCCATTGTCTAGTCTCCGTACTAATGGCACTTCGGTTTCGCACCTAGTACGTCCGGCGATGTCTTTCCAATTACATCGTGTTTGGAACGGGCAACCTGATGGCGGGTTTATAGCTGACGGAATGTCTCCTTCAAGAACGATATGTTTTTTCTTAACCTTGGTGTCCGCAATCGGCACGGCTGATAGCAATGCTTCTGTGTAGGGATGGTAAGGTGGGCTAAAGACCTGATCAGTAGAGCCCATCTCAACTACGTGGCCAAGATACATTACCATAACGCGATCAGATAGATATCGCACGATGCTCAGGTCATGACTGATGAACAGCAGGGTGGTTTTGTGCTCGCGCTGGATTTCCATCAACAGATCCGTCACAGCGGCTTGCACCGACACATCTAGTGCTGATACTGGTTCATCCGCTACAACAATTCGCGCATCACCAGCAAAAGCGCGCGCAATTCCGACGCGTTGCTTTTGACCACCCGACAATTGACGTGGCATTCGGCCAGAAAATTCCCGCGGCAGCTTTACTAAATCAAGTAGTTTCAGCATACGCGAATGGCGTTCTCTATCATTATTGCCGATCTTAAAAATTTCAAGTGCTCGCGTAATTTGACGCCCGACGGTCATAGATGGGTTTAGTGTGTCGAATGGATTTTGAAATACCATCTGCACATCTGCAACGGTCTTAGTGTCACGCTTTTCAATTGGAATGTTACCGATGCTTTTTCCATCAAGCAAAATTTCGCCTGATGTTGCAGTTTCAAGCCCCATCAAGACTTTCGCAAAAGTCGATTTACCGCACCCAGATTCACCTACAATGGCCAGAGTTTCACTTTCTCGAGCTTCAAATGTTAGCGTTTCATTCGCCTTCACAACTTTCAAATCACCACTAGCAAAGAGCGTGGATGCTGCGACCTCATAGTATTTTTTCAAGTTATTCATTTTTAAAACTACGCAACCAGGCGCAGGCTTTTCGGTCTGAACACTAGCAACACGTGGTGCGTCCCAATCAATTTCTACGTGTCGCAAACAACGGCTTTCATGATCAATTCCTGCGTCTTCCATGAAAATGTGGTCTTGATCGCAGCGCCCAGCCTCAAAATAATCACAACGTGGACCAAAGTTACAACCATTGGGCCGTTCATGGGGCAGTGGGAAGTTTCCTGGAATAGTCACTAAGGGTCGAGCGTTCTTGTCGGCGCCAGGCAATGGTATCGAGCGGAACAGCGCCTTTGTATATGGATGGCGCATCTTGTTAAATACGCCTTCAATGGTGCCGCGTTCAACTGCTTCGCCGGAGTACATGACACAGATCCGGTCACAGGTTTCCAACACCAGGCCAAGGTTGTGGCTAATGAACAGCATCGATGTACCATATTTCTTGCCAAGGTCTTTGACCAATTCGACAACTGCCGCCTCAACCGTTACATCGAGCGCGGTTGTTGGTTCGTCCAAAATTAACAGAGACGGCTTTGACATTAATGCCATTGCTATCACGATGCGCTGCTGCTGACCGCCAGACAGTTGGTGGGGGAACGAGTTTAGCATTCGTTCGGGGTCGGGGAGCTTCACGTCTGTCACAACTTCAAGCGCGCGCGCGTGGGCTTCAGCCTTTGACACACCTTCGTGAATCATGGGGACTTCCATCAGCTGTTTGCCTATGCGCATAGCGGGGTTTAACGACGCCATGGGTTCTTGATAGATCATCGCAATTTCCGAACCGCGAATATCGCGCAATTCCTCGCGCGTCATAGTGTTCATTTCACGGCCCTTAAACTTGATTGAGCCACCAACGATGTGCCCATTTACGCCAAGGTCTTGCATGATCCCAAGCGCAACTGTGGATTTTCCACAACCGGATTCGCCTACAATACCTAGAGCTTCACCGGGTTGCAGCGAGGCTGAAAAGTTCATCACCGCAGGAATTTCGCGCAGCCTCGTAAAGAAACTTATGGATAGCCTATCGATCTCAAGAATTGGTCCACCGTGGGATCTCTTTTCCATGGGCTTAATCCTTTAAGCTTTCTTCACGCAGACCGTCTGCAAGAAGATTGAGTCCAAGTACCAGCGACAACAATGCCATCGCTGGTGGAAGTGCAGGGTGCGCATAAATCAACAGCAGCTTGCGGCCTTCGTTGATTGTGCTACCCCAATCGGGGCTTTCAGGTGGAAGGCCTAGGCCAAAAAAGCCAAGGGTGCCAAGCAGGATTGTTGTGTAGCCGATGCGCAGACAAAAATCGACAATCAGCGGGCCACGTGCATTTGGTAAAATTTCCCAAAGCATGATGTACCATGTGCCTTCGCCACGGGTTTGCGCTGCTGCCACGTAATCGCGGGTTTTGATATCGAGTGCCAATCCTCGCACGATACGGAACACTGTTGGCGAGTTCACAAAAACTACTGATACAAACACAACAAGAATGCCACTCGGAATTGTGATGAAATCGAGTTTTGATGGCCAGATAACGAGGGGACTGGCGTTGTCACTGATAACCATCAGGTAGATCAGCGCCAGTGGGACTAATACTATGGAGAGATATAGTATATTCTTCTTACCTTGGGTTTTATAGCGTGAATTTATCAGCACTCCGCAAAAGATTAGTGGAAAAATAAACAGAAATGCGCCCATATAATTTGGCAGACCAGTTGCAACAATTTCTGGCGTCACCAATAGATAGAAAAGTAAAATCACAGGGAAAGCGAGAATTAGGTTGGCAAGAAATGACAAGATTGTATCGAGTTTGCCACCGTAATACCCTGCAGGTAACCCTAATGTGATACCAACCATAAATGCAAAAACTGTGGCCAATGGTGCGATAAGCATTACGATCACCGATCCATGAACAACACGACTAAATATATCGCGCGCTAGGTTGTCACCACCCAAGAGATAGTGCGGAAAAAAATTAGCTTCTTGTCCATCAGGAACAAGGAAGCCTGGGGTTTTATTTTTAATGCCAGAAATTTGCTGTAGCGGATCATGGGTCGCAATTAAGTCAAAAAAACCAACAAATATTGATGTGAAGACCCAAAACATTACGAGGGCAAAGCCGATCATACCAATCGTGCTGTCAAACAATTTGCCATATAGGCCAAGCTTGCGTTTAAAGAAAATTGACACAGCGAAGGTCACGATCAGCGCAATCCAAACGGGCATGAAACGTTTGATGATTTCACCTAGGATGCCGGCTTTTCCGTAAGGCATAAACCAAGACACAACGATTATTGCCGCGCCAATCAAAACGATCAACATAAAAAGTTGGGTGTTGATCTTTTCAAGTTGCCCCTGAAGTCCACCACGTGATTTTAACGTACCATCAGTGTTAGATTGCAATTTTACTTCAGATGCAAAAAACCCCATTACGAGTTGCAAAATAATTCCAATTAAAAAGATAGCGAATGCAATCATTATTGCGGGGATGAGAGTACTCGCGAAGGAGCCGGTCCAAGAAAGTTCTTCCATAGTCTGGCTCCTTTATGAAATACGAATGCGTGGGTTAAGGAATACATAACCAATGTCAGATATCAGCTGTGTCATTAGAACAACGATAACTGAGATTACGGAAACGCCAAGCAACATTTCAATATCGTTGTTGGACGCAGCCCGCACAAGTTCCCAACCAAAGCCCTTGTAGTTAAAAAGAGTTTCAACAATTACTACTCCGTTGAGAAGCCACGGTACTTGCAACATTATGACTGTAAATGGTGCTATTAACGCATTGCGTAAAGCGTGTTTTATGACGATATTGGCAAAGCTCACACCTTTAAGGCGGGCAGTGCGGACATATTGTGCAGTCATTATCTCGGTCATTGATGCGCGTGTCATACGGGCGATGTAGCCCATACCATAAATCGCAATCGTCATTACCGGAAGAAAAAAGTTGTTGAATGTAATATTGTCCATGGCCGATGTTGCGGTTCCCTTGAAATACTGCATCCCAAATAATGGTGTCGCGAACAGAGCTATTAAAATGACACCTGATACATATTCCGGCGTTGCCGTTGCAATAATTGATACTGTGGAGAGTGAGCGATCGGTACGTGAACCTTCGCGCATACCTGCAAGCACACCGATAATAAGCGCCCCTGGAACCATGACCATTAGTACCCAGAACATCAATTTTCCGGTATTGCCAAGACGTGTTGGCAGCACATCAGCGACGTCTTCTTTGGCAACTGTTGAAAACCCCCAGTTACCTTGAATTATGCCACAGAAAGTCGGGGTTTCATCAGTTGGAGGGGAATTCCGTTCGCATTTTGAGCGGATCTCACCATCTGAACCTTCAATAATATAGCCAGGGACTACACCAAGCCATTGTCCATACTTTACAGGCAAGGCCTGCGTATAACCTCGGTTACCCAGATAACTGATTACCGCTTCGTCAGACATACGGAAATTACCTTGAGTCTTGGCTAGTACTTCAAGTTTTGGGTAGAGGTTAGTAAGCCAAAACACTATAAATGTTAGGCAAATCGCAGTGAGGACCATTACCCCAAGGCGGCGCAAAATAAACAGTCCCATATAGTACCCCTGTTGGCTGTGTCGCGCAATTCAAGCCGCGCGATTTATTCGTCAGGTCGAGTAGACGTAAGAAGTCATTCGAAAAGGGCCGGCCAAATAACTGGACGACCCTTTGGTCATGGCACTTAAGCTGCAATTCCGATCTTATAAATTTGTGGTAGGTATGCAATGTGCATTTCCCAACCTACAAAACCGGGTTTGCAGTGACGGTAAAGCGAACGCCAGTATGGTTGAATGGTAACAGCTTCGTCTACAAGGATCTGCTGGATTTTTGCCATTACAATTGCACGCTCGTCTGCGGCAGCGATCGCATTGGCATCGTCCAGAAGCGCGTCAAATTCAGCATTGTTGAATGCAAATTCGTTCCACGCTTCACCTGAACGGTAAGCAAGACCAAGAACTTGTGTCCCAAGTGGGCGGTGGTTCCAGTTTGTTGAAGAAAACGCGTATTTAGTCCAGTCATTCCAGAATGTAGAGCCTGGAATAATTGTACGTTTTACATTAAAACCAGCGTCGCGTAACTGCGCAGCTACAGCGTCAGTAGTATTTTTACGCCAGTCATCATCAATGGAAGAAATCTCCATTTCAAAGTCCTGCATGCCAGCTTCTGTTAGCAAAGCTAGCGCTCCTGCTGGATCATAATCGATTGCAGGAACGTCAGCCCATTCTGGATGCATTGGACCCACGTGTTGGTTGCGAGCCACTATACCGCGGTCTGCATAGCCAAGTTCAAGACAAATACTGTTATCAACCGCCATTGAAATGGCACGGCGAACCCGAACGTCTGCGTATGGCTTAACGCCATCAACTTCTGCAGCTTGATTAGGACGAATAACCAATGTTGCAGCAGATGCGATCTCAGAGCGCTCATATCCAATTGATTCGAAAACATCAACAAAATCACCAACTGTTTCATAGGTCATATCGACTTCGTCAGCGGCTGCTGCGGCAACCCAAGCGGATGGGTCAGTGCCATAATCAATGTATTCGATACGATCCAAGTATGCACCTTTACCTTCTGCATAACCCCACCATTCGTGACCTTCATTTCGGACCAAAACAGCTTTAACGCCAACTTCGTTGGATTCGATCATGTATGGACCGGTACCAACGGGTGTATTTGCAGGGTTTTCGCGATCAATTGAGCTGTGATAGACAGCTGCTGGGTAGTCGGACATCCCTGCTATTAACGAAATATCTGACTGTGGTAAGTTTAGGCGAACCGTGTACGCATCAACGACTTCAATGCCGCCTTTAATTGCCGTACCAGTGACATCGTCCACCAAAGCAGTCATACGCCCAGCCATCGAATTGCCCTCAGCGTTTTTGTCACACCAGTCTGTGATGACTCGTGCAACATCATCAGCAGTAAAGTTTTCGCCGTTGTTCCATTGAACTCCCTGACGGACTGATAGAGTATAGACCGTTGCGTCATCGTTGATTTCCCAACCAGACAACAACATTGGCTCAAATGAACCATCAGAATTATATTCTACGAGGTATTCAAGCCAGCCTGCGGTAACAAATGCCATCTGCGTCCAATCAAATGCGCGCGGATCTTTCAGAGCTCGTACTTCCATCTGCATACGCATGGTACCGCCCTGTTGAGCGTGGCCTGCTGCGGCGGCTGGCTGAGCAAGTCCTAAAAGACCGTATGCGGCAGCAGACGTAACGCCAAGTGCGGTAGTACGTGCCATAAATTCGCGACGGCTAAGTTTACCAGTTTGGGCGTCTTTGACGTAGATTTCTACCGCAGGATGTAGCGGTGCGCCTGTGAGTGTTTTATTGGTCATGCGTATTCTCCCTGATTAAACATTTTTTATTAGCAGGTAATTGGGATGCATAGGTTCCTAAATCTACATTTGGCCGATCAAAGTAGCTTAATTTTATATTCCCAACAAACTTTAGTATTAAGGCAGGTTTTTTATCCTGCGGTCAACGGCTGTAATCGACAGTTCTAATCAAATTTACGACATTTATTTGGTCGCAAATTTACAGAAAAAAAGCAAACCCGTTGATGCTGCACTGCGGCGAGAAAGTACGAAAAAATTATTTTAAACCTTCTCAAGCGGACCTTTTTTACGCAATTGTGATGGTGTTAAGCTGGTATTAGCCTGAAAAGCACGAGCGAAATAAGCAGAGGAGCTGAAGCCAAGATCTGCTGCGATTTTATGTATCGGTACTTTGCTGTTGCGCAGCAGTATGTGCGCTTCAAAAAAAATACGAATATTCAGAAGGGACAGTGCAGGTTTTCCACAGGTCTTTTTACAACAACGCGCAAGGTGGGTCGGCGTGAAACCAAGATTAACAGCATAAACAGCGACACCTGCTTGCTGGTGGTAATCGCGGTCGATCAGGCTCGTGTAGGCTGAAACTAGTTTGGCCGCTGCGGTGTTGGCGCGATTATCTGTTTTTTATTCTGGTCGCAAAGCCACCTGACGCTCAATGTAAACAGATAAAAGGCCAACCTGATAGTGAGCCGCGCGGTAGTGGCCAAGCTGTGTTGATTTCAGCTCTCTTTCCAACGCTTCCATCTGTCCAGCAAGTTCTTTTTGGGCTATTATATATAGCAGGCGTAAATATAGTGAGTTTGACGGCCATTCGGTCGCTATTGCGGTCGGGACTGTTCGAATGACCCCAAACACTGTTTGATTAACTTTAAATCAGTACATAGTTCTGCCTGGAATATATATCAGGTTGTTGGCACTGTAACCGTTGGTTAGAGTAGATATCTTGATGCGTCCTTGAACTCGCGTTACAAAAATCAGAAGCGGCGTCTTGTGAGAACGCATCGTTTCTGTACGCCAGTGACCTTGGCCGGCGATTTGACTGATTGACGGTAATGCCAAGCGGTTTTGCGGGTCAGTTATCATAGTCAGTTATATTGAAACATTATTTATTTGAGGAAAATTTACAGAATATTTATACGTAAATTTATTATTTTATTTCGCCTACATAATATCATTCATATTCGGTAGAGCAATGACCTGCCACCTTTTCATTCGAGACCGAATCCAAGTGCGTTGACGTTTGGCATATTGCCGTGTGGCGTTTATTACCAATCTACGTGCCGTTTCGGCTGTAATTTCACCGCCCAAGAGTTGGATCATTTCCGCAGCGCCGATGGCCTTTGATGATGGGGCTGCAGGGTCCCAGTGTTGTACCATTGCTTTAGCTTCAAACATTGCCCCAGCGTCCATCATCATATTGTACCGCTTTTCGATCCGCGAATTCAGCCAATCCACGTTGGGCATCAAAGCGAGGGCGGTGCAATCATTTAGTTTCAGAAGTGGTGGTGGTGTTTCATTTTGCCAATCACGAATAGAACGTCCCGTCGTTTCTTGTACCTCCCAAGCGCGCTGCACGCGGGCACGATTGTTAAGATCGAGAACCGAAGCTGTAGCATTATCAAGCGCCGACACCAGATCGAGCAAAACAATTGCATTAGCTTTGGCCCTGATGTGGGCAGGGGTTGGAGGTATTTCAGCCAACCCTTCTGTCAGGGCGGTAAAATACAACCCAGTGCCACCAACAATAATTGGCCGTGTCTTATTTCGGTGCGGTCTTGTCAGAAATGGTGCCACATCGCGGAGCCAATCGCCAACTGAATACTGCTCATCAATTGCAAGGTGAGCGTAAAGGTGATGTGGAACCCTAGCTAAATCAGCGCTTGGTGGTTGCGCTGTCAGAATTGGCCAGCCTTGATAAGTTTGAAGCGCATCACCGTTAATGATCACACCACCCTGATGCTGCGCAATTGCCAAAGCTAAACCTGATTTTCCAGACGCAGTGGGTCCATATATCAAAACTGGTTTTTCAGGATCGATTTGCGAGAGTTCAATCATTAACTTTCCCATTTTATAATAACCTATTTAACATTGCGCCCAAACCCCTTTTGCGACATTTTAAGCATAACGCAAAGCTGCATTGGAGATCGTTATGCCTGAACCCGAAAAAGTCGCGTATAAAAGGGTCATGCTGAAGATTTCTGGTGAGGCCTTAATGGGTGATCAAGGTTACGGTCTACATCCTCCCACTGTCGAACGCATTGCACGCGAGGTTCAATCTGTCCAAGAAATGGGCGTTGAAATTTGTATGGTTATAGGCGGAGGAAATATTTTTCGCGGGCTGCAGGGCTCAGCGCAAGGTATGGAACGCACAACAGCAGATTATATGGGTATGTTGGCCACGGTAATGAATGCCTTAGCGATGCAGGCAGCACTCGAAGGTTTGAAAATTCACACACGTGTTATTTCTGCCATTACAATGAACGAGGTCGCTGAACCATATATTCGCCGTCGTGCCGTGCGCCATTTAGAAAAAAAACGGATTTGCATTTTTGCAGCCGGTACTGGCAACCCTTACTTTACGACTGACACTGCTGCGACGCTGCGTGCGTCTGAAATGGCCTGCGAAGCTATTTTCAAGGGTACCAAAGTTGACGGAGTTTATGATAAGGATCCTAATAAGTTCGAGAATGCCAAACGTTATGAAACGATCACTTACGACGAAGTTTTGGCTCAACATCTTGGTGTGATGGATGCCAGCGCAATTGCTTTAGCCCGAGAAAATAACTTACCAATCATTGTTTTTAGTCTTGATGAGCCTGGTGGGTTTAGAGCAATACTCGACGGAACTGGTACTTCAACAACTGTAAGTACTTAATTTAATGTATAAAATAGGAAGCAATCATCACCTTGATTGGGTGTTATATACAAATGACTGCATTTAACGATATATCAAACAAAACAATTCAAGAAGAGCAGTATATATGTCAGATGATTTTATCCTTGATACCGACGATTTAACCCGACGCATGGACGGGGCAATTGCTAATTTACGCGTAGAGTTTGCGTCACTTCGCACTGGACGCGCGTCCGCATCCATTCTGGAACCAATAATGGTCGATGCTTATGGATCGCAAACCCCGATCAACCAATTAGGTACCGTCAACGTGCCAGAATCGCGCATGGTTACAGTTAATGTTTGGGACAAAGGTCTTGTCGGTAAAGTCGAAAAAGCTATCCGTGAAAGTGGTCTTGGAATAAACCCGCAACTGAACGGCACTATTATTATGTTACCAATCCCAGAATTAAACGAAGAGCGTCGTACCCAGCTGACCAAAGTTGCTGGTACTTATGGCGAAAACGGTCGGGTTTCGATCCGAAATGTGCGCCGCGACGGAATGGATCAAATCAAAAAAGCCAAGAACAATGGGATGTCAGAAGACGATCAGAAGTTTTGGGAAGGCGCAGTTCAAGAAATGACCAATGAATATACCAAGCGTATCGATGACCAGCTTGAGATTAAGCAGGCAGAAATTATGCAGGTCTGACTTTTAATCGTGGAACGGACCGAAATTCCCCAGTTTTGGGGCGTGAGCAAGTAAAACGGGGGGATTGATATGTCCAAAGTCAGCAGCGTCGGACCAAAACATGTTGCAATTATTATGGACGGTAATGGTCGCTGGGCACAATTGCGCGGGCGACCGCGGTTGATGGGTCATCACGCAGGCGCGCGTCGTGTCCGTGACATAGTTGAGGCCTGTCCTGATCAGGGTGTTAAATATTTAACAATCTTTGCATTTTCCACAGAAAATTGGAAACGGACACAAACTGAAGTTGCCGGACTTATGAAATTGTTTCGCCGCTATATTCAACGCGAAGCTCGTAATTTATTAGCAAATGGTGTTTGTGTTCGCTTCATCGGTGACCGCGTGCGGTTGGATGATAAATTGGTGCGCCTGATGGATGAACTAGAACTGCTGACATCTCAAAATGACCGCGTGCATCTTACTGTTGCGCTTAACTATGGTGGTCGTGATGAAGTCACGCGTGCAACTCAACGGTTAGCTCATGATGTTGGAGCTGGCAAACTTTCTCCAGCGGATGTTTGTGATAAAACCCTTCCAAAATACCTTGATACTTATTTTCTACCTGACCCCGACTTGGTGATCCGCACTAGCGGTGAAGCACGGATATCAAACTTTTTGCTATGGCAGTCAGCATATGCAGAATACGAATTTATTGATACGCTCTGGCCTGATTTTACGCCGGTTATTTTTGCTAAAGTACTGACCAGCTTTAAGGTGCGGGACCGCCGCTTTGGCGCGGTAAAAGCCTGATATGGCTGTTGATTGGGATGACCTTAAATCGCGCTTATTATCAGGTGCGTGGCTGGCATTAATTGGAATTGGTTCGATTATTGTCGGTGGGGTCTGGTTCCAGATGCTCGCCGTTTTTGTGACTGCTCTGATGGTTTGGGAATGTTGGACAATGATCCGTGGTGCGTCGACCACAACAGGTATTTTGATAGCCGTCGCTGCCACAACAATCTTGTCAGCGCAGGTTTTTGGAGGTGCGGGTTACTATGAGTTTCTTGGGCTCTTTTTTTTAATACCCATTGCAGGCGCGGTTTTACTAGAACGTGAACGCATGACATTTTTTATTTTTGCACTGGGCTTGCAAATTGCTGGAAATGCTCTGGTGCATTTCCGTGTCGATTTAGGACTAACTTTAATGATTTGGCTGGTAAGTATTGTTGTCGTTACTGATGTTGTTGGCTATTTTGTAGGTAAAGCATTTGGTGGACCAAAATTCTGGCCAACTATCAGCCCAAAAAAGACATGGAGTGGAACAGTTGGTGGCTGGATTGGAGCGGCAATTGTTGGAATTATTTTTGTAATGTTTTTTAATGCTGGTTGGACAATTATATTGCTATCAATTGTAGTCAGTTTTGCAGGGCAGATGGGTGATATTGCTGAAAGTGCTCTTAAACGACGCCAAGGAGTGAAAGACAGCTCAACTCTTATTCCAGGCCATGGTGGCTTGTTTGATCGCTTTGATGCTCTTCTGGGTGCGTCGTTGTTTATGTTGCTTTTCATTAGCCTTTTTAATGTATCAGGTGCTACATTTTGAAGCGGGTCAGCATTTTTGGGGCTACAGGCTCGATCGGTCAAAATACTGTTAATCTAATTGGTCGTAATCGCGATGAGTATCAAGTTGTAGCCTTAACGGGTTCTCAGAATATTTCGCAATTGATTATGGATGCCAAAATGTTACAAGCAGAAATTGCTGTAACTTCTGACCCCAGCCGGCTTACTGAATTGCGTGATGGACTTGTAGGGTCTGGCATTGATGTTGCAGCAGGTGATGCAGCATTAATCGACGCTGCGGCGCGACCCGCAGACTGGATTATGTCGGCGATAATTGGAGCTGCGGGCCTCCGACCTGGTTTGGAAGCTCTAAAACATGGTACAGTCTTGGCGCTGGCAAACAAAGAGTCTCTGGTTACTGCAGGACCGCTTTTAATGAGCGAAGCTGAGCGATTTGGGTCTACTATTCTTCCAGTTGATTCAGAGCATTCAGCTGTATTTCAAGCTTTGGTTGGTGAAGATTTAACTACGGTTGAAAGGGTTATTATTACGGCGAGCGGTGGTGCGTTTCGCGACCACCCCTTGTCTGCCCTCGATAATGTCACGGTAGAAGAAGCATCGAAGCACCCAAACTGGGATATGGGTCAACGAATTACCATTGATTCAGCATCAATGTTTAATAAAGCGATGGAACTAATAGAAACAAAAGAGTTTTTTGGCGTTAGGCCAGATCAAATTGAAACAATCATTCATCCAGAGAGTCTGATCCACGCACTCGTCGGTTTCAAGGACGGTGCATTGATGGCCCATGTCGGTCCACATGATATGCGCCATGCGATTGGCTTTGCACTGAATTGGCCCTTTCGTAAAGACCTTCCTGTACAACGCCTTGATCTTGCAAAAATTGGTCAGCTTAATTTCCTTGAACCGGATCTGGCACGTTATCCGGCGCTTATGATTGCGCACAAAGTGATGGAAGCGGGTGGTCTAACAGGTGCAGTCTTCAACGCTGCCAAAGAACGAGCCTTAGACGCATTTATTGCAGGTGCTTGCAGCTTCACAGATATGGCGCGCATTGTTGATCGTGTAGTTGACTTAGTTTTAGCACGTGAGGGGCTGCAAAATGCTTCGATCACATTAGATAATATAAATGAAGTTGACGCTATGGCGCGTGCACTAACAAGCGAAGAAATCGCAAAACTAGAAAGCTGAACTTTGGATTTTATGACCAACTTGATCCCGTCCTTCGGGAATATCGTCTTCACAATGCTTTTCTTTGTAATTGCCCTTTCGATAATCGTGGCAATTCATGAGTATGGTCATTACATAATTGGAAGGTGGTCAGGTATCCACGCAGACGTGTTTTCGATCGGGTTTGGTAAGGTTATCTGGAGTGGCACAGACAAGCGTGGAACTGTCTGGCAGATCGCTGCTTTGCCGTTTGGTGGTTACGTTAAATTTAAAGGTGATAGTAATTTAGCGTCAGTGGGTGGTGATGAAAATGTAGTTTCGGCGCGCGATACTATGCTGGGCGCTCCACTTTGGGCCAGAGCTGCAACCGTTGCTGCAGGTCCAGCGTTCAACTTTATTTTATCCTTTATTTTGTTTTCTGGAATTCTCCTTTTTCAAGGACAACCTATCACACCTCTGACTGTTTCGACTTTGCCGGACTTCCCTGATAATATTGAACAGCAACTTGAACCAGGTGATCGTGTCTTAAAGGTTGAAGGTATAGCTCTAAATTATCCAGAAGGTTTTGTTGCTGCAGTTGCCAATGTACCCTCGCAATCGTCGGTTGAATACGAGGTTGAGAGGGACGGAGAGCGCATGCTTGTCCTTGGTCCACAGCCCCAACCTGCCTTTGTACAATCAATTACACCGCGTTCTGCGGCAGATGATGCTGGCTTGCGATTTGGTGATGTTTTGGTCAGCTTGAATGGTACGGATGTTTATCAATTTGGTGATATGGTTGAAATTGTGAAGAAAACACGTGCTCAGCCAATTGAACTGGTTATTTGGCGCGACGGGGAGATATTCACAACTACGCTGACGCCCCGTCTGATGGCGATCCCACAACCAGATGGTTCGATGATAGATGAACCCAAGCTTGGTATTGGCAACGGTGGTCTTTTCTTTGAGCCTGCAACCACAGATGTTGGGGTCCGGAAATCTATGAAACTGGCAGTCCAGCAGGTTTGGTTTATTATCAAACAGTCCCTTAACGGCTTAAAACAAATGATCATTGGTAACATAAATACCTGCAATTTAAGTGGACCAGTGGGAATTGCTGAAACGTCGGGGTCAATGGCAAGTCAAGGTACACTGGCGTTTATTAGTTTTATTGCAGTTCTGTCTACAGCAGTTGGTTTGCTTAACCTATTTCCAATTCCTATTTTGGACGGTGGCCACTTGTGTTTTCATGCCTATGAAGCAGTAACTGGCAAAATGCCAAGCGATGGTTCCCTGCGAATTCTTATGGCAATAGGCGTCGCTTTAATTGGGACGTTAATGTTGTTTGCGATTGGCAACGATCTGCTATTCTGCCCATAGAAGTTAGTGAAAAAATACTAATTGTGCTAAAAATAGGTGAACTACTGCGACGCTAAGATATGTTCAAATTTGTTTGTCAATTTAATATTTTTTGATTATGCTTATTTTTGTACAATACTTGAAGTTTTGTATGATTAATGCTTTTTGAGGTCAGAACCCTTCTTGTTAATTCATAATGGGATTTGTTGATTTTGGATCCATGGTTGAAGCACTTGGTTTAAGACTTAATTTTGAATCTCTTTAAGCCGAGCCTTACTGATGGTGTAATCTAGCGAATTGTTAACAATATTTAGTTTGGATGACATTTAATTGTGCACCTGTCACTTTCTTCTAGTTTGGGGGATGGTTGGTTTTGACAAGGCTCAACTGCCCAGTTAAAACAATAACATATGGTATGGCTAAACGGACAATATAATGAATGATAAGCTTCACTCTGTTAAAGCAATTTTTGGACGTGTTCGGGTCAAAGCCCAAAAATGGATTTTGGCCTTTATACTCCTTTTTTCAACTTTAATTGCCCTAGCCACACCTACTCTCGCTCAGAATTTTAATTTTTCCAGATTTTCAGTTGAAGGAAATCAGCGGATAGAATCTGCAACTATTTTATCGTATTTGGAATTCACATTTGATGAAATTGTCACCGCAGGGGCTATGAATGATGCCGCTCAACGGATTCGTGAAACTGGCCTGTTTGAAAGTGTTGACTTTGAGCCTCAAAATGCAAATTTAATTGTTCGAGTGATCGAATTTCCAACAATTAATCAAATTACATTTGAGGGCAATTCTCGAGTTCGCGATTCTGAATTAGCTGCAGCCGTTCGTAGCCAATCACGCCGTGTTTATAGCCCCAAACAAGCTGAAACAGACACTGCGGCAATCGCACAGGTATATGCTGATCAAGGCCGAATAAACGCAACGGTTACACCTCGTATTATCCAACGATCAGACAATAGAATCGATTTGATTTTTGTGATCTTTGAAGGTGGTTTGACTGAAGTTGAGCGAATTAGTTTTGTGGGTAATAGTGCATTTGGGGAAAGTCGGCTGCGCCGAGTTTTGGCAACAAAACAAGCTGGTATTCTTCGTGCTTTGATCAATAGTGATACCTTTATTGCGGATCGTGTGGCATTTGATCAGCAAGTGTTAGCCGATTTTTATCTCTCACGCGGTTATGTTGATTTTCAAGTTCAGAATGTTGATGTTTCCCTAACACGCGAACGCGATGCCTACTTAATTACGTTTAATATCCAAGAAGGTCAGCAATTCAAATTTGGTAATTTGTCGGTTACTTCAGAAGTGCTCGGAGCGGATCCCGCCGTATTTAATGACGCACTCCGTTTACGAACAGGCGTAACTTATTCACCTGAATTGATCGAACGGGATATATCGCGATTAGAGCTTCTCGCTTTGCGCCAAGGATTAAACTTTGTGCGCATTGATCCGCGCGTAGTTCGTAAAGATCGTAATTTGACACTTGATGTTGAATTTGCATTGGTTAATGGCCCGCGCATTTTTATTGAACGCATTGATATTGAGGGAAACAACACGACATTGGACCGTGTTATCCGTTCGCGCTTCAATGTAATAGAAGGTGATCCATTTAATCCGCGTCAAATTCGCGAAACTGCTGAACGTATCCGTACATTAGGATATTTCAGTAATGTTGATGTGGATACGCGCGAAGGGACTAGTCCGTATCAGGTGATAATTGATCTTGACGTCACTGAAGCACCAACTGGATCACTTTCGTTTGGTGGTAACTTTTCGACTGACAACGGTTTTAGCCTAATGGCCAGTTTCAAACAGCGCAATTTCTTAGGCCGTGGTCAGGCGCTGAATTTTAATATCCAAACTGGTGTAGACAATCAAAACCTTTCGTTTAGCTTCACAGAACCGAACCTATTGGGTCGCGATCTCAGTTTTGGAATTGACACTAATTATAAATCTACGAATTCGCAAAATGCGCTTTACGATACTTCCCGTGCGTCTTTACGTCCGCGTTTGGGTTTCCCTATCAGCGAAAATGGTCGTCTGATTTTATACTACGCTTATAATTATACCGACGTGACACATTATACGCCGTCAGGCCAATCATCACCATTTATTCTTGCTGATTTAGCGCGGGGTGGCATTGGAACCAACGCGCTGGGTTACGGGTTTAGTTACGATACTCGACGTACGGGTCTAAACCCCAACGCTGGTGTGTTATTCCGCTTTGGGCAGGAGTTTGGTTTTGGTGACAGTAGATTTGCCGAAACTACCGCTGAGCTAACAGCACAATCTCGCGTTCTGTCAGAAGAAGTCACATTGCGTGCCACGATCGAAGGTGGTCTTTTAAATTACACGAATGGAAACAGCCGGATTACGGACCGTTATTTCTTAGGTAGTGGCACCATGCGCGGCTTTGAAGTAGGCGGTATTGGCCCACGCGATACAGCAGCCGAAGAAGCACTTGGTGGTAATGCTTTTGCTGTGGTTCGCCTTGAGGCAGAATTCCCGTTGGGTTTGCCAGAAGAATATGGAATTTCAGGTGGTGTGTTTCTTGACTATGGGTCAGTTTGGGATGTGGGAAGCAATGCTGGCCCAGTTTTGTATGATGATTTCACGCCGCGTACAATTGCGGGTGTCTCAATTTTCTGGAAAACACCAATTGGTCCCCTACGTTTTAATTACACCGAACCACTGAATGTACAGCTTAACGACGAAACCAAACAGTTTGATTTGACAGTTTCGACAGACTTTTAATGACCTCAAAGATTTCATGTAAACTTGCCAGCCTTATAGTTGCTTCACTTGCAGAAACAGCTGTTGCACAACAAAATCTTGGTGCGCCAAAAGTTGAGGTGACCGTTGAACAAGTCGTATCCACTATTTTAACAATAGACATTGATTGGTTTTTTTCGCAATCCCAGTTTGGGCAGCGCGTGGCGCAAAGCTATGCGGCAGAGCGTGAAGCGCTGGCGATGGAGAATAGCCGAATTGCGGCTGCGTTACGTGAAGAGGAACTCGTCCTGACAGCGCAGCGTGCAAACATGGCTCCGGCTGTTTTTCGTACTCAAGCTGAAAATTTTGACGAAAAAGCTCAAAACATTCGCAGCGCGCAAGACGCGAAAGAACGCGCACTAGAAGACACATTGGAACAAGGTCGTGATCAATTTTTTGAAGTGACACGTCCGATTTTGGGACAGTTGATGGTGGACCGTAAAGCTTTTGCCATTCTGGACCGCAGATCAGTGATGTTGTCATTAGGCAGCATTGATGTCACCGAAGATGCTATCGCACGGATTGACGCCCTGATTGGTGAAGGGACGGGGGTAACACTTGGAACGAATACCGATTTAAGTCCTGACACGGGGGGCGAAAACTAAACCCACCTTGCCGTGGTGATATGGTCTTGCTAGTCAGATCAAATAAATAATTTGGTTGCGTCGCGTTTAAATGGAGAACAATATGTCAGCCCCCTTCACCTCTGCGGATATCCAGTTGATTCAACGAATTATCCCGCACCGCTACCCGTTTCTTTTGGTGGACAAGGTCATCGATATTGATGGTACAAATACGGCAACAGGTATCAAGAATGTTACTATGAATGAACCGCATTTCCAGGGTCATTTTCCCGGCTTCCCCATCATGCCTGGTGTGACGATCATAGAGGGGATGGCTCAAACATCTGCCGTTATGGTTGGAACCACAATGAAACTAATGGACAAAAACATGCTGATATATTTTATGGGAATTGATAATTGCAAATTCCGGCGCAAGGTTTTGCCAGGAGATGTATTGCGCATGGCAATTCAAACAACACGCGGAAAGCCCGGTGGCAAGGTGTGGAAATTCAAAGGCGTGGCAACGGTGGATGGTGAACTCGCCGCAGAAGCAGAGTTCACTGCGATGATGGATGTGCAGGCCTAACTCATGACCATTCACCCTTCAGCAATCATCGAAGATGGGGCTCAAATTGGTATTGGTGTGTCGATTGGTCCGTTCTGCATTGTAGGTGCGAAAGTTGTGCTTCAGGATCGCGTTGAACTGAAATCACACGTTGTCGTGACGGGTGATACGAAGGTCGGCGAAGACACGACAATCTTTCCATTTTGCTGTATTGGTGAGATTCCTCAGGACGTAAAATTCAAAGGTGAGGCTGCAAAGTTAATTATTGGTGAACGCAATCGAATCCGTGAACATGTGACAATGAATCCTGGAACTGAAGGTGGCGGTGGAGTTACATCTATCGGTAATGACGGTTTTTTTCTTGCAGGTTGTCATGTCGCACATGACGCGCGAGTAGGCGACCGTGTGATTATCGTCAACCAATCCGCCGTCGGTGGGCATTGTGTAATTGAGGACGATGTTATCATTGGTGGACTTTGCGGTATCCACCAGTTTGTACGAATTGGTTGCGGTGCCATCATTGGCGCGCTGTCCATGGTCACAAACGACGTCATCCCACACGGTTTGGTGGTGGGTCCGCGCGGTGAATTGGACGGTTTGAACCTCGTTGGGTTGAAACGTCGTGGGGTTGATCGCAAAGATATCACAGCGCTGCGCGTGGCGTTCCAAACTCTGAAGGATGGGGAGGGGTCGTTCATGGATCGCGCTCGTCGACTAGATGCGGATAGTGATAGCAAGCATGTATCAGAAATGATGGATTTCATTTTGGGTGAGACCCGGCGCAATTTTTTGACTCCGAGGTGAAACGGAAATGACACTTGCTCTGATCGCGGGTTTGGGTGGGTTGCCAATAGTTTTAGCGGCATCTCTGCAAAAGCAGGGTCGCTCTTTAATCCTTTGCGAGATGTACGGATTTGTTTCCAAGGTGACGGGCGATTTTCACCGAATTCCTTTCAGGTTTGAAACACTCGGAACATTTCTTTCAGCCTTGAAAAAAGCTGGTGTGACTGAGGTTTGCATGGCTGGTGAAATTCAGCGCCCTAAAGTTGATCCATCTTTCATTGATGCAGCTACGATGCCGCTGGTGCCGCGATTAATGGCAGCAATGGCCAAAGGTGATGATGGTACTCTGAGTGCTGTTGTTGCTTTGTTTGAAGAATATGGGTTCTCTGTGGTTGGTGCTCATGACATTGCACCTGAATTATTGCCGATGCCGGGCTTTCATACGCGGGTAGAGCCACCAGATTTGACGAACGCTATTACTGCAGCAGAGGTTGCTTTGATTGATATGGGTCAGATGGACCTTGGTCAGGCACTATTATTGCAAGGCAGTGAGGTTATTGCACGCGAAGATGGTCGCGGCACAGCTGCCATGCTGAAGGATTTACAAACGCAGGGAAACGGATTGGGTGTGACCTTGTTTAAAGCTCCAAAACCAAATCAAAATATGCGAGTTGATATGCCTCTGATTGGTCCTGATACCGCTAAACAAGTCGTTGACGCTGGACTGGCAGGTATTGTGATTCCATATGGTGTGGTCATGGTGTTGGACTTGCCGCAGATCATCATTACCCTTGATATGCATGGCTTATTTTTATGGGTAACACATTGAAGGTGTTCATAATTGCAGGAGAACCGTCTGGTGACAAACTCGGTGCATCCCTGATGAAAGGGTTGGCAGCGCAAGTGCGAGACATCGAATTTGAAGGAATCGGTGGGCCATTGATGGAAGACCAGAGCCTAGAGAGCCTGTTCCCGATAGATGAATTAACTCTCATGGGAATCGCGGAAATTTTGCCAAAATATTTTCACCTTAAAAGTCGTATACGCCAGACTGCCAAAGCAATAATTGCCTCTAAGTCTAATGTGTTGATTACAATCGATAGCCCCGATTTTTGCCTGCGGGTTGCGAAATTGGTTAAGGCTGGATCAAATATTCCAACAGTGCATTATGTTGCACCTACTGTTTGGGCATGGCGTCCGAAACGCGCTGCTCGGATGGCACGCTACATCGACCATGTCCTTGCTTTATTTCCATTTGAGCCTCACTATATGGATAAGGCGGGCATGTCCTGTGATTTTGTTGGCCATCCCGTTGCTGCCGAACCATCTGTGTCTCTCGCCGAACTTGATGATTTTAAAATTCGCCACGGCATTATCCATCACCCTGTATTGGCTATTCTTCCTGGATCGCGACAATCGGAAATATCGCATCTTGGTGCAACGTTCAACTCTTCCTACGCACAAGTTGCAGCCATTTTCGGGACTGTATTAGTTCCGACGTTGCCGCATCTGGCTAAGGCCGTAAGCGATGCTTTGCCTTTGCCGGGCGCATCTTTGCGCTGTATCGTATCTGGGTCAGAAATGTCGCCCCAAGACGCCGCTCGTGAACGCCATATCGCCATGGCTTTTGCAGATGTTGCGCTAGCAACGTCAGGTACAGTGTCCTTGGAATTGGCTGCGGCTCATACGCCAATGGTGATTGCCTATGACATGCATTGGATCAGCCGCCAGATTATTAGCCGCATGTTGCTGACGGACACTGTGACCCTGGTAAATTTAGTTTCTGAAACCCGCGCCATACCTGAATTTATAGGTTCTAATTGTGAACCAGTTACAATTGCGGCGGCGCTTATGGCAACGCTTGCGGACCCATCCGCGCAGTTGGATGCACTTGATCTAACAATGGACCGTTTGGGACGTGGTGGTGAGGCACTCGGATTGCGGGCTGCACGCGCCGTGCTTGCACACCTTACGACAAAAAATATTTGATTTTAGGAGAAATCGATGCCTGCACCAACGAATGATCTAAAGGCAGCGCTTGAACGTGGTGTTACTCAATGTGGTATCTGGTTGGCATTGGCCAATGAGACGGTTGCAGAAATAGCAGGAAAGGCTGGGTTTGATTGGTGTTTAATTGACGCAGAACACGGACCCAATACACTCACAACGATTGCTACGCAGCTTCGTGCACTTGCTGGTACACCTGCACACGCGGTGGTGCGTGTCCCGATGGATGAAGATTGGATGCTTAAACAGGTACTCGATCTTGGCGTACAGACAGTCGTGGTGCCGATGGTGAACACTGCCAAACAAGCTGCGCAAGTCGCTGCTGCTGTACGCTATCCGAATTCAATTTCTGGCGTAGGTACACGGGGTATGGGGGCGGTGCTTGCACGGGCGTCTGACTATGGGGAGATTGTCGATTATGTCAGTTCTGCCAACGAACAAATTTTTCTGTTCGTGCAGATCGAAAGTGCACAAGCCGTTGCAAATGTTGATGCTATCGCTGCAACCATCGGTGTGGACGGAGTATTTGTTGGTCCTGCTGACCTCAGTGCCGATATGGGTTTTGTTGGCCAAATTGATGCGCCAGAGGTAATTGCTGCGATTGATCACGTTTATGCTCGCACCAAAGCAGCAGGTAAAATTGTTGGTACTGTTGTGTTCGATGAGAACGACTTTCAGAATCAAATCGACAGAGGTGTCACGTTTCTTGGACTTGGCGGCGACGGCTTCTTGTTGCGAAAGTCGTTGCGTTTGCTAGCAGCCAAAGCGCCCTAATAAGGTGGACTTAAAATAACTAACTTTGGTCGATGCATACATCAATCATCAGATTATCTACGCCCATCAGTAAGGTGCGTCGTCTAAAACGCCATGTGCCGACATTTGTTGGTACAGCAAGCCTTCGCGCAAACCGCGATCTGCAACAGACAAACGGTCTGTTGGCCAAAGCCGCATTAAAGTTTGTAGGATTGCAGCGCCAGACATGATTAAAGCTTGACGGTCTTTTCCGATGCGCGTGTCAGCTTTACGCCCAGCTTCGCCTTGCCTGAGGTATCCTTGAATTACCGTATCAATCTGATCTGAAGTCATGCACAGCCCGTCAACTTTGGTGCGATCATAGCGTCTCAAGCCCAGATGACTGGCCGCGACTGCTGTGACTGTTCCGGAGGTTCCAACAATCTGGAAACCTTCTCGAAGTTGTTCTTGTGCCGATGGCGCAAATTTTTCGAGACTTTCCTCAAAGAACCATGACATTAGTGCAAAGCGCGCAGAGTCATCTTCCACGTCGGCAAACTGGTCATGCAAAGTAGCCACGCCTAATGGCACAGAAATCCAGTCGACGACCTTGGCGGCGGCAAAAGGTCCTGGGGCTTGGCTAAAGCCCGAATGGAGGCGCATGATGGCACGCGGGCGCTCATGAGACGGTACGTCCGTTAAATCAATCCAGACAAGTTCTGTTGACCCACCACCAATGTCCACAACAAGCAATTGATCGGTTTTGGTGCTGACTAGTGGTGCACACGAAATGACTGCCAAACGCGCTTCTTCTTCGGGCTCTATAATCTCAAGCATAAGACCAGTTTCGCGTTTCACTTGTTGAATGAAATAATGTGAATTGCGTGCGCGACGACATGCTTCGGTCGCGATAAGTCGCATGTTCTTGACGTTATGGCGCTGCAATTTTAGGCGGCACACACGCATAGCATTTAATGTACGCGCCATGGAGGCGCGAGATAATTTGCCAGTCTGTTCCAGCCCTTGTCCAAGTTGGACAGATCTGGAAAAGCTGTCGACCACGTGAAACTGGCTGCCCTTGGGTTGGGCAATCAGCATGCGGCAACTGTTCGTGCCCAAATCCAACGCGGCGTATAGCCTAGATGGATAGGGCGGTGTCGGCACGGGGTGCTCTACCGAAATTGGGAACGCGCCCGCACCATTGGGACGCTTGGGCGTCATTTTAACGCCCTCCATTTTGAGTTACTTGTAACTTATGCTCACGGCAGAGGTCGTGCAAGGCTTGTCGTCACCCTCACAGTCATGATGAAGATAATGATCTCCAACAGGGGTCGCCAAATGCCTGCACGATGTCGAAAATGGGCGTCGTAGATTATTGGACCCAGTTTAAGAGTAACTCGAAACGCAGGTGGCAAAGGGAATCGCATGGCAGATGTAGTAGTCGTTTATTGGCGGGACATCCCCGCGCAGGTCATCGTTGGCAAAGGTCGACGAGCGACAAAAATTCAGTTGAGTGAACGTTTTGAACAAGCTATAGACCGCGCTGCGATGAAATCTGGTGCTGCCAGCACTGACGACTATCTTGCAGATTGGCGTAAGGCTGCATCATATTCTGTCGATGGGTCTGACGCTGATGTAGCCGCTGCCGAAGCTTCGAGATTTGAGACTGAATACGACAAAGACCGTCTTATTATTTTAATTAACAATGATGGCCGCGCAATAGTGCGCTGAAGGAGAGTCTTATGGCACTTTTAAGCTTCCACAGAAAAAATGACGCGCCAACAGGCTTGAATTTGCAACTTGAGGCATTCTTGGGTGGGTATTCTATTGAAGTTATGCCGCGTACCGCCGAAAAAGTCGAAGATTTTGCCGCCTTACTGCCATTAGGCACGTTGATTTACGTCGCTCACATTGAAGGTACGCCCATCGAGGACATGGTCGCGACAGCAAAGCGGCTTGCCGACGCAGGATATCCAGTCATGCCACATTTTCCTGCCCGTATTATCAAAAATGCGGAGGTACTGGAAAATTGGATCGCCATGTATCAAGGCGAGGCGGGCGTTGATAAGGCACTGTTGCTCGCGGGTGGCGTGGCCAAGCCGCACGGTGATTTTGAAAACTCAATGCAACTTTTAGAAAATGGCGCTTTTGATCGTGCAGGTTTCAAATCCTTGCACATCGCGGGTCATCCTGAAGGCAACAAAGACATCGATCCCAAGGGCGGTATGGCCAACGTCGATGATGCGCTTCGCTGGAAGCAGAAATTTAACGAAACGACAGATGCAAAAATGGCGTTGGTAACGCAGTTCGCGTTTGAGGCCATCCCGATCATTGCTTGGGTTGATAGCTTAAAAGAAGCTGGCATCGATATTCCAGTCCACATCGGTATCGCTGGTCCAGCGAAGCTACAAACTATGATAAAGTTTGCGATTGCCTGTGGCGTTGGGCCATCGCTCAGAGTGCTTCAAAAGCGTGCCAAAGATGTAACCAAGCTGTTGTTGCCATTCAATCCCACAACAGTGTTGACAGAACTGGCAGCCCACAAGGCTGAAAATCCAGATTTTAATATTGAAAAAGTACATTTCTTTCCCCTTGGTGGCATTAAAACTAATGCAACTTGGGCCATTCAAAATGGTGGGGCGTCTGCCGTACCCGCAAATCTGTCTTAAGGACCTGATATGACCCGCACAGTTATCGAATCCAAAACTAAAACTGCCATTATCGGCTTTGATCAGCCGTTCTGCGTTATTGGGGAGCGGATCAACCCAACTGGCCGAAAGGTCTTGAACGAAGAGCTTGAACGTGGCGATTTCTCCCGCGTAGAAGCGGATGCGATTGCCCAGACCTTAGCGGGTGCGACAATTCTGGATATCAATTCTGGTGCTGTCTTTTCAAACATGATGGCTGAAGACCCGCGGTATGCGGACAACAACTTTGTCGAACCTGCATTGATGGAAGAACTGGTTAAACGTGTACAGGCAATTGTTGATACACCGCTTTGCATCGACAGCTCCGTTCCTGGTGCGTTGGAAAATGGTCTGGCTGCCGCAGAAGGGCGCCCACTGCTCAATTCCGTTACCGGCGAAGAAGAACGCATGGAGTTGGTCCTACCTTTGGTTAAGAAGTATAATGTGCCAGTGGTTGCGATTTCCAATGATGACACTGGCATTTCAGAAGACCCTGATGTGCGGTTTGAGGTAGCCAAAAGGATCGTTCAACGAGCTGCGGATTATGGTATTCCGGCCTATGATATCGTAGTAGATCCTTTAGTTATGCCCATTGGCGCAATGGGCACCGCAGGATTGCAGGTATTTGCATTAGTCCGACGTCTACGAGAAGAACTTGGCGTAAATACAACCTGCGGCGCGTCCAACATTTCGTTTGGTCTGCCCAATCGCCACGGTATCAACAACGCATTTCTGCCCATGGCCATAGCTGCTGGTATGACGTCTGCGATCATGAACCCTGTGGCACTGCCTATCGGTCCTCTAAAAATCGCTGAGAAAAAAGCCCTTATCGAGGCGGCCGGCATTATTCTGCCAGACGACATTGATGATGAAACATTTGTGACGCTATTCGGTCTGGGCTCAACCAAACCGCGGGCGGGCAAGGAGATGGAAGCCATCCGCGCTGCCAACTTTCTGACCAATAATGACGATGGTGGTGCCGCATGGATTGCGATGAATCGTGAAGCCCCAAAAGCTGGTCAAGAAGGGCGCGGACGTGCAGCGCGCACAGGTGGGCGTCGTCGGGCAAGCTAGATAGTTATTATCAATGCTATTGTCTCCCTAAATAACTGCAAACTTTGCTAGACTAAATTAAGCTCCACGAAAAGCCATTCTGATGAATACGCTCCCACCTTTTAAGTTTGAATCCGCCGTGCAAAAGATGCGCATGGCTGAGGATGGATGGAACAGCTGCGATGCAGCCAAATTTTCAACTGCCTATACACTGGATACACAATGGTGAAACCAAACGCATTTTCTGACAAAACGCGATGAAGTTGAAGAAATTTTTTTAAAAAATGTTTGTGCAAAAACTAATATCGATTGATCAAAGAACTTTAGGACTACCGTCAATCGCATCGCATCGCATTACGCTATGCCTATGAATGCCACGATGATGGGGGCAGTAACTTTCGTTCATACTGAAACGAAAACTTGGAATTTGTAGAAGACGGCCTCATTCAGAACCGGCACTCAAGAATAATGATCTCGCAATCAGTGAAGAAGACCATAAATTTGGTTTGCAATTTGGGAGTCGTGCCAATGACAGAAGCAAGTCTGTCAGATCTAAATTTATAGTAAGGAAGTGACTTCTTAATACCCGCGCCAGATCCACCCACCACCAAAGATGCGGCTACTATTACTGTCATAAAATACACATGCCTGTCCGGGTGCAACACCTTCTTCTGGTGTTAGTAGTTCGATTTCGGCTGTTGTAGCGGACAATGGACGTACTATCGCCTCCATTGGGGGTTTTGTAGACCGAATTTTGACTGAAATATGGCGTTCAGTCGTTGCATCAAATTCATCATCGCCAAGCCAGTTGATTTCGCGCACCGGAACGGTGCGAGTGGTTAGCAGGTCTTTCGGGCCAACAATTACGTGCTTCTTGTCAACATCGAGCTTTACCACATAAAGTGGATCTGCAAGCCCTCCGATTCCAAGGCCACGGCGCTGGCCTATTGTGTAGTGTATGACCCCGCAATGCTGCGCCAAAACTCTTCCGTCCATGTCCACGATATCACCAGGTTCAGCAGCTCCAGGGCGCAGTTTTTCGATTACAGATGCATAATTGCCGTTTGGAACGAAACAAATATCTTGGCTATCGGGCTTGTCTGCAAGCGCCAGCCCATATTTTCGTGCTAATTCGCGCGTTGCATCTTTAGAAGGAAGATGTCCCAGCGGGAAACGCAGATAATCAAGTTGTTCCGGCTTGGTTGAGAACAGAAAATAGCTTTGATCGCGGTTGGCATCTTCAGCGCAATGCAACTCCGCCCCGCGTACGCCCATTTTGCGTTGAATATAGTGTCCGGTCGCCATGCAGTCAGCGTCAAGATCTTTAGCAGTTTCTAACAAATCCTTGAACTTCACCCGCTCATTGCAGCGAATACATGGCACAGGGGTCGCACCTGCTAGGTAGCTATCAGCAAATTCATCAATTACAGCTTCACGGAAGGTGTTTTCATAATCAAGGACATAGTGGGGAAAACCCATGTCCTCAGCTACGCGGCGCGCATCATGGATATCGCGCCCCGCACAGCAGGCACCTTTTTTGGCCAATGCGGCCCCGTGATCGTACAGCTGCAAAGTCACACCAACCACATCATAGCCCTCTTCAGCCAACTGTGCGGCGACCACAGAGCTGTCCACCCCACCAGACATCGCAACAACGACGCGGGTTTGTGATGGTGGCTTGGCAAAACCGAGCGAATTGAGAGGTTGATCAAGGGGCATGGAATCGTCCTAACAGAGATTTAAGCTTAAAAATATGAAAATTGTAATCACTCTCAAATGGTAGCTTTGCCCCTCATTAGGTTGGAGATATCAAAATGTGAAGCATGAAGAATAACATTTAGGTGTGAGAGATGTATTTAAAGAAGTATGAAGGTTAAGACTGGTAAAATTACCAGATGTATTCAACATGACACGATCAAATCTTCAACTGCCTGAAACACGGCAATATGGGAATTGCACAAAATATTTGTTGTGCGTGTAAATTTTTATTTTTTATTTTTGCTTAATAATTTGTAAGTCACCTGTGTGTTGTCCGATGAAGCGTTGTTGAAGTGGGAAGTGGCTGTTCTAGGCCACATCCAAGTTACGTTTAAAGCAATTGCATTATAATTATAATTTAAGGAGGATCTGTAAATTTATGTACAATTTTTAATGTGTGGTAAACCATTGTTAGCATAAGTTCTTTTAGACATCGAAAGAATGGAAAAAGTGTACAGTTGGTAGAAGACAATTCATTGACCGCCAAGATTTCAACTATTAATTATGGTTAAGAGGGAATAGTTCTCGCAAAGTTTGATTATTACGACTTGATCCCTCTGCGCCTTAATCTGCCGATTATAAATGGAGATGAGAAGTTTAGCCAAATCAGACTTAGATTAACCGAAACCGAATGCTGATTTTATTTGGCTAAGATGCAATTAAAAGTAAGTTTAATGAGTTGAGTTTTAGACTGACGACTATATAAAAATTATCTCTTCATTACGAAAGAAGGGTATAGTGGGTTAATGCTACCATCCACTGTTAAAAAGGTAATAAAACATTATCCAAATGATTTTACCGCTCTAAAATTAGTTGTTAAAAAAGTTGATGTCCATAATAGCCCTGTGCATTTAACGGGCAATGAATAACAAATATTTGAAATGTTGAACCTGTTTAAGGGAACGGCAGATACCAAAGAGTTGTTTCTTAATCATTTGTATGATGACAAGAATAAACTTAATTTTAAAATTATTGATATTTTTATTTACAAGCTGCATTAGAGATTATTTGAGACAACGGGCGATGACAATCACGCCAAAAATGTTTGAGGCCCTGCACTTTCTAGAACCGAAGGCCAAGCATGGTTGGAAAACTGGTGATAGGCGCTTAAATTGCAATACAGAAACTTAGTGCCTCTGTTAAATACATCTAACAGAGTACCTCCGTCTTTGGACCTAGTGCTTTTGATTTAGGCTATTCTTGCCAGTAAGGGACAGGGCTGGACCTGCCATCCCGACGTACTTATTAAGGATATAATATTCATCACTTGGGCTGATGATGGGGGATACGTTTTGAGTGCGACGGCATCGGTTGAAAGCCTTACTAAAAATGAGGCCGCGCAAGAGCTTGCGCGGCTATTGGCACTTATTTCGCGAGCCAATGTAGAGTATCACCAAAATGATGAGCCACAGATATCTGATGCGGACTATGACGCGCTAAAACAGCGGAACGCAGCAATAGAGGCACGATTTAGCGACTTAAAACGCCACGATAGCCCAACTGAAAATGTGGGTGCGGCTCCTTCAGATGGTTTTGGCAAGGTTCCCCATGCCGTGCGAATGCTATCATTGGGCAACGCATTTACGGATAATGATATCAATGAATTTGATAATTCCGTGCGTAAGTTTCTTGGTCATCAAACAAAGAAACTTGAGTTCACCGCTGAGCCAAAGATCGATGGACTGTCATTGTCTCTGCGTTATGAAAACGGCACACTGGTCCAAGCCGCTACGCGCGGTGATGGCGCTGTTGGTGAAAATGTCACTGCTAACGCACACACAATTCAAGATGTACCGCAGTTTCTGAAAGGAATACCAAATGTTATTGAGGTGCGCGGTGAGGTCTATATGTCCCACATGGATTTTGAAGCATTAAACGTACGTCAGAAAAAAGATGGTTTCAAGCCGTTTGCCAACCCACGAAACGCGGCAGCTGGATCGTTGCGTCAACTGGATGCGAGTATTACAAAATCCCGTCCACTAAAATTCTTTGCTTACGCATGGGGTGAAATTTCTACTCCTTTGGCCGACACCCAATCCGGCGCGATTGCGCGGCTCAAAATTCTTGGTTTTCAGACTAACCCGCTGACGCAAATCTGTACTAGCCCCACAAAAATGATAGCTCATTATCGCAATATCGAGTCTCAGCGCGCAACACTTGGCTATGATATCGATGGCGTTGTTTACAAAGTTAATGACCTGTCACTGCAGAGACGCTTAGGATTCAGGTCAACAACTCCCCGTTGGGCGATTGCCCATAAATTTCCTGCAGAACTCGTGTGGACGACGCTTGAGGCTATCGACATTCAGGTTGGGCGCACTGGTGCTTTATCACCTGTTGCACGCTTGAGCTCAGTGACTGTCGGCGGCGTAGTGGTTTCAAACGCGACACTGCACAACGAAGATTATATCGCAGGCCGCGGTAACAAAGGTGATGATATTCGTGGTGGTAAGGATATCCGTATCGGGGATTGGGTGCAGATTTACCGCGCGGGTGACGTGATCCCGAAGATTGCTGACGTGGATCTATCCAAACGCCCCAACGAAACAACGCCTTTTGATTTCCCAACGAACTGCCCAAAGTGCGGATCAGACGCTGTTCGTGAGGAGGGGGATGTTGTTCGTCGGTGCACTGGTGGGTTGATTTGTCCAGCGCAAGCCATTGAAAAATTGCGACATTTTGTGTCTCGCGCCGCTTTTAATATTGATGGGTTGGGCGCCAAACAAATTGAGGCATTTTACAACTATGATCAGCTTGCAGTGAAAGAACCTGCCGATATTTTCACTCTACAGACCCGCGACTTGAACAGTTTTACTAAGCTTGCAAATCGCGATGGCTGGGGTGGGGCTAGCGTTAAAAACCTTTGGCAAGCAATTAACAAAAAACGAGAAATTCCATTATCACGTTTAATTTTTGCGCTTGGAATTAGGCACGTTGGTGAAAATACATCAAACCTTTTAGCAATCCATTATGTCACATGGTCCGCATTTGAGAGCGCTATGACACAAGCGCGTATCGGTGAGGGTGCTGTATGGGACGATCTTATCGGCGTTGATGGGGTTGGCGTGGTCTTGGCGGCGTCGGTGGTCACGACTTTCCACCAGTCCGCAGAACGCGCGTCAATCGACAGATTGGTCGTACAGCTGCGTCCAAAAGATGCGGCCAAACCCACATCAAACAGTCCGGTTGCTGGAAAAACTGTCGTATTTACCGGTACTCTGGAAAAAATGACGCGGGCTGAAGCAAAAGCGCGCGCAGAGAGTCTTGGTGCAAAAGTTAGTGGATCCGTGAGCCCAAAAACTAACCTATTGATAGCCGGACCTGGAGCTGGATTAAAGACCCAAAAAGCGATAGATTTAGGGATTGAAATAATAGATGAGGACGGCTGGCTGGTGCTGACGAAAGACACATGAATGCATCTCCCCCAAAAAAAACGGGCAGACCTGAGGTGTTGTGGCCACTCTTTGGTGGGCTCGAATCCCTTGATGGAATTGGTCCAAAATCTGCGCAGGCACTCATCAGCGCTCAAATTGAAAAGCCACGCGACTTGTTGTTTACGCTGCCCCATTCGGGTGTTGACAGGCGTCGGCGCGATTCAATTTTGGACGTTCATTTACCTGCAGTTTGCACCGTCGAAGTCACGGTAGGACAACACACATCCCCAAGCAGTCGGGGCCGTCCGTACCGCGTTACGGTTGAAGATCAGAACACGACTTTTCAGCTTGTGTTTTTTCGTAGTCATGGTGAATATCTGCGCAAGCAGCTTCCGACAGGTCAGCGCCGCGTTGTGTCCGGCAAAGTGGAAATGTTTGATGGAATAGATCAAATGGTGCACCCTGATCATATTTTGACCCCGGACAAGGCCGAACAGATACCTTTGTTTGAACCAGTTTATTCGTTAACAGGGGCGATGACACAAAAGGCTATGTTCAAGTCTACGTCGGACCTTTTAAAGCAGGCACCCGATTTGCCGGAATGGATTGATGCTGCGTTGTGCGCGCGGGAAGGTTGGCCTGCTTGGTCCACAGCGTTAACGCAGGCCCACCGTCCGTTATCGTTGGTCGAACTGTCTTCTTCATCCGCCGCGCGGCAACGTTTAGCCTATGATGAGGTTCTGGCCCACCAATTGACCCTGGCGGTGGCCCGCTCCCAAGCGCGACGTGAAAAAGGACAGGTGACGTCTGGTGATGGCATAAAGCAGGTAAAAGTACTTGCCAAATTGGGGTTTTCTCCCACAGATGCCCAAGTTCGTGCGACCGCCGAGATTTTGGAAAACATGGCGCAACCGTATCGGATGAACCGATTGCTGCAGGGTGATGTAGGATCCGGAAAAACGCTAGTGGCGCTAATGGCTTTATTAAATGCCGTTGAAGCTGGCGGGCAGGGTGTGATGATGGCGCCAACAGAAATCCTTGCGCGTCAACATCTTGAAGGTCTGCAACCCTTGGCCGAAGGCGCGGGCGTAGTGCTGGAATTGCTGACTGGTCGTGACAAAGGTGGTGAACGTCGGGCCAAACTTGCGGCGCTGGCATTAGGCGACATTCACATCCTTGTTGGCACCCATGCAGTGTTCCAAAAAGACGTGGTGTTTGCCGATCTGCGGCTGGCTATCATCGACGAACAGCACCGTTTTGGTGTAGCGCAGCGCATGGAACTTGGCGCAAAAGGCACGTCAGTTGATGTACTGGTCATGACGGCTACGCCCATCCCACGATCATTGGCTTTGACCCAATACGGCGATATGGATGTTAGTGTCTTAGATGAAAAACCACCCGGTCGCAGCCCCGTCACAACCGCATTGGTGGCAACATCAAAGATGGACCACGTGATTGATCGGTTACGGATAGCGGTCTCAGAGGGGCGGCAATGCTACTGGGTTTGTCCGTTGGTTGAGGAATCTGAGGTCAGCGATATGACCGCCGCAGAAGATCGGTTCAAACGGTTGCGCGCGGCATTGGGCGAAAATGTTGTTGGGTTGGTGCACGGCCAAATGCCGCCGGCTAACAAGGACGCGGCGATGCGCGATTTTGTAACTGGCGAGACCAAGGTTTTGGTCGCCACCACCGTAATCGAAGTAGGGGTTAACGTGCCTAACGCGTCAATCATGGTTATTGAACGTGCTGAGAGTTTCGGATTGGCACAACTGCACCAACTGCGTGGGCGGGTCGGGCGTGGGTCAACAAAATCGACTTGTTTGTTGATGTATCAATCGCCACTGTCCAAAAGTGGTCGCCAACGACTTGAAATAATGCGAAAAACTGAAGATGGCTTTCAAATTTCTGAGGAAGATCTGGCGATGCGTGGTGCAGGGGATGTGATTGGCACTGTGCAATCTGGACTGCCGAGGTTTCGGATTGCTGATCTGGAACGACAAACAACTCTAATGGCACTAGCGCAAGCTGACGCACGAAAACTGTTATTGGACGATCCAAGGCTTGAAACAGCGCGCGGGACGGCAGCACGGACTCTTTTGTGGCTTATGGAACAAGATAAAGCTATTCGTTTAATTTCAGTGGGTTAAATTTTAACTTCTTACTTTGTTCACTTTTGTTCTTTAAAAGTTCTTGCATTAAGTTCTATTAAATGAGAACAAAGAGAAAACATATTGAAAAATATAAGGAGAAGTTAAATGACCAAGGAAATCAAAAATGTAATCGTTCGGTCGTCAGATACGATTATTGCAGATGCAATTGGTATGACTGCTCTCATTGTGATGCTTTTTGCGGCTTTGAGTCTACCAAACATATTTTAATTAATTTATTTTCTTAACAAATGTTTAGTTAAGTTACTTTTAGATACACTGTCCCAACGGTTAATCTGTTTTTGACCAACCCTGTATATCATCATTCAAATCTAAACCCTAAATTCTTAAAATTAGACTTACTTCGTAAGAGAAGCAGACCTACTGCCACTTTCCACTGTCCCGGAAAGTGGCAGTTTTTTTGGGATTGATTGTTTAGGTAGGCGTTGTCGTTCGCGCATCGACAAAGGCGTCAAGCGTGGCATCAAATGCCAATAAAATTGATGCATGGCGATTTTTATACTCAGAAGCAGGGCCAAGAACTTCAAGTCCGTCAAAAGGAACCAGAGGCGTTGGCCCACCAGATTTCAACATAGCGAAGAGCTGATCACGTCCAGATTGAACTTCGGCTTCGGATCGGCCAACAATGTTATGCCCGACAACAGCAGCACAAGCTTGGCCGAGCGCACAAGCTTTTACATCTAGCCCAAACCCGATTATCCTATCATCTTCCAACGCCAAATCTACAATAACAGTTGAACCGCATAAGGGCGAGCGGCGTTTAGCGGTTCCATCAGGTGAATTTAACCGAGTGCGATGGGGAATATCAGCCGCAAGACCCAAAATTCGGGTTGAATATAAATTAATCAGATCGGTATCAGTTGTCATGAAAATTTGCTTTCTACGATTGTTTTAAATAGATAGTCTCTTTGTGTTAATTTGCCAAAGGAAACCTGTGATGTCTCTCGATCCCAATACTTTATTGTATGATTTCAACGGATTAATTCCATGTATTGCCCAACAACACGATACCAAAGAGGTGTTGATGATGGCATGGATGAATCTGGATGCTGTGGTTGAGACACTTAAAACTAAACAGGTGACGTATTGGTCGCGGTCGCGTCAAGCTTTGTGGATCAAGGGAAAGACGTCAGGTCACACGCAGGAACTGATTGATTTGCGCTTGGATTGTGATCGCGATTGTTTGCTGGCTGTTGTGCGTCAAATTGGTCCAGCGTGCCATACGAACCGACGATCATGTTTTTACACGTCGGTTACGTCTGACGTTGAGATAGAGTTGATAAAGCCGCAAGCTTAGAGCCCGACCATACGGCGAACATCACTAGGGCTAAAACCTTCGGCGCGGTATTTTGCAATTGCGCAAGCATCATCACGTTTAGCCAACCGTTTGCCTGCATCATCCCGAACCAAACTATGATGATGGTAAGTTGGCGTTGGTAGACCCATGAGCCTTTGCAATATTATGTGAATTTTAGTGGCCTCAAACAAGTCTTCGCCGCGAACAACATGAGTAATACCCTGCGCTGCGTCATCCAGCACGACAGATAAATGATAGGATGTTCCCATATCCCGCCGTGAAAGTACTATATCTCCGATGTTGCGTATCGCGTCCTGAGCTGTAAATTTGATGAGGCCGGTTTCTCCGTTTGGGCCATGTCCAGTCTCGTGGAACGAAAAGAGATTCTGACCAACTGCCGATGACATAGAAAGTCGCAATGCAACATCCTCGGACGAAGGGTCTTTCGATGACGTTGCATGCTTCATACGGCAAGTGCCGGGGTAAATGACACCATCAGGGCCAGTTGGGACATCAGAACCTTCCTGCGGAGCAGCTAAGGCATTAATTACATCGCGACGGCTACATTTGCAGGAAAAGATGTAATTGTTCGACTGCAACCAATCAAGAGACTCCCCGTAGCGATCAAGTTGATTTGACTGGCGCATCACAGGTTGGGGCCACGACAGACCAAGCCATCGCAGATCCTCTAGAATGTGCACCTCCCACTCTGGACGAGCACGTGTGCGGTCAATATCTTCAATTCGCAAGAGAAATTGCCCCCCAACGGCCGCAACCATATCATGCGCCAAAAGTGCTGAATAGACATGGCCAAGGTGCAACGGACCCGTAGGTGACGGTGCGAAACGTGTGATCATCAGCGCCTTCCGGATTGGTTTGCCATACTGTCAGCCTATTAGAGAAAATCAGCTTTCGTCTAGTATATCTTGATCAAGCCATTTTTTCCATTCAACTTTAGCTCGGTCGGTGTAGGCTTTATAACGATCTTTGCGTCCACGACGACCACTTTTCAAGCCTTCAACTGGGGGGAAAAGACCAAAGTTAACGTTCATTGGTTGGAATGTCTTGGCGTCAGCGCCACCAGTTATATGTGTGACAAGCGCGCCAGTTGCCGTGGTGTCAGGAACGGACCCTAATGTTTCGCCACGCATCTCAGCAACAGCTAAACGGCCTGCTAATAGACCCATTGCGGCAGATTCCACGTAGCCTTCGACTCCAGTAATTTGGCCAGCAAAACGGATATTTGGTTTAGATTTAAGGCGCATCTGGCCATCAAGAAGTGTTGGAGAATTTAGGAAGGTGTTACGATGAATCCCACCAAGACGGGCAAAACTTGCATTCTCAAGTCCAGGAATTGTTTTAAATACATCGGTTTGTGCACTGTACTTCATCTTAGTTTGGAACCCAACAATATTATAAAGTGTTCCCAAAGCATTGTCGCGGCGCAACTGCACAACTGCATATGGTTTATTTTGTGGGTCGTGTTCATTGGTCAGGCCGACAGGTTTCATCGGGCCAAAGCGTAATGTTTCGCGGCCACGTTCAGCCATAACTTCAATAGGGAGACAACCATCAAAGTAACCTGCTGTTTCTCCTTCTTTAAATTCGGCTTTATCTGCCGCGAGAAGGGCATCAATAAATGACTCGTAATCATCTTTGGTCATTGGACAGTTAAGATAGGCTGTTTGCTCTTCTACTGTATCACCCTTGTCGTAGCGCGATTGCATCCAGGCTTTGGTCATGTCGATACTATCATGATATAGGATTGGCGCAATTGCGTCAAAAAATGCCAGTGCTTCAGCACCAGTTTCTTTTGCAATTGCGTTAGCTAATTTGCCGGATGTCAGGGGTCCTGTAGCAATAATCCACTGACCATCTTCCGGTAAAGAAGAAATTTCTTCGTATGAAACCGATATGTTAGGGTGTGAAATTAATGTATTTGTAACCGCTTTTGCAAAAAGATTACGATCCACAGCCAACGCACCTCCCGCTGGCAACTTGTGTTTGTCTGCAGTTGTCATGATGATCCCGCCAGCTGTGCGCATTTCCCAATGCAACAATCCCACGGCGTTCTGTTCATCATCATCGGATCGAAATGAATTAGAACAAACCATTTCAGCCAGATTGCCCGTCTGGTGTGCGAAGGTTTCCACCTTAGGCCGCATCTCGTAGATGATGACCTTTTGGCCAAGATTGGCCGCCTGCCAAGCTGCTTCAGATCCGGCCATACCGCCGCCAATAATGTGTAATATGTTATTCATATTAGGGGGGATAGGCTGTCACGTCCAACTTGAAAAGGGGAGAATATTGCTTAGCAAATTTTGAACTCAACACATGCACGAGTGATATAACACAGCTTGACTGTAGATCACAAAAAAAAGGCCTGCGCATTACACAGGCCTTATCATTTTTATATTGTATCGGATGCCATTTAAGAAAACTACAAAGTTTTACTCTTCTGGTGAAGTAGCGATATCAACGTTGCTATCCTCAGAGGTATCTTCCGCTTGATCAGCAATATAGGCGACCGATACGACTATTTCATTTTTGCCAGTATTGAAGACTTTGACGCCACCAGCTGAACGTGAACGGAATGAGATTCCTTCAACTGGAACACGGATCGATTGGCCCTTGGATGTAGCTAGCATAATCTGGTCATCCATTTCCACTGGGAATGATGCCACGATTTCGCCGCCTCGCATAGCTTTATCCATAGAAGTCACACCCATGCCACCACGTCCGCGCAAGGGATAATCGTGGGAAGATGACAATTTGCCAGAACCACCAGCCGTGATGGTCAGGATCAGGTTTTCTGCAGCCGACATTTCGGCGTAGCGTTCCTGAGAAATGTTGCCTGCAGGTACATCTTCGTCTTCGATTTCTGCATCATCGGCCAGACCCGCCATAGCACGGCGCATTTTAAGGTAAGCGGCGCGCTCGTCGGCTTCGGCCACGAAGTGACGGATTACAGACATTGACACAATTTTATCATCGCCTTTCAGGCGGATGCCTCGCACTCCAAGAGAGGCGCGTGAGTTGAAGACTCTAACATCAGTAGAGGCAAAGCGGATCGCACGACCAGAATTTGTGACTAGCATAACATCGTCATCATCTGAACAGATACGCGCGTTGATAAGCTGAACGCTTTTGTTTTCACCCTCAAACTTCATTGCAATCTTACCGTTGCGCATAACTTTGGTAAAATCAGACAGCTTATTGCGGCGCACGGTACCAGCTGAGGTCGCAAAGACAATTTGAAGGTCATCCCAGTCTTTTTCATCACGGTCGACTGGCATGATAGCAGCAATGGATACGCCAGTTGGGATCGGTAGGATATTAACTATCGCCTTGCCCTTGGAAGTGCGCGATCCTTGGGGCAAGCGCCATGTTTTTAGTTTGTAGACCATGCCGTCGGTCGTGAAGAACAACAGCTGGGTGTGGGTGTTGGCAACGAATAGAGTAGTGACTACGTCGTCCTCCTTCAGGCTACCTCCCGATACGCCTTTGCCGCCGCGCTTTTGTGCACGAAAGTCAACCAAAGCGGTACGTTTAATGTATCCAGTTTCGGTCACGGTAACGACCATGTCCTGAGATTCTATCAGGTCTTCGTCTTCCATATCACCGGACCAGTCAACGATTTGGGTTCGCCGGGGCACTGCAAACAATGTCTTACACTCTGCCAATTCATCTCGGATTATCTGCATGATCCGTTCACGTGATCCAAGGATCACCAAATATTCTTTGATCTTTTTAGCCAGCTCTTCTAGCTCGTCGGTCACTTCTTTGACGCCAATTTGCGTCAGTCGTTGCAGACGCAACTCAAGAATGGCTCGGGCTTGAATTTCGGATAGGTTATAGGTGCCGTCTACATTGGCCGGATGAGTCGGATCATCTATTAGCAAAATAAACGGAAGGATTTCTTCGGCAGGCCACGCTCGGGTCATCAAGGCGGCGCGCGCGGATGGCGCGTCAGCAGAGGCGCGGATGGTTGCAACAACTTCATCGACATTGCTGACCGCTACGGCGAGGCCACACAAAACGTGGGCACGGTCGCGGGCTTTGTTGAGTTCAAAGGCGGTGCGACGGACCACGACATCTTCGCGAAAATCTAGGAAAGACGTTAGGAAACGCCGCAATGTCAGCGTTTCAGGGCGGCCGCCATTTAGGGCCAACATGTTACAACCAAAATAGGTCTGCATAGGGGTGAATCGAAACAACTGGTTTAGCACGACTTCGGCCGTTGCGTCGCGCTTGAGTTCGATCACCACCCGGACACCATTGCGATCAGATTCATCCTGTACGTGGGAAATGCCTTCAATTTTTTTGTCGCGCGCTGCTTCAGCGATGCGATCTATCATAGTAGACTTGTTAACCTGGTAAGGAATTTCACTGATGATAATCGCAAAGCGATCTTTGCGTATTTCTTCTGTGTGTGTTTTGGCGCGGGTGATGACGCTGCCACGACCTTCAAGGTATGCTTTGCGCGCACCAGTTCGGCCCAGCATGATACCACCGGTTGGGAAATCGGGACCAGGTATGTATTCGATCAAGTCTTCCGAAGTTAGGTCAGGATCCTCAATCAGACCTAGGCAGGCATCGATAACTTCGCCCAAATTGTGTGGTGGGATGTTTGTGGCCATGCCGACGGCAATACCGCCAGCACCATTGACCAGCATGTTAGGGAAACGCGATGGCAGGACTGTTGGTTCGCGGTCTTTGCCATCGTAATTGTCCTGAAAATCAACCGTATCTTTGTCGATGTCAGCCAGCATGTAGGCTGCTGGTTTATCCATGCGAACTTCGGTGTAGCGCATCGCGGCTGGGTTGTCGCCGTCCATAGATCCAAAGTTTCCCTGACCGTCCAAAAGTGGCAACGACATTGAAAAATCCTGCGCCATACGCGCCAGAGCATCATAAATAGCGCTGTCACCGTGCGGGTGGTATTTACCCATTACATCGCCAACTGCGCGGGCAGATTTACGGTAGGCTTTGTCATGTGTGTTTCCAGCCTCGTACATCGCATAAAGTATCCGGCGATGCACCGGTTTAAGACCATCACGAAGGTCTGGAATAGCACGGCTGACGATTACCGACATGGCGTAGTCAAGATAAGACGTTTTCATCTCAGCAGTGATGGAGATTTGCGGACCGTCGTAAATGGGCCGTTCTGGCGGCATTTCTTCAGTATTTTCTGGAGCTTCTGGTTTATTATTCATGTAATCCGCCTGCCTAGAATCGACGCACGCAGCGCCGTGCTATATATTGTTTTGTAATTCATATCAGAGGCTAGGTATGGGGTGCAACGAGGCTTTTCGATTGGGTTACGCTGATCCGATTATAAGAGACATTTTCTGGAGACTAATACCACATTTTATCATGATATTATGAAGTAAAGATATCAACGTAGGCGCATTATTTTGCGCGGTTTAACATACCGTAAAGATCGCGAGGATCGTCCGGATCGGCCAGCATGTCGAGGGGTTCAAAAAAGTCAGTGCCTTTGATGGCATCTTTGACGCAGCGCAGGGCAGAAAAATCTTCAATGGCGAAACCAACGCTGTCAAACAAGGTAATCTGTTTATTGTCGATGCGCCCAACGTGGCGACCTGCGAAGACGTCGTGCAGTTCAACAATGGGGTGGTGGATATCGAGGGCCTGAATTTCACCTTCAATGCGGGTTTGAAGTGGATATTCTACAAAAATATCAGACCGATACAAGATGTCTGAGTGCAGTTCTGTTTTACCTGGGCAGTCACCGCCGATAGCATTAATATGCACACCCAAGCCAACCATGTTGTCGGTCAGAACAGTTGCGTTTTGTTTATCTGCGGTACAGGTAGTAATTATTTGCGCGCCAGAGACTGCATCTTGGGGCGTTATGCAGGATGTGACGTTCAAACCGCTGCTTTCCAGATTGGCCGCGCATTTTTTAGTGGTGGCTGGATCGATGTCATAGAGGCGCACATCAGTGATACCGCAAATAGCCTGAAACGCACGACATTGGAACTCAGATTGTGCACCGTTGCCTATCATAGCCATGGTCGTGGCGCCTTTAGGGGCGAGGTGTTTAGCGGCTAGTGCTGACATAGCTGCTGTGCGAAGTGCGGTGAGTAGGGTCATTTCCGACAACAATACTGGATAGCCCGATTTAACATCTGCGAGTAAACCGAAAGCGGTGACAGTCTGCAGGCCTTCTGCGGTGTTTTTTGGATGACCGTTCACATATTTAAAGCCGTAAAGTTCGCTGTCCGATGTTGGCATTAGTTCAATCACGCCAACATCTGAATGCGATGCCAAGCGCGAGGTTTTATCAAACTCGTCCCAGCGCAAGAAGTCTTCTTTAATGGCATCACTAATGCGGATCAGCATGGTAGGAAGACCATTAGCATTGACCAGACGCATCATATTTTCAACAGAAATAAAAGGCACGAGCGCTTTTTTTGATGGTGTTAACATAATAAATTTCCTTCAGCGAATGGAGTAATAAAACATTACGAAAATGAACGTGTTGGACGGTCAAACACGCGGCGGCCCATCAGGGACGCGGTGAGATCGACCATAAGAGAAGCAGTTTTGCCACGCTCGTCCATAAATGGATTGAGTTCAACGAGATCGAGCGAGGTGACACGCGTGCTGTCGTGCAGTAGTTCCATCACCAGGTGCGCTTCACGTAATGTCGCACCACCCGGGACGGTTGTGCCAACGGCGGGTGCAATGTTTGGGTCAAGAAAATCAACGTCGAGTGACACATGTAGTAGGCCGTCCGCGGCGACCACTTTGGTGAGGAATTCTGCCAATGGTGCGCGCACACCACCTTCGTCGATGGCGCGCATGTCGGCGATTTCAACATATGTATTAGCGAGAGCAGCGTGTTCAGCAGGATCGACAGAACGTAAGCCAATCATACAGATATTTTCTGTTGGAACGGGATTGGCGACAATTGGAAAGTCATCAAATCCACCTTGGCCGCTAAGATATGCGACCGGTGTGCCGTGCAAGTTGCCACTTGCTGTTGATTGTGGCGTGTGAAAATCGCTGTGTGCATCAAGCCACAGAACAAACAGCGGTTTGCCGATGCTTGCCGCGTAATCTGCTATTCCAGTGACAGACCCAAGAGCAAGGGAATGGTCACCACCCAAAAAGATAGGCAGACCTTTGGGAGCTGCGTCTTTGGCGGCTTTGTTCAGAGTACGCGTCCAGCCAACAGTTTGGGGAAGGGCGATCAGGTTGTCGTGTTCAGGGATATCAGTGTTTTGTGGCGTGAGATTTCCAAGGTCGGTCACTGAATGCCCAAGATCTGTCAGGATATCGTCTAACCGGGCGGTACGGTAGGCGTCAGGCCCCATAATACAGCCTTTACGGTCCTTACCACTATCTACTGGTGCACCTATGAGAATGATGTTTTGCGGGATCATATGATGGCTCCTGTCTGGTTAAATACATCATTGCGGGGATTGTGGTGCAGAGGAAGCCAGCGCATTGTACAATTTGTGTGATAATTAAATAAAATGGATATGGTTTATGGACAATTTGGACATTAAACTGGTGCAAGCTTTAAAGCGTGATGGGCGTGCGGCTGTATCAGAGCTGAGTGCTGATTTGGGTGTTACGCGGGCGACAATCAAAGCACGGATGGATCGGTTGCGTGTATCGGGAGAGATTGTGGGGTTTACGGTTTTGACTCACGCCGATGTTGCGGCGCACGCCGTGAGGGGCTTAATGATGTTGGGAATTGAGGGGCGCGGCACCGAAAAGGTCATGCGCGCACTTTCAGCAATGATTGAAGTGCAGGCGGTACATTCAACAAATGGCACGTGGGATTTGATTGTTGAGATCGGCACAGGGACACTGGATGCTTTGGACGATGTCCTATTTTTTGTGCGGCGCATGGATGGTGTCACACGCTCGGAAACAAGTTTACTTTTGTCTACAAGGAGAGCTGGGCGTTAGAATGTAAGATCGAATTTGCTTTGAAAACCAGATTAAGAAGGCGCTACCTATTCAGGTGGGCACCAAAGATATTGTTAAAATAAAAACATTGAGAAAGCCGGACAAGGTTTAGCGGCGTGCGGCGGCTATCCAGATGCCAACTAATGCGAAGGAGAACAGGGCGTTAAAAGATGCCATCGACAGGCCCATTAGCGACCAAACTACATCATCGCACATAACAAGGGATGAGATGTCAGTGCTGAGAAGGTTGTTGGGATCCAGGATGCCAGACCCTGAACAGCTTGTGGGACCTTCCCACCAATCACGTTCTACGCCCGTATGATACACACCGATTGCGCCAGTGGTCAACGCAGCGGAGCTGCCAAGTATTGCGAGTTGAGTTTGTAGCCGATTTAGGACCAAAGCCAGCATGCCAATAATGATGGCGATGACGTGGGGGTAACGTTGCCAAAGACACATTTTGCACGGCGCGTACCCAAGGAACTGGAATGCAAATGCGCTAGCGATAAGGGCAAAGCTGCCAAAGGCAGCAATTGTGATATATTTGGATTTGGTCATAAGTAGCGAACTAAGAAGAAAGCACCAACAAGCACAACACAAAATGCTGTGAACACGAGGCCGAGACGCTTTTCGATAAAAGCGCGGATTGGCTCGCCGAATTTCCACAACAATGTTGCGATAATAAAGAACCGCAGTGCACGTGCGAGGATTGATGTTACAATAAAAGTACCAAGGGGCATCGCAGTCCAGCCGGACATAATTGTAATAACCTTATAGGGGAATGGTGTGATGCCTGCGATCAGCACGGCCCAGAAGCCCATATCGTTAAACTGCGTGCTAAATTCTTCCATTGAATGTGCTTTGCCGAGGGCCTCTAGGATCGGCTGACCAACAGAATCAAAGGCGAACACACCGATGATGTAGCCGAGCAATCCGCCAAGTACTGACGCAACAGTCGCCACGCCAGCGATCAGGAACGCACGGCGTGGGATGGCGATGATCATGGGAATCATCATTAAATCAGGCGGGATCGGGAACACTGAACTTTCAATAAATGCGACAACTGCAAGTGCCCATAGCGCATACGGAGAGTGCGCGAGGGACAGAGTCCAGTTGTAAAGATTACGGATCATATGGAACTGCTCGTTTGTTTTGTTTGTTAGGCCAGAGGTCGGCCACAGGGTCAACCTTAACAACGCAAGGAAAGCATTTAGATAAAATAACAGAGAAAATATACAATTTGGGTTTGACACAATTTGATTTGTAGATTTGAATTATAGTGCAATTGGTCTCGCTCCAACATTAGTGTTGCCTTAAGATACTGAGCAGTCGAGTTGTGATCGCGTACGAAACAAGGCGGAATGTTTGACTGTTCGGATGGTAATGAGGAATTCTAAATTTGTAACGACATGCTTCATTTGAACGTGGATCACTCAATGCAGTCGCAAATTTTTTTGCATGGTTGAGCAGATCACTTGTAACGACTGTTTTAAAATAATATTAATATATCGCAAATAACAGCCCACAATACATTTAAAATCAACAAATTTTAATTAACACAAAGTTGCGTTATGCCCGTTGACGCCGCGCAGGGCGGGGGGTATTCGCTGCTCGTCGCGTATGCCGGTGTGGCGGAATGGTAGACGCAGGGGATTCAAAATCCCCCGATGGTGACATCGTGCCGGTTCGAGTCCGGCCACCGGTACCACTTATGTGGTATATGTGCGCGACAATAAATTTAATCATTCAAATTAGTTTATATAAAATTAAAAAAGTCCCTTTTTTTACTCGATTTTTTGCACGGCCTCTCTTTCTAAGGCCAAAAATTAAAATGTGCGAACGAAATATTGATAGAAGTTATCCCCCATGTTTAATTTTTTGATAACTGTGCTCCTAAACCAGACGAAGACAGCTGCGGTGTAAGTTTATACACTTTAAGAGAGGTTCTATAACGTTAGGGACATCTCAGACATTTATATGATTTGTTTTAATCAAAATCGAAAGCTGTAATATCTCAGGGTGGCGTTGTGCAAAATACGCTTAATTACTCATTAGTCATGCACCCAAGTGCGGATATGTCATGACAAGGTTGAATTTCAATATGTCTTAACAGCTGGTAAAAGTGTTTTTTAATTTTATTGTATTCAATTTTTTTGTCACTCCCATAAAATATTGGCGATTGCTATTTTATCTGACAGGGATGCATCGCGTGTGATGTGCGTCAGCGTTTTTGTGGACAGGGTCTATTTCTAACGATATGGATACATTGATCAACAACCATGCAAAATCTTCGAATTTATAAAAATCAATTTTGATCCACTCAGTCTAGTCATTAAATCCAATGCGCCGTTTGCCCTGCAAGCGCCCCAACGACAAAAAGTAAATTTTTACAAAGCACGCCCAGCTAATGAGTTGATATCAAGCGCAGACAATGGTAATTTATAAAACTTTGCGATTTTTTTCCGAATTCGAAATGGTGCAGGATGTCAGGAAACACTTGAGTGGGTAATAAAATGCTCTCTCAGGCAACTTTCCCACCAAAATGTTGTAGGTCCAGTAGCGACCAACAGGCACCTTCTACTAAACACTTGAATTACGTGAGTATGCGCAAGTGCAATTTAAAATTTAATCATTGCTATCCCAAATAAGTTTAATAAAATACCTGACACTCCGGCAGTCGAATTATGGAATGATACGCGAATATTTAGTGCCTTCAATCGTTGCACCTGCACGAAAACCAGCTTGTGCAAAAACTACTGCAATAATCGGTGCGAGCGATGTTGTTGTTTCTGCACGCAGTGTTTCACCAGTAGAATTAAGTGCGTATTCAATATCAGCGCCCACAGCCCAGCCACTTGCACTACGGAAGTCTGTCAAAGATTCTTGTGTCATAAAAAATAGAACTGTAGAATATTGCTGTGCACCAATTTGCAGGCCAGCGCTTGCAGCGGTAGTAGAGTAGTAATCAACTGTTGTTTGGCCGATGCGAAGCACTCCACGTCCGTAAGATCCACCAATGCCAAAGCCTGCTTCGGTAACAACAGGCATGATCAACATACCACTTGATTTACCAGCCAAATCGTTTGTGCCTGGATAATTACCGTACATAAACGACAGCGTATTATCTGCGCGGGAGTCAATTACGGACGCGCCGCTGCTACCGATTCCATTGCTGCATGCGGACAAAGTCGTAGTCACTAAGGCGCTAAGTGTAAAATTACGTCTTGAAATAAATGTCATAATTGCCTCGTAATATTTGTGTCAGGGATTATCTGTTGGGTACGCTTTAAACTTTAATTTTCGATCTGTCAGCAGCGAGATGCATGGGAACAAAATTTAACTGTTTAAAAGTTTGGCAGCTGCAGGCGCAAAATACGTCAAAATGCCATCGGCACCCGCTCGTTTAAACGCCAAAAGCGATTCCATCATTACACTGTCATGATCAAGCCATCCATTTTGCGCCGCCGCAACGATCATCGCGTATTCGCCCGACACTTGGTAGGCGAACGTGGGAACGCTGAATTCTGTTTTCACGCGGCGCACAATATCAAGGTAGGGCATGCCCGGTTTGACCATGATCATATCCGCACCCTCGTTAAGATCTCGCGCGACAAGACGCATGGCTTCTTCTGAATTAGCGGGGTCCATTTGATAGGTTTTTTTGTCGCCGGTTAGTGCAGTTGATGCGCCAACAGCGTCACGAAAAGGTCCATAAAAAGCTGACGCATACTTCGCTGTGTAACTCAGGATAATCACATTGGGGTGCGCATGAGATTCCAACGCTGACCGAATGGCCCCGATACGACCGTCCATCATGTCGGAAGGACCAAGAATATCTGCGCCACATTCCACTTGGGTCAACGCCATTTTAACAAGTGCTTCAACAGTGCGGTCATTAACAATTTCACCATTTTCGACAAATCCATCGTGGCCATTAATATTATAGGGATCTAGTGCAATGTCGGTCATTACTACCATGTCGGGTACTGCATCTTTGATTGCCCTTATAGCACGGTTGGCGACGTTTTCTGGCGACCATGCGAGCGCGCAATCTTTAGTTCGGTTTTGCATATTTGTGTGAGGAAAGACGCAGATTGCTGGGATACCAAGAGCGTAAGCGTCCTTTGCCGCTGCGCCAATGCGATCTACTGTTCGGCGCATTACTCCGGGCATGGAAGTAATTGGTTCTTCGGCATTGGTGCCATCCATAACAAAGACTGGCCAGATAAAGTCACTGGGCAACAGCACGTTTTCACAGACCATTGATCGCAGCGCCGGAGTGGCACGTAGCCGGCGCAGACGGGTTGACTGGACCGGGGGAAATTTAGAATTTAATGAGAGCGTCATGGAACGGGCCTTTCAAGTAACACAAATTAATTGCCATGAAAATGCGTGCATCACAAGTCTGGGCATTATCGCAACTCACCGTTACATTATGATAAAATATAAGGCTGTTGCTAGTGGACTGGACCAATACCATTTTTAAAGTCATCGATATGCGATCATTCAGCAACCTTTGGTTCTGGATATCACTCGCCGTTTTATGGTCATCTGTTAGCCATTGGGTTTTAGGCGTACCATTTGACATGATCCAAAAGGCCCGCAAGCTTGGCGGGCAGGCAGAAATTGACTTACATGCTATTGTGCAAATTAACGTAAACCGGTTGCTCTATATTTGGCAGGTGTCAGGGCTAGTTTTGTTAACATTTTTTGCGTTTTTGCTTTCGTCACTTGCGATTTTAGCATTTGCTTATGACGTGGAGTTTGCGCAAGCGGTGTTTTTGTTGACGTTTCCGCTGACATTCGTTGGCGGGCTAAGCCTATCGACGTCCCAGATCATAGCCCGTGAGCAACCCGAGGGTGAGGTGCTTTGTGCGCGATTGTCCAAGCATCGCGTTATGACGCAGTTTATTGGTATGGTTTCGATTTTCATAACAGCAATGTACGGAATGTATCAAAATTTGTCAGTTGGTTTGGGCTTTTAATTTAACCTCTATCTGTTGACACTGAGCATTCGGACAGTAGTTCGGTTTCTATGATGAAATTACATACCAAATCCGTTCCCAACCGCAAACACGTTACCGTCGCCGGAGCGCCTGAAGGTTTTGACGCACGCTTAATCTTGGCAGAGGCCGCGGATGTTCCGGTTGTACATATTTGCCGTGATGACAAACGAGTTGAGGCGATGCGCGCAGCACTAGCGTTTTTTTCACCAGAAATGCCTGTTTTGGTTTTTCCCAGTTGGGATTGCCTTCCCTATGATCGCGTATCTCCGAATGCCGACGTGTCAGCCACCCGAATGGCAGTTTTGGCTGGTCTTGCACACGGCATGCCTGACCGGTTCGTCTTGCTAACGACCTTGAACGCCGCCACCCAAAAAGTACCTGCCCGGTCTGTTTTGCGCGAAGCCGCATTTTCCGCTCGCGTCGGCCACCGTATCGATGAGGCTGCATTGCGCGCTTTTTTAGTGCGCATGGGTTTTACGCAGGCGCCAACGGTGACCGAACCAGGTGATTATGCTGTAAGGGGTGGCATTATTGATATCTATCCGCCAGGGCAGGTTGGCCCAGTACGTTTAGATCTGTTTGGCGATGATCTTGAGGGTGCGCGTCGCTTTGATCCCGCGACGCAGCGTACAACGGAAACTTTAGATATAGTTGAACTCGCGCCTGTATCTGAAGTGATTTTAGATGACGCGGCAATCACGCGTTTTCGTCAAAACTATCGTCTTGAATTTGGTGCAGCGGGTACGGATGATCCATTATACGAAGCGGTATCAGCTGGCAAAAAATATGCTGGCGTTGAGCATTGGATGGGTTTTTTCCATTCTGAGCTTGAGACACTTTTTGATTATCTAACAGGTGCTACTGTCACGCTGGATGAACAGAACGCTGCCCAACGTGATGCGCGTTGGATTTCAATAGATGATCAATACGATGCGCGCCGTGAAGCTATGTTGGCAAAAGGCCGGATGGATTCCGTGTATAAGCCGGCAGCTCCCAGCGGATTATATCTAGATGGTCCGGCGTGGGACGCGGCATTGAGTGATTTTCGCACTATGCAACTTGGCGCGCTGCCACAGGCCACTGGGCCGGGCGTGATTGATGCAGGCGGGCGAATTGGGCGCAATTTTGCACCGGAACGTCAACAGGAAAGTGTAAGTCTTTTTAAAATGTTGGCAGATCACCTTAAGGCTAAGCTGGAACTTGGGCCAGTTGTGCTTGCGTCCTATTCAGAAGGTTCGCGCGAACGTCTCATGGGGTTGATTCAAGACGAAGGTATTGCTGAAAACATTCCGGTAAGCAACTTTTCCCGTGTAGGAAAGCGTGGTCTGTATTTCGCAGTTTGGGCGCTTGAGCATGGGTTTGAGTCGAGTGGACTGTGCGTGGTGTCCGAACAGGACGTGTTGGGGGATCGCCTGATACGTCAGACTAAACGCAAACGCCGCGCTGAGAATTTTTTGACCGAAACACAAAGCCTGACACCTGGTGATTTGGTAGTCCATGTGGATCACGGTGTTGGCCGCTACCTTGGACTTGAGGTCGTGACGGCTGCAGGCGCGGCTCACGAATGCCTGTTGTTAGAATATGCAGAGAGCTCAAAGCTTTATCTACCGGTTGAGAATATTGAGTTGCTGTCGCGCTATGGACATGAAGTTGGTCTACTTGACAAGTTGGGCGGTGGTGCATGGCAGGCAAAGAAGGCTAAACTCAAAGCGCGTATCCGCGAGATGGCCGAACGTCTAATCCGCGTGGCTGCCGAACGTGAATTGCGCACAGCGCCTGCATTAACACCACCTGAAGACATGTGGGAACAGTTTTTAACAAGGTTCCCTTACGAAGAAACTGATGATCAAATGCAAGCTATTAACGATGTCCTTGACGATTTGGGGTCAGGTAAACCGATGGACCGGCTGGTCTGCGGTGATGTTGGGTTTGGAAAAACCGAAGTAGCCATTCGAGCTGCCTTTGTAGCTGCAATGTCTGGCGTTCAGGTGGCAATTGTAGCGCCCACGACACTTTTGGCGCGTCAACACTACAAGGGCTTTGTTGAACGGTTTCGCGGATTTCCAATTATTGTCAAAACGTTATCACGCTTTGTTAGTGCAAAAGAGGCCGCGCTGACAAAAGACGGTATGGCCAAAGGTACAGTGGATATAGTTATTGGAACCCACGCGCTGTTGGCCAAAAGTGTTAATTTTAAAGACCTTGGACTTCTCGTAATTGACGAAGAGCAACACTTTGGAGTGCAGCACAAAGAACGCCTCAAACAGATGCGCACAGACATTCATGTATTAACTTTAACCGCAACACCGATCCCTCGCACATTGCAATTGTCACTTTCCGGAGTTCGTGAACTCAGTATTATCGGCACGCCACCTGTCGATCGATTGGCAATACGGACCTATGTTAGTGAATTCGACACCGTTACGATCCGAGAGGCATTGTTGCGTGAGCACTATCGTGGTGGCCAGTCGTTCTTTGTAGTGCCAAGGGTTTCCGACTTACCTGATATTGAGTCTTTCATTCGCGACGAAATTCCAGAAGTCAGTTTTGTGACTGCGAACGGTCAGATGGCTGCCGGAGAACTAGACGACAGGATGAATGCGTTTTATGATGGAAAATATGACGTTTTGCTAGCGACGTCGATCGTTGAAAGCGGTTTAGACATCCCCACAGCTAACACAATGATCGTACATCGTGCAGATATGTTTGGTTTGGCGCAATTGTACCAAATTCGAGGACGGGTGGGCCGATCTAAGGCGCGGGCCTATGCTTACTTGACCTACAAACCACGCCAGAAACTGACAACGCAGGCTGAAAAGCGACTGCGCGTTTTGGGGTCTATTGACACGCTTGGTGCTGGATTTACGTTAGCATCACAAGATTTGGATATTCGCGGTGCAGGCAACCTTCTGGGTGAAGAACAGTCAGGCCAAATGCGTGAAGTTGGCTATGAATTGTATCAATCTATGCTTGAAGAGCAGATCGCTAAAATTCGGTCTGGCGAAGTGACGTTGGTCGAAGACGGACAGTGGGCACCGCAGATTAACCTTGGCGTGCCAGTGCTTATTCCTGAGGCTTACGTGCCTGATTTAGATGTACGTTTAGGGCTGTATCGCCGGCTTTCTAACCTAACGACAAAAGTTGAATTGGAAGGCTTTGCAGCTGAATTGATCGATCGTTTTGGAACATTGCCCAAAGAGGTTAATACCTTGATGTTGGTAGTGCGGATCAAGGCGATGTGCAAAAAAGCTGGGATTAAGCAACTTGATGCAGGGCCAAAGGGCGCAGTATTGAGGTTCCACAACGACAAATTTATCTCACCCGTAGGCTTGGTGGAATTCATTGAAGACCAGGGTGGGCAGGCCAAGGTGAAGGATAATAAAATCATTATTCGTCGTGATTGGGGCACGGACCGTCTGAAAATTCAAGGCGCTTTTGCCATTGCACGAGATCTGGCTGGAAAAGTAAAAGAGGCTATGAAAGTTTAAAAATAAGCGTTTTAATCACTGTCGCGTCGTATCATTGTGGTGAGCCACAAAGCGAGGCAGGCAGCAAAAAAAATGCTTATTGTGAGGGGGAGTGGTGTACCATCAAAACTAAGGCCAACTGGAATTGCGATAATTGCTGCGCCCACTGTTGCAGTAGCAGTTACCACGGATGCAGCGGATCCTGCGATGTGACCCATTGGTTCCATTGCTAAAGCGTTGAGATTGCCCAATGTTAGCCCAGCTTGGAAAAATACCGAAATGGTCCAAATTGCATAAAATAAAAGTTCGATATGATTTGGCAGCTCAAGCATCACAACAAAAATTATGCCTGACGACATAAATATTTGCGCCAACATCATCGTCTTGATGATTGGGCGCATTCCCAGCCTTCCCACTAGGCGGGCGTTGATAATTGATGCTGACGCTGCAAAAATAGCGATACCACCAAACCACAAATGAAATGTATCGCCTTGACCGTAGGTTTGATCAAACACTTGTTGTGTTGAGCTCAGCACAGAAAACAGCATCCCCATGCTGAGTGTTTGCACAAAAGTTGCTAGGCGCGCAGTCGGGTGAATGTAGACCTCGCGTACAGCGGACAAGAGGTTGGTGATACTAAGTGGGCGACGGTTTTCGGTGGCGAGGGTTTCGGGTTGGCGTAACATCAGCCAACAGGTAATTAGGGTCATAAATATGGCGAAGGCGATAAAAATGCTGCGCCAGTTGGAAAAAGCAATAATTCCTGCACCTAACGTCGGGGCAAGAGCGGGTACAAGTGAAAAGACAAGCATAACAAAAGACATGATCCGCGCCATCTCGCGCCCGGAATACAGATCGCGGACCAGCGCCATTGCAACCACGCGCGGTGCAGATGCACCAAGTCCCATCAAGACACGAGCAGCCAACATGGTTTCCAGGGTCGTGGTGAAAAAAGCAAAAGCCGTGGCGCATACATAAAGAATTGCACCCCATAGAATAACAGTCTTTCGCCCAAAGCGATCAGCCAATGGGCCGGTAATAAAAGTACCGAGGCCCATGCCTAGCACGAAACTGGTTATGATAAGTTGTGCACGGTTGAGGCTGCCAGGTGATAAATCTTCGCCAATGTTGGGCAGGGCAGGTAGCATGGCGTCGATCGAAAATGCGACACTTGCTGTAAGCATCGCAATAAGAGCTACAAATTCGACTTGGCCCAAAGCATTCGTTGGCGCGCGGATTTGCATTTTTCTTAAGTTTATCACTTGGCAGCCTCAATTTGCTGCATGATCTCACCCATGACTTTAACCCACATTTCAGTAGGCTGCGAACCAGGGACCGCATGTTGGTTAGCTACGATGAAAGTTGGTACTGAAGAAACCCCCATTTCACGGCTGTGAGCATCGCGGTTTTGCATGTCTTCAATGTCTGCGTCGGAATCTAAGAGTTTGCCTATCACACCTGCATCCATTTCGCACCCGTCTGCAATGTCGAGCAAGACGTCACGATCACCAATGTCCCGCGCATCGCGAAAATACGCTTCAAACAAGCGTTGAACGACAAAAGGTTGGCGCTGTTCAATTCCTGCCCAGTGGATCAAGCGGTGTGCGTCTATCGTATTAGGTGTGCGTTTCATGCCCGCAAAATCAATCATAAGTCCAGCAACTTCAGCAGCCTGCAAAACAGGTGCGTAGGCTTTGACTGCAGCGTCTTTGCCGCCAAACTTACCTTCAAGGTAGGCGCGACGATCCATTCCTTCGGGTTTCATGGTTGGGTTTAACTGAAACGGATGCCATTCAATTGTGAACGGATGATCTGGAATCTGTTCAAGCGCACGGTCAAGGTTCGTTTTGCCAATATAACACCACGGGCAAATCGGATCGGAAATAATATCAAGTTTGACCATGCTCGGCCTCCCATTCTGACCTGAGCGCACGGCGCAGGAGTTTATTGTTAGCCCCGCGGGGCAATGCTTCGCAACGAATAAAAATGCGTGGGCATTTGTAACGAGCAAGGTGGGCAGCGCAATGCGCAACTAGTTCACTTTCTGCTAACACATTTGCGCTGGTGTAAAAGACGGCAATCACTGACACGTCGGACTTGACACACAATTCGACAGCGGCTGCTTCATGAATGCCGGGAAACTGTGCTAGGGCCGTTTCAACCTCAATCGGTGAAACTCGATAACCGCCTGCGTTCATCATGTCGTCGACGCGGCCCTGATAGACTATAGCCCCAGAGGGAAGGCGGCGGCCAATATCGCCTGTTAGGAACCAGTCAGCACTGAATCTTTCAGCAGTATCTTTTGGCGCGTTTAAGTAGCTCAACATAAGGCCAGGATCAGATTTATGAACCGCGATTTGCCCTATATGAGATGATCTGCCTTTTTCATCGAGCAAAGCGACACGGCGACCCAACTGTGGATAGCCAAGGGTGCCGATGTCTGCAGGTTGTGAAGGACTGCCAGATATGAAAGTTGAACATTCGGACATGCCATAAGCTTCAAAAATTGGGGTATTGGTTGTAGCAATCCATGCGGCACGGGTAGTTTCAGGTAGTTTTTCACCTGCTGATAATGCGTGTTGAAGAGTCGGTATGGGTTTAATACCCAACTTAATAAGTTGTCGGTAAATTCCTGGTGCTGCTGCAAAAATTGTCGCTTTGTATTGTGCCAGAAGTGTGGGAATCCTAATGAGTGGCGTGTTCGCAGCGGGGATCAAGGCAGTTGCGCCCAACGTCCAAGGGTCCATCAACCCAGTCCCAAGCGTGTAGGTCCAATTAAAAGCACCTGCGTGCAAAACACGGTCATATTGAGTCAACCCGTACCAGCCTTCATGCATCATACGCCGTGCCCAAATTGCGCGATGCGCATGGATCACACCGCGCGGTGTGCCTGATGTACCTGATGTGAAGATAATATAGGCAGCGCGATTTGGGTCGCCATAGACAAAATCTACTGGTGGCAGACTGTAAAAACTGGTGAGCTTTGCGATGGTGATTACGGATGCTGCGTGATCAGGAAGCGTAATGTCGCCAGATGCAATAATAGCTTTTGGTGCAAGATCAAACGTAATTTCTGTAATTTCACTTAATGAGAGCTGCGACGAGGTTGGTACAGGTATTAAATCAACAGCAATACAGGCCAGAAATGCGATTGCAAATTCTGGAGTGTTGCCAAGGCGTAAAAGAACGCGGTCACCCAAAACCAATCCAGTTGCCAAAAGCCCTGTCGCAGTACCACGAATGGCGGCTTCGATTTGAGCGTAGGTCCAGCATTCGTCCATGTCTCCACCAAGAATTGTCAGAGCAATTTTTGTTGGGTTATCACCTGCGCGTGCTAGAATATAGCTGGCCATATTGAACGAGGCTGGGACAGGATCATTAATCATTCCATTGGCGCTATCCCACCTGTAGGGGCGGTTGCAAGCAGTGCACTGTTGCAGATTACAAAAGTTTTTAGTCGACGTGATCAGAACGTTAATATTACAAAATGATATTACAGTCTTGGCTTGTAGTGCTGTACGGTAGAGCCATCAAATTTGAATATTAGGTGAATCTTAAAAAAATCTGTTATCTTAAAAATTTTCAAGGTTTTAAATTTATACCAATCAGTTGTTTTTTCTTTAATTATCGCGAAACCTTGTCAGAACTGCAGCTGGATAGAATGAGCGAAGTTTCTGAAACCAAAAAAATTATAATTATAAATTCCGCCATTATGATTGTGTAACAGGATCAAGGCAGAGGAAAAATATAGTATTGAGATTTCAAAAAGTTCTGACTTTAATTTTTTGAGTACCACCAAACATCAGGCTGCCAACCGGGCCAGTCACCAAAGATTGGCAATGTGTCGGGGTAGTTCAGATTTTTGTCATGGGCTATTCGGCTAATGTTCCACTGATAAATTGGAATAACGTATCGCCCGGCTGTTAGCAAACGGTCCAAACTTTTGGTGGCGGCCAAGAAGTCATCCTGACTGGCAGACGTCAGTAGCAGGTTAATCATCGCATCAATAGCATCGGATTTCACGCCCATCATGTTGCGTCCACCGGCTACGTCTACGGCGTCGATACCCCAATATAAGTATTGCTCGTTGCCAGGGGACAGCGATAGACCACGGCGGTAGTAGGTCATACCAAAATCATAAGCGTCAGTACGTTCGCTATATTGCGCGCCATCAACCACGGTAATTTTTGGAGTAATGCCTAGGCGCGATAAGCTTTGTACATACATGTCTACCATCGACTGGTTTTCGCTGGAGCCGGATGAGAGAAGAATTTCAAATGTAAACGCAACTTTCTCCTCATTCATCATTACTCCATTTTGTACATTGTAGCCAGCTTGTTCCATCAGTCCCAGCGCCGCCCCAATGTTGGCTCGGTTACGTTCTGACCCGTCTGATACTGGTAATTCGTATCCAGAAATTGCACCGGAGGGAATTACAGTTGAAAATGGTTGCAAAAATTCCAATACACGACCTGTAGCGGGACCACTTTGCATTGCCAGAGGTGAATTTGAAAAATAGCTAGTTATGCGCGGCTGCGCGCCACCTGTCATAGCATCGTTAATGAATTCAAAGTTAAATGCGTGGATCATAGCATCGCGCACGCGAATGTCTTTAAATTGTGGCAGACGAGTGTTCATAACAAATCCCGTGATGCCCGATGGCCTTGAATGTGGCAGGAGCGAACGGACGAAATCGCCTGACTGCATTAATGAAAAATCATACTGGCTATCCCATTTTGCAGCGTTAAATTCACGGTTTGTATTAACCTCACCTACCTTGAAAGCCTCAAAAGCGGCGGTTTCATCACCAAAGAATTCCATGCGGATAGTGTTAAGATTATAGAGCCCATTAACAAATGGCACGACTCCAGTGCCCCAATAGTCGGGATTACGGGTCATTTCGATATAACGGCCTGCTTCAAAGCTGGTAATTCTGTAAGGCGACGATGTGATTGGAACTACATCAAGGCCAGATTCTGCAAAATCTGTGTCGTCCCATTGCGCCTTTTGAAGGATTGGACGAAGACCCGCGAGTAAGGCCAGTTCGCGGTCTTCTTTAGCAAAGGTGAAGCGTACACCGCGTTCCCCGACAATTTCAATGCTTTCCACTTTGTTGTAGAATCCTTGGTAGCGCGGATGACCAATTGTGCCTAAAGTTTCATAAGACCAAATAACATCATCAACCGTTACAGGGCTCCCATCAGAGAATCGGGCTTCTGGCCGCAGGCTGAATTCAACCCAAGATCGGTCCTCCGCGGTCTCAACCGATTCGGCCAAAAGGCCATAAAGCGAGAAAGGTTCGTCCAAAGATCGCGCCATCAGGCTTTCACCCATCAAGAAACGAAGTTGCCAGTGAACAGAGCCTTTAACTATAAAAGGGTTAAGGCTGTCAAAGCTTCCTACGTTTGCCGTTACAATCGTTCCACCGCTTGGAGCGTTGGGATTAGCATAAGGGAGATGCGCAAAATCTAGTGGTAGGGCGGGGTCGCCATACATAGCTATGCCATGCATCGGCTCTGCTATCGTAAAACTTGCCAACAATGATGTCGTCGCCACAATGGCTATTACGCGCAGTTTTCCAACCAGTTTGGTGTATATTCCTGTAGTCATTTTGGTGATGCTTTCCAGTCTCAAGTGTGTGCATTGAGGGATATGTTAGATGTAGATGGACACCATTTCAAACTTTTAGCTTGGATGCAGACATTTGATTGCTTATAGTTGTTACACTGCTCGATAGGTTTCTTGCCTGTATGAAACCTGCCTCAATAACTTGACCCCAGCTTCGGCTGGGGTTTTTTTTCGTCTTTTTTAAAGTGGTGAAACGTATTTTTAAGCCACATTAAGTTAACAAAATATATATGTTTAAAATCATAAGTTGTGCACGATACAGACCGGTTGATATTGCTAATATTTTAACTACTTCAGTTTTTTATAAAAACAAAAGTTCTGATAATCGTAGTTGTTGCAGGATAACAATCGCTTATGCTGGAAGGCAATACTCATTGAAGGGCCCCATCATGACACTTTCTGGAAAAACTGCTGTTATTACTGGATCAAATTCAGGAATAGGCCTTGGAATTGTTCATGAATTGGCGAAGGCGGGTGTCAATGTCGTGCTCAATTCATTTACCAATAGCGAAGAAGACCATGCATTGGCCATAGAAATTGCGAAAGAGTATGGCGTTAAAGCGAAATATGTGTCGGCTGACATGTCCAAGGGCAATGATTGTCGTCGATTGATTGCTGATGCTGGGGTCTGCGATATTCTTATTAATAATGCAGGCATCCAGCACATATCACCAATTCAAGATTTTCCAGTAGACAAGTGGGATGCAATCATTGCAATCAACTTGAGTTCAGTATTTCACACTACAGCTGCTGCTCTACCATTGATGCGTGTGGCAGGGTGGGGAAGAGTGATAAACATTGCGTCCGCACACGGATTGCGCGCGAGCCCGTTCAAAGCCGCTTATGTTTCTGCCAAACATGGCGTAATTGGTATGACCAAGGTAGTCGGGCTAGAAACAGCCAAAGAAGCCATCACCGCCAACGCTATTTGTCCCGGATACGTGTTAACCAAGTTGGTTGAGGGTCAAATACCAGCAACAGCTAAGGAATATGGGATTTCAGAAGAAGAAGCAATTAATACAGTAATCCTAGCCAAACAGCCATCTAAGGAATTCGTGACCGTTGAACAGCTTGCGGGTATAGTGACGTTTCTGTGTTCGGATTCAGCCGCTCAAATTACAGGCACGTCGATTAATGCCGATGGTGGCTGGACAAGCCAGTAAATATAAAATGCACTGACATAGCGGTTCAGGGTGACTTTAATTAAGATGATTTTATTTGGGGTGTTCTGTAACACCTTTTTTAAATCGAATAGCTGTAATAGCCGGTTCGATCACAGAGACTATCAACAGCGTAGCACTGCACTGAATTAAGCTTGTATGGTTTCGGATGATCACACTGAAGCTGTGTTAGATTATCGGTTTATCGCATAGATGAATGCGGATTGGCTTGACATACCGACATTATCAAACGCCGTGACTAATCCTACAATTACTGTACTAAAAGTGCATAAAATTTTGTTTGATATAGCTCTATGGCTAAAGGCCTTTGCAGTAATGTTTCGAACTATTTTTGATAAGTTTATGTTATGTACGATTGGCAGTAGCGCCCAGATGGTGTCCGCAAACTGGACAAAAGTTTTTTAAGCGTTTGAATATAAATAACACAAGCACATGGATTGGGGATTCAATGTCAATTTGGCGTTATTTCCGCTTTGTGCAAAAAAACATAGCTGTTGATATTATGGTAGCTAACATAATGATATAATACTGCTCTGATGTCCCAACAGAAAATCAATCCGTACTACGTAAAGTAAGTGTAGTTAATCTTTTTAACGGTTGCTGCACTACGGTTTTATGAACACGGAAATAATAAAGGACGAGTTGGTTAATATGTCTTACTATAGCGGACAGATAAAGGACATGAATATCGCAGAAATTCTTTTCCGTTTCCAGTAATGTTGGCAACGATTATATCAGTAGGGTCTGCCTCGGTGGGCACATTTGTTGCCTATTTCGACAATCTGAGCTGATACGATAATGTAAGTTTGGCTGATTTTATTATGGACGATAAAAATTGTTCAGATGTCTTAAAAAAGTAAAGCTTAGCTATTTTTAAAATTTGTTGAATGGCTCAGCATAATTTTTTAGCAGTTTCAGAGTCTACGACTGACATTTCAGAATCTTTTTCTCCAGGATAAACGAGGCCAGCGGAGATTACTAATTTTGCTGCGTCTTCTACCGACATATGGAGCTCCATTATGTCTTTGGTTGGAAAAAATAATAAAAAGCCTGAAGTAGGATTCGGTGTAGTTGGCAAAAAGACTGACGTCATTGGGCCTGCGTTGACTTTTTCCAAAAGCTCACCTTTTGTTGTGGTCGAAATGAAGCCAATAGCCCAGACTCCTTTGCGAGGATATTCAATTAAACAGGCCTTATCAAAACTAGTTTCGGTCTGCGCAAATACCGTTTCTGCGATTTGTTTAACTCCGTTATATATTGATCGAACCACTGGCATACGCCCAACTAGGGCCTCGCCCCAACGCAGGAAACTACGCCCAAGCAAACCTTTTCCAAGCCAACCGATAATAATTGTGAATATCAGAAAAATCACTACTCCGATTCCACGCACGTTTACTGTTATCCAACTATTATCAGCGATAGAATATCCAAGTGCCCAATTTAGGAGCTGTTCAGGTTGATAAGCGTCAGGCACAAAAGGCCACACAAAACTATCAACCAATCCCACCACTGACCAAATTAACCATAAGGTCAGACCGATCGGTGCAATGACGACGAGTCCTGCAATAAAGTTGTTGCGCAACCCACCCAAGAAGGTACGGCGCGGTACTGGCTCAGTTGATATTGTCACGTTCGGAGGTCCTATTCGATAGATCACATAATTGAAACTCGAGTAGTTTCTTTAAGATAACTTCTGTTTGTGTAGGGGATGCCACTACCATCCACAATAAGGAGCAATGTTTGCCGCTGCTTTACATCAAAAGGATGCTGCGATTTTTGCCGCAAGAGCTGCATTATTGCGCACAAGCGCAATGTTAGCGGTCAGCGAAGTACCTTCGGTCAATTCGAAGATGCGGTTCAACAAAAACGGTGTGACGTTTTTGGCGGTGATGCCTTTTCTTGTGGACTCATTTAAGACCTGCGCGATAATCGGTGTTAGAATATCTGCTGGGATTTGTGCGTCTTTTGGGATCGGATTGGCTATAAGCTGTCCACCGGGCAAGCCCAAGGCGATACGCATCTGATGAGCCAAAGCAATGTCCATGGCGCGGTCCATGCGCAGGGGCGCGGGCAAAGCGGATGTGGTCGACCAAAACGCGGGCAGGGTGTCTTGACCAAATACAATCACCGGTACACCAAGGCTTTCAAGAACCTCATAGGTTTTTTCCAAATCTAGAATTGCCTTTGCACCAGAGGCCACAACCGTGACCGGTGTTTGCGCCAATTCATGCAGATCAGCAGAAATATCAAACGTGGTTTCAGCACCTTTATGCACACCGCCAATGCCACCCGTAGCAAAGACTTTTATTCCTGCTAGATGTGCTGCGATCATTGTCGCAGCAACGGTTGTGGCACCTGTGCCACCTGTGGCGATGCAGGCGGCCATATCCGCTCGGCTAAGTTTGGCTACGTTTTGGGCTTGGCCGAGTGCATTAAGTTGGTCGTTCATCAACCCAATATGTAGCTTTCCATTAATAACGGCGATGGTCGCAGGCGTCGCACCGTTCGCGCGAACGTCACCTTCGACCAGTCGCGCAGTGTCAACATTTTGTGGGTAGGGCATACCATGTGTAATAATCGTAGATTCCAGCGCTACTATGGGTAATCCAGCGGCTTGTGCGGCTATCACGTCGGGTGCGAGGGTCATTGGAACTAAAATGCTCATGATGGGGTTTCTCCAGATACGTAGGTTGCTGCGGCGTTGAGGGCACAGATCAGAGCAGCTTTGCGGGTCATTCCCTGAACTTCTGATGCGATATGGGCGGCCATAAATGTGTCTCCTGCTCCCGTAATGCGTGCCACTCGAACTTCGGGGGGGTGTGCGATGCAGATATCACCATCTGAGCACTCTGCGGCCAGATTGCCACCGTCAGTAACAAGAACTCGATGAATGCCTTGCTTTGATAGGGCTGCTGCACCATCGACAGCACCTTCAAACGTCGTCTGACACAATATACCAGCTTCTTCGAGGTTTACATACAAAGTTGCGGACGGATGGTCAAAAAAGACCGTCAATCGATCTACCTTTCCAGGCGAGGCAGGCGCAACCCGCAGATCGCATGCAGCAAAGAGATGAGCCTTAGCGATATTGTTTAACAAATTAAGTGTTAGATTACCATCTAATGCGATCAGTCCGGGCCAGGGTGCAGAGTTGCAGCCAAGGGTGCCGTCAGAAAGCGCACCCAAAATTTTAGTCCCCGCCTGTTCAAGTGAATGTGCATCGGCAATGGCTGCGATTAAACCATTCGCACCCTCAATCGCCATGTAGGCATCTGTCGGCAGATTGTCCGGACGGTAAAGATAGTTAGTGTTAATACCAAGACCAGCAGCCGCTTGAACCAATTCATCCCCTTCAACATCGCGACCAACTGCAGACAGAACCGCAGGTGTCAGGCCAAAATTAACTAGAGTCATTGCTATGTTCATCGCCACGCCACCGGGTTGACGGGTAACGCGACCAGGTACATCAGAACCAGTCCGCATGTGGCTGGGTGAGCGCCCAATGATGTCCCATAAGACTGAGCCGATACACAAGATGTCAGGATGTTTCATAATGTCGTAAATGTCGCGGTGGCGCGGAGAGGTCAACGGTGTGAATAAGGTTAATGTCTTGCATGAAAGTTTAAACATAAACTTAGGCATAGATTAAGTGAAATATATTAACTTTTTTTAAGTTAGTCATAAAATAATTTTGTTAAAATAAAAAATTCTTTACGCAACCAGATTTACAAAAATTAAAGTATATTTATTAATAATTTTTGCTAGTTTTATAAAAAAACATTTTTTCTTAACATGTACTAAATTGTGCGGTCCATTCCACAAAAAAATCTGAACTCAAGCTAAATCAAATATTCATTTTTAGACCTGCAGAAATATCAGATGCGTCTAAATATAATTTTACATGTATTTAATTAGTAAATCATAGTAGTTAATTAATTCCTATTGATCTAAAGCAAAGCGCATTTGCTGCGGAGTAACTATCTTACAAATCAGATTTTAAAAAGGTCTTTGTGTTAAAGACAACTTATTTTGGCACCCCAAACGTCAGGGCCGCCCAGAGAGTTTCCCATTCGATCTCAGCCTCTACAGCCAATTCAGAGGACGGTTCTCGCAACACAACAGCATCAACTAAATAGCTGTATCCTGCTTTAACTGGGAGTGTGGCTATCCCATCAACGTTAGTGCGTAGCAGAGTAATGTTAACAGTGCCGTCTGGCGCTTTTTCAAACAGCTCAACTTGTGCATTCCCATGCAAATAGTTGAGGTAATAAAGTTGCACTCTCAAGCCATTGGTCAGATCATCGGTATATGGGTTATCAATAGCAACAAATTCAATGTCCAGATTTGTGCGGAAATCATTACCGATACTGTTTCCAACGCCCACAAGGGTTTTAGAAAACCGCCGATAACCTTCATCGAACCCGTCGCGGGGCAACCCGCGCGCATGATGAATAGCTTCGATATTGTCAAAATCTTTATGCTTGGCAAACTTCAGAAATTTTGCCCATTCGTCGTAGGTTAATTTTGATAGAGTCGATTGATAACTGATGACGTGCAGCCCTTCTGATAGTGGTTCGATGTCTAGAGCAGGCCGCGCACCAAGACGGTTTTTAACGTCACTCTGACGCATGCCTACCGCCACCGTAAATCGATCAAATCGCTGGGGCAGATAAGCCAATTGTGACCCCACAAACGCTTGCCCATTGGTCAATTCACCAATAATATTGTTACCAGAATCAATTTGGTAAGCAATCGGTTCAATCCAAAATTCGTGGGCTAAAACCTGTGATGAAATGGGCAGGGCGGCAGTTAGGGCAAAAGCAATGGCAAAAATGCGCATGGGAAACTCCAATTTGTTTGATGCTAAGATGGCGGTAGGACGGGTGTTGTCAATGGCGGCACTAGTCTGGATCACGTGCGCATCATTGCTAGCTGCGCACGAAGTACTGCCTATTATCGGAGACATGGAAATTGTTGATGGGCAAATTACGTTTAGCCTCGATGGGAGCTTTGAAAGTATCGTTGCGGGTATTAATTTGGAGGGACTGAAAGATACTGAAGTCGCACCCGAGGCTGAAATTTATGACACCCTGCGCGCTATGGATCCTGCTGAGTTTGCGGCACAGATCAGAGGGTACTGGCCTACCATGGCCAGCATGATTGACGTGATCGTGGATGGGGAGCGTGTCACGCTCGAATTAAACGGAATTGATGTGCCAGAAATCAACAATGTTAATCTTGTTCGCCAGTCAAAGTTAAATTTTGTTGGAGCTGTTTCAGACGCCGCTCAGGCCGTTCAAATTGGCTGGCCTACTGAATACGGCGTTTTAGTGCTGCGTCAAATGGGCGTGGACAGCGGTTGGGATGGCTACCTATCCGGTGGTGGCCTGACTGATCCTGTATCTTTATCAGGCGGTGACGAGATGTCAGGCAGCGAAGCATTTGTGCAGTTTATTCCTGTAGGTGTTGAACACATTGTACCCCTTGGCCTCGATCATATTTTGTTTGTGCTGGGACTGTTTTTTCTGTCTGTTAAAGTACGCCCACTTCTTGCACAAATCACAGCTTTTACTGCCGCACACACGGTCACTTTGGCATTGGCGACTTTGGGGTACATTAATATTCCTGAAGAGTATATGTGGATTGTCGAAAGCATTATAGCAGCATCTATTGTTTATGTAGCAGTCGAGAATGTTTTTACGGACGGGCTAAATGCATGGCGACCGATGATAATTTTTGGTTTTGGCTTGTTGCATGGACTTGGTTTCGCATCCGTTTTGCAAGCCTACGGACTGCCCGATAATGCGGTTATCCCCGCTCTACTAGGCTTTAACATTGGGGTTGAACTGGGTCAGTTGGCAGTGATTGCTGTAGCATATATTATTCTGGTGAGTGCTATGCGTCTTTCTGAAAGCGGCAATGTAAATAAAATAGCTGCATGGATTTACATGAGCGTTGCTATCTTGCTCGTACCTTTGGTCAACATCCCAATCAGCATGATGGGGGAGAACGCAGTAGAAGACTATTTACCTCTGTTATTTATGGTGGCAGGCCTTGCGGGTCTTGCATCGGCGTCCTGCGCAGTCGAGCGGTTTGAAACTTACCGGCATATGGTAGCTATGCCTGCAAGCATCGGCATTGCCTTGATCGGTTCATATTGGGTGGTTGAGCGAGTTTTTCTTTAATTCAGGTCTGAGATTAAAAGGATTTAAACACACATTCTCTTAATTGTGTTTATGCATATAGAAAAATCTAAAATGTTGTATTTTTTAACAATGCGTGGCTTTAGTATTTATTTTTAAGCCAAGAAAGCAGCGGCTTGGGATTTTTGTTTGTGAACAGTGCAAACCCCTTGCAGACAGCTTACACGCATCTTATACGGCAAACACTAAATCCACAGATGGGGCGGGTGTGTCAGGGAAAAATCCTGGTCCATCCACCGGTTGGACGTTGTCTTTTTAAGGAAAGATAGCTGTCTGATATCCCTGTCCAAGGCTATTAAAACCGGAAAGGAAACGATCATGGCTCTTCCAGAGTTTACTATGCGTCAGCTTCTCGAAGCAGGCGTTCATTTTGGCCACCAAAAACAGCGGTGGAACCCGAAGATGCAAGAATTCATTTACGGTCAGCGTAATGGCATCCATATTATGGATCTTACACAGACACTTCCAATGTTGGATGCAGCGATCAACGTTGTGCGCGAAACTGTTGCCAAAGGTGGCCGCGTGTTGTTTGTTGGTACTAAGCGTCAGGCGCAGTCACCAATCAAAGATGCCGCTGAAAAGTCTGCACAATTCTACATGAACCACCGTTGGCTTGGCGGTACACTCACCAACTGGCAGACAGTGTCTAAGTCTATTTTACGCCTTAAGAGTATAGACGAAGCATCTGAGCGAGGCTTTGAAGGTCTCACCAAGAAAGAGCGTCTTGGTATGGAACGTGAACAAGGCAAACTTGAAGCATCCCTCGGCGGTATACGCGAAATGGGCGGTGTGCCTGATCTTTTATTCGTCATTGACGTAAATAAAGAGGCTTTGGCTATCGCAGAAGCTAATAAGTTAGGTATCCCAGTTGTGGCCGTTGTGGACACTAACTGTTCACCTAAGGGCATTGACTATATTATTCCAGGTAACGACGACGCAGCCCGCGCCATTGCACTTTATACTGATTTGGCTGCTCGTGCAGCGCTTGACGGTATGACAGCACAGATGGGCGCTGCTGGCATCGACATTGGTGAGATGGAACCAACGCTTGAAGAAGAAGTTGCAGAAACAGCTCCTGCAGTTGAAAACGCAACAACTACAAATTAACTCTGCCGCGTAATTATATAAGACCGGAGGCGACATTCGCCTTCGGCATCCACTTAAATCTCAAGGAGACCAAAGATGGCGATTACAGCTGCATTGGTAAAAGAACTTCGCGACTCCACTGGCGCAGGCATGATGGACGCGAAAAAAGCACTAACAGAAACTGACGGTGACATGGAAGCTGCAGTCGATTGGCTGCGTACCAAAGGCCTAGCAAAAGCTGCAAAAAAATCTGGCCGCACAGCGGCTGAGGGCCTTGTGGCCGTCGCCGTGAAAAACGGTAAAGGTATCGCTGTTGAAGTTAATTCTGAAACTGATTTTGTTGGAAAAAATTCAGATTTCCAAAAAATGGTTTCTGGCATTGCTGAAATAGCTTTAACCGTTGGCGATGTCGAGGCTCTCAAGGCGGCTGACATGGGTGGTAAGTCTGTTGAGCAAACTGTGACTGACGCTGTTGCAATTATTGGCGAAAATATGTCGGTTCGCCGGATGGATACGTTGACCGGCGATTCAATCATTAGTTACGTCCACAACGCAGCCGTTCCAGGGAAAATGGGCAATATTGGTGTTCTAGTTGCAATGACCAGTGGTGATGAATCCTTAGGCAAGCAGATTGCAATGCATATTGCAGCTGTAAACCCTGCAGCTTTGTCTGAAGGTGACATGGACGCAGACGTTGTTGAAAAAGAAAAGCAAGTCCAAATGGATATTGCACGTGAAAGTGGCAAACCAGAAGCAGTCATTGAAAAAATGATTGTTGGCCGGATGAATAAATTTGTTGCAGAGTCCACGTTGCTTAACCAATCGTTTGTAGTGAATCCTGAAGTTACCGTAGGGCAGGCGGTATCTGATGCTGGTGCCACCATTACAGGTTTTGTTCGTTTGGAAGTTGGTGAAGGTATTGAAGTTGAAAAAGAAGATTTTGCAGCTGAAGTTGCAAAACTTAACGGTTAATGTAAAATATTAAGTTCATTACATAACATATTGAAAGACTGCTCTATTTGAGCGGTCTTTTTTTATTTTGTTCTCACTCTTAGTCCCAGAACAGTTACCCCCAGACAGATCATTGAAGGACTGCTTTATTTGTTTCGCGCAGGGATAAAAGTCTATTCTTAACCTATTCACAGTATTGGTCTGCGAAAACTTACCCATTATAAATTGAATCAAGTTTCATATTTTAAATATAATAACCTTAAATTTCAATTTTCTTATTGATTACAGATTTAAAAATACAAAGTATCCTCAAACACAAACATCAGAGTGTGTAATGTAGCCTTAAGGACAAGCTGTGCTAGGATATTTTGTTTACGACTTTACATATAAAGCTCAGATGGTTTTTAAATGTTAATCTAAACATTTATTTGCACCAAATCTTATGCAGAACGCACAACATATTCTATGGTCTGTAGATTAATGACATTTAAGATCTGTTTATAACCATTTGATAAAGTTAAATATATTATATGTTGTTAATAATTTTACATAATACTGATTATACGAATATTATATTAGATATGAGTACCTCTCTCTACGACTATGTCCATTATTATAAAAACAGTAGCTTATCTAAAAGAAGGAACTTGTATGAGATCAATATGACCAAAATTCAGTGCCATAGAAAGACGCCAAATAAAGTGCTGGTGGCAAACAAAAAACTCTATTGAACAGATGCCACAAGTATTGAGAAATTTTAGACTGACAGTATTATCAAAACTGAAGTGTGATTATTTCAATGATGAGAGCATGCCTAAATACAATGGCCATTACAGTGCTATGACACATCAAATTCAGACAGATAGCTTCGCGTAAGATTAAAAAAAATTGAGAACATTGCAAAAATGTGATCGAACAGATTAAGGAGGTTGGACGCCTGTGTGGATTGATAACCGTAAAATCCATGGACGCAAACGCAATAAAATTAATTTAGCTTCGCTCGTCGAACACAAAACACCTTGGTCCGTTCCAAGAAATTCATGCACCAATTGATAAATATCATGGAGCCCCTGCCCCAAAATACCAGTCAATCAATGACTTTTGATAGTAAGAACGATTTCCCTAGCTGGCCTTAGCTCCAGCCAGAGATGGTTGCTAAAGCATAATTCTAAAGTATGCTGAAAACCTGAACGATAGAGTATGGTGATATTTAGTAAGAAATACTTAAATTTTGAGATTATCGTATTGGCAACACTATTTTTCCAGAACTTAACTGCGAGCAAAGCCTCACTTTGGCCTTCTTTGCAAAAAATAGATAACAGAAACTTACAGACTTAAAAAAGCTGACCTTATTAAAAGGCCAGCTTATTAGTATCACAACAGAAAAAACCGACAAATCACAAATCATTAAGGATTTTCTTAAGGGTTGACGAAGACCGCATAATATTTTCAGTTTTGTAAGCATCCGTTAGAAAATACCCACCCAGATCAGCAGGACTGCCTTCTTCAGATGTCAGCTCTTTCAAAATAGTTCCTTCGCTTTTCTCTAAGGCCTTCGCGATGGGTATGAACATAGACGACAAAGCCAAGTCTTCAGTTTGTGTCGCCAAAGCCTGCGCCCAGTACAGCGCAAAATAGTAATGACTGGCGCGATTATCAGTCTGGTTGACTTTGGCCCGTGGTGATTTGTTATTGTCCAAGACGCCCTGTGTTGCATGGTCTACTGCATTGCCAAGGACACGCGCTTTTTCGTTGCCTTTAATCTCAGCAAGAAACTTCAGGCTTTCGCCAAGGGCGCAAAATTCACCCAACGAATCCCAACGCAGATGGTTTTCTTGCATCAGTTGCTGCACGTGTTTTGGCGCAGAACCACCCGCTCCAGTTTCAAACATACCGCCGCCGTTCATCAGTTTGACGATGGACAGCATCTTTGCGGAAGTACCAAGCTCGAGGATTGGGAAAAGATCTGTCAAGTAATCACGCAACACGTTGCCTGTAACCGCGATGGAATTTTTTCCAATGCGGATTGTTTCTAATGAAAGACGCGTCGCCGCACGCGGCGCCATAATCTTGAACTTATCTGTCATACCATGCATGGCAAGGATCGGTTTCACATATTTGATTAGCTCGACGTCATGTGCACGGGTTTCATCCAACCAAAAAATGGCCTGACAGCATTCTGTTTTTTGGCGGCTAATCGCAAGTTTGACCCAATCCTCAATTGGGGCCTGCTTGGTGGATGCGGACCGCCAGATGTCGCCTGTCTCAACGTCATGTTCCAAAAGCATGTCACCATTTGCTAGCACTATTCGCACGGTACCAGCATGTGGGATTTCAAACGTTGTCGGGTGCGACCCATATTCTTCGGCCTTCTGCGCCATCAGTCCAACGTTTTGCACCGTGCCTGCCGTAGACGGGTCCAGCGCGCCAGTTTCTTTAAAATATTCAATGGATTCATCATAGATAGGTGCATAAGAGCTGTCAGGAATAACACAATTGGTGTCGGCTGGTTCGCCATCCGGCCCCCAACCTTTGCCACCCGCGCGGATCAAAGCTGGGATCGATGCGTCAATGATCACATCAGACGGCACGTGCAGATTGGTGATGCCCTTGTCAGAATTTACCATATAAAGAGCTGGTCTGTCTGCAATGACCACGTCAATCGCCGCCAGAATATCATCCGCTTCGGGCATTGCTGATACCTGAGCCAGCAACGCACCAAAGCCCGAATTCGGGTTTACACCTGCTAAAGCTAGTTTCTCGCCGTAGGTGTCAAACACCGGCTGAAGGAATACCTTGACGGCATGACCGAAGATTATCGGGTCAGACACCTTCATCATTGTAGCCTTCAGGTGGATAGAAAACAAAGTACCTGCAACTTTCGTGGCCTCGATTTTCTCCGCCAGAAAGGCGTCCAGCGCACGTGCCGACATGAAAGTGGCATCAACAACAGTACCTGCAGTGTAGGATATGCTTTCCTTAAGCAAGGTGATGCTACCATTACTAGCAACAAGCTCGATCCGCGCGTCGCCTACCTGCTCTTCTGATAAAGTAATTGATTTTTCATTTGAAAAGAAATCATTTCCTGACATCGTGGACACGATGGTCTTGCTGTCCAACTTCCATTCACCCATTGAATGCGGATTTGACATAGCATAATTTTTCACTGCAACAGCTGCGCGACGGTCCGAATTTCCTTCGCGCAGGACCGGATTCACTGCAGACCCCTTTATAGCGTCAAAACGCTGGCGAATAGCTTTTTGCTTATCCGTCGCAGGATCTTCTAGATAATCAGGAATTGCATAGCCTTTAACCTGCAACTCTTTGACTGCGGCTACAAGTTGCGGAACCGACGCGGAAATATTTGGGAGTTTGATAACATTTGCATTCGGTAATTTTACGAGCTGGCCTAGCTCGACCAGATCATCCGGTTGACGCTGCACGGTTGTCAAGTCTTCAGGAAACGCTGCAATAATACGACCCGCAAGCGAGATGTCCTTCACCCCAACCGTGACACCTGCAGCATTTGCGAAAGACTGGATGACAGGAAGAAGAGACACCGATGCAAGCTGTGGTGCTTCATCAACTTTAGTGTAGATGATATCTGGCGTTGCTGATTTGGTCATGGATCTATGCCGATCTTTCATGTTGAAAATTAATCTTGTGTAGTCTCGCTACTCAATGATTTATATACCTCAAAAATGCAATAATGAGCTTTAAATTGGTTCTTTAAACATTTGGATCATCCTGCGAGTGGTTCGCCCACCAAGGATTTATTAACTTATAAGAAAGTTGGCAATCAACCCGGTTGAATTTTCACACTTTAAAGCGGTAACTAAAAGGTAACAACAACATGGCAATATAGAGTTTTGACTTTGTTAGTCTTAACTGCGGAAAATTTTGACACGAATTTAAAAAATTTTCTTTTTTGTATATAACAAAAAATACTGTGGGTCGCAGATGGAAGTAAAACTAAAAAAGTTCCCTAGTATGAAAAATGCCGAAGCCTTGAGGCTCCGGCATTTTAATATTAAAAAATAGGTTGATTATTGAATCAGTTCTGCAGCCCATGCACCATTAACAATGACAGACTTTGAGAAGTTACCCGCTACATCACCGTTCTTATCAAAGTCTTGGTTACCAGCGCCACCTTCGTAGTTGATGTCACCACCAGCTGCGAGGATCGCCTTGGCTTCAGCCCATTGACCTGGGTAGATTAATTCACCCGGTGCTGATGAGATTGCACGCAGATGCTCTGATAGACCTTCGCGATCATCAGAACCAGCTGCTTCGATTGCAAGAGCCATCATAAACATCGCATCATAGGAATTTGGAACGAACGGATCAGAGGCTGGAACGCCAGCTTCATCAGCGATTGCTTTCCAAGCTGCGTAGGGCGGCGTGCTGCTGTCAGATGCTGCAGTTGTAAATGTAGCATTTGTCAGATTTTCTGCACCAATCTGTTCGATAAGCTCATCCGACAACATGCCGTCAGCACCGATGAAGTTTGTGAACGCACTAGTTTCAAGCGCGTTGCGCATCAATGTGATACCGCCAGATCCATAATAGCTGAATAACGCAAGGTTTTCAGACGTATTACCCAATGTAGCCACTTCTGAGCGATACGATGCTTTGTTTGGTTCATGCGCTTCGTTTGCTGTGATAGTACCTCCCATCCCTTCGTAAGCTTGAACAAAAACTTCAGAAATTGCAGCGTTATAATCATCGTTTGCATAGGACACTGCAATGTCAGTAATATCGTTAGCCATAGCCAATTCAGCCAATGCGACACCTTGATAGGCGTCAGAAGCTGTGGTGCGGAAGACAAGGTCAGTACCATCTTCCATCATGGTAAGCGCTGGTGATGACGCTGATACGGAAATGGTCAAAACACCTGCTGGAATAGAAACAGATTCGGCTTGAGCGATAGCAGGACCGGAACAAACAGGACCAACTATTGCCGTCACACCATTAACGTTGATAAGTTTGGTCACTGCGTCGATGGCGGCAGCTGGATCGCATGCGGAATCTGCACGAACAACGTTCAGTGCTTGACCATCCGCAAACATACCACCTTGGTCATTAATGTTTTTTGCAGCAAGATCTACAGCTGCTGCCATTGGTGCTACTAAATCAGGGATAGGGCCAGTCATGCCCATCGGGTTACCGATGTTCACATCCGCCAATGAACCTGTCGCAAGCAATGCTGCTGTAGTTACAAGTAAAGTTTTTTTCATAGAGTTTCTCCCGTTGATCCCGCAATCTTTTTATCAGCCTTGGGTGATGCGGGTCTCACCTCTGGCAGTATCCCTGCGGGATAGCGTTGGAGGATAACTTGCATCAAAATACCAATTAGCATCATGCGTAAGAACCCTGCCCTAGAAACAAGTAAAGATGTATCGATCGAAGTGAATATATTTGATATTAAGTCAATCGAGCCCGTAATAACCAACTCGGATGCTGACCAGATCGTCCAAATCAGGAAAGCCCCCAATATGGCACCACGATTGTTGCCAGATCCTCCAACAATCAACATAACCCACACTAGAAACGTGACCTTTGCGGGATCAAATGTGTTAGTGGGTTCGATAAGGCGGAGGTGTTGGGCAAAAAATGCACCCGCTAGCCCCATTATTGCTGCCCCGATAACAAAGGCTTCGATACGGCGGCGTGTGACGTCTTTGCCAGCGGCTCGTGCTGCTGATTCATTTTCACGGATCGCAGTCATCATACGGCCCCATGGGGATGTACGTGCGCGCTCCAGCATGCAATATATTAAATACATGACCAGTAAAACCGTTCCCGCAAAGAGCGGTTGCCAATACCAATGAGGCAGACCACCAAAGAAAGCTTCCCAGTTTTCCGGCGTACCAAACCAGTTCATTGGCCAGCTTGAATAAAACCGTTCCTCGCTGAAATGTTCCCAAGCGCGCGGGATTTTATTGATGCCACGCGGACCATTGGTGATGTCACTTTCGTTTTTAAGAATTAACTTAATGATCTCAGCGATACCAATAGTGGCGATAGCCAGATAATCTGCCCTTAGCCTAATACAAATCAAACCAATTAAGCCAGCAATTGCTGCAGAAGTCATCATAGCAGCGAACATACCGAACGGCAGTGGAAGACTGAAACCACCAATATGAAATGTGGATTCTGCAGTAGTCAGAAGTGCATAAGTATATGCACCAACAGCCGCGAAACCGACAATACCGACGTTAAACAGGCCAGCAAAGCCCCAGTTAACATTCAACCCAAGCGCAAAAATGGCGTAGATGCCGCCGACTGTTAATAGTGAAAGAAAGTAGAGAAAATATCCAACATAAGCTTCCATTTTAAAATGATCTCCCCTTGAACAAACCTTGGGGGCGCACGATCAACATGACGACCATAATTGCAAACGCTACCCCGGTTTTGTAACCAGGCGACAAAAGTGGCGCGTCTCCAATCCACGGATAAGCTGATAGTTCTTCTGCGAGACCGATGACTAGGCCACCAAACACAGCGCCATAAGGTTTTCCAATACCACCTAAAATAGCTGCGGCAAACATTGGGAGAAGCATCCTAAATCCCATGGTAGTCTCCAGCATCTGCACATCCATTACAAGGAAAACCCCAGCCGCAGTTGCACAAATACCCCCAACAATCCAAGTAGCGCGAATTACTTTATCAACATCAATGCCCGTGACATGGGCCAGATCAGGACTGTCGGATACTGCACGCATTGCCTTGCCGATGCGTGTTTGATTAAGTAGATAAGACAAGGCAATCACAATGATGATAGTACCCGCAAATATAAATAAGTGCTTGTTTGGGATAATTAACATCATACCAAGATCACTCGATAAATCGCTCAGTACAGGGTTCGGCTTGGCGATGCCGCGTACGAAGGTCAGCTGATTTGGACCCCAGATGACCTGTACGGCAGACCTAATGATAAGCATCATACCAAAACTAGCCATTACAACTTTAATGGTTTCTGAATTTCGAAATGGTTTGTAAAAAAATTTATCAGTCCCAAGAAACAATAAAATGACAAGTAACGCCGCTGGAACCATGGCAACAAGTGGATGCAAGGTTAGCCCCGCGTACCCCGCAATCGCCATAACCGTCCACGATAAGTACGCGCCGGACATCATGATTTCTCCATGGGCAAAGTTGGCAAAGCGCAGAATACTGAAAGTCAGTGTGATCCCAATGGCGCCAAGCGCATAGATGCAGCCCAAAACTAAACCGGGGATAAGGTAGAAGTTTACGAATTCAAAACCAAATGCGTCCCACATATTAGTGCCCCCCGCCTAAAAACATGCGTGCTATTTCAGGATCAGCGGCAAGCCCAGCCCCCGTGCCGGTATGCCTATTAGCTCCATCAACCAGTACATAACCACGATCGGACACACCAAGTGCTTGTTTGGCGTTCTGTTCAACGATCAAGATCGGGACACCTGTGCCTTTGATCTTTTGGATAGTGGCAAAAATTTCACTGCGATATTTTGGGGACAGCCCTGCCGTCGGTTCATCAAGCAGCAAAATCTTTGCATCCACCATCAGTGCCTTTGCCATTGCAACCATCTGGCGTTGTCCACCTGACAACGATCCCGCCGCTTGACTGCGCTTTTCTGCTAAGTCAGGAAAAAGTTCATACATCTCTTCCAACCGAGCTTCTACACCTGTTGGTCGCGTCCATGCACCCATCTCAAGATTTTCTTGCACGGAAAGATTTACAAAAACGTTGTTTGTTTGCGGGACGTAGGAAATGCCGCGTTCAATCACCTTTTGTGCAGGCGTGTTAGTAATGTTTTCATCGTTTAAAACGACTGAACCTTCCTTGATATTTAATAAACCAAGCACAGCCTTTATCGCGGTAGACTTTCCCGCACCATTTGGGCCAATAATTGCAACTATTTCATTCGGGTTCACATAAATTGAAAGATTATGCAAGATTTCGGTTTGCCCATAGCCAGCAATTAAGTTGTTCAATGACAGAACAGCATCAGAATGATCTAAGTTCATGCTGCTTCACCACCGAAATATGCATCAATGACACGTTCATCGCTGCGAACCTGATCCATTGTGCCTTCCATCAGAACCTGCCCTTCTGCGAGAACCACAACCTTGCTGCACAGCCGTGCAATCATATCCATGTCGTGTTCAATAATACAAAAAGTGTAACCGCGTTCAGCATTCAATTGTTCAATCATTTCAGCAACTTTGCGCATCAGGGTAGGATTTACGCCCGCTCCAGGTTCATCTAATAAAACAACCTTACTGTCGTTCATCATTGTACGACCAATTTCCAGGAGTTTTTTCTGGCCGCCAGACAGATTGCCAGCCAATTCATCGCCCACGTGGGACAAGCCAAGAAACTCAAGAGTGTCACGCGCTAGTTCGACCACAGCAGCCTCTCGTTTTATGACAGATTTATTAGCAAACCAGCTTGACCAAACGCTTTCGCCAGCTTGATTTGGGGCAGCAACAGCTAAATTTTCAAGTGCAGTCATGCGAGCGTATTCATGGCTAAGTTGAAAAGTGCGCATCAGACCTTTATGGTATAACACGTCAGTTCGTTGACCTGTGATATCTTCACCTAGTAAGGTAATCTTACCAGCTGTTGGTGGTAATTCACCGGCAATCATGTTAAATGTTGTTGTCTTACCGGCGCCGTTTGGTCCAATTAGACCAACAATTGATCCTTTATTGACATGGAAACCAACTCCACGGACGGCGTGCAAACCACCAAAATTTTTTGTCAATCCATCAACGCTCAGGACGATTTCACTCGAAGTCATACGCACCCTCTCCGGAAGTGTTGTGTGCAGTTTGCAATTAATGAGTTTCGGGCTGAATTAAACATTTTTATTTTGCCCTCCACAAAACACATTTTTTGTTGCTAACCTGCACATTTAACCTTGTCCATCGGCAACTGCAGGTAACTTGCCCGCGTTTCTTGTTGATAAAACGAAAAACGGCGCCCATTTAGGGGCGCCGCTTGTCTTAAGTGTTAAAGTTTATCGTAAATCGAATCGATCAAGCTCCATAACCTTGACCCAAGCTGCTACAAAATCTTTAACAAACTTGCTCGACGCATCGCTTGAGGCGTAGACCTCCGACACAGCACGCAATATCGAATTGGAACCAAAAACCAAATCCACAGTTGTCGCTGTCCATTTGATATTATCCAGACCATTTTGCGACGATCGGGCGCGGCCTTCCATAACTCCGTTATTATCCGTCCATACGGTGCCCATATCGAGTAAATTTGTGAAGAAGTCTTGACTTAAACTTCCAGGATTTTTCGTCAACACACCGTGTGATGACTCACCCGTATTGGCTCCAATAACCCGCAAACCTCCAATCAGGACAGTCATTTCTTGTGTGCTTAGCGTTAGCAATTGCGCGCGATCAATCAGATGCTCAGCAGGTGAACGAAGTGCACCAGACTTGATAAAGTTACGAAAACCATCAGCCTTTGGTTCGAGCCATGCATAGCTTTCAACGTCTGTTTCATCTTGCGCCGCATCGGTGCGACCTGCATGAAAAGGTACAGTAATTGTATGGCCTGCTGCTCCTGCAGCGAGTTCGACACCAACGCAACCTGCTAAAACAATCGTATCAGCAAGCGATACTTGTTTTCCAAAGTTTCTGCGAACTTGTTCTAACTCTGCAAGAACCAAGGCCAATGCTGCGGGATCATTAACTTCCCAATCCTTAGCCGGATTCAGGCGTATGCGCGCACCATTAGCACCGCCTCGTTTGTCAGAACCACGAAACGATGCAGCAGACGCCCAAGCTGTGGACACAAGTTGTGCTACTGTCAGACTAGTTTCAGCGATTGCTGTTTTTAAGATTTCTACATCAGCACTGTCAATTAACGCATGATTAACCGGAGGAACCTGATCTTGCCAGTATTCAGCCATTGCCGGAACCAGCTTACCCAGACCCAATGCGTACGGCCCCATGTCGCGGTGTGTAAGTTTGTACCATGCCTTAGAAAAAGCCTGCTCAAATGCGATTGGATCTGCATGGAAACGACGCGAGATTACTTCATAAGCTGGATCCATCCGCATCGCCATATCAGCAGTAGTCATCATAATGAACGTTTTATCTTTGCCATCTACCGTAGGAGCATGATCCTTCTCTGCTAAATCTTTGGCCTGCCACTGTTTCGCACCAGATGGGGATTTAGTCAGTTCCCAATCATAACCAAACAATACGTCAAAATAAGTCATGTCCCATGTGGTAGGCGTTGGTGTCCATGCGCCTTCAATACCGGACGTGATCGTGTCCACACCCTTGCCAGATCCAAACGAGTTGGTCCAACCAAGGCCCATTTCCATCAGCGACGCACCCTCAGGTTCTACGCCTACATGCGTACTCGGATCAGCTGCACCGTGAGCTTTACCAAAAGTATGGCCACCCGCTGTAAGAGCCACTGTTTCTTCGTCATTCATCGCCATCTTTAGAAAAGTTTCACGTATATCGTGGGCTGAAAGCAATGGATCAGGATTGCCCATAGGACCTTCTGGGTTTACGTAAATTAGACCCATTTGTACAGCACCAAGATCGCCGATCAATTCCCGAGGATCGTTATAACGTTGATTGTCATCACCTAAAAACTCGGTTTCAGGCCCCCAATAGATGTCTTCTTCTGGTTCAAATATATCTGCACGACCACCTGCAAAACCGTGCGTTTTAAAACCCATAGTTTCAAGTGCAACATTGCCTGACAGGATCATCAAATCGGCCCAAGACAATGCAGCACCATATTTTTGTTTGATTGGCCACAGCAAACGACGTGCTTTGTCGAGATTGCCGTTATCTGGCCATGAATTTAGCGGTGCAAACCGTTGACTACCTGAACCTGCCCCGCCTCGGCCATCACCGACGCGGTAGGTGCCAGCGCTGTGCCAAGCCATACGAATAAAAAACGGGCCATAGTGGCCGTAATCCGCGGGCCACCAGTCTTGGCTGTCCGTCATTAAAGCTGTTAAGTCAGTAACCACCGAGTCTAAATCTAGAGAGTTAAAGGCATCAGCGTAAGCAAATTCACAGCCCATTGGGTTATTTTGCAGAGGATTTTGACTCAACGGTTTTAAATTAAGAGATTCTGGCCACCAATGTTGATTCGCTGATGTGCCAGTTGATTGTCGTGTGCCCTGCATTACTGGACAATTGCCTTGCTTTTCGGTCTTAACTTTTACTTCGGCGCCATCCATGGATATCTCCAATTTATAGATTTGGAATCATTCTAGCAAATAACAACTACAAGTATAAGTCGAATTTGAAAATGGCGACGAATAGGCGCAAACTGGCATGACAGCGACATACTGTCATCAAAGACGATCTCGCATAGAATACCACAGCATTGCCAGTATCAGCAGCGGAGTGCGTAAACCCGGCCCTCCAGGAAATCGCAGTGTGGGAACACTACTTAAGATATCAAATTTTTCGGTTTGACCTGATACGGCCTGTGAGGCGAGTTTGCCCGCCAAAGTCGCCATCGCGATGCCGTGGCCCGAATAGCCTGAAATGCTCAAGACGTTGTTTGACACACGCATGAAATGCGGCATTCGGTTCATTGTTATGCCAAGTGTTCCGCCCCAAGCATAATCAATTTTGGTGTTTTTCAATTGTGGATAAATTTTTAGCATCGGTTTACGTACTATTTTGCTAATATTACTGGGAAATTTATAACCATAGCTTTCGCCACCACCAAAAAGCATGCGTTTATCATCGCTCAATCGGAAATAGTTAATCACGAACTTGCTGTCAGCCACAGCATAATTGTTACGGATTAAACTGTGGGCCATATCGCCTGATAGCGGTTCTGTAGCGACAATAAAATTGTTGATGGGCATCACTCGCTGCGCGACATCCTTGTTGAGCGCACCAAGGTATCCGTTACAGCAAAGGATAACTTTTGCGGCTGTGATTTGCGCTTGATCCGTAGAAACTTTTCCGTCTGTCTTAACTGACGTGACTTTACTTCTTTCGTATATTTTAACACCTGCATCACGCGCCGCTTTTGCCAGCCCCAAAGCAAACCGCAGTGGGTGAATGTGGCCACTTCCCATATCAATAGTGCCACCGTAATAGGCGGATGATCCTACGAGAGAGCGCATCTCATCGCATCCCACAGGCCTAATTAATTCATAATTATATTCATTGCGTAATTTGTCAGAATATTGATGGCTATGCGATACATTCTTGGCACGGTGGTCAGCCTCAATGATACCATCTGCCCAGCCACAATCAATTTTATGCGTCATAATAAGGTCGCGTACTAAACTTACAGATTCTAACGATAAATCCCAAAGTGCATGTGCTTGAGAATTACCAACTATTCTTTCAAGGTCATCCTGCCCGACACGCTGTCCAGTGCCAACTTGACCACCATTGCGCCCTGACGCGCCAAAGCCAACGCGCTGTGCATCCAATAAAACAACATCATAACCTGCTTGTGCTAGATGTAGCGCTGACGACAGACCGGAATAACCACCGCCAACGACGCAAATATCACAAGAAATGGCCCCTAAAGCCGCAGGGAATGGATCAAGTCGTTTAGCTGTCACGGCGTAATAGGACGCTGGATATTGCCCATCTTTATCATTGGCGTTTAACAGGTCCATCAGCCGACCTTATAAAAACCGTTGGCTCTTATCAGATCATAAGTTTCATCTAGTGATTGGGCAGCTCGCTTAATCAACTTGTCAATATCCGCCTTGGAAATCACTAATGGTGGCGCGATGATCATACGATCTCCAACATGGCGCATAACCAAACCGTTCGCAAAGCAGCGCGTGCGACAAGCCAGACCGACAGTTCCAACATCGGCGGCAAATTTTGCGCGGCTTTCTTTGTGAGGCGTCATCGCAATAGACCCCATCATCCCAACAATCTTTGCTTCACCGACCAGCGGATGATCAGCCAAAGCCTCCCACTTTTTCGCTAGATAGGGCGCAATGTTATCATGTACGTTTTCAACAATCTTTTCTTCTTGGAGGATGCGCAGGTTTTCCAGTGCAACAGAACAGGAGACTGGATGACCAGAGTAAGTATAACCATGGTTAAAATCGCCTGCATTGGCGACAGTATCTGCAATTTTATCACAAACAATCGACCCACCAATAGGCGCATAACCAGATGACAGCCCTTTGGCGATTGTCATGATATCTGGGCGGATATCGTAATATTCCGAACCAAACCAATGGCCAGTACGACCAAAACCGCAAATAACTTCGTCTGCAATCAAAAGGATGCCGTACTCGTCACAAATGCGCTGAATTTCTGGCCAGTAGGTGGTCGGTGGGACGATAACACCCCCTGCCCCTTGGACTGGTTCGGCGATAAAGGCAGCAACGCGGTCCACGCCCAGTTCATGAATCGCCGTTTCAAACTGCTTGGCGCGTTCAAGCCCGAATGCCTCTGGAGTCAAGTCGCCACCTTCGGACCACCAGTCAGGCTGATCAATGTGATGGATGCCTGGAATTACAGGGACTCCTTGGGTTTGCATGCCTGACATTCCACCTAAGCTGCCGCCACCTAACGTGGACCCATGATAAGCGTTCTTTCGACTGATGATGATGTTTTTTTCCGGCTGGCCTTTGACTGCCCAGTAATGACGCACCAGACGGATATTAGTGTCGTTGGCTTCAGAACCGCTACTGGCATAAAATACGTGGTTCAGATCACGTGGGGCCAGTTCGGCAAGCTTTGCAGAAAGTGCAATTGCGGGAACATGTGTCGTTTGAAAAAAAGTGTTGTAGTAAGGTAATTCTAGCATCTGGCGCGATGCAGCGTCGGCAAGTTCTTTGCGCCCATAACCAATATTAACACACCAAAGCCCCGACATCGCATCAAGGTATTTATGGCCTTCACTGTCCGTTAGCGTCACTCCTTTTGCGCCCGTAATAATACGTGCACCAGTTTTTGCCAGTTCTGCACTGTCAGTAAACGGATGAATATGGTGAGCCGCGTCTAAAGCCTGGAGTTCCGCTGTTGGCATATGGTTGGAAATCACGTTCATGGGTTGTTGTCCTGTGATAGAGATGTGTGCAGTTGTGCAATGATTAATAAATCTAAGTATAGAATATGGTGGCAATGTGTGGTGTCAAACAAAACCCGCTACCAGATTGTGTCTGTCGATAGGTCCATATTGCATGTTTCGTTGCCACTATTCATAGTCTGAGTCACGGACGGGACAACCCGCCTCTCAAACGTCAGGGAAAAATTATGAAAAATATAACAACACTTACGGGCGTTATCGTCATCGCTCTTGTGGCAAGTGCCACGTCAGCCGACGAAGTTCGGGTCTACAATTGGTCGGATTATATTGACGAAGAACTACTGCAAAAGTTTGAAGATGAGACTGGAATTGACCTAATCTATGATGTATTCGATTCCAATGAAGTGCTTGAAACTAAAATGCTTTCTGGCGGTTCCGGCTATGATGTTGTGGTGCCATCGGGCACGTTCATGCAGCGCCAAATTACCGCAGGTGCGTTTCAACAACTTGATCAATCTCTTTTGCCCAATACTATCAACTTGTGGAACGTCATCAAAGAAAGAACTGCTCAATATGACCCCCAGAATGCATATTCAATAAATTATATGTGGGGCACAACCGGCCTCGGTGTGAACGTTAACAAAGTACATGAACTCTTGGGCGAAGATGCGCCAATCGACAGTCTTGCTTTAGTGTTTGAACCCGCCAATATGGAAAAATTAGCAGAATGTGGTGTTCATTTCCTTGACGCCCCTTCGGAAATGATTCCTGCAGCTTTAAAATATATTGGTGAAGACCCTGACAGCCAAGACCCTGACGTGATAGCATTAGCGGAACCTATATTGGCGGCAGTGCGTCCGTACATCCAAAAATTTCATTCTTCTGAATATATTAACGGCTTGGCCAATGGCGACATTTGCGTCGCGTTCGGTTGGTCAGGCGACATATTACAAGCTCGTGATCGCGCATTTGATGCAGAAAACGGGGTGGAAATTGCCTTCAATGCGCCAATCGAGGGTGCTCTGATGTGGTTTGACCAAATGGTAATTCCAGTTGATGCTCCAAACGTTGAAGCCGCGCACACGTTTCTTAACTTTATTATGGACGGTCAAAATATGGCAGCGGCTTCTAACTACGTTTATTATGCTAACGGCAACAAAGCTTCGCAGGAATTTCTTGTGGAAGATGTGATTGGTGATACAGCAATTTATCCAGATGCTGCAACGCTTGAAAACCTATACACGACGACTCCCTACGATGCGCGTGTTCAGCGTGTTGTTACGCGTCTTTGGACAAAAATTAAGTCTGGCCAGTAAGCTTTAATCCCTTGCGCCTTTTGGGCGCAGGGGCTTATCTAATAAGGAAATCTATAATGGCGCAACTTAAACCTAATGTATTTTTTGCACCGTGGAATGATCCAGCAGAAAAGCCACTTATTCAGTTCAAGAATGTGACCAAACGTTTTGGCGAAAGTATAGCAATTAATAACCTGACACTTGATATTTATGCGCAAGAATTCTTTGCGCTACTGGGGCCATCTGGCTGTGGTAAGACCACGTTGATGCGCATGCTGGGTGGATTTGAAACACCTACTGAAGGCCAGATATTTCTCGATGGTGTCGACATTGGCCCTTTCCCGCCAAATGAACGCCCCGTAAATATGATGTTCCAGTCCTACGCACTTTTTCCTCATCTGACTGTCTGGGAGAACATTGCTTTTGGATTAAAACGTTCCGATATGCCAAAAGACCAAATAGGTGACCGCGTTGGGAAGATGCTCAAGCTAACGCAGCTAGAAAAGTTCGCTAAGCGCAAACCACACCAGATTTCCGGGGGGCAACGTCAGCGTGTAGCTCTTGCACGATCACTGGCCAAAGCACCAAAATTACTTCTCCTTGATGAACCTCTTGGCGCCCTTGACAAAAAATTACGGAATGAAACGCAGTTCGAACTGATGGATATTCAGGAAAGCACTGGCACAACCTTCGTTATTGTGACGCACGACCAAGAGGAAGCTATGACAGTGGCCTCGCGTGTTGCAGTGATGGTAGACGGGCAGTTGGTACAGGTAGCAACGCCAGATCAGATTTATGAAGCCCCAACAACGACTTATGTAGCGGATTTCATTGGTGATGTGAATCTGATTGAAGGAAAGTCATCACTGACGGACGGCGGCATGGACGTGCATTGGGACGACAACCAGCCTGCTATTCACGTGACAACAGACACCCCACTTGCTGCACGCACATCGTGCCATTTTGCTATCCGACCAGAGAAAGTATCAATATCTTCAGAAAAACCAAACGCTGTGAATGTGATGAAGGGTAAGATCATCGACATCGCGTATCTTGGTAATATTTCGACTTATTATGTTGAGATTTCAGCAGGAGTGATTTTCAAAGCTCAAGCCACGAATAATCGCCGCCTGTCACGGCGCACGTATACTTGGGAAGACGAAATCTATCTAAGTTGGACGGACACCGCTGGTGTCGTATTGACGGAATAGTATGATGAACAGCAGGGTTACTGGATCATTTATTATTCTAGGGACATTTGTATTTCTTACTGGCATTTTCTATCTGGAAACGTTCATCCCGTTGGAACAATGGTCAGATTCTGTTAGCGAATATTGGCTATTCAATATGCTGGGGGATGGATGGAACGACATTACGATTTGGTGGTTTAAATTTATAGTTTTATTTGCCATTAATTTACCTTTGTTAGCAATTAATTTGTTTATTTTTAAATCACTGCCTCATGATTTGAAACCGATCGTTTCACGGCATTTGATGATTTTTACTCCTTACGCTTGGCTGACAGTCTTTTTTTTAGTGCCGTTCGGTATTGTTTTAAAAATATCATTCTCTGATATTGCTCTTGCCATTCCACCTTACGTGCCAACCCTGAAAGATGGGTTTTGGACGATGGTGTCTGGTCTTGATCTGGAGAATTACGCCTTCATTGGTGCGGGTGCTGTGTTCGCAGGCATTGTAATGTTGTTAGCAGCGATTGTGATGTACCGCTTTGTCTACCCTTGGGTAAGGAGCGCCATTGTATCGGATGACAACGTTGGAGCTTTAGCATCTACGGTTGTAGCAGGTTCAGCGCTAGCAGTATCAGTGGTTTGTACTGCTTCACTAGCAGGTTTGCTTGGCCTAGTGTTTCCATTACTGCGTGCCTTTGTTGAAGTTCCTGATTTCCTATATGTTGCTGCCTACTTGTCGTCGTTTAAGATCGCTGTGATATCAACGTTTTTGACGCTATTGATTGGCTATCCAATCGCCTACTCGATGGCGCGCGCAGCTGAACATTGGCGACCATTGCTTTTAATGTTAGTAATTCTCCCATTCTGGACGTCATTTCTGATCCGAGTTTATGCGTGGATTGGCATCCTGAGCACAGAAGGTTACTTAAACCAATTCTTGCTTAGTACCGGGTTGATTGTCGAACCGTTGACAATTTTAAACACTAATGTTGCTGTCTACATCGGAATTGTCTACACTTACCTTCCTTTTATGGTTTTGCCGATCTACGCAGCACTGGATAAAATGGACGACTCTTTGGTTGAAGCTGCCGAAGATCTTGGGTGTTCGACATTTTCCGCATTCTGGCTGATTACCGCACCACTATCTAAACCTGGCGTTATTGCGGGCTGTTTTTTGGTATTTATCCCAACGCTAGGCGAATTTGTCATCCCATCCCTTCTGGGTGGATCCAATTCAATAATGATAGGTAAGGTCTTATGGGAGGAATTTTTCAACAACCGTGATTGGCCTGTTGCATCCTCGGTCGCAGTGATTTTATTGTTAATCTTGATTATTCCCATCGTGTTGTTCCAACGCAACGAACAAAAACAGAGGGAGATTAACGGATGAGAAGGTTTTCATGGTTCAACGCCACGTCCCTGACATTTGGGTTCGTATTCTTATATTTGCCCATGCTCATCCTAATCATTTACAGTTTCAACGAGTCTCGTCTTGTCACTGTCTGGGCCGGGTTTTCAACCCAATGGTACGGTGAGTTGTTTCAGAATAAAGCGTTCTTAGATGCTGCATGGATTACAATCAAGGTTGCGTTCTGGTCTTCAACCCTCGCAACAATTCTTGGCACAATGGCAGCTTACATCATGGTGCGCGCAGGTCGTTTTCGTGGGCGTGCGCTATTTTCAGGCATGATATACGCGCCATTGGTGATGCCAGAAGTCATCACTGGTCTGTCATTATTATTGTTTTTTATAGCCCTTGATGTGAACCGTGGAATTTTAACAATCGTATTGGCACATACGACGTTTGCGATGTGTTACGTTTCAGTCGTTGTGACATCTCGTTTAGTTAGTTTTGACGAGGCTTTAGAAGAGGCCGCACGTGATCTAGGCTGTACACCATTTGATGCGTTTCGATCTGTGACCCTACCAATCATTATGCCAGCTGTTGTATCTGGCTGGCTGCTGGCATTCACGCTATCGCTGGACGATCTGGTGATCGCAACGTTTACGTCCGGCCCTGCATCTACCACATTACCAATCAAGATTTTTAGTGCTGTGCGCCTTGGTGTGACGCCAGAAATTAACGCGCTCAGCACGATCATGATTTTAATTGTGACGGTAGGTGTGATAATTGCGTCGCTGATTTCACGCGGGGTTTCCATTCGAGCAAAAGCTGATGAGCGTAAAGCTGAACAATCCTAGCGCTTGGGGCTAACCCAACGCATATCCCGCACCGCGCACTGTGCGTAGAGGGTCATCACCGCCATATTGTTTTAACACTTTACGCAATCTTCCAACGTGGACGTCAACTGTGCGCGTATCAACGTACACATCTCGCCCCCAAACCCGGTCTAGTAGCTGTTCACGGCTAAGAACACGCCCAGATTTTTCCATGAAAGTAGCAAGCAGGCGAAATTCTGTAGGGCCAAGCTTTAATTCAATATCATCACGCGTGACACGGTGGGTTTCAGAGTTCAGCGCAATGTCACCAAACGTAAGGATTTGCCCTACTTTTGAGGGCCTAACACGGCGCAGCTGCGTGCGAACGCGGGCCATTAATTCTGCGACAGCATAAGGTTTAACCACGTAGTCATCCGCACCCGTTTCTAATCCACGCACTTTGTCGACCTCCTCAGATCGGGCAGATAACATAATGATTGGAATCGAGCGAGTATCGCCACGGGTCTTAAGCTGACGACAAATTTCAATTCCTGAGACATGTGGTAACATCCAATCCAGTATGATCACATCAGGCGTGTCTTCTTCTACCATCAATAACCCTTGTTCACCGTTTTCAGCCGAAGTAACCCGGTAGCCTTCGGCGTTCAAATTGTAGCTTAGCACCTCGCGTTGAGCGGGCTCGTCTTCGATAATAAGGACATGAAGCTGAATCATTCTATATGTCTTGCGCAGTCACAGTGCTGCCCATTTTCGGACGGTCTTCTTCGGGCATGACACCGCTAACCATATAAATAACCTGTTCAGCCATATTGGTCACCAAATCACCCATTCGTTCAACGTTCTTAGCGATGAAGTGCATGTGCATACAGGCAGAAATATTGCGTGGATCTTCCATCATAAATGTCAGGAACTCGCGAAATAGCGCGTTGTACATCTGATCAACTTCCAGATCACGTTGCCGCACATTTTCAGCCAGCTCCACGTCACTGCGCACATAGGCATCAAGTGCATCTCGCAACATTGATTGTACTTCTTTAGACATTCGTCGCAGTGCTGCATCCGCGCCTGAAATCGGTGCCATTTCTGCAAGAATAGGGGTGCGTTTGGCCATATTTTTTGCATAATCCCCAACTCTTTCTAAACTGGATGCAAGTTTCAGAACAGACAACAGTGCACGCAAATCTTTACTCACAGGTGCACGTAGCGCAATGGTACGGGCAGCTTCCTCGTTGATCTGTTCCTCAAGTGCATCGATCACTTTATCACCCTTGCGCACAATATCAGCGCGTTCGATGTCACGAAACTCAAGAGCTTTTGAGGCCTCTACGATAGCATGTTCGACCATGCCACCCATTTTGACAATCAGCGTCTGAATATTTTCCAGATCACGATCATAGGCAGAGGAAATATGTTCGCTCATAGTGCTCTCCTTACCCAATTCGGCCAGAAATATAGCTTTCTGTACGTGGGTCTGCGGGATTGGTAAAAATTTTATCAGTCACACCGTACTCTACGAGGTTACCCAAATG
>JAPKAD010000081.1 GCA_028825445.1 Octadecabacter sp.
GGAACATCCAAGAAGTTTACGGGATGCATAACTGGCCAGGTATTCCAGTTGGTCAATTTGCCGTGCGCGAAGGCGCACAGATGGCTGCTGCAGATTTTTTTGAAATTAGAGTAACGGGCAAGGGTGGCCATGCGGCATTGCCACATCAGGCAGTTGACACCACTTTGGTTGCTTCACATCTCATCGTTGCAGTCCAATCAATTGTTTCGCGAAATGTTGATCCACTGAAAGCCGTGGTTGTTTCTATTTGTGGAATACGCAGTGATAGTAACACATTTAATATCATTCCTGAGGAAATTATCTTGCGAGGAACAGTGCGATACTTCGATCCCTTGGTACAAACTCAGATTATCAATAGGCTTACAAAACTTGCGGAAAATACTGCAAAAGCCTTTGGTGCATCAGCCGAGGTAGCCTATATGCCTGGCGTACCCCCAACAATTAACAGTCCAGAAGCTGCAGCACGTGCTGCAGATGTTGCATTAATAATATCTGGTTCAGTCATTCGTGATCAAGACCCTGTCATGCCAGGCGAAGATTTCGCCGACATGCTGGCAGAACGCCCAGGCGCTTTTCTGTTCATCGGAAATGGGGATAGTGCCGCGCTTCACAATCCAGCCTATGAATTCAACGATGATGCTATACCAGCCGGATGTAGCTGGTTTGCCGAAATGGCTGAGCGCAGGATGCCAATGGCATAAAAGGGCAAGTGATGAACTGGTCAGGTTATCTCGACGCCAACCAATCCCAGTTTGTGGATGAAATTCTAGAGCTTATAAGTATTCCATCTGTGTCTGGATCATCTAGCCGGTCTATTGCAAGGTAACAAATACCCTCCAATACGGATTGAGCTAAAGACTGAAGACTGCTGACAGCCTTAGTCCTGTGTCAATGATGAGAGGCATGTCGCTTATGTGCATTAGCTAGGTTGAGATGGCTGTCCATCAAGAAAATGAAATGTCGACGTGACCAAAGCTGCCAAAATCCGCTGTGATGTGCGTCCCAGAAGGACATTCAACAGGGCGGATAAAGCTACCCGACAGAATGATCTGCCCCGGTTGGATGCTCTGGCCGTATTGGGCCATGCGACGGGCGAGCCAGACGACGCTTTCAATCGGATTGTTCAGCACCCCTGCCCCAAGGCCAGTTTCTTCGACCTCGCCATTTCGCAAAGTAATCGCACCGACCCAACGCAGATCAAACGCATCAATAGGATGTTTTTGTAATCCCAAGACAACGCCCGCATTGGCAGCATTATCACTAATAGTATCGAAAACCTTTCGCGTAGCACCTGTCTCAGGGTCTACCCGCAAAATCCGTGTATCAAGAATTTCTATTGAAGGAGCAACATAATCCGTAGCCTTAATTACATCGGCACAGGTCACGTCTGCACCGCCTAACGGTGCCTTAAGAATGAATGCAATTTCAGCCTCAATGCGGGGCTGAATAAACCGCCCCTTGCGCACAAGCGCACCATGTTCAAACAGCATATCATCAAACAATATACCGCTGTCAGGGATGTTGATATTCAGCGCGTATTGCATCGCCTTTGACGTCAGCCCGATCTTCCAACCGATCACATTTCGCCCCTTGGCAAGCTTTGCACGATAAATAGCATTTTGGACTGCGTATGCATCATCCATCGTCATCTTGGGATGGTCCTTGGTCAACAGACCAATCTGTTTGCCAGATTTCTCGGCGGCTAGCAGTTTGGTAGCAGTTTGAGCATGATCTTGCGGTGTCATACTACTTCATCCACGACTGTGTTTCGTAAGGTGCCGATGCCGTTGACCTCAACCTCGACCACATCACCAGGCTTGAGGTATTGCGGCGGATCAAGGCGCGCACCCGACCCCGTCGGCGTCCCTGTGACGATGATGTCGCCAGGACGCAACGTCATAAATGTTGAGATATATTCAATTTCCCGACGGATGGGGTGCATCATACGGGACAAAACGTCGTCTTGGCGCACCTCTCCGTTAACGCGCGTGATGATGCGCGCGTCGTCAAGCTGGCTGGCAGCAGTAAATGGGACCAACCAGGGACCAATCGCGCCGGAATTATCCCAGTTCTTACCTTGCGTGACGTTGAACTTTGCATGACGCACCCAATCACGGATCGTCCCTTCGTTGCAAAGTGTCAGCGCGGCAATATGGTCGTAGGCATCAGCCTGCAAAATGCGGCGACCAGCCCTGCCAATGATAATCGCAACCTCGCCTTCATAATCTAGTGTTTCATTTTCGGGTGGGCGGACAAGCGGGCGATTATGGCCAGTGAACCCACTGGCGAAACGTGGAAACAGCGACATGTATTTAGGCTGCTCGGATCCGTCTTTATATTCAGCATTGCGGTCAGGAAAGTTTACACCTACGCACAAGATGCGTGGTGCGTTCGGGAGCACCATTTCAAATTCAAAATCCGTATGCGTGACCGCCTTAGCTTCCGCCGCCTGCGCCAAGGCATCAAACCCTCCTGCCTGAACCACATCCAGCAACGTTGGCCACTCCGGGAAATTACCATCCAGCGCAATCATACCATCGTCAGTGACAGCACCGTAATGTGTTTGACCTACTGCCGTGTATGTCGCGTATTTCATTGAATTTTCTCCCAAATTTCACTAATGACAGCGTGAGCTATCATCACATCATCGCGTGTTGTATCGAATTGGCCCACTTGAAACCGTATCACCTTTTGCCCCTGAAACGCGCCTTGCGTCAGGTAAATCCGCCCATCATCATTGATCGTATCAACCAGATGTTGCTGCATAGCGTCATCGCCAGGGCACCTAAATGAAAATAGGCTAAGAATTGGTTCTGTCACAATCTCAAACCCGCCCAACAAACGAATTGCTTCGCACAGCTCAGCGGCCCAATCTATATGATTACGGATACGTTCTCGCAACCCATCGAGCCCGTAAGAGCGCAATAGAAACCAGATCTTCAATGCACGGAACCGGCGCCCCAAAGGGATAGTCCATTCAGAATAATTCGTAACTGCCTTGCCCGTCGTTTTTAAGTATTCAGGCTCGATCTTCAGGGTATTTAGCTGCGGCGTCGCATCCCGTAGGAATTGTACTGAGCAATCAAACTGTGCCCCAAGCCATTTGTGCGGGTTAAAGACAATACTATCGAACCCATCGACGTCAGCCCAGAATTCAGCATGGATTTCAGGGCAGATCATTGCCGACCCGGCCCATGCAGCATCAAGGTGAGTGTAAAGATTATAGGACTTGGCAACAGCCAATACCGGCCCCAAATCATCAGAGGCACCTATACCCGTACCGCCAGTTATTGCGATAATACCGGCGGGTGTGTGTCCAGCCGCAATATCATTCTTGATCGCGTGATCTAGTGCGGCGACATCCATCCCAAAGCGCGCGCCTCGTGTGGGAATTTTGACCAAATTCACCTGCCCGATGCCCGCCACCCAACAAGCACGGTCAATCGACGAGTGAACCTGATCAGAACAGTAAATCCGTAAGTGGCCTTTGTCTGCCAGCCCATCACGATTGCCAGTATACCCCGTCGCACGTTCGCGCATGGTCAGCACCGCGGACAGTGTAGCGGAAGACGCGCTGTCCTGAATCACTCCAGTAAACACATCCGCTAAACCAAGTGCTTGACGTAACCAATTCACCATTACGCCCTCAACCTCAGTGGCGGCGGGTGATGTCTGCCACAGCATACATTGAGCAGCCACGGTATTCACTAACTGTTCTGCCAACATGGACGGTGGCGTGGCATTGGCAGGAAAGTATGCAAAAAAACGCGGATGCTGCCAATGGGTCATACCGGGCATCAAGATGGCATCAAAGTCCGCAAGGATCGCGTCCATTCCCTCGCCCATTTCTGGCGGTGCTGTCGGCAACTGGGCCGCAATATCACCAACCGCAGTTTGCGCACGCACGGGGCGATCGCGCAGATTTTTGTGATAATCTGCGCCCCAATCCGCAATATGCCTGCCCCAATGTGCATATTCATCCCAGTTCATGGTTTTTTCCAGCGGCGAAGGACATCACTGCAGTCCTTGGTTGTGTATGCGCCCGATGCCTTTTGCGCGTTATGAACAACATCTATCGCCTCAAATATTTCATCCGCACCAAGAACCGGCACATGCGCAATGGCGTCACGCGTCGCAGGTTTTTTTATCATAATCTCCGCTCCATTCCAAGTAATCCAGCACACTCCAACGGAAACCGCTTCATCCATCCGGTCAGAATTTTTGAGGTTCTGTTCAATCATGGAGCAATAATCGGTGAGGCTTTAATATCGCTGTCCAATACGTCAACATCCTCAAACAACGACCCGTGTTTGAACCAACTTTCAGGCGCTTTTGCCCCCCAAAGGGTCTGGCGCTGCGGGTCTTGCAAATCCCATTTTATTGCTTCTAAATCAGGGTCAACCGTCTGGTAATCAGAACAATAAATCTCAGTTCTGTGGCCATCAGGATCCAGTATGTAAAGGAAAAAAGCGTTAGAAATCCCATGACGCCCTGGTCCACGTTCAATGTTTGTAACATAACCGGTAGTCGCCATCAAATCGAGCAAGTCGATGATATTAAGTGGTGTTGGCACCCAGAACGCAAGGTGGTGCAAACGTGGTCCAGTTCCGTTCGTAAACGCAATATCGTGCACGCCACCTTTGCGATGCATCCATGCCGCCCAAAGTTTGCCACTCTCTTCGTCCTCAGTGTATTCAGTAACTCGGAACCCCATTTGATCCCAGAATGCTACCGCCTGGTCAACATCGGGGACAAAGCAGTTGAAGTGATCGATGCGCAGCGGCTTTACGCCATTATATAATGTGTATTTTTGGTGGATAGGCTCCAACCGTTTCATCTGGAAGTAGAACTCTATCGGAATGCCAAATGTATCATGCGTTTGCAAGGTGCGGCCCTGAAACGGGCGCTCGACCCAGGCGACCTTGTGCCCTTTGGCCGTGAACCAATCGTGTGCCTTGTCCAGCTCTTGCTCAGCAAACACTTTAAATCCCAGAACCCGCACGTTAACGTCGCCTTTTTGCAAGATTACAGAATGGTGGCCACGTTCTTCCATGGCGCGTAGGTATAACGCATCAGATGTTTCTTCTGTGATCTGCATTCCAAGCATGTCGACATAAAAAGCCTTGGACGCGGCAAGGTCAGAAACCCCAAGCTCTATATGGCTCAGACGGATAATGTTGAACGGCGGATAAAGGGTTGGGGTAGGAATGGGCAATATATTTCCAATCAGTCTACAGGTTTAGCTACCAAGGCGTGGTGTTTTATGCGGCGCACGCGGAAAGCTGACGTTGATCGTTTCCATATAGAAATCGAATGACCAATCTCCACCATCGCGGCCAATTCCACTGGCCTTTACACCACCAAAGGGGGCTGGCAAATGGCGGGTATTTTCTGAATTCACCCACATCATACCAGCTTCAAGTTCGTCTGTCATGCGGATCGCACGGTTCAGATCGTTGGTCCATAGATAGGCTGCCAGCCCGTATTGTGTGTCATTGGCAATCCGTAGGGCATCTGCCTCGTCGTTAAACGGGATAGCGGTCAAAACAGGCCCAAAGATTTCTTCCTGAGCGATGGTCATGTCATTGGTTGCGTTGGTGAAGAGCGTGGGAGTGATGTAACATCCCGTGTCGCCGACCTTAGTGCCACCTGCGGCAATCGTGGCCCCTTCGGACGTTGCTATATCAAAATACGACATCACCTTTTCTTCATGAATGGGGTGGATCAATGGGCCAACAACCGTTTCAGGGTCAAGCGGGTGACCAACCTTGATGTTGCGGGCGACTTCGGCAACACGAGCACAAAAATCATCATAGATGTTAGCCTGAACCAACAAACGCGACGACGACGTACAGCGTTCACCATTCAACGAATAAATCATGAATGTCGCAGCATCTACAGCCTGATCCAGATCAGCATCGTCAAAAACGATCACAGGGTTTTTACCGCCCAGTTCAAAGTGGACCCGCTTCAATGTGTCCGCCCCTTGACGCATAATGTGCGACCCAGTCTGGCTTTCGCCAACAAATGCGATGGCCTTGATCAAAGGGTTCTCTGTCAGGGCTTTTCCGGCTGTCTCCCCCATACCGTTGACGACATTTAATACGCCTTTTGGCAGGCCCGCGCTTTCAGCAATTTCGACCAACAACTTGGCGCTCATGGGTGAAAATTCTGCTGGCTTGTGAACAACAGTACAGCCCGCCGCAAGTGCAGGCGCAATCTTCCACGTGGACAGCATGAACGGCGTGTTCCACGGCGTAATCACCCCAACTGGCCCAATAGGACGACGCGATGTTGTGTTCATCTGGGTGGGCGTTCGGGTAACCTCGCCGTCCTCAGACGAGGGTGCCTGATCCGCAAAAAACCGGAAATTTGCAGCGCCACGTAATGCGGCCTTTGACATAAAACGCAGAGCTTGGCCGGTATCAATGCATTCGGTCAGGGCGATTTCGTCTGCACGAGCCTCAATCGCTTCGGCAACCCTGATCAGTATACGGCGACGTTCTGAGCCAGGGGTCTTAGACCATATTTTAAACGCAGCCTGTGCCGCTACTGCTGCCGCATCAATGTCAGCAGCGTCCCCTGCGGCAACCTGCGCCAAAACGCTCAAATCAACAGGCGATATGATCTCAAAAGTCTTGCCGCTAGTCGCAGGAATGGACGCCCCATCAATATGGTTCATGACACCATTTTCAGCAGCACTAGCCATAAAGCCCTTTGCACGGGCGATGTTATCCTCAAGTTTAGTCATCATTTATCCTTGCGAGACACCCGATAAACGGGCGTGAATAGGCGTATCTTTCCAGCTTAACTCTGGATTACTTTGTTTGATTTCAAGCGAAAGCGCAAAATGCGGTTCCGACAGGCGGATGGCCAAAAAGGATTGCGCAGTGGCAAATAAGATATCGCCCTCAGCGCACAACACATCAATCGAGCGCCCTGACCCAACAGTTAGGGTCATCGCAACGAATTGGTTCTGCGCGATGCCGTCCGCAACAAGAGCATAATCAGCACGAAACGCCCGCACACGGATGCCTGCGGTAGGGAATACATCAGAGGCGACCATATCCTTGTGCAAACCATCACACAGCGGGCGCACCTCGGTCGCATCAACGAGCCCATTTGAGTATTCTATTTTCAGATGTGGCATGGCCCCCCCCGTTTCACTTAACATGTTAAATAATACTAGGCTTGTCAATAACCCTAAAGTAGGGATTTGAAATCAAAAGTGACGTCAGCGGCCTAGTCGCCTACAACGTAGATATCCGGATCTCTCGTCTGGCAAAGGGCGCCAACGACGACACCGTCCGCGACCACTAATGCAAAAGGCCACGCAAGCGTATCGTTCAGACTAATCCCAATTCCAACAAGAGCGGTGTTCGCCTCGATCACAGACCCACCACTCATAGTAGCAGACGTCAGCAGACCGTCCTCGCTCTCAAAATGTGATAAGCGAAGGCCCTTGTGCAATGTCACGCCATGGGTGCGGTGGAGGGTTCGGAACCAATCAGAGGTTTCCTTGCAAGCAACACGCTGCAAAACTCACTCAGCCACTTCAACAAGGATGACATCCATGCCTTTGGAAGGACAAACTACCACGTCCTCAAGCCCGATATACCCACGATTCACGATCAGCACGCGTTTGCCCATCTGCAATACTAAAGCGAACAGATCAGCGCCCACCAACGTACGCAGATAATGAATGCCGCGCAGCCCCTTGGTGACAGCCTCGGGCAACTCGCGCACTCGCAATCCAATGGCAAACACCAGCTTGGGCCAAGTGTGTTGCCTGCTATCAGACTACGTGACTGTCTTGGCATCACGGTCAATTTCTAACACAGATGTATGTGTAATCAATTCAACATTTTGATCACAATACTTAGCCTCATAGCGCAGGTTCTGCTGCGCTGGCATCATATCACCCATTGGGTATTTCTTCGACAACGGCAAGTAATGATAGGGGACCACGGGTTTATCACTGCTGATGGTAATCGATGTTTCCGCATCA
>JAPKAD010000118.1 GCA_028825445.1 Octadecabacter sp.
TGTCTAATCTCGTTTGTCATACAACACCTATTTAAAGCTCCCAATTTATATTGCGTGTTGGAATTAGTACTAACAAGCTAACTGCCTTTACTAAGGACTATGTTGACGCCACATTGGGCCAACTTATAAGGGTTAAATATGTCGGCAGGTACATCCAGTAAACAAATCCAGATGCTTGATTTTGATTTGGGATCAGGTTCGTTTCCGGTGACGACTTTATTACCCCAAGTACAGCAGCTTTTTGATTTGGGATTGAACTGGTGTTTTGGGTTTAACCAAGAGGAAGGGCTTGCCTGCTTCAAGCGTGCGATTGAACATGATCCAGATTGCGCGATGCTTTATTGGGGGGCCGCATATGCGGCGGGGCCTTTCTATAATATGCCGTGGTGTGATTTTAGCGTGGCAGAAGCGACAGAATGCACTGCCTTTTGCCACGGCATGATCGAGAATGCAGTGCGCCTATCTGGCCAAGCCACAATTTTAGAGGCCGCTTTGATTAAGGCGCTGTCACATCGGGTTCAAGCACCTAATATCGTGCTAAAGACCACGTTTGACAGTTGGGATGATGCCTACGCCGATGCCATGCGCAACATTTATCGGGACTATCGTGAAAGTCTGGATGTCGCGGCCTTGTTCATAGAGGCGATGATGACGCGCACGCCCTGGCGGCTGTGGGATGTGAACACCAAATTTCCCCCGCGCGGCGCGGATACGCTTGAGGCATTAGATGTCTGTGAAGCCGCCATTGCACAAGCAGACCGACAGCTTGTGCCGCAACATCCCGCGATTTTGCACTTTCATATTCACCTGTTGGAGATGTCGGAAACGCCGGAGCGGGCGATGCCATCTGCCATACGTCTGGCTGGACTGTGTCCTGACGCAGGCCATATCCATCACATGCCTGGTCATATATTTCTACTGTGTGGTGAATATGAAAAGGCCTGTGTTGCCAGCCAAACCGCGATTGAAGTGAACCGCAAATACCTCGCCTATGCGGGTCCCTATAATTATTACACCACTGCGAGATGCCATGATCTGCATTTGATGATGTATGCGGCGATGTTGTCGGGTCAATTTATTCCCGCAATGGCCGCTGCAGAAGAGATTTGTGAAAATCTTACGCCAGACGTGATTGACCTGAAATCTAAACCGTTCATTGCCGCCACAATGGAGGGGTATTTTTCAATGAAAATGCACGTTCTTGTGCGCTTTGGCCGCTGGCAGGAGATTGTGGACAGCCCAATGCCAGAGAACGCGGCGCTGTATTGTGTTTCCACAGCGATGCATAACTATGCGTCGGCCATTGCTCATGCGGCATTGGGGAATATCACTCAGGCAGAACAGCAAAAAACGGCATTTTATCTGGCACTTGAGCATATCAAGCCGGGGCGAAAGTTATTTAACAATCCAGCGCTGACGACGTTGGCCGTTGGAGAAATGATGATGCTTGGCGAGTTGGAATACCACAAAGGCAACTACCCGTTGGCCTTTACTCACCTGCGCGAAAGTGTGCGCCGGTGTGATAACCTACATTATTCTGAACCTTGGCCGTGGATGCATCCGCCACGTCATGCCTTGGGTGCATTGCTTTTGGAGCGAGGTCAGTACGTCGAAGCTGAAGAGGTTTACCGCTCAGATTTGGGACTAAACGACACGGTGCAACGATGTGCGCAACACCGGGAAAATATCTGGTCCTTGCACGGGCTGGCAGAGTGTTTGAAACACCGAGGTGCCATCGTCGAATTGGCGCAACTGCAACCTAAATTGGACGTGGCGCGTGCACTTGCTGATACCCCTGTAACCTCATCGTGTTGCTGCCGCAAAATGATGGCAGATCAAAATGTTTGACCAGATAGGAGCTACCGAATGATTGCCAGCCTATCAATGTATGCCCGCCCCGAAACCGCAGATGCCGTTAAAAATCTCTGGGCGCTCATCCGTGGAAACTTGACTACAGCGGGCGTTGACGCGCCTATGGTGTTGACGCAGGATACTAATCCAATGAGCGTCTGGACAGACCCTGGGCTAGTACTGAGTCAGACCTGCGGAATGCCTTACCGCAAATTTCTACATGGTAAGGTGCAGCTGGTTGGGACACCGCAGCTCGATCTTCCGGATTGTACGGCGGGGCATTATTTTAGTGTGTTTGTTGTGCGCAAAGATGATCCGCGCCAAACGTTAGTGGAATTTGACAACGCACGGTTTGCCTATAACGAAGAAAACTCTCAATCAGGTCTTGCCGCTCCACTTAATTATGCAACCTTATTGGGCGTTACGTTTGGCAATCGCATTCAATCGGGAGGCCACATCAAATCGGCTGAAATGGTCGCGTTTAATACGGCAGACATCGCGTCAATTGACGCTGTGACATGGGAACTGATCAAACGGTATGATGGTTTCGTGTCTGATCTGCGAGTGTTGGACCGCACAAAACCCACAACCCCGACGCTACCGTTTATTACATCTATGGCCCATGATCCGGCAGTGATCCGTGACGCTTTGGCTAGCGCCTTGGCTAATCTACCGAATGAACAAAAACAGAGGCTCTGTCTGTGCGGCCTTGTCCAAATTCCAGCCAATGATTATCTCAGTATCCCCAATCCAGCCTCGTGAGGGCATTGTCAGACTAATTTGACGTCCTATTAGTTGCTCCCTAATTCATTAATCGTACTGGTAGGGTTACCTATACCTTCTCTTTCCCGTCAGCCAAGCCCTCCGCCAGCAGTCTGATGCGAGCTCTCGTTTGTCCGACAGCACC
>JAPKAD010000082.1 GCA_028825445.1 Octadecabacter sp.
CGCAGCAGGACTTCGCGGCCTGCGGGGGCTATACCCATCCAGCCGTCGTGGTTCAACGTGAGGCGCATGTTTGGCCATCCAGTTTCGCAGACATAGTTTCCCTGAGCAAACCAATGTGACGTAAGATCACCCATAGCGTCGAGTTTTCGGTCCGGCATGGCGCGCAAGAACGGTATTTGATGCCAGTTTCTAAAACCCGCAATACCGCGACCTGTGCCGATGCCCGCTGGACCATACCAGTTAAAACGTGGGTGCCAGTAGGTGTCGAGAAGCATCACTTCTGGGCCACCATTCGCAGGGTGTTTGCATAGGTCGGTCAGCATATTCAGAACGTGTGTCTGTGTACTAGATCCGTCGCCGGATGCGGTAAGTCCATCTTGGGTCATCGGAGCAGGTGTGCACAAGTATTTACCAAGTTGTGGTGCCATCGGCCAAGCTTGCGCCTGCATCATCAGTTCAGGAATGTCCCAAATGATCTGCGCTTCAATGATTTGATCCCCATTAAGCTTATAAAATTCGTGGTAGCGCATATGGGTTAGGTGGCCAGTGGGCGGGATGTTCAACCAAGGACACATCATAGTGCCCATGTAATTTCCCATGCAACCTACCCATGTCTGACCTTCAGCTGTTATGCCATTCAGCACGATCATATCGCGGCGTTCTAGGTCGGGCATGGATGCAAGGAGCGGAGCGTAGAGTGTATCAAAAACATCCGATCCAGTTATCTCGCCAAAAGGGTGGCACATGTGGATTGTTGCGCTGGGTGCGATGGTTTGGGTTATTGCGTCACGAACACCATCAATGGTCGCTGATGCAAGGGCTTTTTGGAGGCGGGCTAGGGCATGATGTGCGCTCATTCTTTGTGGTCTCTGTATGGCGCGCCTTCACCGTAGGGCACGTTGATGCCGCCGTAACGGCGCACGCGGATGTTGCATTGTTCTGCGTGGCCAACGAACCCTTCGAGCATGCACAGGCGTGACCCATATTCGCCAACTATTGTGGCAGCCTCGTCCGTCAAAATACGCTGATAACTATGAGTTTTCAAGAACTTACCAACCCAAAGGCCACCAGTATACCGACCCGCCTTCTTGGTGGGAAGGGTATGGTTTGTGCCTATAACTTTATCACCATTGGATACGTTAGTTCGCGCACCTAGAAACAACGCGCCGTAGCAAGTCATGTGTTCTAGAAACCAATCGTCGCGATCTGTCATGACTTGCACGTGTTCGGACGCGATATCGTCAGCCACTGCGAGCATTTCATCATATGTATCGCAAACAATGACTTCACCGTAGTCTTCCCAGCTTTTACCCGCAGTGTCAGCGGTGGGTAGTATCTCCAATAGGCGGTCGATTTCCAAAAGCGTGTTGCGTGCAAGTTTTTCAGAATTTGTAACAAGCACAGAGGGTGAATTGTAGCCATGTTCAGCCTGACCAAGTAGGTCCGTTGCGCAAAGTTCTCCGTCGACGGTATCGTCCGCAATGACCATGGTTTCGGTTGGGCCCGCGAATAAATCAATCCCGACACGCCCGAACAATTGGCGCTTTGCCTCGGCAACAAACGCATTTCCAGGTCCTACAAGCATGTGAACTGGGTTTATTGTTTCGGTTCCTAGCGCCATTGCGCCAATGGCTTGGATGCCGCCCATAACATAGATTTCGTGCGCTCCCCCTAGTTTCATAGCTGCGATAACTGCTGGATTTGGAGCGCCTTTGAAGGGGGGAGTGGCTGCAATAATTCGAGGCACCTTGGCAACCGACGCTGTGGCAACTGACATGTGCGCAGAAGCGACCATAGGGAATTTACCGCCAGGAATGTAACAGCCGACGGATTGAACTGGGATATTTTTATGGCCTAGGATGACACCGGGGAGGGTTTCAATCTCTATATCTAACATACTGTCCCGTTGCGCTTGTGCAAAATTACGGACTTGTTTCTGTGCAAATTTGAGGTCGGACATTTCGCGGTCAGTCACTTTCGCCATTAACGCATCAACATCGCTGTCTGAAAGGCGGAAAGTTGTTGGACTATAACTGTCAAATTTTTCTGACAGGTAACGAACTGCAGCGTCACCGCGCAGTTCAATGTCTTTCAGTGTGCTTTCTACAACGGTGCGTATTTTTGCGTCATCTTGCGCGCGAGCTTCAAGGGAGCGAGCGGATTTAAGGTAGCGGATGGTCATTGTGAATCCTTGCAGGCAGTTGGCTTAGAGATGCTCACCTGTTGTTGCGTCAAACAGGTGGCAAACGCTGGCGGGGATGGCGGCGGTGACGATTTCACCTATTTTAGCACGGAAGTCTTTGTCGGCCTTCACTATCGCAATTGTGCCACCGATGCGGAAGGTTACCATTGTAGCGTCGCCGAGCAATTCCATTGAATAAACTGGTGCGTTGATCGCTGGATTTTCAGCGCCTACTATGGCATCCTCAGCACGATAGCCTAAAGTTATCGGACCATTCAACGAGCTGTCGATCCCATTAATTTTTACGTCTTTGCCGGTGAACGTGCCTCCCTCGATGTAACCTTCTAGTAGATTCATCGCTGGGGAACCGATGAAGCTGGCAACAAACGTGTTGGCTGGGTTGTCATAAATATCAGTTGGTGTGCCAACCTGCTGCACGATGCCTGCGGACATTACGACAACGCGGTCTGCAAGAGTCATAGCCTCAATTTGGTCGTGGGTTACGTAGATCGTCGTGACTTTGAGCTCGTGGCTAAGGTTTTTTATCTGCGCGCGGGTAGATACACGCAATTTGGCGTCCAAGTTAGACAGCGGTTCGTCCATCAGAAAAACATTTGGTTGGCGCACAATGGCGCGGGCGAGAGCGACGCGTTGGCGCTGACCACCTGAAAGTTCAGCAGGTTTGCGATGCAGAAAATCCTCTAGTTCAACCATCTTCGCAGCGCGCATAACGCGTTCCTTGTGTTCAGCGCTGGGGACTTTACGCATCCGCAGCGGGAAGCGAATGTTTTCGTATACGTCTAAGTTCGGGTAAAGTGCGTAGGATTGAAACACCATTGCGCAGTCACGATCTTTTGGATCCAAGTTGTTGATGCGTTTGCCGTCCACTAGAATATCGCCGCTTGTAACGTCTTCTAAGCCTGCAATCATCCGCATTGTGGTTGTTTTGCCGCAGCCTGACGGGCCAAGCAAAACTAGAAATTCCTGATCTGCAATTGTAAGGTTAAAATTTTGGACGCCGACAAAATTGCCCCATCGCTTTGAGATATTTTTGAGCTGGATTTCGGCCATTTCGATACCTTTCTTGCATACGTATGCAATAGATTAAATCCGATTCTAGGAGAGGGGCAAGTTGTTTCTTATTTTAATTTATATAATAGTCGATGCAATATATTCATTTTATAATGTAGAGCGTTTTTTCTTGCAATGTAAGCAAGACCGCCGTTTTATTGCAAACGTATGCAAGTAGTGATCTGATTCGAGTGTTTAAGTGCGTTCAAAATGAATGTACTTTAATTACATAAAAATGCGCACTTAGGCGTTTCTATTAATGGGAGACTAAAAAATGACAAAGATGACCAAACTTCTGGGGGCAACAGCTGTTGCTACTGTAATGGGAACTGCCGCCTATTCTGACGCACATGGTTGCAGTGCTGACGGCCGCCTGAACATCATTGGCAATGAATTTCCTGCCATTTTATCTGTTGCCGCACTCGCCCAAGCTTGCGACGGCATTGAAGGTGAAGCAAACCTGACTGCAGATCACCAATCGCTAAATGTTCCAGGTATGTCAGGTAACCCAGCTGAATACACAGCGGCTGTTGTTGCTAATTCATCCATTGTAGCCCTGATTAACGAAGACGTTATCCGACCGCTAGATGATTTGGTTGGAGAATATGGGACCGGCATTTCACCGTCACAATTGATCACTGTTAACGGTAAGATTATGGCAGTTGCGTTCATGGCGAATGCACAAACACTGATGTATCGTGAAGACGTTTTGAATGACCTTGGAATTGAAATTCCGACATCCTACGAGGATGTGTTAGTGGCTGCAGCGATGATCCGTGATGCGGGTGTAATGGAAAACCCGTTGAGTGGTGCTTATGCATCAGGTTGGAACCTCGCGCAGGAGTTCGTCAATATGTACATTGGCACAGGCGGAGAGTTTTTCGAGGCAGGTACAGCTAACGCGAACGTTAATAATGCTGAAGGCGTTGAAGCACTTGAAATGATGGCAGCACTTTCAGAATATATGAACCCTGACTATTTGACACACGATTCTAATGCAGCTGGTGCTGAATGGGAAGCAGGCAATGTTGCTATGATGAACATGTGGGGATCACGTGCGCAGGTTCTGATGGACGATGAAGGATCGACGCCACAGGTTGCTGACAATACTCGCATTACAGCACCATTGATGGTTGGCGACAGCGGTGTGCCTGCAACAACATTGTGGTGGGACGGTTGGACTGTTGCCAAAAACATCAGTGACGAAGATGCGGCTGCAACCTTCATCGCAATGACACACGCTGTTTCCCCAGCACTATTGAACGATGATACAATGGATCAAGCAGTCTGGCTGGTCGAAGGCTTTGTGCCGCAGCCTGTCAATGAGGGTGTATTGAGTGCAGTGGCTGCTGGATCCAAGCCGTACCCAATGGTGCCATTCCAAGGACTACTACACACAGCGTTGGCAAATGAATTGGCTGACTTTATGCAAGGTAACGAGAGCGCTGAGCAAGCCTTGGCAGACGTTGAAGCGGCTTACACATCGGCTGCAATAGAGAGTGGCTTCGTCACCGAATAACCCAAACATTGGGCTGGCGCGTAAGCTATCAGTGCGCCAGTCCTTGATTAATTTTACTCTCAAAACGACCGGGGCCACACTTGAGACATGCCACTTTTTTCACTTTTATTGCGCCGTCATTAATTGCTATGCTCTTGTTGATTGCTTTCCCGATTGGGTCGGTCATCATGCAGTCGCTGTATGCACAGCACGAACAAGTAATTGAAATCGTTGAAAACTGTGGTCCGTTTGGCTGTACTAAAGAAGCTGCAGTGAACACGGAGGCAACTCAAGAGCTGCGCGACGCTCAACCGCTGGGGCGTTTTGTTGGGCTTGAAAATTATCTTAATCGTGGGCACCTCGCCGTGTCAGAGTTGGCAGAAGCATGGCGTTTATCTGATAGTTGGGGCGACTACGGCAATCGGATCATGAACCTACCATTCTACAGCGCCATAATATTCACGTTGACATTTACGTTCATAGTTACGCCGATGGCCATAGGGTTGGGCTTTGCAATTGCCATTGCGGTGAATTCTGCCAGTAAGGTTTTGAGAGGCCCACTAATTTTCGTATCGCTACTGCCGTTTATTATCAACCCGCTGGTTGGATCACTTGTATTGTTCTGGATGGTTGATGCGCGCGGGGTCTTGGGCCATGGGTTGCAATGGTTAACGTCTGACCCAGATTTATCTGTGAAAGCATCAACACCACTTATGTGGATTATGCTGATGATTTATGGAGTCTGGCACACCGCACCCTTTGCGTTTGTAGTGTTTTATGCAGGTCTGCAAACTGTCAACCAAGACACCAATGAAGCTGCAATGATTGATGGTGCAAACCGTTGGCAGCGCGTGCGATATGTCACTATTCCTCATATTATGCCGCTTGTAACGTTTGTGGCGCTTATTCAGATCATGGATAATTTTCGCGTATTCGAGCCGTTAGTTTCATTCAGCGCAGGTGCGCATGCGACTTCGCTGTCTTATTATATCTATAGCGATTTAGGCGGTGAAACACGCCTGCTCAACTCTGCTGCTGCCACATCAGTACTGACTATTATTTGTGTCGGTATTCTGCTCTCGCCCGTTCTTGTGCGGACGTGGCGCGATTTTAAAAGGGCCTAATATGTCAGTCAAAGCACGCGCACTCCCCGAGTCACTCAGGTTTCTGTTACTTGCGTTTCTCGTTCTTTGGGTTGTTCTTGCAGCGTTTCCTTTTCTGTGGACTCTCTGGGGATCGTTCAAGGTCGAGGGCGACTTTTTTTCCAAGGCAAGTTGGTCTTTAGCGCTGACTGGTGATTTGACACGAGTTGAAACTGGCGGGTCGTTTACTGGTGAAGGGTACGAGGGGGCGTGGATTCAAGAAGAATTTTGGCGATCTGTATTGAACACCACAATAGTGTGTTTTTGCGTTGTCACAATTTCACTTACGCTGAGCACATTAGGCGGCTATGCATTATCACGTTCTAATCATAATTACGCGTTTTGGCTTTTAATTATCGCCCTGATGTTCCGTGCGATGCCACCCATTACGCTGGTATCGGGATATTTACTTCCGTTTTACGAATGGAACCTTTGGGGTCGGTTAAGTACGACGATTGTAGTTTTAGTTGCGATCAACCAGCCGTTTAGCCTGTGGATGCTAACATCGTTTTTTCGAAACATTCCCAAAGATTTGGACGAGTCTGCCATGGTTGATGGCTGTAATCGGTTTCAAGCATTTCGTCACGTTATCATTCCAGTAATGTGGCCTGGGGTGATCACCACGGGACTGTTTAGTTTTCTTTTAGCGTATAATGATTTTGCTGTGACAGCGATGCTGCTGGAAAAGGACAACCAGACAATGATACCTAAAATTGCATCGTTTCTTGGTACGACTCAAACCAAAGGTAATGTTATGTTTGCGGTGGCGGCCGTGATTTCTGCGACAGCACCCTTGTTTGTGCTTATCCTGTTCTTCCAGCGCCAAATCGTTTCAGGTTTGACCGCAGGCGCTGTGAAAGGCTAGAATATGTTTCAAAATGAAAAAGCGGTTGTGCGAGAGCTATATGACGACATGCGCGGCAGTGATGGTGCAGGCATTGCAGACGTTTTGGCAGATCATACTACTCCTGATTGGCATTGGCGTGGTATGCATCCGTTTTATGAACGACACGGTTCCAGTGATGTTGCTGCGGCTTTCTGGGCGCCTTTGCTGAGGTCATTGACACGGCTCCAGCGACGCGAGGATATTTTTTTTGCTGGGCAGAACACCGTAGGTGGTGGAGTTTGGGTTGTGTCAATGGGGCATCTGATGGGGCTGTTTGATAGGACTTGGCTCGGAATTGTTCCAACACATAAAATGGCGTTTCTGCGCTATTGTGAATTTAACCGTGTGGTAGATGGTAAGATCGCTGAAACTATGCTGCATGTCGATATCCCACACTTGATGACGCAAGCTGGGCAGAACCCTTTCCCACCGCAAACTGCAGGATATATGGTCCAGTCTGGCCCAATGACCCATGGTGGGCTGCTGCACGCTGCTCAGCCTGCTGAGACAGGTGAGGCAACGCTTGCTGCGATCAACGCGATGATTAGCGACGTAGGTACATGGAAGAATGATTTGCCTTTGGAACAAGAGCTGGCGCAGACATGGCATGATGACATGATTTGGTGGGGTCCTGCCGGTGTTGGTGCAACCTACACCATCGAACGCTATGCTAAGCAGCACTCAGCTCCGTTCCGCGCAGCATTTTATGACCGTGGCACAACAGGTCACGTCGCGCGGGTTACCGAAGGGCACTATGGTGCTTTTTTTGGGTGGCCAAATTTTACCGCCAAACACTGTGGTGGCTTCATGGGAATGGCGCGTAACGAACAAGATTGCGAATTTCGCGTGATCGACGTTTATCGACGTGAGGGTGATAAACTGGCGGAAAATTGGGTGTTTATTGACATGCTATATTGGCTCATCCAGCAAGGTGATGACGTGCTTGCACGGATGGCTACGATTGCTGGAACGGATTATACTCCACCTTCATAATTAATACTGCAGATGACGCGTATTGTTTTTTTAACTGGACCTGTCCCGCTTTCGTGCCGTCCCGAGTGCTCGTTTAAGCCACCTGACGTTTGAAAGTGATGGGGCTTTTCCAACT
>JAPKAD010000023.1 GCA_028825445.1 Octadecabacter sp.
CATGGCATCAATCTGTTCCAACCAAACCTAACAACGTCACCTTGCACTTATTTGATCCAAATCAGAATAGCATTAACCTCTCAGTTTAAAAATATTTACTACTTATAAACATTTGGCAAGCTGACACTGCGCACAACCCTCTTTTTTCATACGAATTTTCCTCGATTTTATGCGCCTTTCCACCACAATGTAGGCCTGCGCATGCGCGCCTGCCAACACAGACAATATTCTAGTAAGGCAAATTATAGGCAGCACTTTAGACACAAATAATGGCAGGTTGTGAGAGGTCGGTGTGATCACTTTGCGCGCACATATTTACACCGCGAAAACACAGATTACCTACCGTAAAAAGATTGCGAATCTAACCAGCCGTCCGACCATCTAAATCCACACCACAGGATTTGTGGCAATGATCTATCTACTCAACAGCTGAGATTAGAAGGTATCAAGCTAAGTAAGGAAGTTTCCCTAATTGGATGAATTTGATCTGTGCAATGTATTTCGCCCATGAAATAATACAAATCTGGAAATAAAAAATGGAGTACAACAAACTATCAACTTTTTCAGGAATGGCTGAAAAGCAGGCATCTTTTGTCAAAGAATTTATTTTATGTCTCACTTTGACCCCCGCAATACTGCGAACAGAAACTTTATCAAACACTCTAGGTCTTAATGTTGGCCTTGCATTTAACACAAACGCCAAAGCTTGTTGGAGTGCTTAGTATCTATGAAAATAATGATCTCATCGGAGTTTGTGAACGGCGCGTTAACTCGGCGTTCACTTCCATAAATTAGCGTATAATCAAATTAGAAACAGATGCACGAATTGTTGAGTCTGTGTCGTCACTGTCCGCAGACACAGCAATTCCGACTAATGCACCGGGCGTACTCCCAAAGGCTTTGGCAAAATCAGGAGCGAAATTGACATTTTCAGTATTAGTACCAGTTCCAGCTTGGCGTAAGATCACGTTTGCACCCTGACCTGGTGCGTAGGGCGACTGTTGCACGTCACCCCGCGCATGGTTGCCGCCCCAGATGTACTGAAGGATACGCACGTTAGGATTTCCTTTTAACTGGCGGATGTTGGCATCGCCCATATTAACGGCGTCAGCTTCTGGCAAGAACACGAAGTATATTGAAATATTACGATCATCGCCCCCCTTAAGCCGCAGGTCAGTCGCGGGAACAGATTGATCGACGGCCCAATTCCAAGACGCAGCTCGCGCATCCCAGTCATCAGAACCCGTCCTGGTCCAAGCAAGCGAAACTGTGCCCTCAGACACAATATTGAGAGAACCACCATTAAATAAATAATCGTTTGAACTGAACAATTGCAGCCTCTGTTCACTCCAGCTGTCACCAAATGAGATCAAGTCAGCCAAAACAGACGACGGGGCAAGGAAGAAAAGTAAAGTAAAGGATAGAACTCGCATGAGGTACACCTTTTCATTTCTTTAGTCTCACAAAGTCTATAAGAAATAATAATCTCAATTAAAGGTTTACTTCACCCACGCTTTGTTATCCGCCAGCGAGGGAGCATGATGCCAACCATAGCGCGTCCGGCACGTTTATTTCTGTCATCGGCTGGCGATTTTGACCAGGGATACGCGTTCCATCCTGTTCTGCAATTGCTTGTGCGATACGTGACAGCCTTGCACCAAAATCCTCACCCGGTTCGATCAGAATGTAAAATTGACCAAGGTCATGCGGTTTGCCGTTGGGTAGCTTCAAGCCACTGACATCTAACGAGTTTACCGACCCTGTCATACCTGCTGCTAAAACTTCTGCCATCAAACCGAAACCCCAACCTTTGTAGCCACCAGCACTAACCAATGTACCTTTAAGCGCTGCGTCCGGATCAGTTGTGGGTTTACCATCTTCATTAACGGCCCAACCAAGTGGTATCTTTTCTCCCGCAGCTTTGGCCATAGTAATCTTGCCCAAAGCCACAGCTGATGTTGAAAAATCCCAGTGCATGCCACCATCCGGAATGGACATAGAAATTGGGTTGGTGCCAATCACCGCCATTTTGCCGTTGGGGGGGGCCACAACAGATGAAGCATTGGTGAAGCCAATCCCTATCAACCCAGCGGCTGCGATTTGTTCTGTGAAAAAACCAAGCGAAGTACAGGTATGCGCATGAGCAACAGCAAGCGTCGCGGTGCCGTTTTCGCGGGCTGCTTGTACGGCTTGCTCCAAGCCACGGCTGAATGCGGGTTGTGCAAATCCGTACCGCGCATCTGCAATCACTTGGCCCCTTTTGGGTCGTGTGATTATCGGATCGACTTGTCCATCCACACGACCAGACTTTAACTGAGTACAATAACTTTCAAGGTAATAAAGACCACAAATGACATTACCAAACGCCTCTGCTCGCGCGACCGCCTTTGCGACCTCGCCCGCTTGCCAAGCTCTCGCACCATGCGCGACCATGGCAGTCTTTGCTACATCTTCAATTTCAGAAATAAAAATCTTCATACAATCAATCCTGCTTCAAGCCGTACAATGCGATCCATACGTGCCGCCAATTCCAAATTATGCGTCGCGATTAAGGCCGAAAGACCCGTAGATCTTACCAACTCCATCAAGACGCTGAATACACGGTCAGATGTGCCAGGATCAAGATTTCCTGTGGGTTCATCTGCCAAAAGCAATTTAGGATTATTCGCCAAAGCCCTACAAAATGCGACGCGCTGTTGCTCGCCTCCAGACAATGCTGCGGGACGATGATTTGCACGAGATTTTACTCCAACACGAGTAAGTAATTCAACCGCGTGCGCTTCGGCCAAACTTTGCGCGATACCGTTCGCCAGTTGCGGGAGCACTATGTTTTCTAGAGCAGTAAACTCGTGAAGCAAGTGATGAAATTGATAGATAAAGCCGACATCGTTGCGCCGCACCGCCGTGCGCTTCCGATCCCCTATCTTGGTCATATCTTCACCACCAATCGCCACAGTTCCGTCATTCGGCGAATCAAGCAGTCCTGCTATATGTAGCAGCGTAGATTTGCCAGCACCGGACGGTGCGACGAGTGCCACGACTTCCCCTTTCGCAACCTGCAACGAAATACCATGTAAAACCTTAACTTCATTAGATTTTCCCATATTGTAGGCTTTTGTTAGCTTGTCTATTTTTAGTATGACATTATTCATAACGCAAAGCCTCGACTGGGTTCATTCGCGCTGCGCGACGTGCGGGAAAAATCGTAACAATCCAACTCAGTGACAGAGACAGAACCACAGCTTTGAGCACATCGAAGAGTTCCAGTTTTGCCGGAATGGTATAGATTCCGCGAATTGACGGGTCCCAGATACCACCACCAGCGATATAATTTACTAGGGCGAAAATCTGGTCGATGTAGACTACGAATAGACACCCCAGCACCACGCCAAGAATTGTGCCAACTGTCCCCAAACCTGCTCCACAAATAAAGAAAATTCGCAATATAGAGCCTTCTGTTAGACCCACTGTACGTAAAATTCCAATATCCTGCCCTTTGTTTTTCACCAACATAATTAAGCCACTAATAATATTCATTGATGCAATCAGCACAAGAATAGACATAATAACAAACATTACATTATCTTCGACTGTCAGTGCACGTAAATAAGCTCCTTCGTTATCTTTCCAGCTGTATAAAAACGCCTCTGGCCCTAGTTCACGGTACAAGAGACTAATCCAGTCCTCAACATGATCGGGGTCTGCGACATAAATCTCGATCTCATCGTGGGCACCATCACGATTGTAAAAAGTTTGTGCTTGTTCAAGAGGCAAATACATGCGGCTAACGTCTGTGATATAGCGACCGGTTTGAAAAATATAAACAACATCAAATGTATTACGGCGTGGGCTACGACCTGCGGCTGTGTTAACCCCTTCAGCAGACAGCAGATTGATCCGGTCCCCAATGGTCACACCAAGGTTTTTCGCAACTTCTGAGCCCAGCGCTGCGCCATTAGCAAAATCATCAATTGAACCAGACGAACGCTGCGGGTTCAACACAAGTGGGATGTCTTGAAGATCCTCGGGCGTGATGCCATAAACTTGGACAAAACTGCTTTGGGCACCCACTGTCGCCAGACCTTCGCCACGAATAATTGGGGCCGCACGAGTAACACCATCAATTTCGCCCAACTGCGCAGCAAGCGCGTCGCCGTTAGCAATAGTATTTACACGTCGGGTGACATCGACCGATTGGTCACCCTGCGTCACCGTCAAAGTTTCCATAAAATTCTCGCGTACCGTCAGATGCGCATTAGCCCCAACAATTGTATCAACGAAATCTGTGCGAAAGCCGCTTCTTACCGCCAAAACAGCGATCAAAGCAAATACCGCTAACGTTACACCAATCAGCGAAATCCACGTCATAATGTTGACGCCGCCTTCGGCGCGTTTGGCACGAATAAAGCGCCAAGCAATCATCCATTCAAAACAAGAAAATGGGGCTGTTTTGCCTGTCATTGCGCTACCTTTTATTTTAATTGACCGTTGCCCAAGCCATGGACCCTGTAAATTTCACCTATCTTAGCAATCGCCTGTTCTGGTGGCATTTCTTCATTCTCACCAGTTTTGCGTGACGTAACTTCTACAACACCATTCTTTAGTCCGCGCGGGCCGACCGTGATGCGCCATGGAAGACCAATCATATCCATCGTGCCAAACTTTGATCCCGCGCGCTCATTACGGTCATCATAAAGTGCCTCTAAACCCAAGGCAGCAACAGAATCATAAAGAGACTGACAGGCCGAATCCGCATCTACATCACCCTGCTTAAGGTTGACGATACCAACGTGAAATGGCGTCACGCCCTCGGGCCAGATAATGCCCTTATCGTCATGACTGGCCTCAATGATTGCGCCAAGCAATCGCGACACGCCAATGCCGTGCGATCCCATGTGAACGAGCGTGGGTTTGCCGTCAGGCCCTTGCACAGTCGCACCCATAGCATTAGAGTATTTAGTGCCAAAATAGAAGATTTGCCCAACTTCAATGCCCCGCGCAGAACGTCGGCGGTCTGCGGGGATGGTGTTAAACAGCGCGGCGTCATGAGTTTCATCTGTGCGTGCATATTTTGAGGTGAATTCTTTCATCACATCAGCACATTGCGCCACATCATCATAGTCTATTACACGGTTTCCGAATGACAAATCCGTTACAGCAGCGTCGTAGAAGACCTCAGATTCCCCCGTTTCAGCCAGCACCAAGAATTCATGAGTGTCGTCACCACCGATTGGCCCGGAATCTGCGCGCATCGGGATCGCCTGAAGGCCCATTCGTTCATATGTGCGCAAGTAACTCACAAGATGGCGATTGTAAGAGTGCATTGCAGCTTCTTTGGTCAAATCAAACGTGTAACCATCTTTCATATAAAATTCACGCCCCCGCATAACTCCAAAACGCGGGCGACGTTCATCGCGGAATTTCCATTGAATCTGATAGAGCGTCATTGGCAGCGATTTATAGCTCGCCACGTGACTGCGGAAAATATCAGTCACCAATTCTTCTGCCGTTGGCGTAAATAGCAAATCGTTTCCATTACGATCTTTAATGCGCAACATTTCATCACCGTAGGCCTCATAGCGCCCACTCTCGCGCCACAGGTCCGCTGATTGGATGGTCGGCATCTGGATCGCGATGTGACCTGCGCGTTCTTGTTCTTCATGTACAATTTGTTCGAGCCGCTTAAGAACCTTGAAACCCAGCGGAAGCCAAGAATAAATTCCTGCGCTTGATTGTTTAATCATCCCCGCACGCAGCATATACTGGTGACTAACGATTGTCGCATCGCGGGGCGATTCTTTGAGGACTGGCAGGAAATAGCGGCTCAAGCGCATCGGGATCACTTTCAAATAGGGTTGTAGGCTGTCTAGCAGACACTTGCACAAGGGCAAGGCGCACGCGTTACGATCATCATTAGATCAGATATATCCACTTATCACAGGTTTGTTAAAGATAGGATCCAATGTTGCACCCCCTCCCTTCCCCTTCAACACAAATAAATAGGAGATTAGTATTGCAAGTTTAAAAACACTGGTCGCAAAGACCACTTTTGCAATTGTGAGAATATTCGCTTCCGCGCAGTTCATTAAAGAAATACTCTCAAGAGTATGCACGGTTTAAAATATATGTTGCAGCCATAACTACAGCATACATAGTTAATACACTCGAATATTTCTAACATTTACTGTCCACGTGGAATTCAATGTAGCTGTTGACTGATGTTTTTATCCACGTTGATGACTGTACACTTATAGAAATCGATTTACAGACAGGCTCTAAATACCTCAAGCCAATTAATGATGCAGACTGTCTCACTATAACGTAAGCAGGTCATACAATCCCAGTTGTACCTGACAAATGGCAATCTATTTTATCGCAATCGTCAAAGCCGACAATGGAGAAATCCAAATTATCGGTAAAGTCTTGCAGCCCGGCAAGCACCCCGTTTACAAATAAACTAGGTCAGTCACACCCTCTATACGATGTCATATTAGCCCTACGATCGATGTCACACTTATATTCCAGTGTTACGTAATTGTGTGCCCATGCAAACACGTATGGGGCCTTTTTGTTGCAAACGCGGTAAGGCTGCGCCAAATAGGTAGAATAAACGTGAAAGAGACATCATGGCCCTACCGTCACAAAAACAGTATCAGTATTGGGGCATTACCGCCGCAATCTTCATCTTTCTGCTTTGGGCTTTAAGTAACGTGCTAACCCCATTCATTTTGGGGAGTGTGATTGCGTATTTTCTTGATCCCATTGCAGATCGTTTAGAAAAATTGGGGTTAAGCCGCATAATGGCCACTATCGTTATTACGCTGTCTGGCATTTTAACTTTCTTACTGCTATTTTTGCTCGTGGTTCCAACGCTGATTGGGCAGTTAGGTCAGCTTATCAACACGATTGGCATAATTATCCAAGACTTGCCACAAACCTGGACGAGCCTGAAAGAATGGCTGTCAGGTCGATTCCCAAATTTAGATTCAAACGGAACATTTATGGTCGATCAAATGACGGCACTGGGCAACGCAGTCCAGTCGCGCGGTGGTGATCTTGTGGCGGCCTTGCTTAACTCAGCGCAGGGAATCATCAACATAATTATCTTACTGATCATTGTACCGGTCGTAACGTTTTACATGCTGATGGATTGGGACCGCATGATAGCGCAAGTCGACAATCTGTTGCCACGCGACCACCAAGAAACCGTACGTGATCTTGCCCGTCAAATTGATCGCACATTGGCTTCTTTCATCCGTGGCCAAGGCACAGTATGCCTAATTTTAGGCACATATTACGCCATAGCCTTAATAATTGCGGGGCTGAATTTTGGGCTTATCGTTGGATTTATTGCAGGGCTGATTTCATTTATTCCATACATCGGCGCGTTGGTAGGCGGTGTATTGGCCATTGGCCTTGCCCTTTTTCAGTGGTGGGGCGGCGATGTCGTGGTTGATGGTGAAACTGCGCAGCAAAGCATTAACTGGCTACGCATCGGCATCGTTGCAGGGATATTTGGCTTTGGGCAATTCTTTGAGGGCAACATTCTAACACCAAAACTGGTGGGGAATTCCGTCGGATTACACCCTGTTTGGTTAATCCTCGCCCTATCAGTCTTTGGCAACTTGCTTGGTTTCGTAGGTATGTTAGTAGCCGTTCCAATTGCTGCGGTAATGGGTGTTGTCGCAAGGTTCCTGATTGAAAGATACAAATCAGGAAAGTTGTACAAAGGCCATATTGGGAAGAGTGGCTAAGATGGCAAGCCAACTGGCCTTTGATCTACCTACTAATGTGAGGCTTGGTTTGGCTGATTTCTTTGTGTCCGATGCAAACGTACTGGCTTATGCTCTGATACAGGACCCGCAGAGGTGGCCCGGAAACAAGCTTGCGCTGATTGGGCCCGCAGGATCAGGTAAAACCCACCTAGCTCGGGTGTTTGCCGCCCAGACAGCCGCAACGATCATGAACGCTAAAGACGTCCGGGCTGACACAGGTCTTCCAGACGGAAATGTTATCCTCGAAGATGGAGACGCTTTGCGCGAAGAAGGCGAAGAATGGTTATTTCATGTTTACAATGCCTTTTCTCGTGATGGTTTTACCCTTTTACTTACCTCGCGATTACCGCCTGCTCGCTGGGATATAACCCTACCCGATTTGGCAAGCCGCTTGTCGACGATTACATCCGCTACGATCAAAAATCCCGATGATCCGCTGCTGACGGCGGTATTGCTAAAACACTTTGCAGATCGCCAACTCACACCAACACCAAATGCAATGGCTTTTTTGATCAAGCACTTGCCACGTTCATTTGACGCTGTACGCAATATTGTCGAAACCTTGGACCATCAGGCTTTGGCTAAATCCAAGCCGTTGACACGTTCCTTTGTGTGCACAGTGCTGGACAACATGCCCCCTGATGAGGAATAGTACCATTTTATCGACGTAATTCAATAGTATAGGGTGCCAATGACACAGGCAGATTTTCTAAAAGCCAATTTCACAGAAGCACAGGTGGTGGACGGTGATATGACTGGCTCTGCGCGGTTCTTTAATCGCGAACTTAGTTGGTTGGGATTTAATTGGCGAGTGCTGGAAGAAGCAAAAAACACGCGTGTGCCGCTGTTGGAACGGGTCCGGTTCCTGTCTATCTCCGCCACCAATTTAGATGAATTTTATACTGTCCGAGTCGCTGGCCTGCGCGAACTGGCCCAAGCGGGCAACATAACACCGTCAATGGACGGCTTAACTCCAGCCGAGCAATTGATGCTAATTGATCAGAACACCCGCAGCCTACTCGCAAACCAGCAAAGCGTTTTCATTAACCTGCAACACGAAATGGAGCGTGAAAACATCACAATTCTGACACGAGATGATTTATCCGATGAGGACCGCATCTTTCTTAAAGATGTATTTTTTCGCCAGGTGTTTCCGGTCCTGTCACCACTCGCCATCGACCCCGCACACCCCTTTCCATTTTTACCTAACGAAGGCTTTGCACTCGCACTGGAACTAGAACGCAAAAAAGACAAACGCGCACTACGGGCCTTGCTCCCCATACCAGCTCAAATCGACCGCTATATCACCTGCCCATCTGAAATTGGTCACCGATTTCTCCCACTTGAAGAACTACTAATGGACAATCTTGGTGGGCTATTTCCAGGATACAAAGTCAAAGGATCCTGCGCCTTCCGTTTGTTGCGAGACAGCGATCTTGAAGTCGAGGACGAGGCTGAAGATCTTGTGCGTGAATTTGAGGTTGCCTTGAAACGCCGCCGCCGCGGTGAAGTTGTGAGTATGCGCGTGTCTTCAAACGCACCCAAGGGATTGCGCAGCCTGATTATGCACGAACTGCACGTGACTGAAGACGAGGTCGTTGAAATTGATGGTGTGATTGGAATGGCCGACATCAATGAACTTGTTATAGATGCCCGTCCTGACCTATTATGGCCACCCTTTACACCACGGGTTCCCGAGCGTGTGCAAGACCACGATGGCGATATGTTCGCGGCAATTCGCCAAAAAGATATGCTACTGCATCATCCCTATGAGACATTTGATATGGTCGTACGCTACCTAAAACAGGCGGCGCGTGATCCTGATGTGGTGGCAATTAAACAAACATTGTACCGCACGTCAAAAAAGTCCCCAATTGTTGAGGCCCTGTGCGAAGCGGCAGAAGACGGCAAATCTGTAACCGCGCTTGTTGAGCTTAAAGCACGATTTGACGAAGCGGCTAACATTCGCCAGTCACGTCGTCTGGAACGCGCTGGTGCGCACGTGGTGTACGGATTTATGGATTTAAAAACACACGCAAAAATTTCCACTGTAGTGCGAAGAGAAGGTGATAATTTGGTCACCTACACACATTATGGCACTGGTAATTACCACCCGATCACGGCACGCATTTATACTGACTTGTCGTTTTTCACCTGTGACACAGCCCTTGGACGTGACGCAACCAAAGTATTTAACTATTTGTCTGGTTACGTGCAGCCAGAGAACCTTGAAAACTTATCAATTTCACCGCTGACCTTAAAGAAAGAATTGCTTGATATGATTGCAGCTGAGGCGGCATACGCAGCAGCCGGAAAACCAGCTACTATCTGGGCTAAAATGAACAGCCTAGTTGAACCCGACGTGATCGACGCGCTTTATGCAGCATCACAAGCAGGCGTAAAAATTAGTCTTATTGTACGCGGTATTTGCGGGTTACGCCCTGGCATCAAAGGACTAAGCGAAAATATCCGCGTTAAATCGATCGTTGGCCGGTTCCTCGAACATTCGCGGATCGTGTGTTTCGGCAACGGCTACGGATTACCTGCCAAAAAATCCCGCGTCTTTATTTCGTCCGCTGATTGGATGAGCCGAAATTTAAACCGCCGTGTCGAAACACTTGTTGAAATTACAAACAATACTGTCAAAGCTCAGATTGTTAGCCAAATCATGGCTGCAAACCTCGCAGATGTAGCACAAACTTGGATCATGGGACCAGACGGAAGCTTCAAACGCGCAGATGTTGAAATGGGTACATTTGCATTCAATTGCCATCGATTTTTCATGGAGAACCCGTCTCTGTCAGGGCGCGGGTCTGCGGGTGCGTCCGACGTACCACAACTGACGCACACCGAAGACTAACAGACGCCTGATTGACTCGACTTTGGCCACTGGCCATGATCGATGAAGTAGACAGGAGACCACCATGGACGCAGGCAAAAATACTGATGATAAGTCTGAATGGGGTCCATTCGGAAGGCCAATCTTTGACGATCCCAAAGCGCGCGCACTATCTCGGGTCGGCGTGATAGACGTCGGTTCAAATTCAGTCCGATTGGTAATTTTTGACGGCGCGGCGCGCAGTCCTGCATACTTTTATAACGAAAAAATTATGGCAGGACTTGGCGCAGGCATGGCCGAAACGGGCCGTTTGAACCCTGAAGGACGCATACGTGCATTGTCTGCCATCCGCCGATTTGTCGCACTAGCCAAAGGACTCAATATTGGACCGCTGACAGCAGTTGCAACTGCCGCAGTGCGCGAAGCCAATGATGGATCAGAGTTTCGTACTGATGTGTTGCGCGAAACAGGGTTGAAAATTTGGGTCATCGATGGGCAAGAAGAAGCGCGATTGTCAGCTCAAGGCGTACTGCTAGGCTGGCCTGGCAGCTATGGTATGGTTTGTGACATCGGTGGATCATCGATGGAATTGGCTGACCTATCCGAAGGTCGAGTCGGGCGCCGTGTGACATCAGGCCTTGGCCCACTAAAACTGCGTGAGATGACCAGCAAAAAGAAGCGTCGCACCTTTATTAAAAATACTGTCGCCGATTTGTTTAATAAAATGGGTGAAGAAACTGGCAAACGATTATTTCTTGTTGGTGGATCATGGCGAGCTATTGCTCGAATTGATATGGAACGCCGCGGCTACCCGCTAACGGTGCTTCATGAATATCGGATGACGCCCGGACGTGTTTCCAAGACATTGAGATACATAGAGCAAAGTGACCTACAAGTTCTGCGTACGCGGTGCCATATCTCAGACAGCCGCATGTCACTGGTGCCCTATGCGATCCATGTCCTGCGCGACATCGTGGCGAGATTCAAACCAAAAGATATTGCAATTTCCAGCTACGGAATCCGTGAAGGCATGCTTTATGAACAAATGCCTGCTGAGCTGCGCGAACGTGATCCGTTAATCGAAGCCTGCAGATTTGCCGAATCCAAAGATGCCCGTTTACCAGGCTTTGGGCGCACACTTTATTATTTTGTTTTGCCGTTGTTTGGTCGCGCAAGTGCGCAGCGTAAGCGCATCATCCACGCCGCCTGCCTGCTGCATGACGTCAGTTGGCGCGCCCACCCTGATTACCGCCATGAAGTAGTCTTTGATAATGCAACCCGTGCCAATCTTGGCGGCTTGAAACATTCCGAACGCGTATTTCTTGGGATCGCATTGCTACATCGCTACACTAATAAGCGTGACGGTTCGCGGTTTGAACCGGTATTCGGCTTGCTGGCACCAGATGATCAGCGCAGCGCAGAAGTCTTGGGCAAAGCCATGCGATTGGGTGCGATGTTGTGGATCAAGGCTGACGAACAGCCTGGAACTTTGAAATATTCCGCCAAATCAGGTCAACTTGAACTCACCCTGAAAGAGGCCGCGTCTCCCCTTTTTGGCGAAGTAGCGCGCACACGCCTGGACTCTCTCGCAGCAACGCTAGGCGCGGAAGTGACTGTGCGAAGTAAAGGTGCTCGGCGTACCAAAACGGATTAAAATACAGTGATTTCGAAACCTTCTCTTTGCTTACTATATTTGGGCACAGAGGAAATGCGGCTGGTGATAACATCACCTTTTGAAAAATTATAGCCCGTTTATAAAGTTGAACAAAATTAAGAATTTGTATCAATTTCATAAAGGTTTATTTTTAACCAAATTGTAACATATCTAACGAAATTTTGAATCCTTCAGCCAATTCAGAAAAGTTTATCAATGGATAATTTCCATTTCTGCAATGATGCCTCAAAACAGCAGCTTTCCAATTTGTCCTATGAGTAAAAACCCTTCGTCAATCGCGCCCTCTTCTTGAGCAAATACAGGCAAGGATGGGATACTTTGTAATCTTAAAGTTGCGCGCATGGACCAGTTTAAACTTATAGTGGAGTGTTCAAAACCACAGGGAAATGATCCGTCGCCGTGAACACGGCAGCACAGAAGTCTTTGTCAGCAAAGCAATTGGGGTTATAAAACGGGTGCATAATCGACCATTTTGGGTCAAAATCTCTAGTAATTTAAAAAAACACAATTTAATAAAAAATGGCTAATAAAAATCGCTTATCGGAGCCAATACTGAACCACGCGATCTTAAGTACCACACTATCCGCTGAGATCATGCGATAAACGCATACAGATCAACAGCCGCTCACCATCAGCCCCACCCAGCACGGTTTCAACTCCAGACCTCACTTATAAATACTCGTATTTATCCGATCCCTGGCCATCGTTAATGCCGACACACACGATTAGATTAGTTTCTGCCATCAAATGTGTCTCGCCTAACCCACTCAACCAAATTTTCTGTGCTAATAGGTTACGCTGATTTGCTATTGAATCTGCAAGACTTCAATATTAATTTTTATGCCATGGATTACATTAGATTTGGCATCCACTCTGATCAGCAAGAATTTCGTGCCAGACTTATGCGTCACTGCAAGTTTTAGGAGCAGTTTGCACAACTAAACTTCCTAGACTTACGCATATAAATCAAATTTGCTTAGATGTTCAGTCAAAGCTCGATATACAATACGCGTCCAGATCATCGCATGCGTTCGATACGTCAGGATTATACAGGAACAGCATTTATTGTTGCATGTTATTTACGTAACCAATGAATATCTTGAGTACCCAGATACCAAACCACCCAGAAAAAAATTCAGTTGCAGCCGCTCCATCGCGTTTAACGTCACTGTCAGGCCCTTGGATAACCATCATTTTGTCAGCGTCCAATGCTGCAAAGACAGCGCCCAATACCAAGGTTTGCTATGCTTGCTCTAAACCCCTACGGCTCGACCAGCCATCATCATTGTATAATTTCACAAATGTCGAAAAGTTTAAAAACTATTCAATATTATATCTAGCAAATTTTATGCGATATTACGTTCGTTAATCTCGTCCCACGCACGGTTGATTGCAACCATCCTTTTTTCGGCCATTTTTACCGCTTCTTGCGGCACCCCTCGCGCCATCATACGATCGGGATGGGTATCACGCACCAACTGCCGCCAGATTTTGCGTATCTGCATTATCGTCATGTCGGGACTGACACCCAAAACATCGAACGGATCGCGTTGCGCATCTGGCACAAACTGCGCCCTTAACCTCTTAAACTGCGCATCTTGCAAACCAAATATCTGCGCCACACGAGTCAGAAAAGCGTCTTCATTTGGATGGTAATAACCATCTGCAAGGGCAATATGAAACAATCCTTCCATCAAATCACACAAAGGTGCCGTACGATCATCCCCATACATCATTTTGATTTTACCAGCATAGTCTTCAAATCCGGCGACGTCCGTGCGCGCAAGGTTAAACAAGCGGCCCGCGTTTTTTTCCTCACCTTCGGGAATTGTGAACACTTCCCGAAAAGCCGCAACCTCATCACGGGTTACTTGTCCGTCCGCTTTCGCCATTTTCGCGCCCAGTGCAATTACAGCAATCGCAAATGCGACAGAACGCTCAGGAGGCGTACGCAGGTTCGCAAAGACATCCGACAGACTGTCGCCAGCGGTGAGCGCAGATAACGCATCTGTTATTCGGGTCCAAATCGACATACGGCACCTTTAACCAATTATGTGATAGATGTCAGACCCGTTTTTTGTGTCTAGGCAAGTTGAATGCAATGATAAGACTTTAAATTTAAATTTGGGAGCTCCGCAATTTTCTCAAACTAAGGGTTTAAGGAACGCAACACTTGCTAAGTTCTGTGCCCTGTCGTCCTCACAAAGAGTGTGGACCACCGCCGCTCAGGCATGAGCGATACACTTGCATCATCTTTCATTCCGTGTCTGGCTTAGAAGCCTCTTGCGTAAGGATGATGCTGTGTTCAGTTTAAGTATATAGCTGCATCAACATCAAAATTGTTTATAGTTGTCAAAATCGACGATTTCAATGCTATTTAAGTTTAAAGAAAAAGAGTAAGCTTCTCAATCATTCCAGCAATAATATTTTACTAATCTAGAAAACAGAATTAATTATCACCACAACCTGTAAAATCTGCGGGTCTCAGATCACCGTTGTCCTTGTAATATCCGTCAATATAGACATGTGAAAAATTATAACTTAACTACTCCACCTGGTGTTTTGAAATCAGCGTTCAGCCAAATATTTGGTGCGACTTCAAACCGCACACGCGGATCAGTTAAATAGCCTTTCAAAATGTGTTTAATGTCATCTGCCTGCGGATGGAAAATTGTAAGAAAGCTAAGCGCGCAACCCGATGGTGCAAGACTGCAACCGGGTGGCGTATCAGTGTACCATTGCAAAATAGTTGGAAAGCCGCCCTCCATGGGCAAGCTACCATCAAAAGGGACACCAATATCCCATCGTAAATCGCCACGTTCCATCGCCACCTTACGCATTCCGTAAAACATAAAATCGTCGAAATCCTTCGTTTCACAAATCCAGTTTACCAATCGTGGTGGGCCCGCAAACGTATCCAGCCCAAACCAACGCGCACCATCACTTGTGGCGTCTGGATCCACGGCAATAACTTCAAGATAAAGACCATCCGCTAACCCCAATAATCGATTGTGCGTGGCATATCGGGTGTGCTTACCTCCCAGCTGAAAAGACACGCCAAGACGGTCCTCCGCCCAAGCAACCCCGTCCTCAAGCGTCTCAGCCGCAATTGCAAGATGATCGAGCCGCACGCTCTATTTATTTCGTGTAGCGCGGATCAAACGCAGAATGTCACTCGCCGCATCTGGAATGTTTGTGCCCGGTCCAAAAATTGCCTTAACGCCAGCATTCATTAGGAAATCATAGTCTTGCTGCGGGATCACACCCCCACAAATGACCAATATATCCTCAGCGTCGGCTACTTTCAAAGCTTCAATCAACTTGGGGGCGAGAGTCTTATGACCTGCGGCCTGAGACGAAATACCTATCACATGCACATCGTTGTCAACGGCATCTTGCGCTGCTTCTTCTGGTGTTTGAAACAAAGGTCCAACGTCAACATCAAACCCAATGTCGGCGAAAGCGGTCGCGATGACTTTTGCACCACGGTCATGTCCATCTTGCCCCATTTTAACAACTAATATGCGTGGTCGGCGCCCTTCAGATTCAGCAAAAACTTCGATGTCTTTCTGGATCGCAGCAAAACCTTCATCACCTTCATAGGCAGCACCATAAACGCCAGCTAAGGTTTTCACTTCCGCACGGTGACGCCCAAACACCTTTTCCATAGCCATACTAATTTCACCAACAGTTGCTCGGAGACGGGCCGCGTCGATTGCAGCTTCTAATAGGTTTCCACCATCCCTTGCACGACGTTCAATTTCAACTAACGCAGCATCGCAAGCCTTCTGATCACGGCTCTCACGCAGCTTCTTCAAGCCTTCAACTTGTCCAATGCGCACCGCGTCATTGTCGATGTCCATGATGTCGATTGGATCTTCTTTATCCAACCGGTACTTGTTCACACCAACGATCACTTCTTGGCCACGGTCAATCATCGCTTGGCGCTTAGCAGCGGATTCTTCAATCCTCAGCTTTGGCATGCCAGACGCCACAGCTTTGGTCATGCCGCCCATATCTTCGACTTCTTGAATAATTTCCCACGCTGCGTCTGCCAAATCCGCAGTTAGCTTTTCAACGTAATACGACCCCGCCAATGGATCAACGACATTAGTGACACCAGTTTCTTCTTGCAAAATCAACTGAGTATTACGCGCAATACGGGCTGCGAATTCAGTCGGTAGTGACATCGCTTCATCCAAGGCATTGGTGTGCAATGACTGCGTGCCGCCCAATACGGCTGCCATCGCTTCATAAGCAGTTCGAACGACATTGTTGTAAGGGTCTTGTTCTTGCAAGCTGACGCCAGACGTCTGACAGTGCGTACGCAACATTGACGATTTTTCAGATTTCGGTTCGAACTCTGCCATGATGCGTGACCACAACAGACGCGCGGCGCGCAGTTTAGCGGCCTCCATGAAGAAGTTCATCCCAATTGCGAAGAAAAATGACAGGCGCGGTGCAAACTTGTCGACATCCATGCCACGCGCGATAGCGGTTCTAACATATTCGCGGCCATCGGCCAGCGTGAATGCAAGTTCCTGCACCAAATTAGCGCCCGCTTCTTGCATGTGGTAACCGCTGATCGAAATCGAATTAAACTTTGGCATTTCTTCAGCTGTAAATTCTATGATATCAGCCACCAATTGCATAGATGGTTCAGGCGGGTACACGTAAGTATTTCGCACCATGAATTCTTTTAAAATGTCGTTCTGTATCGTGCCCGACAGCACGGATCGATCATGCCCCTGTTCTTCACCAGCAACTATAAAGCTTGCTAAAATTGGGATTACAGCACCGTTCATCGTCATCGACACGCTGACTTTATCCAGTGGAATTCCATTAAAAAGCACTTTCATGTCTTCAACTGAATCAATCGCAACGCCAGCCTTGCCAACATCACCAACCACCCGGGGATGGTCACTGTCATAGCCTCGGTGCGTTGCAAGATCGAATGCCACTGAAACACCTTGCTGACCCGCAGCCAGCGCTTTGCGATAAAATGCGTTGCTTTCCTGAGCCGTTGAAAAACCAGCATATTGGCGGATGGTCCAGGGGCGGCCCGCGTACATCGTCGCCTTTACGCCACGGGTGAATGGTGACTCGCCAGGTAGCGAATCGAGGTGATCAAGGCCCACTAAATCATCCGCACCGTAAACTGGTTGAACGTCGATCCCCTCGATTGTTTTCCACGTCAAATCATCCAGTGGTCTACCACGAAGTTCGCCTTGCGCCCGCTCGGCCCATTCTTTTTTCGATCCCATAAGTTCATCCTCTCAAAATCACTGCGCCAGGGACGAAGTGCGTGTTTCGTTAATCAAATTAAGACGCATTCCGAGTGCTGGCCAGTCGCCTGTCATCCTAATAGCACTACAGGCAAGCCTCATAAAACCGGCAATCAGCAATGCAAAATCGACCCTGAGCCAGTTGAGATCACTATGCACGTAGCGCGCAGAGAGTATGCTCATGCCAAATTTGTTATAGATTAATAACGAATTGCTCTTAGCCTTTCGGGTTTCCTCACCTATATCAGAAAGGAAAGGGAGTACTATGTTCCGAATTTTAACTTTAATTTCTTGGAGTTTGGCAGCAAACGTTGCAGTCGCCCAAGAGACCGAGACATCCTCCGCCCCAATTATGTGGGAAGACAACAGATCAACCGCCTTTGATGGGACTTCTATAAACATAGATGATTTTATTTGGTTGGCGCGTCCGGTTGTCGTCTTTGCCGACAGCCCCAATGATCCACGTTTTCGCCAACAAATTAAAATGCTGTCCGCACGGTCAGATGAACTGGCGGAACGGGATGTGATCATTCTGACCGACACCGACCCTGCTGCACGAAGCGACTTAAGAGTGCAGCTACGGCCTCGCGGGTTCATGTTGGTTATAATGGGCAAAGATGGTGAAGTTGAGTTGCGCAAACCAGAACCATGGAGCGTGCGTGAAATTAGCCGAACCATAGACAAAATGCCGCTTCGAGAACAAGAAGTCGATGACCGCAGGGCACTTCCATAAAGCATAATTTAGGCCTCCCACCCTATCCATTGGCTACTCTCAACGGACTGCATCAGCCTAAAGTGTTCACTATATGGATTTGACAGTGTTTTTCGCTCTTTATTCGGATATGCAATATGACGCGCCATGGTTGATTTGCGAGCATTCAATATTTCGGAAGGCATTGCTATTTTATCTGCGCCAATCTCTATTTTCTGCGCACAAATTTTTCTACCGGCCACCACTAGGTTTTCTTGCTGCCACATCAGAAATCTAGCGTAAGACCAAACCTTATGGGCGGGAACCCCGACTTCTGGCCTACAGCGTCCGTTATTTAACAAAGTCGAGCGAGCCCTCTCAAAATGTATAGACTCATAGCCCGACTGCGACTGATGATAAAAGGCGGACGTCCATACTGCACCATACTTGTGCACGCCCAAAGCCGCCCGCATGAGTGATAGTAGCAAAAAATTATCAAAAATAGCCAAAACATGGGTGGCATAAGGGTAAAATTCACCATTTTTAGAGTTATCACTTATCCCACCGATTAAGTTTTTCTCAGACAAGATCAGCATATGGATGCCTCGCGAACGCTCTTTTGCAACCTCAAACTTAATAAACAATGGCAACTGATCGATTCTGATCGCAGCCGTTTCATCAATTGAATACATGACTTTATTGCACAATTGCATCGCAACTTGAGACCCTAAGGTTTCACGTAAATAATTTTGGGCCCACAGCACTACACTACAATCTGGATGCGCCGCGATTATCAGTGCAACCGATTGCGCGACTAAAGCAGACCCCGTGCGGCGCGCACCAATATATAGGATAAGGTACAAAGGTTATTCGAACTCCATGATCACATCATCCACGGCTAAGTTAACGCCTGCTTCAGCATTAATACTGGTCACAACTGCTTTTTTCTCTGCCCGCAGATTATTTTCCATTTTCATCGCTTCAACCGTGCAAAGAATTTGACCTTCTTGCACTTCATCACCAACTTTTACATCAATTTTGACGACCAAACCAGGCATTGGACAGAGTAACAGTTTAGAAGTGTCGGGTGGCAGTTTTTCCGGCATCAATGCCGCCAGCTCAGCTTGACGTTTTGTGCGCACACGGACGACAACATCCCCCCCACGATACCTGACGCGAAAGCCCGACGAGATCAATGCAACCTTCATCACCAATGGTTCACCATTCACCGACATCTTTGCCAATGACTGTCCCGGCGTCCAGTCACCTTCAACGCGAAAAGTTGCACCATCAATAGTCACTGTTGCCCCCTGCCGATCAGCCTCAACCTGCACTGAAAGCGCGCGCTTACTGAGCGTAACGATCCAATCTTTACCGATCATCCGTTCATGGTTATCCATTCGCCCGCTAATTTGCGCGCGCCGGATTTCACAAACACGATACATCGCAACAGCAGCTGCACCAATCCGATCAAGCGCTACATCGGGTAAAGTGACCCCATCAAAGCCATCAGGAAACTCTTCCTCAATGAACGCAGTAGTCATCTTGCCAGACATGAATTTTTCATGATCATACACAGCACTCAGGAATGGAATATTGTGGCTGATCCCCTCAACCTCAAAGCTATCAAGCGAGTTTCGCATTTCCTCAATAGCGTCTTCTCGCGTTGGAGCCCATGTGCACAGTTTGGCGATCATCGGATCATAATACATGCTGATTTCGCCGCCATCATATACGCCTGTGTCATTGCGCACGGCGTGCTTACCTACAGCTGCGTCACCCTGCCATTTGCCATTTGTGACCATTGGTCCAGCCGCAACTTCGGACGGTGGGCGGTATGTAGTTAAACGTCCAATAGAGGGCAGAAAGCCGCGATATGGGTCTTCGGCGTAAAGTCTACTTTCCATTGCCCAACCTGTTAATGTCACGTCATCTTGCGTCATGGACAGCTTTTCACCGTAGGCAACACGTATCATCTCTTCAACCAAATCAACGCCAGTAATCAGTTCTGTGACAGGGTGTTCCACCTGCAAACGTGTGTTCATTTCAAGGAAGTAAAAATTGCGATCACCATCAACAATGAATTCTACCGTGCCAGCAGATTCGTAATCAACCGCTTGGGCCAGCGCCACGGACTGTTCTCCCATCGCCTTACGGGTTTCATCGTCCAAAAACGGCGACGGAGCCTCTTCAATAACCTTTTGTTGGCGACGTTGAATCGAACATTCCCGCTCACCCAGATAAATACCATTACCGTGGCTATCACACAGCACTTGGATTTCGATGTGGCGCGGCTGAGTAACAAATTTTTCGATAAAAATTCGATCGTCACCAAAGGAATTTGCGGCTTCATTTTTGGACGACTGGAACCCCTCGCGCGCGCCATCGTCGTCCCAAGCGATGCGCATTCCCTTACCACCGCCACCTGCTGACGCCTTAATCATTACCGGATACCCCACTTGATTGGAGATCTTCACGGCGTCTTCTGCATCCTTAATCAAACCCATATGACCCGGAACCGTGGACACATTCGCGTCTTGAGCAATCTTTTTTGAGGTGATCTTATCACCCATCTTTTCAATCGCACCAACAGGTGGCCCAATAAAAGCAACGTCAGCAGCAGCTAAAGTTTCAGCGAATTTTGAATTTTCGGATAAGAAACCATAACCTGGATGCACAGCTTCAGCACCAGTTGCTTTTACCGCTTTCATGATATTATCAATCACAATGTAAGACTGGTTTGCTGGTGACGGGCCAATATGATAGGCTTCATCAGCCATTCTGACGTGCAGCGCATTTCGATCCGCATCAGAAAAGACTGCCACGGTCTTAATACCCATCTTGCGAGCTGTCTTGATAACACGGCATGCGATTTCGCCACGATTGGCAATCAGGATTTTCTTAAACATTTTGGCCCCTAAAAAGTGCAAAACCACCACTAAGAAAAAATCTTAAACAGCAGTCAAAGTTGTTAGTTGCGCCTATCAAAAGGCACTTTTTTACCGTAGCGGCAAATGTTTGTGATTTCATTACAAAACGCACCAGCAGCGCCACCTGCGATAGCGCCAATGAAAGCGTCGCCCACCAGCGCGTTTGCGATGACGAAAGCAGTTGCCGAACCCACAAGGCCCTACTCAAAATCGTTATTGAGACAGACCGAAAGCAACGCGCCAGCGGCGGTGGTGAAAAGATGATAGTAGAATATTGGTTATTATTATTTTTTCTAATATTTTTAAGCAGAAAAAAACCAGCACTTCTTGCGCTCAACTCAAGTGTTTTCAGCTCCAATCTCATAACAGAGCGTAAAGCGGCCCAGAGATTGCAGAAAAAAGGCATCAGCCTGACATAAAAGAGATCAGGCAGAATTGGGAAAAGATAACCACACTGACAATAAGTGGCCGAAAGCAGCCCAACGGACTTAACTTTCACAATAATCCAAAACCCAGCATATTGAGCTAGTTTCCTAAAAAGCTGTATAATTTCCGGCCATATAGGGCACATCCTAATTTTATACCCCGGATGCTCCATCAATCTTGACCGGGTGCCCAATCAGGGCGGAAGATCTCTGGGAATGACTGTTCAGTGCGGCGCAAATCGAGCATTAGCAGTCCGTCATAACTCTCTGGGTCAAAGGGATCACTCGCAGGAATAACTTCGCGTCCAAAGACAAAATTTAACCTGCCCGCATCAAGGTTTCCACGTGCAAAAATCTGATCGCCAAAATGTTCTTTCAGGGCCCACATAAAGCCTTCGTCCGCACGGCGATCTGCAGGGCGGCGATCCGCATAACGTTCGCGTTTAAATAACTTTGCTGGCAGCCCTTTTTTTACGCCCTGACGAATCGTGAATTGAAAGTCTGAACTTGGAAGGCGACTTGGAAAGCCACGGTGCTTTTCCATTATGAAAACCTTCCAATTAGAGGTCTGCAGAACCTTTTGTTAGATGGGACAGATACTGTTGCATCAGTAAATAGGTTGGGTAAATTTCGGGTCACAAAATTTTTTGATACATCAGAATTTTTTTCAGATACGGGTACCATTTTCAGGTCGAGCAATTTTAAAAGATTGCAGAAGGTCCGGCCAATCTTCAAAAATAGAATATCCATGGCAGACATGGACAATACCATCTTACTAGACGCAAGCGCATTTGTAATGAGCGTTTGCTTAACTTGTTCATCGCACACTGTGTGAAAATCTATGGCCAATTTCAAATAAGTTAACGGGGTGTCAATACTAGGCACTAAAAATCTAAAGCGCATCATGTCACTTTCCACTTCAAAAAACAGTTTCGATAAACGGTAGCTTCTGGTCTGACACACAAAAAAGCTCTATTATTAATTCAATAGTCAAAACGGACGAGGCGCGTAATGTACACATTGTGTACATTACATTTGTGCAAAAGCGCATATTAAAGCGGAATGTTATCATGTTTTTTCCATGGCATCTGCATTTGTTTGCCACGCAATCCAGCAAATGCACGGCACAGGCGTTTGCGGGTGTCAGAAGGAGTGATAACCTCATCGACGAACCCACGTTCGGCAGCCACGAAGGGGTTGGCAAAGCGATCTTCATAATCCTTTGTGTGTGCAGCAGTTTTATCAACGTCACTAATATCTGAACGGTGAATAATTTCTGTTGCCCCTTTGGCCCCCATCACTGCTATTTCCGCAGTAGGCCACGCATAGTTAATGTCCCCGCGCAAATGCTTGGATGACATTACCACATAGGCGCCGCCATATGCTTTACGGGTAATAATTGTTACTTTTGGCACCGTCGCTTCGCCATATGCGAAAAGTAGTTTTGCACCGTGTTTAATGACACCGTTATATTCCTGCGTCACGCCAGGAAGGAAACCGGGCACATCTACAAGGGTAAGGATCGGGATTTCGAATGCATCACAAAACCTTACAAACCGCGCAGCTTTGCGGGCACTATCGATATCTAGAACACCCGCTAACACCATCGGCTGATTAGCAACGACACCCACTGAACGCCCTTCAAGACGGATAAAGCCCGTCAAAATATTTCCTGCAAATGCAGCTTGAATTTCGAAAAAATCGCCCTCGTCCGAAATTTTATGGATTAGTTCTCTCATATCATAAGGTTGATTTGGATTGTTGGGGATCAGCGTATCTAAACTGGATTCAATCCGATCCACTTCATCAAAAAATGGGCGTACCGGGGGTTTTTGGCGATTATTCAACGGCAAAAAGTCAACAAGACGACGCACTTCAGATATCGCTTCTACGTCATTCTCATATGCGGCATCGGCGACTGATGATTTGCGGGTGTGAGTGGTCGCCCCGCCCAATTCTTCAGCCGTGACAACTTCGTTAGTGACAGTTTTGACGACGTCGGGGCCAGTCACAAACATGTAGGAGCTGTCTTTGACCATAAAAATAAAATCAGTCATTGCGGGTGAATAAACCGCACCACCAGCACATGGACCCATAATCAAACTAATTTGAGGCACCACACCGGACGCAATGATATTGCGCTGGAAAATTTCACCATATCCGCCAAGACTGTCGACACCTTCTTGAATACGGGCACCACCAGAATCGTTAATGCCTATGATTGGCGCACCATTTTGCATAGCCATGTCCATGATTTTGGTGATCTTCGCAGCATGAGTAGCAGAAACAGATCCACCCAAAACTGTGAAGTCTTGTGAGTAAACATAGACTTGACGGCCATTTATTGTTCCCCATCCAGTAACAACACCATCTCCTGCCGGTTTAGTTTTTTCCATCCCAAAATCGGTGCTACGGTGTGTAACGAAGGTGTCGAATTCTTCAAAGCTGCCGTCATCAACCAACAACTCGATCCGCTCACGCGCGCTCAACTTGCCTTTGGCGTGCTGACTATCGATGCGTTTCTGCCCCCCCCCAAAACGGGCGGCTTCGCGGCGATTTTTAAGTTCTTGCAGGATGGCGGTCATAAATTTATACCCTTCGTTTTTGACAAACTATCTGCAAAAGTGAGACGATCCGAGTCCCTTTTCGCAAATTTGCAAATGAACGTCTTAGCAAGCACATTATTTTGCAAATTAGCTAATTTTCATAAATGCTTTGCAACGATAAGGTAACGATTTTAGTGGACGATTCTGTGGGGCAGTAATAGCTCTTAACTCATGTCTTCATTTTCAAAATCGCATTTTCTTGATCGCACAACTCCGCCCCACATCGCAACCCTGATCCTGATGGCTGGTATCGGGGCGCTATCACTCAATGTTTTTTTACCATCCCTACCTACTATGGCACAACATTTTGGTGTGGATTACGCGCTTATGCAATTTTCGGTCTCAGCATATCTTGCAACAACGGCAGTGGTGCAGATTGCAATTGGTCCTTTTTCAGACAGATTTGGTCGCCGACCTGTAATGATCGGTACTGCTATTATTTTTACAATAGCAAGCGTAGGCGCAATCTATGCCCCAAATTTTAATATCTTTTTAAGTTTTCGCCTACTGCAAACAGCAATCGCCACAGGCTTTGTAATTAGCCGCGCTACCGTGCGCGATATGCTGCCAGAAAATCAGGCTGCATCCATGATCGGCTACATAACGATGGGTATGTCGATTGTGCCAATGATGGGCCCAGCCATGGGCGGCGTATTGGATGAAGCGTTCGGCTGGCAGGCATCGTTTTGGATGCTAGCGGGTGGTGGACTGCTGTTGTTCATAACGCTTTTCTTCGATCAAGGAGAGACATTTACTAAGCGCGAAGGCGGTTTCGCTGCACAACTGCGTGAATATCCCAAATTGCTGACATCGCAGCGATTTTGGGGCTATTGCTTAGCCGCAGCCTTTGCATCCGGTGCATTCTTTGCCTACCTTGGCGGTGCGCCTTTTGTTGGGTCAGAAGTGTTTGCAATGGAACCTGCTGAACTTGGCCTATATTTTGGCTCACCGGCAATCGGTTATCTTATCGGCAACGGGTTGTCGGGCAGGTATTCAACGCGTTTTGGTATAAATCGTATGGTGCTAATTGGGGCCCTTTTGACGGTCGCAGGGATGTCGATGCTACTTTTATTTGACTTAGCCGGTTTTAATCATCCATTCGTTTTTTTTGGCTTTATGATTTCAATAGGTCTTGGTAACGGTATTCTTTTGCCGAATGCAAATGCGGGCATGTTGTCCGTGCGTCCTGCCCTTGCGGGATCCGCGGCTGGGCTTGGCGGTGCATTCATGATCAGTGGTGGTGCCGCATTATCAGTGATTGCGGGCTTCATTCTTGGACCAAGAACGGGCGCTCTACCGCTGATCATTTTGATGCTGTTGACGACGCTCGCTGCCGTTGCTTGCGCACTGTGGGTTATATGCCGCGCAGCAGTGGCTGACGAAACAACCTAAACCAATCCCTCGACACATGATTTTGCAAAGCCTATTATAAAGTTTACAAAATATGAGTTAGGAGACGCGAAAATTGGCACCACATAAACTTTACGCTGGGGCGAAATTACGTGAATTGCGCGGGCGGATCAGCTACACACAAAAAGCGTTTGCAGAAAAGCTAGGCGTATCATTGCCCTATCTGAACCAGATGGAAAACAATAACAGGCCCGTATCAACAACAGTGGTTTTGGCATTGGCGCGAGAATTTGGGTTCGATGTCACTGAACTGCAGTCAGGCGACGAGGCGCGCCTTGTTGGTGACATGCGGGAGGCACTAGTAGACCCGATTTTTAGTGGGCCAGCACCACCGCTGGCAGATTTGCGATTGGCGGCATCCAACGCCCCTGCCCTCGCGCGGGCTTTTCTAGAATTGCACACGGCCTACCGTCAAACTCACGAACGCCTCGCATCACTGGACGAGGCATTGGGACGCGAAGATAGCCAATTATCCCCATCCCCATGGGAAGAAGTGCGCGATTTCTTTCATTATTGCGACAATTACATCGATGCCATTGATCACGCGGCGGAGCAGTTTGCGGCAAGAGCAGACGGTGACATTGATGGGGCCGCGCGTCACGCATTGGCTGAAAGTGGCGTGAGGGTCGTCAATTACGACGATGGCGCAGTCCGCCATTATGACCCACAAACACATGTGCTATCACTGTCGACCAAGTCTACACATGCAACCCAGCGGTTTCAGCTTTTATTACAGGTCGCCCTGATCAGGCAAGACAATCTGTTAGAGGCAAATTTAGATTTGGCGCGATTCCAATCGCCGCAAGCACGTAGTATCGCCAAAGTTGGGCTAGCCAACTATTTTGCCGGTGCCGCGATGATGCCCTATCGCGCGTTCCTAACTGCAGCACAGGAAACCCGCCATGATCTGGAACGATTGGCGGATCGATTTGGCGGATCTCTTGAACAGGTTGCGCACAGGTTATCAACGCTCCAACGCCCTGGTTCCAAAGGTATCCCATTCTTTTTCGTGAGGGTTGATCCAGCCGGAACCATCACCAAACGCCATTCAGCAACGACTTTGCAATTCGCAAGGTTCGGGGGGGCCTGCCCGCTTTGGAATGTGCACAGTGCCTTTGAAACACCTGGTCGTTGGTTACGCCAATTGGCACAAACCCCTGACAGTGTTAGATATTTCTGCCTTGCGCGGGACGTCAGCAAACCAGGTGGTGCGTGGGGCATCCCAACACGTCGCTATGCAATCGGGCTTGGCTGCGAAGTCAAACATGCCAGTGCGCTGGTCTATGCCGATCACATGATGGTGGACGACGCAGCAGCGTTTGTGCCTATCGGAATTTCGTGTCGTATCTGTGAACGCAATGCCTGCCCACATCGGTCTGTGCCACCACTGGCAAGCCAACTTCGCGTGGACCCAAACGAACGTGGTATACTACCATATCAATTAGAATAAGGAAAATTGCCTTCGGATTTATAGGCTCACGCATCATCTCAGCAGACCGCACCACAGTCTGAGGCCGTTTGAACAATCCAGAAACTTTGCAAGCCAGCATTCCAGGTTGTGAAGAATTGACTGGAACTTCAAAGACGGGGTTCGAGGCTGTTGTCACACAAAAAGTTGGACCAGTAGAGGTGACATTCAAAGGCGCAGTCAAACTCAAAGACGTTTACGCGCTTCAAAGCTACCGCATCGTAGGCAAAGGCAAAGGTAGCGTCGCAGAATTCGCAAAGGGTGCTACAAACTTGACACTAACAGAAATTAAAGGTGGGTCTGAATTATCCTACAATTTGGTTCCAAAGTTGGTGGCAAACTAGCGCAACTGGGCAGCCAAATTGTTGGTAGGTGTGCAAAAAAATGGCTGACTAATTCTTTGAAAGCTTTCAGGAAACTGCATCTACTGAAAATTAATTGCGTGCAACCCGCCAGCCAGCACCTTCGGCGCCCACCTCACTGCAGAACCAGCGTTCACCACGGTTTTCGTCAATCCGAGTTATGTTGTAGTCACTGCTGTACGACATATGAAATATCTGACCAGCCTGCGAAATATTACCTTTTATAAAAAATTGGCGTCTCTTGGCGTTGAAGTTAGGTTCGCGGCAAGGACTGCTGAACGTTGATCTGCGCAAAGAGCCACGTGTGATTGCATAGTTCCCGCTCAAATTCCAAGCCACAGAACCTGCGCCAACTTTTCTTCCAGATCATAATCCATTGAGTATTGGCGATAAACGTGGGCAAGCCCATCTTCGACGATCTGTTTACCAACGTCACACCCTCCGATAAAGCACTTAGCTACACTACGGCCATATCAGTCTGGTACCATAAAGTCGCAGGTAGCGTTTTTACCTTCGAAATATCGACTAATTTCTTCTGTTACGAAAACGCCACAGGGTCAAATTCGGCCCTGTACGTCATAGCAGGTTTGTTCGATTTCGGGTGCATCTATTCCATGAATTTGCACGGTAATGTTGTCCACACGTAGACTATCACCATCAACCACACGTATAAGCCCTCCAAAGCCCGCAAATACGGGCTTTGCAAGAAGAATGAGAAAAAACACAATCTGATCATTTCATTAATTATGTGTTACAGATAATTTGACCCAAGCGAAAATAGCACGCTAGGTTAACGCTGTGCTGTTTGCCAATCAGGATGAATCCATGGTTCATCATTGCTCGGTGCAATTGGCGCCTTTCCAAGCACATGGTCAGCTATCTTTTCACCCACCATGATAGATGGTGCGTTTAGATTACCGTTAGGAATACGCGGGAAGATTGAACTGTCTGCAACCCGCAACCCTGTCACACCAATTACGCAGCCCATCGGATCAACAACCGCATCCGGATCGTCTTTGCTACCCATTTTGCATGTGCCGCATGGGTGGTAAGCGCTTTCTACGTGCTCACGGATTGTTTCATCCAAAGCGGCGTCCGATTGTGCTTCAACGCCGGGGATCAATTCATCACAGGCAAATGGCACAAAGGCATCTTGTTTGAAAATCTCACGTGTGAGGCGGATACAGGTGCGAAACTCTTCCCAATCATCTGGGTGTGACATGTAGTTGAAAAGAATACTCGGATCATCCAAAGGATCAGCTGACTTCAGCGTGACCGCCCCGCGCGATTTGGACCGCATCGGGCCAACATGGGCCTGATATCCTTCGCGCGCGCCAACACCATCATAACGAACGGCGAGCGGGAGAAAGTGGAACTGAATATCAGGATAGGCCAAGCTAGCCCTTGATCGAATAAACCCACAGGCTTCAAATTGATTAGACGCGCCAATGCCTGTTTTTGTAAACAACCAGCGTGCACCAACCAATGCTTTGCCCAATAAAGACCAGTATTTGTAAAGGCTATGGCGACCCTTTGCTGCCATTTGAACGTAAAGTTCAAGGTGGTCTTGTAGGTTTTGTCCAACTCCAGCACGATCAGCCACTAACGTAATCCCGTGTTCGGCCAGGTGTTTGGCAGGTCCAATACCAGACAACATGAGCAACTTTGGCGAATTAATCGCAGAGGCTGCAATGATAACTTCTGCGTCTGCAGAAACGACACGCCCATTTGTCAACTCAACGCCCGTTGCGTGACCATCGACTATTACGATGCGCGCAGCGGTGCCGTGGACAATTTCACAATTCCCAGTGGCTTGCGCGGGACGTAAATAGGCTGAAGCCGCAGACCAGCGTTTACCCTTCCATATGGTGGCATCAAACGGGCCAAAACCTTCTTGTTGCTCGCCGTTATAGTCAGAAGTCAGCTCATAACCTGCCTGCCCACCCGCTTCGATGAAAGCCTGAGACAAAGGGTTGTTGCCAGGGCCCCGGGTCACGTGCATTGGCCCACCTTGTCCACGCCAATTTGAATCACCACCGCGGCCGCCGTCGTGCCAGTCTTCCAGACGTTTGTAGTATGGCAAGACGTCAGCGTAAGCCCAACCGGCTGCACCACTTTTGGCCCAGTAATCAAAATCGCAGGCATGACCACGTACATAAATCATGCCGTTGATTGATGATGATCCCCCAATGACCTTACCGCGCGGACAGGCCAGTTTACGCCCGCCAAGGTGGGGTTCTGGTTCAGACTTATAGCCCCAATCGTAGCGTTTCATACCCATCGGATAAGACAACGCTGCAGGCATGTTGATAAGAGGCCCAACATCACTGCCACCAGTTTCGATTACAATTACGGACTTACCTGCTTCGGCGAGGCGATAGGCCATAGCACAACCCGCGCTTCCGGCACCAACAATAACATATTCAGCTTTCATTTAAAACGGTGCCTCTACTGGGCCCATGCCGACGTAAACCGACTTCAGCTGGCTGTAATGATTGATTGCTGCCTTGGAATTTTCTCGCCCAACACCAGACAGTTTTGATCCACCAAATGGTGCCTCAACTGGGGCTATATTGTAGGTATTTATGTAGGTTGTTCCAGCATCAAACCCCGCAACCATGCGATGTGCGCGAGTCAGATCATTGGTAAACACACCTGCGGCAAGTCCGAAGTCTGTGGCATTGGCGCGAGTGAGAACATCGTCCTCATTATCAAAATCTAGAACGCTCATGACGGGTCCGAATATTTCATCAGTAGCAATAGCCATATCGTCAGTAACATTCGCAAAAACAGTAGGTTGCAAGAAGTATCCAACATCACCTTGACGTTTACCACCAGCTACCAAACGCGCGCCCTCAGCAATACCTTTGGTAATGAACCTCTGCACAATTTCCATTTGGTGTTTAGACACCATTGGTCCAAAATTAACACTTTCATCCAGCGGATCACCCATTTTTACGCCCTTAATACGCTCACTTAAGCGAGACAAAAATGCTTCTTTGATGCCAGACTGAACGAATACACGTGTACCGTTAGAACAGACCTGACCCGAACTATAAAAATTACCTAAAATGGCACCCCCAACAGCATCTTCAAGATCTGCATCATCAAAGATCACTATGGGGGATTTTCCACCCAATTCCATTGTCACGTGGCGGATTCCAGCCGCTGCAGCCGCGTAGACTTTACGGCCCGTCGGTACTGATCCAGTCAAGGAAACCTTGGCAACACGGGGGTCGGTTATCAGGGCTTGGCCAACCTCTCCCATGCCTTGAACCACGTTGAAAATACCTGCAGGTGCACCTGCTTCAAACAGAATCTCTGCAACTTTCAGTGCACACAGGGGGGTTTGTTCCGACGGCTTAAAAATCATAGAATTACCACAAGCTAACGCAGGTGCAGCCTTCCATGACGCGATCTGGGTAGGGTAATTCCATGCACCTAGGCCTACGCAAACACCTAAAGCTTCGCGGCGAGTATAAACAAAATCATCATTCAACTGAATATATTCACCTGTCAGACTGCCCGCCAGACCACCAAAGTATTCCAAAGCATCTGCCCCTGATGTTGCATCCGCTACGAGAGTTTCTTGCAGTGGTTTTCCAGTATCATTGGTTTCCAGTACACTGAGATCATAATTGCGTTCGCGCATAATATCAGCAGCACGGCGCAACACGCGGCCACGCCGGGTTCCGTTCATAGCGGCCCATTCCCCTTGCGCGCGAGAAGCGGCGGCCAATGCCTGTTCTATAATGGCGGGCGTTGCAGAGTAAACAATAGCGATCTGTTTTTCAGAAACCGGACAAATCACGGGGATTGGCGTGCCGCTAATGTCTTCCACGTAGTCTCCGTCAATAAAGTGGCTGGCGGTGGGTTGAATACTATAAGTCATGTTATTCGCCTCTCGGAAAGCGTTGTTTTTCCTCAAGAGTATTGAGGTCCATATGATTGCGCATGTAGCGTTCTGAAGCTTTTTGAAGCGGCTGGTGGTCCCATGGGTAGTAATCACCGTTGCGCAAGGCCTCATAAACCACCAAGCGGCGGGCTTGGCTTTCACGAACTTGTGCATCAAAGGTGGTGAGATCCCAACGAGCCTCAGACTTTGCCCGTAATTGATCCAAAGTGCCTTGATGTTTTGCAACTTTTGCAAGGTTATTTAGTTCGAGAGGGTCACTGAAAACATTAAATAATTGATCTAAATCAAGTGAACAGCGAGTATATTTCCATTTACCGTAGCGCAAGCAGACAAGGGGTGAATATGATCCTTCAGCGGCGTATTCCATTGACACTGGTTCCGTCCGCTCAACACCATTTGCCATTGGGACAAGCGACACGCCTGTCGTCCATGGCATTACTTCTTCGATAGACACCCCCGCGAGGTCGCAGAGTGTCGGCGCTACGTCAATATTGGAGACGGGTGTCTCCAATAAACCAGCTGGCATTTGCGGCGCACAAATCATCAACGGTACGCGGGCAGACCCCTCAAAAAATGACATCTTAAACCATAATCCACGCTCGCCTAGCATATCGCCATGATCGGACACAAACAGGATCGTTGCCATTTGCCGAGTATCCTTCAGCGCATTTAGAACTTCACCAACTTTATCATCGAGATAGGAAATGTTTGCGAAATAGGCGCGACGAGCACGGCGTACTTGATCTTCGGTGATGTCAAAGTTTTCATGATCGTTTGCATCCAGAATACGCTGTGAATGTGCATCGTGATCTTTATAGTCAATCGGGCCAACATCGGGCAGAAGGTGGTCGCAATATTCGTATAGGTCCCAGTATTTTTTACGAGCAACGTATGGATCATGGGGATGTGTGAAGGACACAGTCAAGCACCACGGGCGGTCATTTTTACCCCGCGAAAGGTCATATAGTTTGCGGGTCGCATTATAACAAACCTCATCATCATATTCCATTTGGTTAGTAATTTCGGCTACCCCAGCACCAGTGACGGACCCCATATTGTAGTACCACCAATCGATGCGTTCGCCTGACTTGCGGTAATCCGGTGTCCAGCCAAAATCGGGTGGGTAGATATCTGTTGTCAGGCGTTCTTCAAACCCATGCAGTTGGTCTGGACCAACAAAATGCATCTTACCAGACAAGCATGTTTGATATCCTGCACGGCGCAGGTGGTGCG
>JAPKAD010000083.1 GCA_028825445.1 Octadecabacter sp.
TTATTGGGGCTGGCTCTGCTGGGTTTTCGGCAGCAATTACTGCAGCCGAAGACGGAGCACGGGTTGCTTTGATTGGATATGGAACCATCGGCGGCACTTGTGTCAATGTCGGGTGTGTCCCATCCAAGGCAATGATCCGTGCGGTGGAAACGTTGCACTCAGCCAAGGGCGCGGCCCGATTTGATGGTGTGGAAGCTACCGCACAAGTGACTGATTGGGCGGCGTTGGTCGCGCAGAAACAAGCATTGGTAGATGATCTACGTGCGGCAAAATACGTTGATGTTTTGCCAAGCTATGAGACCGTCAACTACATCGAAGGTCAGGCAAGTTTTACGAAAGATGGTTCACTGCGTGTAGGTGAGCGCACAATTCATGCACCAAAAGTTATCATTGCAACGGGTTCGTCCCCGCATGTCCCTGATATCCCCGGACTGAGTTACGTCGATTGGCTGGACAGCACCTCTGCTCTTGAACAAAAGCAGCTCCCCAAATCCCTGATGGTGATGGGTGGTGGATATATTGGGGTTGAAATAGCCCAGATATTCGCACGAGCAGGCGTAGAAGTTACCATAGTTACGCGCCGTGGATTGCTGCCCGAATCTGAACCGGAAGTCAGTGAAGCCTTGACGAAAGCCTTTGCCGATGAAGGCATCAAAGTACTGGATGGGCTATCCTATGACAGGTTCGAGGTGTCAGGTAAGAGTGTCACCTTGCACGCTGAACATAACGGAGTGGCGATCAGGATCGAAGTTGAAAAGCTGTTGCTGGCAACGGGTCGCGTACCGAACACTGGCTCATTGGCGCTCGATATCGCCGGTATCGACACGAATGCACGCGGCGGGATTATTATCGACCCGCAGATGCGAAGCACACGCGAGGGTGTTTATGCGACAGGCGATGTAACTGGGATAGATCAATTCGTCTATATGGCTGCTTACGGTGCAAAGCTTGCCGCCAAAAACGCTATGAACGGTAACACACTGGCCTATGATAATAGCGTCATGCCTGCCGTGGTCTTCTCTGATCCGCAGGTGGCCAGTGTCGGTCTTACCGAGGCCCAAGCTAAATCTGCTGGACACGAGGTAGTGACTTCGGTTCTGGGCCTTGAGCACGTGCCACGGGCCTTGGCAGCGCGTGATACACGCGGTCTGATCAAGCTGATTGCGGACAAGCAAAGCAAAAAGCTCTTGGGGGCACATATCATCGCCCCAGAAGGCGCGGATAGCATCCAGACAGCAGCCATGGCCCTCAAAATGGGCATGACATACGACGATTTGGGTGCAATGATTTTTCCGTATCTCACAACCGTCGAAGGCCTAAAACTGGCGGCACAGACGTTCGAGAAGAATGTTTCTAATCTGTCGTGCTGTGCAGGCTAGCTCATTCACCTTCCAACCATGAAGAGATTTTTCTCGTTAGTCGTCATTCGCTGCACATGGAACCAAGGTCTGCTCTGGGCCGTCCATGTTGAATGGCCCAAGTTCCTAAATTTCAATAGCTTCTTATATGGCCGGTGCGTCTTCCAGTTCAACGCCGAGATAGCGAACGGTGCTATCCATCTTTGTATGTCCCAAGAGGAGCTGGACAGCACGCAGGTTTCCCGTTTTCTTATAGAATTGGGTGGCCTTTTTCTTATAGAATTTGGCGGCCTTTGTTCGCCGTATTTAATGGGTGCCGTAAGCAGTGACTTCCAAGCCAATTGATGAAACCTAATCACGCACGATGTGGGCATATTGACGTGTCAAGATATGGAGGTGCTCGTGGAAATGCCCAGGCCAAAGATGTTCGGATCCGACCATCAGCAGATATTCTATGCACTTCGCAACCGAGGCTCGCGTGCCTTCGGAAATCTCGAACCGAACCGGATTTTGAGTTTTGCTTTGCAGGACCGATGCCCGTTCTTTGATTTGCCCGGTAGCCATAACATCGACGACTTTCATGCGGACAAGATCACAACCGCAAAGTTTGTTGTCGATAGCCATGTTGAACAGGGCAAAGTCGCGATGGTTCTAAGCCAGTTCAAGCCTTACGCGGATCGCTAATACAGATTTGGGTTTCAATAGTTGCTTATGGCCAACTATGCGGCCCTTGTTCCAGGCTGCGCGATGCATCAAGGTCCGCTGTGCGGACAAACTGGCCTGATGCGATTGCGCCATGGACGATCATCAATTCTCATCTCAAACTAGTAATTGCAGTAAAAGCTTTGTGGCGTAACAGCACGAATTCACAAAAGCGATCATTCCTGGCACGCTTCTAGATCCAACTTCATTCCGATCACTCGCTGCTTCTGTTTCGTGGGTGTCAGTTGCGTGACCTATCTGCCGTAACCTTACTAGAAAATGTTTCCAAACGATGCCCTTCTTCGCTTAACTTGCTTGCCTGCAATCACCCGTTACGAGCTCTGCTAAGAGTGACGGGTGTCATCCCCAGATACGAGGCAATATGGAAATGGGCAAAAAGGTCTTCATACCCCGGATGGCTCTTACGAAACCACTCTAAGCGTTGCGGCGCGCTCAACGCTGCAAGGCACTATTCACGCCCAACTTTGCGGGTCAACTCTTCGCGCATTTGGGTATTTCCTCATTAGCGTATGCTTTCGCAATTCACCATCAGGTCCATCAACCGCGCGGCTGGGATTGCTGCAATAACGGTGTTATCCAATACTTCGATGTCCACCAAAGAACAGTCGCCGGACGTTCTGGCCATATTTGGCGTTATGCCAATTGGGGCGGCATACAGGTTCAGGCTTGCCTCGTTTCCGTTGGAATCGGTGACCAAGCTTCGCGCACGTCCCCGCAATAAAATATATTCGTTCTCGTCTTGCTCACCTTGGTTCGACAGGTAGCCGCCGATTGGCAATGTCCGAATACTGAAAGAATCTAACAGTACTGCTCGATGTTCTGCCGGAAGATCAGTCAAAAACTTTTCAATGCTCATCAGATGATTATCCAATCCATGCTGCCCCTCAACCAACGTTATAAAATGATAATGACTGGACTGACCGCGTACTGATAGCCCCGCAGTATCACAGCAATGGAGGCTATTATGAATAACCTACTTTCCTTTCCACAGCACGGATCACGGATCCTGCTTTTCTGGGGCGTTGCAATCTTTGTATATTTTCTCATGGTCTTTGGCACACTTGCCGATATAGAACGGATCACCGGCGTCAGGGCATTCGACATGCGATTAATTGGTTACTCCTATGCAGATGCATTGGCCCTCATTTCAGCGCTCGGAGACGAGGGGCGTCGCATTTATTTAATGAGGCAGATCCCACTGGACACGGTGTATCCGGCCCTGCTTGCAGTTTCGAGCGCCAGCTCCCTACTTTGGTTGTCGCTATCCTTTGGCTCGACTATTCGATGGTACCGAGCGGTTGCGGCTATGGCGTATTTAGCGGCAACCGCTGACTATGCTGAAAATGGGTTGATCATCTGGATGCTTAATGCCGGACCCAACGTGCCCGAAGAACTGGTTAAATCGGCAAGTCTAGCGTCGATGAGCAAGTCAATCTTGTCGACAATTGTGTTCACCACATTGCTGATTGCTCTAACCGAGTTCGCAATCCGCAGAAGGCCTCGTATGCGAGAAATATGACGCTAGAAACCCTGCAAATCTGGTTGTACACGGTTCAACCTCAAACACTTGGGGCTCAAACCCGGCCTTCACTGCGTGTTGAGCAGATGACTGCTCAGCGGACAAAGCGTGAATTCGCTGCGAGAAGTTCGAATATTTCCTGTCTGATATTTATCAGCTGTGGAGATACCAAAGTCAAAGACACAAAATGAAAAGGTATTATCAACATAGCCAGCGACAATATCAAGACTGTGCTGTCTAACAGCTACGAGTAAGCATTGGACATCTCGGTAGAATTGCCCTCTTGGTTAAGGGGAAATGGGAGGATCGGAAATGGCACTAACAGCAATAATCGAAGCGCATGGCGGACCAGAGCAGTTTAAATTGGTGGACCTTGATGTTGGTGAACCGGAAAATGGCGAGGTCCGCATTGCTCATAAAGCTGTGGGCCTGAATTTCATTGATGTGTACCAGCGCACCGGACTTTACCCGATGCAACTGCCCCATGCGATGGGCATGGAAGCTGCAGGAGTGATCGAGGCCGTGGGCGAAGGGGTTTCGCATCTTAAAGTCGGTGATCGTGCCGCCTATGCCTCGAACCCGCCCGGCGCTTATTCTGAGGCACGTGTCATGCCTGCCGCTCAGGTCTGTCCACTGCCTAATGGCATCTCCTTCGAGGAAGGTGCCGCGATGATGCTCAAGGGTATGACCGTGGAGTATCTGTTTCACCGCACCTCACCCCTGAAGTCGGGTGATACCGTGCTGTTTCACGCTGCAGCCGGCGGTGTGGGTCTTTTGGCCTGCCAATGGGCGCGCTCGGAAGGAATCACATTGATCGGAACGGCAGGAACAGATGAGAAATGCCAGCTCGCACAGGATCATGGAGCAACTCATTGCTTGAACTACCGCAGTGATGATTGGGTCGCGCAAGTGCGCAACCTGACAGGCGGCAAAGGCGTTGACGTAGTGATGGACGCTGTGGGCAAAGACACCTTCGACGGATCGCTCGATTCGCTGAAACCACTAGGCATGATGATATCTTTCGGAAATGCTTCGGGGCCAGTCCCCCCTTTTGAAGTCGGTATTCTGGGAAAAAAGGGGTCGCTGAAAATAACGCGTCCAACGCTGTTCACGCATATCGGCGATCACAAAACTTGTCAGGCTATGGCGCAGAATCTTTCCGCAAAAGTGCTTATAAAAGATGTGAAGATCAACATCGGTCAGCGGTTCGCCTTGAGTGATGTGGCAAAAGCTCATGAAGCGCTGGAGGCGCGCAAGACAACAGGCTGTACTATACTGGAAATCTAAAGCTTTATTTTGGGCCATGACCTTGTTTGTGACGCTTGATTGTCAGTACAGAGCGCAGAAAATTTGTAGCCTGTACTGACAAAACATCGAAGTGGACAATAGCAGCATTGCAGAAAACCAACGCGTTGGGCTCTTTGCTGCCGATCGCTGCGTTAACCACCGAGGTCGGTTGTGGGCCGGAAGTGAGGGTTGTCAGCTAGGGCGTTTGTGGCAAATGCTGCATTGCGCACATATCGACATGAAGGGCGGATAGTAGAATTTCGTTGCTGTCATTAAAGAGTTCAATCTAGCGGATAAAGCTGCTGTTCAATTTTTATAGGTCAACTACAGCACTGCAGTTAAGTGAAACTGTAAAGGTTTGATAGTATAACTTTATTTTTGATTGCTGTTAATGTGTCAAATAAATCTGTTAATTGGATGGAAAGAGCCCCGCAGAGCGGGCTGCTTTCATGTAACCACGGCTGATTGGGCGGGTTGATCCATCCGACGAATGAACCTCAGCCCTTTCCCCTATGCGCTTGACCTCTTTGATTTGGTTGGTTGCGATCCAATGCGACCTGTGAATTTGTAGACCGTCGGTATCGCCAACCTCTTTTACGGCATCTGACAGTCGCATCAGCACCAACTGCGTACCTTTGGTGGTGGTTACGCGCACGTAGTGATCCTCCGCGCTTAACGCAACGATTTCGCCGCGCCTTTCGAACGGCATGCGATCTAGGAGGGGGGGCTGTCCCGTGGGCTTTGTTGTAGCCCCGGACTGCAGGGCGAGGCCGCTGAATTCGACTACGCCCGAAATCAGCGTGACGATGCCAAGCTGGCCGAGAAACTCAAACCACGTAGCGAACCACGCTCCAAAGACGATTAGGTTAATGAGGCTGAGAACTACGGTAACAGACACGCCAATCGCCAATGTGCTTACGGCATAAGAAGACCAACCAAGCCGTCGATCAACAGCCGTGTGAACAACGTTGCCAACGGCACTACCAGTCGCAAACGTCAGCGCCACAACGGCAATCCAATAGACGATGCGGGGACCCGCAGACAGTACATTGAGTGTGTCGAACGGGCCTGAAATTCCTAGAAGAAGTCCAAGTGCGAGCACGCCAACAATAACTGGTCGTCTGCTCAAATCAGCCTGCAATTCACGAAGCGCGGTTGGAAAAAGCCTATCAGTCACGTTGAATACATATCCATTTACGAATTGAACATTGATGCAGTTTGCCGTTTTACCTGATAACTTTGGCAGATTTATCAACAACTGCAAAGAAGAAGTATAGCCCATGTCACTTGACCCAATTCTGAACGCCTCACTTGTCATTCAACTCCACGTTATAGCAGCACTTTGTGCCGTGATCGTGGGACCCTTGGTTCTGTTTCGGCGATCTCGGGATGCCTGGCACAAGCGTCTTGGGTATGTGTGGGTGATAGCCATGGCCGGGACTGCGCTGTCTTCCTTTGGTATTTCGGAAGCGCCTGTCCTAGGCCCTCTCAGCCCCATCCACGCTTTGTCTTTTTTTACGCTGTGGAGCCTTTGGTATGGGATCAACGCCGCGCGTCAGGGCCGCATTGCTGCACACCAAAAAGAAATGCGAAGCATTTACTTTTGGGCACTAGGTATTGCAGGGATTTTCACGTTTCTTCCTGGCCGACGGATGAACGCTGCGCTGTTTGGCGACGCATCTACGTTTGGGTTTCTCGTGATGGCCGGTTTGATTAGTGCTGGTTTGGTGTATTATTATTACGTTAATCAAAAAATTGGAGTGTGAAAGTGAGCTTGTCTCGAGATAACAGTTATATATGGATGATGTTACATAGGTAGAATAGACTCCTCACTAACGCTCGCAGCGTCGGTTTAAAAGGCCACTTTGGCTCAGAAGCAGGCCTGTTTAGCAGCTATGATTGTTCCAATACTGATCCCAGCGTGCCGCCCAACCGCTATTCACCATAGTGCAGTTGATGTCTCCTGTCCTCGGAGAAACGCACCAAGAGGCTGTGCGGTTCCCTCCAGCAGAGCCATCTGACCGGCACTTGAGTGTCGGTCCAGTCACCATGATATGTCCGTGCCTGGTTACACCAGTGGGGGTGCCCAGCAACGCCACTAAGGCCGCCCGAGCGTCTTCAGCGCTTGCCCGTGGACATGGATGGCCCGGTGAACAGGTACCATCGATTTCTCGCGCTGCAATGCCTGCTAGTCGTAGCCGTGGCCCTTCCTCACACCAGATAGGGCCGTCACCATCCCAGACATGAGTTGGTGTGCATTCGAACGTCTGGTCGCTCGGAATGACCGGTACGTCTGCTTTGGCATCAAAGGGACTAATAGCCAGAATTGCTAATCCGAGAATGACGAAGTGTAACCGAAAATATTGGATGCGGGGTCCTCTCTGTGTCTTGTTTGCTACCACTGCAGAAATTTTAACCTTGATAGCACACATCAAATGCCTTTAACACAGCCACTGCCGCTGACTGTGAGGCGAGAATCCGTCTGTCATAGCGCGAGCATTTTGGGCGAAGACCACTTATCTGCCATCACAATAGCCCAGAAATGTAGCTTAGTCGGAACGCATCATGCAAACCTGCGACGCGCCTATCGTGAGCGAAGACGCCAGAACGTCCATATGCCTGTGCATGGTCCATGAAATCGTTTCTGAATCGAGCGGCGTTGTGACGTGATGAGCGTTTTCGTAATGATTGGGTCGCGTACTGGACTAAGCCTTGGTTGTCAGCAGACTGGACTCCAAGAATTGGTGACTGCGCACTCACAGCGAAGGTCCGCTTTAAAGTGGCGCTCCACAGTATCGCCAATGTCTAACAAATGGCGGGTTTGGGCTGGGCGTGTTGGCTATAGTATGCCCCTGATGGGCTTTGTTGCATAAATTGTTTTGAGGTCGGATGTCCCCTCACCCCAGACGGATTTAGCCTATGGGCACGGTACGCAGTATGCCAAGAGCAGTGAAGCGGTTTAGGATGGCGGCTTGG
>JAPKAD010000119.1 GCA_028825445.1 Octadecabacter sp.
GGGTCAGGTAAATCGACTCTACTGTCGTTAATCTGCGGAACTATCATCGCGCAGTCCGGCGCAGTGTCTGTTGCGGGGAATAACATTGCATCCCTATCAGCTGGAAAACGAGACCGGTTCAGAGCTGAAACGATCGGACTTATTTTTCAACAGTTTAACCTGCTGCCTTTTGCTAGTGTGCAGGATAATATCCTTCTACCTCTTCAGTTCGCACCAATGCGTCGCAAACGCGTGACAGGTTTGGTGGCCGAAGCAGAGCGGCTTTGTCGCGCCCTGGGGTTGCCGGGCGATATTATGACTGTACGGGCGGGCGTGTTGAGCGTGGGGCAGCAACAGCGTGTGGCAGCGGCGCGTGCGTTGATTGGTACACCTCAGCTGATTATAGCGGATGAGCCGACATCCTCCTTAGACGCCACCACGCAAGCTACATTCTTGCAGTTACTGTTCGCCCAATCACGTGCGCACGACACAACGCTTTTGATGGTCAGCCATGATGCGCGGTTGTCCAGCCAGTTCGACCGGGTCATCCAAATGGCTGATATTGTCCAAACCGTGAGGGGAGGCGCATGATCTTTCGCCTCGCCCTTGCATCACTCGCCGCGCGCGCGTTGACGGTTGCCATGACCATTATCGCAATAGCTTTGTCGGTAGCGCTATTCCTTGGCGTAGAGAAAGTTCGGACGGGAGCCAAAGCTAGCTTTGCAGACACTATATCCGGCACTGATCTTATAGTTGGCGCTCGGTCTGGGTCAGTACAGCTTCTACTCTATTCAGTCTTCAGAATCGGAAATGCGACCAATAACCTGACATGGAAAAGCTACCAAGACATCGCGGCGCGCACAGAAGTCGATTGGATCGTGCCTATTTCCTTAGGTGACAGTCACCGGCAGTTTCGCGTGATGGGCACTACGCCAGCATTCTTTGATCACTATAAATATCGTTCAGGTAAATCGCTTGCAATGCGCGATGGGGCCATCATTTCCGACCTCTTTGATGCAGTTATCGGAGCAGATGTAGCAACAACACTTGGGTATAATATCGGCGACCCTATTGTGGTCGCTCACGGCCTTGCTTCATTCATCAAACATGAAGACCAACCCTTTCGTGTGTCCGGCATTCTAGAAAAGACGGGGACCCCAGTTGACCGTACAGTTATCGTCAGCGTGCAGGCGATCGAGGCAATCCATGTCGATTGGCAAACCGGGGCACAGAGGCCCGGAAATTCTACGCCCGCTGATGCTATCAGGCAGATGGAGCTGGAACCACAGGCAATCACTGCGGCTCTTGTAGGCGTCAAAAGCCGCCTTAAGGTATTTGGGTTGCAGCGATCCATCAACGAGTACACGCAAGAACCGCTGTTGGCTATTTTACCGGGGGTGGCACTTCAGGAACTTTGGCAGATCGTTGGTATAGCGGAGACGGCATTGATCGGGGTTTCTATCATGGTGGTTGTCACTGCACTTATAGGCATGATGGCAACGATCTTTTCTAGCCTCAACGAACGCCGCCGTGAAATGGCTATATTCAGAGCGATGGGCGCGCGGCCTCGTGTGGTTTTGGGCCTGTTAGTGCTTGAAGCTGTCTTGATGGCAGCACTTGGTGCAATCCTCGGCCTAGCTTTACTTTATTTAGGATTATTCGTTGGCCAGCCACTTATCGACAGCGCCTTTGGGCTTTGGCTTCCGATTGAGGCCCCAACACTGCGCGAGCTTTGGGCCATGTTTGGCGTGGTAGTTTCAGGGGCAATCGTGAGCATGGTTCCTGCGCTCAGAGCCTACCGCATGTCGCTTGCGGATGGCATGATGGTTAGGATTTGAGGTGAAAGGTTAAGATAATGCTATTGTCACGTCGCCAATTAATAACCACGGCTGCTGCCTTCTCGGCACTCCCACAAACTGTGTTAGCCAACACACCTACTGAAATAACATGGGATGATTTAATACCACCCGGTGTTCCTTACTCGGAGATCATCGGAGAAGGCGAGATAGATGAGCTTAATGATGTCTGGCGGCCGATTTTTGATGAGAACGCAACAAAACTTAATACCTCACTTAATGGGTCTTATATCAAAATAGCAGGCTTCATCATACCAATCGATATGGCTAGTGATGGCATCAAAAGTTTCGTACTTGTGCCGTATTTTGGGGCTTGCATCCACACCCCTCCACCACCGCCCAACCAATTGGTGTTTGTGACAACTGAGATACCTTGGCCTAGTGAGAATCTTTGGGATGCTGTCTGGGTTACTGGTGTTATGAAAGGCCAACTACAAGCAACAGATGTTGCTGATACCGGGTATTCCTTGTCAGCTGATTCAGTGTCAGTTTACGAGTGGTGAATCTTTACTTGAATCGCAGGCAGCTTTTTCATGGGCTTGGTGGGCTGGCGCTGATGCCACAGATAGCGAGGGCTAAGGGCTATGTGGATCTTGATTGGGCTGATCTTATACCAAATAATAAAACTACAAGTCCGTCTATTCTAGATGATTTCAAGGAACTTCTGGAAGCCCTTGCAGCAACAGACGAAACAAACGCATCTATTGCGCAAAAGGTTTCAAGTGGTGTCCGGAGTGACTGGAACGGCATGGCAGTCCGTCTG
>JAPKAD010000084.1 GCA_028825445.1 Octadecabacter sp.
ACACTGTGGTCAAAAACTGTGTTCAGTTACTATGTTGCATGATTGTGTTGAAATATTATGTTAACACAGTAAATCCAGACAATGTGTTCAACACAGCAAACCACCCAGCCAAACAGCACGTGGACGCACAAAAAACTGTGCAATAACTGTGCGACGCAAGGACCAAAAACTATGCAGTATTTAAGTAATTGATTTACTTAACTTAAATGGTGCCCAGGGGCGGAATCGAACCACCGACACGAGGATTTTCAATCCACTGCTCTACCCCTGAGCTACCCGGGCACGGGAAGGTTTTAAACCTTGGGTGTGGGCGTTTTAGGCGCGGTGTTGGGGACTGTCCAGACCCTTCTTTCATTTATACGAAATCGCTTGCTTCACTCAAGACAGGCGCGGCAGATCAGGGTCTTCAGCAGCTTTCTCAAGAGCATCAGTCAAATCATCCAAATCATCGGGATCGGTCGATGGAATTGCATAGCCACCATCCAGCCATTTACCTAAATCTAAATTACCACAGCGTCTCGAGCAGAACGGGCGAAACTCTGCAATTGTCTTTTTGTCACAGATTGGACAGGCCATTAGGCAACTCCTATTGGGATCGGCAGCCTTTCACGTTTGCGCTGCAATTCGAAATGCCCCAAAGGGGTCCAGCCTACCAGTGCTGTGTCAATGATGTCAGCGCGAAAGGCTGATCGCATTGCCACTTCTAACTGTTTTCGCATCGTCTTGGGCATTGGTGCCATATCAATAACAATCTGCCCGCCCAGCCCGCGCAAGCGCAATGCCCGCGGCAATGCCTTACATGCAGACAAATTCGCCTTTAATGATGATGCAGGCGACGTATCACCACCAGTGTTCACATCAACAGCTATCAAGGCATGCGTGGGCTCAACATACATAAAAGCTGATGCATCAAGAACAACTAGTGGGTCAGCTATAGATGCAATCTGGTCTAATACGCCATGATCTTCGAAACCTCCAGAATCGGTAACCACCTCTGCCACCTCTACCCATTCGCGCCATGCCAAACCATGCGGCCCGTCGCCTTCAGTCAACATTTCAGCCTCACCGCTAGAGTCCGCCATAATTGCGACTGCCAAAGCGTCCATTGCCACTATGTCCTCAACAATGTCACCATCACTCGCTCCTTCGCAGGATGACCGCAGGATTAAACCAAACCCATCCGAAACTCCTGCATCATGAGCACAAGTCAGTAGGCGTTCGCGAACATCTTCGTCTTTAATCTGGCGGCTAACATTAATGCCTAATTTCCCGGGCGTCACAATTGCATATCGGCTTTTGAACAATACACGGTCGGTCACTGGAATGGCTTTACCGTCGTCAGCATAGCCCGTAACCTGCACCAAAATCGCCTGCCCAGGCGCAAGCCCCTTTCCTTGGCGCAAGAACGCAGTATCACCCTCTGGCAGGCGCAACATCATACCACCCTGACCTTTTAATGGACGGTCACAAATCGCACGAAAAATCGCACCAGGGCGTGGTACGCCCTCGTCGTCAATCATCAAATCCTGAAGTATCCCATCAACCAAAAGAGCAGCCGCCTCACGACCACCAACATGGTCAAGAACGATCATACGGCCCTTCATATTTTTTCTTTCATGATTTTGGCTCCTTCTGGGACCACACTTTGATGCCTACGGATCGAAGCAGATTCGCTGTCTCAGCCAAAGGTAATCCTACTACCGCAGAGTAAGATCCGGAGATCCAAGGAATGAACGCGCCGGCTGGCCCCTGAATAGCATAGCCACCTGCTTTACCACGCCAGTCATCCGTCGCAAGATAACCGGCGATTTCAGCATCGCTGAGACGCTTCATCTTCACGTCGGTCACAACGTCTTTCATTCGGATGCCATCCGATGTTTTAATTGCAATCGCCGTAATTACTTTGTGCCGTCGCCCCGACATAAGTCGCAAAAACGCCTCAGCCTCAGCTACGTCCGCAGGTTTGCCCAATATACGACGGCCTACAGCTACTGTTGTATCTGCACACAGAACGACTTCACCAACAGCGCACTCGGAGGATTGAACTTTTTCTTGCGCCATACGCCGTGCATAGTCGCGTGGCTTTTCAGCATCTTTGGGGTCTTCATTAATATCAGGTGCGCGTACGTCATCCGGCGCTAAACCAAGCTGCACCAACAGTTCCAAACGTCGAGGGGAAGCGGAACCTAAAATAAGTCTCATCCCAGAATTATTTGAAACGATAGTTGATCCGACCTTTGGTCAAATCATAGGGGGTCATCTCGACCTGTACCTTGTCACCCGCCAGAACACGGATGCGATTTTTTCGCATCTTACCAGCCGTATGAGCGATAATTGTATGGCCGTTTTCCAACTCGACCAGAAATGTCGCGTTCGGCAAGAGTTCTTTTACGACACCTGGAAATTCGAGCAGTTCTTCCTTGGCCATGTTCTCTCCATCAAAAACGTCCGCGATTTTGCGGACAGGGGGTAAATGCGCTGGGGCGGCGGGATTTTCAAGGGCTAACTGACCCTTAACCTTTGCAAAGCCTTTGATAGTCGATCTGGAAACGCATTATCTGAGCAGAAAACCATACATTTGCATCAAGATAGCTTTTTTAAATTGATCAATCTTCAATAATTCCTGTGCCCCAACGGGAAATCAGTCTAGCATAGATTTGGTCGCGAGCTTGACGATAGGACACCAAACGATCATCGCGGCTTTCGCCTAATCCAGTAGGATCCAGAATCGGCCAATATTCGACCTCTAAATGCGCATGACTGGTCAATTCCTGTGCACGGCGCTGGCTGGCGGGTGACAATGCAACAACTAAGTCAAAGGACGATAAATCATCACCCCACTGAACCATTTCATCAAACGAACGACTGCGATGGCGCGATAACTCAATTTCCAATTCCATGCACACAGACACCGCAAAACCGTCGATATCAAGATCGGACATCACACCAGCGGATTGTAGATAAACCCCTGTCCCATATAATTTTTTTGCTAAAGCTTCAGCCATGGGTGAACGTACAGAATTGTGGTCACAACAAAATAAAATAGACTGAGGCAATCTATCCAAATCAACCTCCGAAATGCAAAACACAGATGAGCGTGAAAAGGCGTCGTGAGGTATCATAATCGACCTCCACCTTTCCTTCTAGACGTTCTTGCAGAATACGCGCGCCCTCATCATGAATACCACGCCGTGCCATATCTATTGTCTCGATTTGACTTGGGGCCGCAGTTTTCACTGCATCAAAATAGCTTTCACAGATCAAAAAGTAGTCCTTAACAACTTGCCTAAATGGGCCAAGGGACAAGTGAAATTCACCTGCAGATTCTCTTTTTTCAGTTATAACTTTAAAAACTAGGCGTTTTTGGCGGATTGAAAGCCCCAGTCGGTACGGCCCCACTGGTGCTTCTTTTCCATCACGAAACGGCAAGACAAATGAATTATCTTCCAGAAGATCGTACATCGCAACTTTCCGCTCTTGTTCAATCTCAGGAGTCGGCGGAGGCAGCGCTCTATCGTCTAGATCAATATGGATAATCTTTGCCAATAGCTTAGCCCTTGTTTAACTTATCGAGCCGCGCACGCACACTCAAGCCATGGGCTTGTAGACTTTCGGAAATGGCAATCCGTTCTGCAGCCGGACCGATTGCCACCAACGCTTCAGGCGACATTTTTGCAAGTGTTGTGCGCTTTAGAAAATCCATCACCGATAGACCACTAGAGAACCGCGCAGACCGCGCCGTTGGCAGAACATGGTTTGGACCACCAACATAATCGCCAATAGCTTCTGGTGTCCATGCCCCGATAAATATCGCACCTGCATGAGTAATTTGATCGGTTAATCCATCAGCATCTGCAACGCAAATTTCCAGGTGCTCAGGGGCAATTCTATCAGATAAAATAACTGCTTCTGCCAAATCATTTACGATAATAATCGCTCCAAAATCACGCCAGCTTGGCCCTGCTACCGCTCGGCGTTCCAATGTCTGCAGGCGCTTCTCAACAGCACTAGCCACAGCATGACCGAAGACCGCATTGTCCGTAATTAGGATCGACTGTGCGTTCTCGTCGTGTTCAGCTTGTGATAGTAAATCAAGTGCAATCCAATCGGGATCATTATCTTTATCGGCAATCACAAGAATTTCAGACGGCCCTGCTATCATGTCGATCCCAACCTTGCCAAACACCCGCCGTTTCGCCGCCGCTACATAGGCATTTCCTGGACCAGTTATTTTGTCAACTGGAACAATCGTTTCTGTACCATAGGCAAGTGCCGCTACCGCTTGCGCACCACCTATACGGTAAATTTCATCCACACCTGCTATACGCGCGGCCATAAGAACAAGAGGATTTACCAACCCATCAGGAGTCGGCACAACCATGGCCAAGCGCCCGACACCAGCAACTTTTGCAGGTACCGCGTTCATCAAAACGCTGGATGGATAGGTAGCAATCCCACCAGGCACATACAATCCGGCCGCAGACACAGGCGTCCAGCGCCAACCAAGCGACGCACCTACATCATCCACCCAGAATGCATCCTCAGGCATCTGCCGCAAATGATAGTTCCGAATCCGCGTCGCCGCTAATTCAAGTGCAGCGCGATCATGATCGCCAACTTGCATGCAATAGTTGTCAATTTCAGCATTAGTAAACCGCAGTCCATCTGCATCTAATTGCAAACGGTCAAATTTTTTGGTCAGCTCAAGTACAGCCTCATCACCACGTGAGCGAACGTCCGAAATGATGTCCGCTACCACAGCATCCACATCCGGTGAATCCTCACGCTTAGCTGCAAGCACTGCCTGAAACACTTCCTCAAAGTTTCTATCATTAGTATTTAAAAACTGTGGCATTTTAAATTCCTACCATCTAACAAAGTCGCCTAATCATCGTGTTTTGGCATAGCCTTTGATGGAGCAACGTATGGTCTCGTCACATCCTTCAGCACAACTTCTAACGCTTCAACCTCAACCCTAATTGCACTGTCACCTGCAAGCGTCAGCACAATGACACCATCACCGTCCGTACCCGCCTCAAACACAATACTTAACACAGACAGAATTACATTATGGTCACCCACATTTATTCCATGGGTTTGCACACGCATTGCATCCTCGATGACTAATATAGACTGCACCCGTTCATAATCACGCTTGCGGGTTTCAGCTTTTTCAGCGTCTTCCCAGCGAAACCGGTTCAGCAGCAGCGCAAAACGACGTGCCCCACGATCCCATTTCATTTCAATCTCCGGAAAAACGGAATCTTGCACGAGGCCCGACAGCACGGCCAAATCCTCCGCATCCAATGCTTTAAGACGCAAAGGCGCTTCATTTCCATCTTCAAAAGTTGCATCATTAGTTGAATAACTCATCGTCCAGCCACCCGTTCTATATCCGCTCCAACGCGGCCTAGTTTTTCTGCAACATTCTCATAGCCACGATCCAGGTGGTAAACTCGGTTCACTTGCGTTTCACCCTCAGCAGCCAACCCTGCAAGGATTAACGACACCGAGGCGCGAAGGTCCGTCGCCATAACAGGCGCGCCCCTCATCTTATCAACACCGGTAACTGTTGCTGTACCACCGTGGACTTCGATGTTTGCGCCCATTCGCACCAATTCTGGCGCGTGCATAAAGCGGTTTTCAAATATTTTTTCTTCCAGCACAGATTTACCTTCAGCAAAGCAAAGCATTGCCATCATTTGCGCCTGTAAATCAGTCGGGAAACCTGGAAATGGTTCGGTGGTAACATTCACCGCACGCGGGCGGTCACCGCTTAGCTTAACCTTTAGGCCTGCATTAGTTTCTTCAACGCTCACCCCAACGGCATCTAATTTCTCAGCAAAGGCACCGACCAGTTCCACTCGTCCACCAAGGCATTCAACTTCTCCACCGGCGATCACCGGCGCTAGCATATATGTGCCAAGTTCAATGCGGTCCGTCACAACTGGGTGTGTCGCGCCGTGTAAATGATCAACACCCTCAATGGTGATCGTAGACGTGCCCGCACCGCTAATATGCGCACCCATTTTACGCAGGCAAGACGCCAGATCTACGATTTCGGGTTCACGCGCCGCATTATTTATAACAGTTGTTCCCTTGGCCAATGTTGCGGCCATCATAATATTTTCTGTGGCGCCAACAGAAGCAAACGGGAAGTCAATCACAGCACCCTTTAACTTGCCACCTTGCGCCTTCGCATGCAGATACCCGTCCTTAAGATCAATCTGCGCACCCATTTTCATAAAGCCATCAGTATGAATGTCCATTGGCCGCGCGCCAATGGCGCACCCCCCTGGAAGGGATACAATCGCACGGCCTTCACGGGCCAAAAGTGGCCCCAAGACTAAATTAGAAGCCCGCATCTTACGCACAATATCATAATCAGCAGTCGTGTTGATTGAGCCATGGCATGACATTGTCTGCACTTTGCCTTCTTGAAGTGAAGAGATCTCAGCGCCCAATGATTCCAGCAACAACGTCATCGTCTTAATGTCGGACAAACGCGGGGTATTGGTCAGCGTCAAAGGTTCTTCGCTTAACAATGTCGCGGGCATGAGCGCCAATGCAGCGTTCTTTGCACCAGCGATTTCAATTTGGCCCGAAAGCGCTTTGCCGCCTCGCACAACGATGGAATCCATGCCTGTTATTCTTTCTGTTCTTGCGCGGGCGAACCGGGCTTTTTTGATGCAGCTGCATCATTTTCTTGTACAACTTGTTCATCAGCTAGTTTAATAGCCTTAGCGCGGGCTTGCGACTTACGACGTCCAAGGTTTTGTTTCAACGCAGCCTTTAAGCGATCTTCACGAGATTGGGTGGTTTTGGGGGGGGATTTGCTGCTCATAACGCTTGTTACCTTAGTGCGCAAAAACCGTCCATAGAGGGCTTGCAGATTCCCAGCTTTGCATCTATCCGAAGGTTTAACGGGCGCTGCTGTAGCTCACTGGCAGAGCACTCCCTTGGTAAGGGAGAGGTCGAGAGTTCGATTCTCTCCAGCAGCACCAGTTACGATAATTTTTTAGTTATATTTTGAATACTTACCAGACTAAAAAAATTGATGGGCCTATTTGTAGAATTTGATCTTTTTTGTCGTTACTATGAATTTTTTTAATTTATTGGTATATGAGATCTATCACTTACACTAATTTTTAATCAAATTTTATTACATAATTAACCAAACATCCCATATTGGGAATATGCATTTTTAAGCCCACATCGGTCCCCATATTAGACGACAAACAATTTATTATGACCTACTATAGGCTTTTTTACACAATTATATTAATGGGATTCACCGCATGAATCAAGCGCGACAACTGATTGGAGTGAGCCGTTGGGCCTCTATGAAGTACAAGACCAAGAACTGATTGTTTTACAATGACAGCTTAAAGCAGCGTGGATCGTTGTTGATCTAGTTTAATC
>JAPKAD010000024.1 GCA_028825445.1 Octadecabacter sp.
CTATCATGATGGATTTACGACATGAATCCACTCAACCGATCTGTGCAACAAAGCCATTAAATGAGCATAGTCAGCGAAAATATATGGGGCTTTAATATTTTTTTGCGCTGCTCTTTGATTCGTAATTTAGCATTTTTACAAAGAAAACGCTCAGTCTTTAAGCTGTATAATCAAGTTTTCGCAGAGATATCAAAGTCCGGTTTTGCGAGAGTAAAGCCATCAAATGAAAAGCCTGGGCTGACTGTGCAGCTGACCAATGTCCAGTCGCCTGTCGTTTGCGCAGCCTGCCATGCGTCTTTTGGAACGATTTCTTGAGGGCGTTCCCCTGCTAAAATATCTGGACCAAGCCGATGTTCAGTTTTTGGTCCAGAAACGTTTTTAGAAATGCTTAAGATCAGAGGAGCACCTGCGTGGTAGTGCCAAATTTCAACAGCATCAACGCGGTGCCAATGGCTTGCCACGCCTGATTTAAGAAGAAAATAGATGCAAGTCCCGCTTGGGCGGCCATCAGTCTCCGTATCAATCCAAGTTTGGCGATAAAATCCACCCTCAGGATGACGCGTAAGATTTAGAGCGACGATGATGTCATCTGCAGTCATAGTAGTTGTTTAGGCTTTACATTGAAAAAGGCCATGAAAAAATATCAGGCGTAACACCTTAAAGGTAATTGTAGTAAATAAGGAAATAATCGGGGCTTCTATTGTTTAGTATTTGGCAAACTGCGGTGTGGAAGTGATCTTGCTCGATGGTAATACTTTTGGTGCCAGTTTCAGTTGTTTGGCTTGATCATCACAAATATTTTTGTTGTCACGGTACTTTAAAATTTTAGCGGTATTGGCATTGAGGCGTTTGGGTTAATTGCGGCAATGCTTTTAGCTTGCAGGGTTTTTGTTATCTATTTGAGCATGCGTTCATGCGTGCGCTCAAGTTTTTCATGATCTAACCAGAAATTTATTATGATTTTCTGAAATATTTGTCGTAAAAGCCAGCGCTCTGGCAGCCGTGTTCACGACTACATTGAAAGTGCGGATCGTTACAGGCATTTAAGTTCTTTGCCTTGATAAAATCTATTGAAATTATTTAATGGTGCCGCTTCTTGTTTGAATTTCAGATTATGCAACAAGCTAGATTTTGTGTGATCCGTGTTGTGGGTTCATTTGACTGCAAACAGCGGTAACCTATTTTGGCGTTAATTTGGATGTGATTTTGGTTGCGACTGTGTCAACTGAGGTTACGGGGCAGGGCGCTGAGTATGACGCACTTTTGGACGATTACCGGCCTCATAACTTTAAACAAAATAAAGGTCTCCGCGAACGGAGACCTTTCAAGCCGTATTTAATAGCTCAACGAAGGATAGAACGACCTGCAAAAATAGCAGTTTCCCCCAATATTTCTTCGATACGGATAAGCTGATTATATTTAGCGAGCCTATCAGAACGTGCCAGTGAACCGGTTTTAATCTGACCGCAATTTGTGGCGACGGCGAGATCAGCAATTGTTGCATCCTCAGTCTCACCAGAGCGGTGTGACATCACATTGGTGAACTTCGCGCGATGTGCCATGTCTACTGCTGTGATTGTTTCAGTCAAAGTGCCGATCTGATTAACTTTGACCAGCATCGAATTCGCAGATTTCTGTTCAATGCCTATGGCCAGACGTGTGGGGTTTGTTACAAATAAATCATCACCAACTAGCTGAATTTTGTCACCAAGGCGTTTGGTTAGCGCGTTCCAACCGTCCCAGTCATCCTCAGACATACCATCTTCGATTGAGATGATCGGATAGTCATTCACCAATGCTTCGAGGTAGTTAACGTTTTCTGTTGATGTGAGCGATTTGCCTTCGCCTTTCATTTCATACTTGCCATTCTCATAGTATTCCGTCGCGGCGCAATCTAGGGCGAGGTATATGTCCTTACCTGGTTCATAGCCTGCTTTTTTTATAGATTTTATTATAAAATCAAGAGCATCACGAGTGGAGCTAATGTTGGGAGCGAAGCCACCCTCATCTCCAATTCCTGTAGAAAGGCCTGCCGCTGTCAATTCGCCTTTTAGTGTGTGGAACACTTCGGAGCCCATGCGTACGGCTTCGCGAATATTTGTGGCAGACACTGGCATGATCATAAATTCTTGGATATCTATTGGGTTATCAGCATGTTCACCGCCGTTGATGATGTTCATCATTGGGACAGGAAGGACACGCGCTGATGTGCCTCCGATGTAGCGAAACAGAGGCTGGCCCATGTAATCTGCGGCCGCTTTAGCTACGGCGAGTGATACGCCCAGAATTGCGTTTGCGCCTAGACGGCTCTTATTATCAGTACCGTCCAGTTCGATCATTGCCATATCTATTGCAACTTGTTCTGTAGCATCAAAGCCCACAATGGTTTCAGCAATTTCGCCATTCACAAAATCAACAGCTTTTAGCACGCCTTTTCCCATGTAGCGGGCTTTGTCACCATCACGTTTTTCAACAGCTTCATGGACGCCTGTAGATGCGCCTGAAGGTACCGCCGCACGCCCCATTGTACCGTCTTCTAAAGTGACGTCGACTTCAACCGTTGGGTTGCCCCGACTGTCTAGAATTTCGCGGGCGTGGATGTCGATGATCGTGCTCATAGGCTATTCCTTTGACAAATAGTTTTTAGGTTAAAATATGTTAGCGCAAACAATTAATTATTATAGCCCTATAACTGGTCAGCTAAGGCTTGGGAAGTGCGCCGGGCGTGTGCTTCGCGGATGAATGTGAACAGGCCCGCTGTGATGACAATAGCAACGCCGATTAACGTCATTGCGTCGGGACGCTCGTGTAAAATGACCATGCCAAGGACCAGCGCAAACAACATCCGCGTGTAGCGAAACATTGAAATAAACGCAGCATCGCCGGCACGAGTTGCGGCAACAATGCTGAGGTAAGCCACTAAAGCGATCGCAATACATCCTACTAGAATTGCACTGTCTGACATTGACATTGCAACAATTGGCTGACCATTCAGAAAGCACAGCGCCAGTCCAGCAGGGATAAGCAAAAGAAAGGCATGAAGGGACAAATGCGCGCCAGATATTGGAACTTTTATGGCGCGTGTTGCCAAATCGCGCCCAGCAAGGCCCAGCATTCCACCAACTCCAATCAGAGTTGTAACTGATATACCATCCAGACCAGGTCGGATTATGATTAGCACCCCAACAAATCCTACGAGGATTGCTGACCAGCGCTTCCAGCCTACAGTTTGACCTAAAAAAACTGCACCACCCATGGCAACCACCAGTGGTGTTGCTTGGATGATTGCCGACAGCATCGTTATATCAAGCCGCATTAGGGCGGTGATGAAAAGCATCGTGCCAACAACCTCAAATAAACCGCGCAACCAAACGCGTCGGTTAAGGTGTGCAGCCACAAACACTGACTGGCCCTTGGTGATAAACCATAGAGCAAAAGCCAATGCGCCGCCTGCACCAATAATGGAGATAATTTGGCCTGCAGGAATACGCGCTCCCAAGGTTTTGATCAACACGTCTTCGACTGCAAACGCTAGCATTGAAAACGTCATTAACGCAGCACCACGGATGTTTTCCATACTTGTTGTCCTTAATGTCGGGGTCGGTCATATACCGTTCAATTTTGGTGGTACGCTTGTGTCATTTTGAGAGCAAGAGCGTTGAGTTAAAACAAGTTATAGGTATTATTTGGCTGTTATAATTTTTGCTGCACCATAATTAAAAGTGATACAATTAATTGATTAGTGCGTGATAATTTATGGGGGGAATTCTATAAGCGGCACCTTTATTGTACAATTCTTTAGCTTTATTTTTACCCATGATAAATTTGATCATTATTTAAACCCGTACAATGATAGCCCTCATGATCACTATGTTGGATTTTAACTTTTTTGATGTTGGATTTTATAACAAACTGTAGTTAAAATATCCAAATTTAATAAATCCATTTTTCTGTACGATTTATGTGGATAGCTTTGCAGATATGGTGATATTAGCCAACCACTGTGACACATGTGGGGCAATATTTACGTTCTAGTCTTTCTTCTTTGGGACGCCGTACAATTCTAACCTGTGGCCCTTAAGTTCATATCCGAGTTTGTCCGCAATGCGTTCTTGTAAGGATTCAATCTCAGCATCTATAAATTCGATCACTTCGCCTGATTGTAAATCAATTAGGTGGTCGTGGTGTTCACGATCTGCCGTTTCATATCGTGCGCGACCATCGCCAAAGTCATGTTTTTCTAAAATGCTGGCTTCTTCAAACAGTTTAACTGTGCGGTAGACAGTCGCTAGCGAAATTCGCGGGTCTGCGGTTGAAGCGCGCTTGTATAGTTCTTCTACATCGGGGTGGTCGTCAGACGTTTCGAGTACACTCGCAATCGTGCGGCGTTGTTCGGTGAGGCGTAGGCCAATAGCCTCGCAACGGGACAGAATTGAGTCGGTCATGGCGGTCTCGCAAGTGGTCTAGGACATTGTTGGGTTTTAGATATCTAAGAGTTACGGCATGAACACTGTGAGTGCCAGTGGGGTAGGCGAATTTTTGAGTAAAGCCTCAAATCTAGGATGGAGCCATAGGCCCTGCCAAGCCTACATAGGTGAAATTACTTATAAGATGTTGCATTATCGATCTTTACCAACTTAAAATTAACTATCTGGAGACACAAAACACCAAGGCTGACCGCATTGATAGATAAAAGCAAATTGATGGCGTGGTGGATACTGTTCAAGGCGCCGTTTCTTACATTAATATTTCGTTTATAGCCGTGCTGCTGTATCAAAACTGTGGTGATCAGATGACTTTTTTCTTAAGCTTTTAAAAAGTTTGCTATTTGCAAAATAAGACGGGCAAATTCGACAATAACCACAGTTGGTTGTGATTTATATTGCTGCTGTCGTTCCATGGTCACGGCTTGGGTGAAGTGAGGGTGTGGCGTGTCATATTATGTTGACTTTCGAATCCGCAGATTGCTGGTTTTGGGTTGGTGCAATTGATTAATCTATTTAAGGTGAATGGCGCCACAATGCACTGTGGCGCTTATTTCACTGAGCTACATTTGCAAAATGATGAATTGCGAAAATTAGCAACTTTGTGGATGCGGGGTGGTCTTGATTGGCTTTGAACACTTGTTGTGTGTGGTGCCAAAGTTCGCCCATGCATTAAGCATTTATGGTAGGCCTTATGTAAAGCGGATCCGACCAGAGGTTCCAAAATACCTTTTGAAGATGTCAGGGGCATCGCTTACCACTTTAGCGTTGCACGAATTTAGCATGCGTACGCTGTGGAATTTTTGTCAAGGCCACAAGTCAAGCATCATTTTACCATCAACTCCACAGTTGTCTGAAACTTGGTCAAGGGCAAAATTAATAAAGACTAGAAATATCTGATGGAGATAACAGCTTGATGTTATCATCTTTGGCTGCTGTTTGCCTTGTTTTGTGATGGTTTGTTGGTTCGGTTAACTTAGCTGAACAAGCGCATGACGTTTTTTTCCCGCGCTAATTTTTATTGGCGTTGTAAGGTCATCAACAGTAATCATCATGCCTGCATTGGTAACAATATCATCATTCATTTTTGCTCCACCTTCCAAAATTAATCTTTTGGCTTCTTTGCCGCTCCCAGCCAATCTAGATTTTACGATCAGTTGCACAATAGATATACCATCAGTTAAGTCTGAAGCTGTCAAAGTCAGTGTTGGTAGATTATCCCCGACGCCGCCTTTTTCAAAAACTTCTTTGGCCGTCCTCTCTGCTGCTTTTGCGGCTTCGATCCCATGAAGAAGGGCAGTGATTTCATTGGCGAGAATGATCTTAGCCTCATTAATTTTAACCCCTTTGAGGGCGCCAAGCCGATCACATTCATTGATCGAGAGTTCCGTATAAAGCTTAAGAAACCGACCTACATCCGCGTCAGTTGTATTGCGCCAAAACTGCCAAAATTCGTAAGAACTGAGCATATCGCTGTTTAGCCAAATCGCACCAGACAGTGATTTCCCCATCTTTTTACCATCGCTGGTGGTTAGTAATGGTGACGTAAGGCCAAAAATCTGGTGATCTAATACGCGGCGTGTAAGATCGATACCATTTACAATATTACCCCATTGGTCGCTGCCACCCATTTGCAATTTGCACCCATAGCGGCGATTAAGTTCCAGGAAATCATAGGCTTGCAGTATCATATAGTTAAATTCAAGAAAGCTTAGGCTTTGTTCGCGATCCAGTCGGGACTTTACTGATTCAAAACTCAGCATTCTATTTACTGAAAAATGCTTACCAATGTCGCGCAAGAAATCTAGATAATTAAGATCATTTAGCCACTCAGCATTGTTCAGCATTAAGGCGCTGTTCGACTCTCCCGTATCGTAATCAATATAGGCTGCAAAAACCTTTTTGATACCCGAAATGTTGTCATCGATTTGATCTGTTGTCAGCAGAGGGCGTTCATCGGCACGAAATGACGGATCACCAACCTTCGTTGTGCCGCCTCCCATCAGGGTGATCGGCTGGTGACCGGTCTTTTGCAGCCAGCGCAGCATCATAATCTGAATCAAAGATCCCACGTGTAGCGATTTTGCAGTTGCATCAAAACCGATGTATGCTGGGACAACACCTGCAGCAAACGCTTCATCCAGACCTTGATAATCTGTGCAATCAGCAAGAAATCCACGCTCAATCATGACACGGATGAAATCGGATTTCGGATGGTATGTCATGTTAGATCCTTGACTTGTTATGAGCAGCACTTTTGGATCACTCTATACGGATCGCAAGTACCAAGGGAAAGAGCATGTTGAAAGATCAGGTAGTGCGTGTTGTCGGTACAATGTCGGGCACGTCGTTGGACGGTGTTGATGCGGCTGAGATAGTAACAGACGGACATGCCATTTTCGAGTTTGGCAACAGTGTCTTTCGCCCCTATACGAAATCACAAGTTGCCGTATTATATGCTGCGCTGGGTAAATGGCCAGACGATGACGTAGCTGACGCTTGTGAGTTAATTGAATCTGTCCACGCAGAGGTTTTAAGCGTTTTTAGCGATGTTGATTTGATTGGATTTCATGGTCAAACGTTGGCCCACGATCCGAAAAAGCGTGGCACGTATCAGGCGGGTGACGGCAGCATTCTTTCTAATATTTTAGGCAAAAATGTGGTTTGGGATTTTCGCAGTGCTGATGTGCTAATGGGTGGTGAGGGTGCGCCACTTGCCCCGTTTTATCATTTTGCCCTAGCCAAGAAGATGAACGCTACAGACCCAATCGCCATTCTGAATTTGGGTGGTGTAGGCAATATTACATGGATTAATCCTAGTTTACCTTTGCCTCAAAGCGATGGGGCTTTGCTGGCGTTTGATACTGGGCCGGCTAATGCGCCGATTAATGATTTAATACTGGCGCGTTTGGGTAAACCTTATGATTTAGATGGGAAAATTGCAGCCAAGGGTTTGGTTAATCAAGAAATTGTTGATCAGTTTTTACAACATCCTTTTTTCTTTCGGAAACCTCCAAAATCTTTAGATCGTGATGCGTTTGAGGGGCTTTCTAATGCGGTTACAGGCCTTTCGGATGCGGACGCAACTGCAACTTTGACGATGGCTTGTGCCGCGTCGGTGGTACTGGGACTACAAGCTTGTCCAAGCCCACCTTCACGTTTGCTTGTAACGGGTGGCGGTCGCCGTAATCCTACATTGATGGGAATGATTGTGGATGCGTGTTCCATTCCTGTTGTCTTGATCGAGGAAGCAGGGTTTGATGGCGATATGCTTGAAGCACAAGCTTTTGCTTACCTCGCCGTGCGCGTTGCAAAAGGATTGCCGACCAGCGCGTCTGGTACCACCGGCGTACGCGCTGCAACTTGCGGAGGAACAGTTTCGCAACCTGCTGACAAATATAGGTAAGTATTTGTAAGTTATATAAAGTGCACTGCACATTAATCTGCCCCACACTAGAGGATTGCTTTGTATCAGAGTGTGAGTTCTTCACCGACTGATTTTAATCAGTAATACCCCCCCCATGTTGTGCGTTTTAATATATAACTTTCTCTTATTTTTGTTCTTCGCTTAATGCTTACTTTTCTACTCTAAACATCAGTCTAGGGTAGATAAATTTTTTTACATTGTGCATGAATGGTTTCGTTCAATACTGCATCAAATTGTGAGGCTGATTATGTGGCTAAAAGCGCTTATTTTTGGGTGATATTTTGCCCACCTAAGCTGGTATGACCTGTTTTAACCTATACCTTTAGGCTCACCTACTTATCTTGACTTTCGCAAGTGTCTCGTTTGCTGGATTTTTTAAGCTGATCAGAGCTCCTTACTCAAGCCTCACGGTTGCCCTTGTTTATATTTCTGAAACCGATTGGACGTTTTTTATAACGGTTTATACTTTGGTTGTGCAAAATGAGTAAATTTTTTCACAATTGGTAACAACTTTAAAATTTTGATCTCAAGAATATATTCTAGTTACGACTACAATTTTTTGTTCGTTTGTTTTAGGTGCTAAGCTTGTGGTAATTGATTTTGATGTTAGCGACGGGGGACTTTTACAGCTTTACTGTAGAGCAAGTTAACAGTGTTATGCGTCTGAAGGCGCGTGCGGCTTGCGTTGCAGACTTATTTTTGCACTACGCAACTTCAAATGCTGCACAGCTAAATTTAAGTAGCATACCGTTAAGAATTTGAAGTTTTCTCAAATATTAGCATGAATTTAAAAATACTTAACAGTAAGCGCGTGTACAGAGAAGATTTGTAATACGATTTTGACCACGTAACGTAATACGATCTTAACATAGATACATTGAACATAAGCGTTCAGGGGCTGTTAAATTTTAATGCAAACTATTTAAAGATCAGGAGGAGCTGTGGGAGGAGGGGTAACCAGTCGCGGCTCCTAGTTAAAGCTGCCTAATTATAAACGTCGTTGGTACAGCCCAACCCGCTTCAATGCCGGTGTTTAAGCTTAGAAGTCCGACGTCTTACAACCTTCTACGATGTTTTTAAAAGGAGACACAGTTAAGCAGCTATTGTTGCTGCGAAATCAAGCAGGGTTTGTAGTGCATATGTGTAAGTGTCATCGTCAATAGTCATGGCCACTCGGATGTGGCCCGCTGCTGCCGCGCCAAAACTTTCACCGGGCATCGTTGCAATGGAGTGAGTATCGAGAAGTTGATTGGCAAAGCCTTCACCAGTCAACCCTGTCGCACTGATGTCGAGCATGGCGTACATTGCGCCTTGGATTGGGCTGCCTTTAACGATGTTCTGTTTTGCAAGTAAAGTTTCGGTGATAATACGACGACGCGCGAAGGGAGCGGAAACTTCATCCTCTAGTTTGGCGCCTTGGTTCAAGGCAAATTCAGCGGCGTCTTGGATGTAGCCCGCTACACCGTAAGTTGTGTGGGTCGCAAGGTTAATTAGGTGCTCGATGATGTCGATTGGGGCGCAGATCCAGCCAATGCGGCTTCCAGTCATCGCGTGGCTTTTAGACATTGATCCAATAACCAGTGTGCGTTTTGCCATGTTGGGCAAGGCGCGGGGGCTGATGTGAGTGCCGTCCCAGAGTTGCGATTCATAAACTTCGTCTGAAATTAGCCAAAGGTCGTGTTCAATGCATGTGTCGGCAATCCCCTGCAAAGTAGCGCGAGAATAGACCGCACCCGTTGGATTGTTGGGGGTGTTGATCATCAGGCTAACAGCGTCTTTAGCGTGTTTTGATATATCTGAGGCGAGTGGTTGAAAGCCATGATCGGGATAGGCTGGTATTGCTTTTGGATTTGCGCCAATTCCACGAATAGTTCCTGGGTAGGTTGCGTAATACGGATCGATGTAAAGCGCTGTATCTCCTTCGTCACAGACGGCAGTATGAGCTGCAAAAAGAGCTGCTTGTCCACCGGGAGTAATCATTATGTTGTCCGCTGTAGTCGTCACTCCAGTGCGTATTTGAATTCGGGTCGCCACGGCTTGCCGTAAAGCTTGAGTCCCTGGGACTGCGGCATATCCAGTGTGTCCGCCTTTTGCGCTCGCGTGCATTGCATCTAGAATACTCTGATGTGTGCGAATGTCATGTTCCCCGATTGTCAATTCGATGACTGGCTGACCTGCTTTTTTCATGGTGCGGGCACGATAAAAAACTTCCCAGCCGTCAGAGCCGCTAGGTGTGATGTGTGTGATGCGGTGTGATAAAATCATGAGGGCAAATGAACAGTGGATACAGACGGTGTCAATCAGCTTTCAAAGCAATTTGTGTTGGCTGAGGAACCCTCGAAGCCAGATTTAGTATTGTTGTTAGCTAGTAATAGATAATGTTGTAATTAATTTAATGTGATGGCTCAGTGTAGAGTTGTGGTCCATAGTTTTATCCTTGGCAAATATTTTGCCTTTGGTTTTAAACTTTATCATCGTCCCACGGATTAGTGAGTTTATTGGAAGGCAGGATCTCGCTAATGGTATCGATTGTTGCGCAAGCCACGGTGTTTTTTAATTCATAAAAGAGGATGAGTGAAAGCGTGGTGCGCGCTTTGATGGTCATGAAGATACGCGTTATCAAGTGCAGCTTTATGGTGTTGGATAAATTGATGCACTAGGTGATACCAAAATATTTCTTGAAGCTTAAAACGCACCGCAATTTTGGCAAAATATTGAGCTAATAATTAAGATTTTTGGCTGTGAGGTATTAAATATAAAAAGTATTTGCGTATAAATTTTGTATTACTACCTGTTAACTTGTCCCTTGTGCTGCTCTTTCACGTTTCTTCTAATTGCAGAATTTGTTAGGTTAGAACTCAACTACTCTGCTTGGTTCATATTCGAGGTCTTATGATGGCAATCAAACTGTACAATACTAAGTTCCGCAAGCGGGTCGAGTTTATTCCGATCAATGAAAGTGACGTGCGTATGTATGTCTGTGGGCCAACAGTCTATGATCGTGCTCATTTGGGCAATGCGCGCCCAGTCATCGTGTTTGACACGTTGTTCCGGCTTCTGCGCTATATTTATGGATTAGATCACGTAACATATGCTCGAAATTTTACAGATGTTGATGATAAAATCAATGCGACTGCATTGGCGCGCCAACAAGCGGGGGCTTTAGGTACTCTGGAGGACCTGATCGCTGAGCGTTCAGACGAGACAATTAAGTGGTATCTTGAGGACATGGCTGCTTTAGGTGCGTTAGAGCCGACGAAAATGCCCCGTGCCACACAATACGTAACGCAGATGATCGAAATGATTGAGGACTTGATCGCCAAGGGCAATGCGTATGAGATCGAGGGTCATGCGCTATTTCGTGTGCGTTCTTACCCTGAATATGGCTCGCTGTCGGGGCGGTCTGTCGATGATATGATTGCTGGTGCCAGAGTTGAAGTGGTGCCCTACAAAGAAGACCCGATGGATTTTGTGTTGTGGAAGCCATCAAGTGACGATCAACCAGGTTGGAATAGTCCTTGGGGACATGGGCGTCCAGGTTGGCACATTGAATGTTCTGCGATGGCGTTGGATTTGCTGGGCGGTGAGTTCGACATTCATGGCGGGGGAAATGATTTGATGTTTCCACACCACGAAAACGAAGCTGCGCAATCGACTTGTGCGGGCCATGAGTTCGCCAACGTATGGATGCACAATGAGATGTTGCAGGTTGAGGGCAAGAAAATGTCTAAGTCTTTGGGCAATTTTTTTACTGTTCGCGATTTGTTGAAGCAGGGTGTGGCGGGTGAAGTTATCCGGCTTGTTTTCTTGATGACCCATTACCGTAAGCCGATGGATTGGACTGATGCAAAACGGGTAGAGGCGCATAAAATGCTAAATGATTGGTTTGTTGTTCTTCGTAAGCATGGTTACTCGCCCAAAACTGTTGATAAATTAAAGGCATCGGGTGATTGGGTTGCAGACATTGAATTGATGGGCGTTCTTAGTAACGACCTGAATACTCCGGGTGCCTTGGCACGGATGCATGTGCTGGCGAAAGCGCGTACTGCTTCTGGGTTGGTACCACTTGCGCATGCGTTGGAAATGCTGGGGCTAGTGTCCGATTGGAATGTCTTGGATGCTTCATCATCACAGGATGACAGGATGCCCGATTGGGTCCCAGTTGTCATTGACCGTTTAATCGCAGAACGTGGTGCTGCTCGGGCATCAAAAGATTGGGGTGAAGCGGATCGATTGCGTGATTTATTAAATACTGCGGGGGTACAAGTGACTGACGTTGCAGGGACAGCGAGTTGGTTGCTGGGATCAGGTTTTAATCCGGTGGTGCTTGAGGGGCTGAAATGACCGTGGTACTGATGTTTAAAGTAATTAAGCAGCACAGTTTGTTGTGGGTATAAGAAAGACTTTTGCCGCTCGAGAAAGTAATTTAGGTAATGACTGGTGCTGTTTGCTGCTCAGGATATTTAAGAAGTAAAGATGAACTGGAGTAGTGTTGATGGAACGGTTGTACCTTTACGATACCACCCTGCGAGATGGGCAGCAAACCCAAGGTGTACAATTTTCGACTGCTGAAAAGCACCGCGTTGTTGGAATGTTGGATGATCTTGGTATTGATTACATCGAAGGTGGTTGGCCAGGTGCAAATCCAACGGATTCTGAATTTTTTGAAACAGCGTTTAAGACCCGTGCGATCTTGACTGCATTTGGAATGACCAAGCGGTCAGGGTATTCTGCTGGCAACGATAGTGTACTGGCTGGGGTCGTTAATGCAGGGACATCAGCTGTGTGTTTAGTCGGTAAGACGCATGATTTCCACGTTAAGACCGCGCTCGGTATTTCGTTGGATGAGAACATCGAGAACATTAAAGCGTCTATCGCACATATTGTTGTGCAAGAGCGAGAAGCGTTATTTGATGCTGAGCATTTCTTTGATGGGTTTAAGTCCAATCCTGACTATGCGATTCGATCAGCCAAGGCGGCTTATGACGCTGGTGCACGATGGGTTGTACTGTGTGACACCAACGGTGGTGCACTCCCGCATGATGTGCGCGCAGGTGTAAAGGCATTGATTGGGGCAGGCATTCCAGGCACGCATGTGGGTATCCATACGCACAATGATACAGAAAATGCAGTTGCTAATTCACTGGTGGCAGTTGCTGCAGGTGCGCGTCAAATTCAAGGTACACTGAATGGTTTGGGTGAACGGTGTGGCAATGCCAATCTGACGACACTGATCCCTACACTGCTGTTGAAGGAACCGTATGCGACCAAGTTTAAAACTGGTGTGTCAATTGACGCAATGAAAGGCCTGCTTAAGGTGTCGCGTATGCTGGACGAAATCTTGAACCGTGTACCCCATCGTCAGGCGGCGTATGTTGGGGCATCTGCCTTTGCTCATAAAGCAGGGTTGCATGCGTCTGCCATTGCCAAAGATCCTAGTACTTATGAACACATTAATCCTAAGTTGGTTGGGAATAGCCGTATTGTGCCAATGTCTAACCAAGCGGGACAATCCAATCTTCGCGAACGATTAACGCAGATGGGGCTTAATGTGGCCAAAGGTGATCCTGCGTTGCAGCGGATATTGGACCGCGTCAAAGATAGGGAAGCAGCCGGTTATTCCTACGACACTGCGCAGGCAAGTTTTGAAGTGTTGGCTCGCGAAGAACTAGGGATGATGCCAACATTTTTTGAGGTTAAACGCTACCGAGTAACAGTCGAACGCCGCCGTAATAAACGCAATCAAATGGTGTCATTGTCCGAAGCTGTAGTTGTTGTGAAAGTAGACGGTGTTAAAACGATGTCGGTCTCTGAAAGTCTTGGGCTGGATGGGTCTGATCGTGGTCCGGTTAACGCGCTCAGCCGTGCTTTGGTCAAAGACCTTGGACGTTATGCCAAGTGCGTTTCAGACATTTATTTGACTGATTTTAAGGTGCGGATCACCAATGGTGGCACCGAAGCTGTTACGCGGGTTATTATTGACAGTGAAGACGGGCAGGGACACACATGGTCCACCGTCGGCGTGTCTGCAAACATCGTAGATGCATCGTTTGATGCCTTGCTAGATGCTATCCGTTGGAAGTTGGTGCGTGACGAGGTTAAAGACTGGGTCAAAGATGAGACAAAAATTTGAGTTTTGAAGCCTGTGCTGGCATAGTCGAACGTGGTGATCCTGATAGATTTTTAGCTGTTATGGCGGCCCCAGTCGCTGCGCGCCGAGTGTTGTTTCCTATTTACGCGTTCAACGCCGAAGTTGCCCGCGCGCCATGGGTGACTGAAGAACCAATGATTGCCGAAATGCGCCTGCAATGGTGGCGTGAAGCACTTGAAGAGATAGCTTCGGGTGGGACAGTTCGACGTCATGAGATTACAATGACCTTAGCGGATGTATTGGACGCTAAGGGTGCAAGGGGTCTGGACCGATTGGTCGCGGCACGTCGCTGGGACGTTTATAAAGATGGGTTTGAAGATGAAGAACACTTCAAAGAATATCTTGATGCCACTGCGGGGGAGCTGATGTGGCAAGCTGCGCGTGCGCTGGGCGCTGTGAACCGGGAAGATGTCATACGATTTGGCCGTGCGGCTGGGGTTGCACGTTACCTATCGGCGGTGTCTGCACTTGAAGTAAAAGGCCGCGTGCCCCTGCTAGATGGACGCGAGAGCGCGATTGCTAAGCTGGCACGTGAGGCACTAAAGGATATTGTGCGGCCTATTTCTAATAACCCAGCATTTCTTGAGGCTTGGCAGGCAAAACCGTTATTGCTACAGATCGCAAAAGAGCCTTGGCGTGTAGCGCAAGGTACTGTTGGTATCAGCGCGTTTCGTGCCAAATGGCGGTTGCTGTGCTGGTCTTAATCCAATGTGCCACGAGGGCGCTACTAAATTGATGCACTTTTGGGTCGCAACGCTAACCAAAGCAGTGCGCTACCTGCAAGTAATAAGAATGGCGCCATGGCTAGATTAACGGCTGTCCAGCCTTCAAGGTGTGATCCTCCAGAACAATTCATTAACCTGCCCGACGCTAGTGATGCCACCATGACAGAACCAAACACGATCATATCATTCAGGCCTTGGACGACTCCTCGTTCTTGGGGCGAGTGGGAAGATGTAAGCAGTGTTGTCGCGCCAATAAAGCCGAAGTTCCAACCGCAGCCAAGTAGGATGAGTGCAGCGTAAAAACTGAACAATGAGGGTTGGTTTCCCTCAGTGATACTGACGCCAGAAAGGGCTGCAATTCCGGCGGCGCCGAGAATTAAGAGGCCAATGGACATAATTTTTTTGACGCCAAACCGCACTATGAGATGGCCAGTAAAAAAGCTAGGCGCAAACATCGCCAGTACATGAGCGGAAACAATATTATTTGCATTATTAAAGGCGTAGCCGCAGCCAAGAACAGCCAAAGGTGTCGATGTCATCACCAGGTTCATTAACGAATAGGCTACCAATGCAACAATTATTGCCACCAGTATGTTTGGATCCGACAATAGTTGTCCACGGGTACGTGGTTTTGGCCCGGCTCCTTTTGGCTGGCCACGCGATCCATTTGGTAAATCAAGTGCGAGGAATAAAAACATTCCGACCAAATTCAACACTACGACTGCCAGATAGGTGCCCAGAAAGGGTACTACGAAATGACCATCCACAAATTTATTTAACTGCGGACCAATGATCGCTGATATCAAGCCACCTGCCATAACGTATGATATAGCCTTGGGTTTGAATCCATCTGATGCAGTGTCCGTCGCGGCAAAACGGTAAAATCCCTGTGCCGACATGTAAATACCGGTAAAGTAAGACCCGATCAAAAGCATAGTGAATGATCCGATGTAAAGTCCAAATGCGGCGATTGCCGCGCCAACGGCTCCTGCAAGCGCGCCTACATAGAATCCAAATCGCCGTCCTCGCGATTGCATTAGCGGTGACAGCCATGGGGCGGTCGTCATCGATCCAAAAATGATCAGCGTTATAGGCAAGGTTGCCCAGCAGATATTAGAAGCTAGCTGTTTGCCAGCCAATCCTCCGACCACAAAAATCATTGGCATCTGAGCGCCAAGTATTGCTTGCGCAAAAACGAGTACGGTTACGTTACGTTTTGTGCGCCGGTCGTCATTCATTTGGGTATTATTTAGGGGTGTAATATCGCTCATCCAAATTTGCTAAGCCTCGGTCAAGGGGTTGGCAATGGTTAGTAATAGTAATTCATTTGTGATCAATGATATGGGCGAATGATCCCGCGACGCGACCATTAACGATTCCGATCTGACCCAGCGATGTGCCTTGTGCATCAGTGGCATCAAATAACGTGCTGCCTTGGGCATCAAGCGTAGTTGCATAGTGGAATTCGTGACCATAATGGACATTGCGTGTACCTGTGAGTGAGAACAATGGATGCGATAAGCGTTGCTCCAGATTTCGATAACCCAAATGTAGCTTTCGATCTTTAAAACTGCTGGTTAAACCAAGCAGTCCAGCCATTTTATGTGCTGTACCATCAGCATCAATTAACGTTTCTCCAAGTGTCATATATCCACCACATTCACCATATATATCAGACGTTTGCGCTGCACTCCTCAAGCTTTGCATGAAGGTACTTGCACTTGCTAATTGGTAAGCAAACAGTTCTGGATAGCCACCAGGTAAAAACACGCGATCGGCATCGGGAACAACATCATCTGCTAGGGGTGAAAATGGTAATATCGTTGCACCAGATAGCTCCCAATCCTTTAGCACATGAGGGTATGTAAATGAAAATGCAGCATCTTGAGCGATGGCGATACGTATTGGATTATGTGTCCTGTCAACGGCTGAGGACCAGGCCATTGGGGTCATTAATGCACATAGTGCTTTAAGGTCTACGGCGCGCTCAACAATATTTGCAGCTCTGTCTAGAAACGCTTCCAGATCGGGCATTTCACCTGCTTGAACCAGGCCAAGGTGGCGTGACGGTCGGGATAGATCACTGAGTCGCGGAATTGCGCCGAGCACTGGAATGTTAAGTGGTGCTAGCGCTGTCTTGAGCGTTTCGGTATGACGGTCCGATCCGACGCGATTCAAAATAATGCCCGCCACATTTATGCGCGGATCGAACCCTGCAAATCCGCTGACCAAGGCGGCAACAGATTGGGACATGGCTTTGGCATCAACAATCAAGACCACAGGTAAATCTAGGATGCGTGCCAAATCAGCAGTTGAGCCTTTGCCATTGGGTGGTGCACCGTCGAATAAGCCCATTGCACCCTCAATGATCAAATCTCCACTACCGGACGCCAATGATTTAATCCTTGCATCAGTCATCGCCCAAGAATCGAGATTGATGCAAGGACTGCCCGTTGCGGCTGAATGAAACTGTGGGTCGATATAATCTGGCCCAGATTTGGCAGATCGGACTACGCGGCCCGTGAGCTTTAATGCGCGCAGCAGTCCTAATGTGACGGTGGTTTTACCCGCGCCTGATGTAGGGGCTGCAAGAATCAGGCCTGACATGACTTAAGCTGTTTCAGCAGGGCGGCCGCGGCCCAGTGGGTCGAGGTTTGTCGGCATGATACCAACCGCCTGTGCCTGCCAATTCAACACGTCGCGCATTCGTACAGCTTGGCCGATACAAATAATAGACGGTGGTTCTACACCAGCTTTGAGTATGTCCGCTTCGACTGTGCCAAGAGTTGTTTCAAGCACGTTTTGCTGATCGGTGGTAGCCGATGTTACAACTGCGACAGGTTCAGAAATGCTGCGCCCAGCTGCGATCAGAGACGCAGAAATCTGTCCTATGTGCTTCATGCCCATGTAAATCACTATTACCTGTGATCCTTTACCAATTGCGGCCCAGTTTAAGCTTGATGTTGCGTTGCCGGATTGATCATGGCCTGTCACGAAGGTCACTGATTGGTTTACGTCGCGGTGAGTGACTGGGATGCCAGCATAAGCTAGCCCGCCAATTCCTGCCGAGATACCTGGAATAATGCGAATCGGAATGCCGTGTTGCACAAGCGTTTGTGCTTCTTCTCCACCGCGCCCAAACACGAACGGATCGCCACCTTTAAGCCTCAGCACACGTTTGCCTGCGCGGGCAAGATCAACTAGCCTCAAAGAAATGTCTCGCTGGTTTGCCGACGGCTTGCCGCCGCGTTTACCAGCATAGATATGTTCAGCCTGAGATGCCCAATCCAAAATAGTCTCTTGTACCAGAGCGTCATAAATTACGACGTCCGCTTGACGCAGCGCATTTAGCGCGTGTAGCGTAAGAAGGCCTGGATCACCGGGGCCAGCGCCGCACAGCCAGACCCAACCAGGTTCAAGCGTCGGCCAGTCTTGTGAGGGGAGTCGCGTGTTCATTTCACCTTTATGGCGTGAGAAGCGTGCGCGCGAAAGGTGTCAAACGACGCAGAATTGCGGATTGGCGTCACGCAACTCCGCGGTTAAGGTCATTAGCATGACACGCAAGCTTCTTATCAAAACTGACGGCACGCAATTGCGCCGTGGCTGGACTACAGGTGCCTGTGCCACAGCCGCGACCAAGGCCGCATTAATAGGACTTTGGAGCGGGTCGTTTCCATCAGTGGTATCAATAAATCTGCCAAAAGGTGAAACACCTGAGTTTCCAGTTGTTGGCACATCTTTAGGCAAAGGTTGGGCTGAGGCAGGTATTGTCAAAGACGCAGGGGATGATCCAGATGTGACGCATGGGGTAACAGTAATAGTGCGGGTTTCACATTCAACTGGTGGCGTAGTGTTTAAGCCGGGCTTCGGGATAGGAACAGTGACAAAGGCTGGCTTGCCAATTGGTGTTGGGGAACCTGCAATCAACCCCGTGCCACGCGCTATGATGGATGAGGTAGTTGCGGAAATAGCCAGTGAATATGGCCAAAACCCTGATATAGACATTACCGTTAGTATTCCTAATGGCGATGAGATTGCTCTGAAAACGTGGAACCCACGGCTAGGAATTAAGGGAGGCTTGTCTATTCTTGGTACTACGGGCATCGTGCGGCCGTTTTCATGTGCTGCTTGGATTGCATCCATTCATCGTGGGATCGATGTGGCGCGTGCAGACGGGCAAACCCATTTAGCTGGCTGCACTGGTAATACGTCAGAACGAATAGTGCAGGCGCTTTATGGTCTGCCTGACCATGCGATGTTGGATATGGGCGATTTTGTTGGTGGAATGGTGAAATATATGCGGCGTAATCCAGTGCAGCGTCTGACGATTGGTGGAGGTATAGGTAAGATCACCAAGCTGGCGCAGGGAGCAATTGATTTGCATTCTGGGCGTAGCCAAGTTGATTTTGATAAATTAGCTGATTGGGCGGATGATGTGAGGGTGGTGCAGGCGAATACCGCACTTGAAGCCTATGAAATTGCAGGTAAGCTCCTTGCAGAGCGAGTTGCAAAAGAAGCGGCTGTGCAAGCGGCACTCCAGTTTCGAGAAAACGTGCCGATACTGGACGTAGTGATCATTGACCGCGCGGGCAACATTATTGGGCAGGCTACGCATTGACGCTACTTTTGCTTGCCGGAACTGGAGAGGCCAAGCACATTGCGTGGGGGCTGGCAGACACAAATATCAAGGTTGTCGCATCATTAGCAGGTGCGACACGATCGCCGGACCCATTACCAGTAACGACGCGGATTGGTGGTTTTGGTGGCGATGACGGTTTTTGCACCTATCTGCGTGAATTTTCAATTAGCGCTGTCCTTGATGCGACCCATCCGTTTGCAGCCAGAATTAGCAACCGAACAGCGCGAATATGTTTTGATTTGGGGCTGCCTTACGCGCAGATTGTGCGGCCAGTATGGGAACCCACGAATGGTGACAATTGGACCAGCATTACTAAGCCATGCGAAGCAAAGAACCACATTCCAAACGGTTCGACCGTGTTTATTGCGACGGGTCGGCAGACCTTATCAGAGTACCAAAATCTATCTGGTCGGCGGATTTTGGTGCGAATGATTGATCCACCAAATATGCCTTTGCCTTTTGAGGGTGGAGAATTCGTTATAGGTCGTCCTCCTTTTACACAAGCGAGCGAGGTAAAGCTATTTTGTTCGCTTGGTGTTACTCATTTGGTTTCTAAGAATGCGGGTGGGCAGGGTGGCCGCGCGAAGCTAGATGCGGCCCGCGAATTGGGACTGCCAGTATTGTTGTTAGATCGTCCACAAACACCAGATGCACAGCAGTTAGAAACTGTTCAAGACGCCCTTTTGTGGGTATCGTCGTTGGTGGCCACTCCATGACGGATCGCGTTATTGAAACTGATGCCTGTGTGATTGAAGGTATAGATTGGCTCGCTGCACGCTGTCCAAAGATGAAGGAGGCGTATGAATTGACGGGGCCACTGCCTTTACGGCGTAAACTGGATGGATTTTCTGAGTTGCTGTCAGTCATTGTCGGCCAGCAGGTCAGTATCGCCAGCGCCAATGCAATCTGGAGTAGGATGAAAGGTGCGGGCATTACGACGCCAGATGCTTGTCGCGCAACCTCAGAGGACCGGTTGCGTACCTTTGGTTTGAGCCGTCAAAAAATTCATTATACCAGAGAATTAGCTAATGCTGATATTGATTTTGTTGCGCTGCGCACGATGTCGACGGACCATGTGATTAAATTACTTGTGGCTGTGCCTGGTATTGGGTCATGGACTGCTGAGGTTTATACTATGTTCAGCCTAGGGCACGCTGATGTCTTCGCACCAGGTGATCTGGCGCTGCAAGAAGCTGCACGAATTCTATACGATTTGCCCAACCGCCCAAAAGAAAAAGTGTTCCGCGTAATGGCACAAGACTGGGCTCCATGGCGATCGGTTGCAGCTCGGCTGTTGTGGGCCTACTACCGGATTTCAAAGAACAAGGAAGGCATTACATGACACGGGTTTTAAATTCAGAACGGCGCGAGCCGGCTTCCGGAGAAATGCGATCAGCAGTAGTTTTTTTGCATGGATATGGTGCCAATGGTACTGATCTAATGGGGCTGGCCGATCAGTTGGCAGAACACTTGCCTGATACAGCATTTTTTGCGCCGGATGCGCCAGAAGACTGTGCTGGTGCTCCGATGGGGTTTCAGTGGTTTCCAATCCCTTGGATTGATGGATCCTCTGAGGAAGAGTCCAACGCTGGTTTGGAACATGCTGCGGCTGATTTAAATGCTTTTCTGGACGGGATTATGGTCGATGAAGACCTGCTGCCAGAACAAGTGATGGTATTGGGCTTTAGCCAAGGCACGATGATTGGGCTGCATGTATTGCCCCGACGCGAAGATGCGGTTGCTGGCCTTGTTGCATTTTCGGGCCGTTTACTTTTGTCAGAATCTTTAGAGGATGAGGCTATTTGTCGCCCACCGGTATTATTAGTCCATGGCGACCAAGATGACGTTGTGCCAGTGCAATCACTGCCTGACGCAGCGCAAGCCTTGCAAAATGCTGGCTGGAAAGAAGTTTTCGCACACATTCAAAAGGGTACAGGTCATGGCATTGCGCCTGATGGTTTGGAAGTTGCGTTGGCGTTTATGCGTGAACGTCTAGGCGCTGCTTGATCTAATTGGCTCTAATAAAGTGACCTAGATCCTGTGCTTACATCTAGGGTTGCCACGTCACTGATGCGATCTATAATTCTTAGTATGGTTGGAGCGGGCTCCCGCTCTGCCACCTTAAAGGGGTGAACAGATTGGGATCGGCTTTGCATATTGACAGTGAAAGTGGCGGCAACTTCAGGTCAGAGTTTGTGCACCACTCGGCTGCATTGAAACATCGACCTGCATTAGTTTTAAATGCGGATTATCGACCATTGTCCTATTATCCGTTGTCGCTTTGGTCTTGGCAAGATGCGGTCAAGGCAGCTTGGCTTAATCGTGTCGATATCATTGCTGAATATGACGACGTTGCGCGATCACCGTCTATGGAAATTCATATACCCTCGGTGGTTGTGTTACGTGATTTTGTCAAACCCCAGAAGAAGGTTGCATTTACGCGGTTCAATTTATTTTTGCGCGATAATTTTTCCTGCCAGTATTGTGGCAGCACGGGGGATTTAACCTTTGATCACCTTGTGCCACGTGCATCGGGCGGTATTACATCATGGGAAAATGTTGTGGCAGCCTGTTCGCGGTGCAATTTGCACAAAGGTTCGAAATCGCTGCACTTTTCTGGGCTGTCATTGCGAAAATTGCCACTTCAGCCTGCTGCTGAACAGCTTCGTAATATGGGACGTAAGTTTCCGCCTAACTATCTTCATGCTTCATGGCTCGATTTTCTTTATTGGGATGCCGAACTGGATGCATAATTTTGCAATTTGACAAGATTTATGCTATATTTTTAGGATAAATAAAGATGTAATCAAATTGTGCTATCGTCAAGTTTTGAATAAAACTTCTATTCTGTGAGAATGCTTAGGGACTTTCATGACAATTTTTAGTAGACATATTTAGGTCATTTTCCACACTATCATTATAATAAATAAAATTCATAAGAGTTATTTTCAAATTAATATTTTAAGTAATCCTAGATTATGCGACCTGAAAGTAACTTAACTGTTAAGATTGATATAAAAACTACTCATTAGGTTGTTTTGTTCGTAAAAATACAAAATTAATTGTAAGCCTTGGGTATGGGTGCACCCTTTTGAAGAATTGCTATTTGGGCAGTAGTCACCCATTACACAGATCTACAACTTGTTGCTAAATGGTTAGATGCTGGCTTGCCTAAATACATCAATGTTTCCGGTAACGCGCTAGACTTAAGTGAGATGTCCAGCTAGAGATAATGCGTTAGCGCTAACTTTTTATCGGAGGTCCATATGGTCTCGCGCGTGATCCCAGTTGAAGAATTTGATCTCGTGATTTTCGGGGGTACGGGCGATTTAGCCCGCCGTAAAATCTTACCAGGACTATTTCGCCGTTTTTTGTCCGGGCAGATGCCCGATGGTGCGCGAATTATAGGTGCAGCACGATCTGATATGGACAGCTATGGCTACCGCCAGTTGGTTCGAGAAGCAATTGAAGAGTTTGGTGGTGTAGAAGCATCTAAGGTCGATTGCATCGATCGGTTTTTGTCCAAATTGTTCTACATTTCGATAGACGCCAAGGGCGACGGTGGTTGGAAAGAGTTGCACAAGTCGATCCGGTTTGAGGTAATTAAAGTATTTTATTTCTCGGTTGCCCCCAGCTTATTTGGGGATCTAGCTGAACGCTTGCACAGGTTCGAAATAGCTGATGACAGCAGCCGTGTTGTTGTTGAAAAACCATTTGGCCGTGATCTGGCGACCGCCAAGGCTCTAAATGCAACACTGGCGCAACATTTTTCTGAAGGACAGATTTATCGGATTGATCACTATCTGGGTAAAGAAACTGTGCAAAACCTGATGGCTGTTCGGTTTGGCAACGTTTTATTTGAACCACTTTGGAACAACCACTACGTCGATCATATCCAGATTACAGTAGCGGAAACTGTTGGTGTCGGTGGGCGTGGTGCTTACTATGACCAATCTGGTGCGATGCGCGATATGGTGCAAAATCATATGATGCAGTTATTGTGTTTGATAGCGATGGAGGCTCCATCGCAATTTGACGCAGATGCTGTACGTGATGAAAAGCTGAAAGTTATCCGGGCGCTGCAAGCAATAAAACCGCACCACATAGTTCGTGGCCAATATGATGCGACAGATAAAGTGCCAAGCTACCGTTACGACGTTGAAAATCTAAAATCGCACACTGAAAGTTTTGTAGCTCTGCGCTGTGAGATTGCCAATTGGCGATGGGCTGGAGTGCCGTTTTACATGCGAACAGGTAAAAAATTAAAGGCTCGTACAAGTGAAATTGCCGTAGTTTTTAAAGACCTAGGTCATTCTATTTTTCCTGGCGATGAAAAGCGCCATCGCAACATTTTGACCATCCAGCTGCAGCCTAATGAGGGTATGCAATTGCAAGTCACCATCAAGGAACCGGGGCCAGGTGGCATGCGTTTGATTGATGTGCCGCTTGATATGACATTTGCAGATGCTCTTGGCCCAGAGGCGGATGATGTGCCTGACGCTTATGAAAGGCTTATCATGGACGTGATCCGTGGCAACCAAACGCTGTTTATGCGCGGCGATGAAGTTGAAGCAGCATGGGCGTGGACTGACCCGTTGATTGAAGGTTGGCAGGCGCGTGGCGATGTCCCCAAAATTTATGATCAAGGATCGGCAGGACCAGAAGATGCGATGATGTTGTTGCACCGTGAAAATCGGCGCTGGCGCGAAATTAAGGAAAAGTGACATGAATTTGATCGAATATCCTGATGTCGAAATGATGATGATGGATCTTGCCAACAAAATTGCTGGAGAACTAGAAGCTCATTTGTTAACCAATGATAGCGTCTCATTTGCCGTCCCAGGTGGCACAACACCGGGGCCGATTTTTGATGTGTTATGTGGCGCAAAACATATTGATTGGTCGAGGGTGAATGTGTTGCTTACGGACGAACGCTGGGTACCTGAATCGTCTGACAGATCAAACACACGACTCTTGCGAGAACGTTTGTTGGTAGATGCGGCAGCGGTTGCAAACTACGTTCCTCTTTATGGGGCGACGCCTGCTCCTGAAGAAAGCATTGTTACAATTGAGGCTAAGATATCAGATTTACTACCAATATCAGTCCTATTGCTTGGGATGGGCACGGATATGCACACAGCCTCGATCTTTCCTGGCGCTGATAACTTGGACTCAGCCCTGCACGGTAATAGTTTGCTGGTGCCCATGCGCGCGCCAGGCGCACCAGAGGCTCGCGTTACACTGTCAGCAAGAGTTCTTAAACGCGCAATGAGCCGTCACATTGTCATCATAGGTAAAGAAAAGCGTGAGGCGTTAGAACGTGCTAAATCACTATCATCCGAAGAAGCCCCAATCGCTGCCGTATTGGTTGGTTCAACAGTTCATTGGGCGGAAAATTAAGGTATGTTCACTAAATTACGAAGACATCTTGAGACTGTCGAAGACCGCCTGTTTGAAAATTTGCTTGATTCAGTACGAGCACAAGAGTTTATGGCGTCCACTGGACACATGCGGCTTGATTATTCCAAGACAAATATTGACTTCAAAGGGCGTACATTACTGATTGATTTGCTAGACCAAGTTGGTCTTGCAGAAAAAAGAGATGCAATGTTTCATGGTACAGCTATTAATGAAACTGAGGGTCGTGCTGTTTTGCACACGGCGTTACGCAATCTTGATGGTGGGCCAATTATCATCAACGGCACAGATGTCATGCCAGTCGTTTTAGCAACACTTGATCGGATGGATAAATTTGCTGCCGATGTGCGTTCTGGCGCATTTAGAGGGCAGGGCGGTGCAATCACTGATATAATCAACATCGGTATTGGTGGATCCGACCTTGGACCTGCAATGGGCGTTTTGGCTCTTGCGCCGTACCATAATGGTCCGCGCTGCCATTTTGTGTCTAACGCTGATCCTGCTGATATTGCAAACGTTTTACGAATTTGTGATCCAGCAACAACATTGGTAATTGTAGCATCTAAAACATTTACCACGATTGAAACTATGACGAATGCGCGAACTGCCAAGACGTGGATGGGCGAGAGTGTTAGTGATCCAGCAGAGCAGTTTGTAGCGCTTTCGACATCCGCAGATGGAACTGCGGCATTTGGAATTTCGCCTAGTCGTGTGTTCGGCTTTGAGGATTGGGTTGGTGGTCGTTATTCCATTTGGGGCCCAATTGGGCTGTCTATGATGATTGCTATTGGATCTGATGCTTTTCGTGTGTTTTTACGTGGTGGGCAAGATATGGACCAGCATTTTTGCACGGCAGATTGGTCACAAAACCTCCCCGCATTGTTGGCATTAACAGGAATTTGGCATAATCAAATTTGTGGTTATGCAACGCGCGCAATTCTGCCCTATGACAATAATCTCAGTCGCTTACCTGCTTATTTCCAACAATTGGAAATGGAAAGTAATGGCAAAAGTGTAGGTATGGATGGTGAAGATTTACTGGTCCATTCGGGACCAGTTGTTTGGGGCGAGCCGGGAACAAATGGGCAGCATGCTTTTTACCAATTGATCCACCAAGGTACGCGCGTTGTGCCGTGTGAATTCTTGGTTGCAGCACGAGGTCACGATGATGATTTGCACCATCAACATCAACTGCTTGTCGCTAATTGTCTGGCGCAATCTGAGGCGTTGATGAAAGGCCGAGATCTGGATGAGGCGCGTGAAAAGGTTGCAGATAGATTTGAAGGTAAGGAGCTTGAACGTCAAGCTAGTCATCGTGTTTTTCCAGGCAACCGTCCATCAGTCACAATAGCTTATTCAAAGCTTGATCCATTTATGTTAGGACAAATTTTAGCGTTGTATGAACATCGCGTATTCGTTGAAGGCGTGATCTTAGGAATAAATTCCTACGATCAATGGGGGGTAGAGCTAGGCAAAGAATTGGCCACAGCATTGCAGCCAATTATTGAAGGTGGGGATGCGTCAGGTAAGGACGGATCGACCGCTGCCTTAGTTGATTACCTGCAAAAGTGTGGCGTTTAAGTTTGGCTATTAGGCCTGCACCGCCCCATCTAGGGTGATAAAGATCTGGCGCATTGCATCGGGTAGCGCGCACTTACGGTTATCAGCGTTCAACAACACAATAACTGCATCACCTGTGGTGGTGATCTGACCATCAACAAAAGTTACATATTGCATTGTAAAGCTGGTGTTGCGCATCTGTGTAGTGCGGGCAACGTTGATATAATTGGCGCCATGATGAACTTCAGTTTTGTAGTTTAAGCCGACTGTTTTTACAACAAATTTTGAATTTTCAACCACATATTTATATATGCCATAATCATGAAGATAATTGACACGCAGTGTTTCATACCAACGAAGATATTCCACGTTATTGACGTGGTTCAAAGCATCAATTTCACCAAACCGAACACGGTCCGCCATTCCATAGGACCAAGGTTCAGCAATGCCTGCTCTACGCAGTGCTTCCGGGTAGAGCGAAGTTAGAAATGGCGTCACAATGCAGCTGTAACAATAATTTCGATTTTGAAGCCTTTGGTAGCGAGCTTGGCTTCTCCAGTCCAGCGCGCTGGCGCGCAGCCTGTGGCGACCCAAGTGTCCCAAATTTCATTCATGTCAGCGAAATCCGTGGTCATATCGGCGCACCAGATTTGAGCAGTTATTAGGCGAGATTTGTCAGTGCCCGCTTTAGCCAGTAGCACGTCAATTTTGCCAAGGATAGAATGGGTTTGTTCTTTAATCGTGCCACCCTCTGCACCTACTTGTCCAGCTAGATAAGCGATACCGTTAAAGATAACGGCTTGGCTCATGCGGGAGCCAGCGTCGATACGTATGATGTCGGACATTTTAGTTCTCCGTTATAATTATGGCAAGTTGAGCAGGCGATTGAAAACCAGCTCGCATTATTTAAAATATTTTAAAACCATAAACTTAATATTAATATGATCTACTTAAAAATTTTATAATATTTTATCAAATTAAATTCCAGAGCTTAGTTAGTGGAAGAATTAATAATTTTTGAAAAATTCGCCCACATGCAATTGAGCTCAGACCGACTAATATTATGAAAATGGTCGCTTACTATTGATATTTATACGTTATGAAACCCGCTGAAATAGTAATAATAATATTAAGCTGCAAAACGTGCTATGGGTTGCTAATACAATCTGAGGAGATAAAGGTGTAAAAGTGGACAAGATATTGTAAAAATTTTTTGTCCACTTTAGTTATGAAAGCCCACTAAAAGATTAGCAATCTTGTATTTTTGCAGACCAATTTTGACATGGTGCTTACTGCATTCGGCAAGGTATGGAATACTGATCTTTAACTTGCATCGGCTTTTATCAATATTACAACTAAGTTATAACTGAAAGCGTTAGCATCAAACAAATTTCTAGATTACTATATACGTATTAAAAAATCTTAAAATATTAAGTGCTTATATACTATTTTTTGAAATACAAAGATTTAATATAGTTGTGGCGTTAACTGAGCGAGATGCGATTACACGGGTATTTTGAGGAATATCTATTGACTTTTTGTTTTTTATATAATTCAGTTTATTTATATGTTTCGTATCAAAGTGCAGCGCAAAACTTATCAAATACAGACAAATATAAAGTTGATCCTAACGACTGACGATCTACATTTAGGAAAAATTAATAATGAAATATTCATTTAAATGCTTGGTTCATATAAAACTTTACGATATCAAAGAGTTGCATAAAATAATAGATCCAACATCCGTACGTAAAAAATGAATTACATATTCAGCAAAAATTTTGTAAATCGTTTATTCAGGTATATTTTAAGTATAAATTATAATCAAAGTATTGCGTCATTTAGAACTAAAATTTTTGGACATACTCTAATTAATTAAAGGTATTATATTTTAAAAACAAAAAAATTAAACCCTTTTTCTGAATGTTTTGGGAAGACATATATTAAAATTTTTCTATTATTTGAAAATTAAAACTAATATTTATGTTATAATCTCCTGATGAACTTCTATTATATTTCCCTCTGGGTCATGGAAAAATAGTTGGTGCCATTGTTTGGCAAAAGCTGTGCTGTAGTCTGAGTAAGGAATACCTTGTGTGTCCAGAAGAGATTTAAATGCCTCAATATCGTCAGTTCTAAATGCAACATGACCACGTTCAACTGGATTAATAGCTTCACCATGTTTGAAACCTATATTAAGGTTTTTTTCAGCAAGGTGCATCTGCATTTTACCGTCTGTGGCAAACTTGATCTTGCCATCATAACCTTTATTATCAGTTCCTTTTGGCCTTGGAAAATCAGTAATTGGAATATTGCTTAGACCAAGTATATTAATATAAAAATCATGCAGGCGATCAACATCCTCTGATACAAAATTAATATGGTGAAATTCAAGTTTCATAGTCATCCATTTCTAATTTTAAGCACTAAATCATTAGTTCTTTCAGTTAACTAATAATGTAGAATTTAGTTATTTTTGAATTTATTTATAATGACATATTAATTATTTTAGTCTTCTGTACGCTTCCCTCAAACTTGAATATGCCCTTGAATTTCTGCACCAGATTCGATTGATAGTTGTTCAGCTTTTATATCAGCTACTATTTTTGCGGATGATTTAACTACGACATTAAGTGCTGATATTGTGCCTTTTAATTGTCCTTCAATTATAATTTTTCGTGCACGAATATTTCCAGTCACCTGACCTTCGGCAGTAAGTACTAAAACATCAGCAGTAAGGTTTCCAACAAGTTTTCCACTAAATTCTATAACTCCGTCACTTGTCCAGTCACCTTTTACCGAAACATCTTTGTGTAATATAGAACGTCTATTTTCACCTAAATTACTAAGAAATTCTGATTTTTGTAGTGTATTACTTGTAGATTTTGAAAACATTTATATCACCAATTTTTGGAAAATAGTTAGTACTTTTTGGCCTGAAAATCTGTTGTTGGTCAAGTAAATTCAAAACGCTTCTTGATTATAACGTCACAATCTTTTTTTGACTTAAAAAGTTGGATGAGATCTAGCACTAGTTTAGTATTTCAGGATACTAAGGTGATTGAAAATACATTTTAATAAATTACCTTCTGTTTATTATATTTTAGCTTTATGGCTTTCTTATATTTTAGATAGTATTAGTGTTATTAAGAAAACCCAAAATTTAATTTGTAAAATATTACAGCTATTTAGAAAATTTTTATTTTAATTAATAAATATATTTATGTATGCTTATTTGAGTTTTTTCCAGGCTCAGGACACATAACCAAAATATAATGTTTGCGGTGTGTGCAACTTCTGTGAGGAAGACGATTGGTGATCTGTCACAACGTGTTGCTACCTGCTGAGGTGCCCCTAGATTTGTAGACGCTTTGCTTAGTAATTTTGGAAGCAAGGAGAGACGGATATGAACAAGGGAATTCGGTTTACGGATGAGTTTAAGCAGGACGCTGTGGAACAGGTTGTTGAGCGTGGATACGCGGTCAGTGAGGTGGCCGAGCGGCTTGGGATCAGCACTAAGTCGCTTTACGCATGGAGGTCAAAGTTCGCGAAGTCGCTGCGCATCAGAGCATAGACTTCCGAGCAGGCTGCTGAGATTAAGCGCCTGAAGCGGGGACTGGCGCGGGTCACCGAGGAACGCAATATATTAAAAAATACGTCCGCATACTTCGCGCGAGAGTCTCTGTGAGGTATGCGTTTATTGAGGCACATCGCTTTGAGTTTTCGGTGCGTGCAATGTGTCGAATGCTGATGGTTTATTTTAGCGGGTTCTATGCATGGCTTAAGGACCCGTTAAGCTTGCGTGCGCAAGAGGACGCCCGCCAGACTGATCTGATCCAGCAAGAATGGGCGGACAGCGGTAAGGTCTATGGATATCGCAAGCTGCATGATAATCTTCTTGATGCAGACGAGATTTGCTGTGAGAACAATGTTGCGCGCTTGGCTAGCTTGGCTGGGATTGCAGCGCAGATTGGCTATAAGCGTCGTCCTGGAAGGTATGGCGGCAAACCAGCTATCGTCGCCGACAACATATTGGATCGGAAGTTCGAGGTTGATGCCCCGGACACAGTCTGAGTGAGCGACATCACCTACATCAAAACGCATGGGGACTGGTCATATCTGTCGTCGTCATCGACCTGTTCTCACGGCGCATCGTCGGCCCTTCACGTTGATTTCTTTGCAATCAACTGTCGGTCAGCGGGATCAATACAATCGCGCATGACGACGGACCTCGCCTTGCAGGCGCTTTTGAGCGCAGTCTGGCGACGTAAACCTAAGGCCAAGGTCATGATCCAATCTGATCAAGGGTCACAGTTTACCAGCAAAGAGTGGCAATCGTTCCTCAGTAAACACAATTTGATAGCCAGTATGAGTCGACGTGGGAATTGTCATGACAATGGTGTTGCTGAGAGCTTCTTCCAGCTCTT
>JAPKAD010000085.1 GCA_028825445.1 Octadecabacter sp.
GGATTAAACTAGATCAACAACGATCCACGCTGCTTTAAGCTGTCATTGTAAAACAGCCAGTTCTTAGTCTTGTTCTTCATAGAGGCCCAACGGCTTATTCTAATCAGCTGTCATGCTGGATTCATCAGTGAATCCCACAAACCTATTTGTGCAACAAAGCCCACTGTAAAGCAAAAGCACCCTGCCCGCCCCATATGCAACTTGGAAGTTGTTGAGACGACCAATAACTGAAAGCCCTATAGACTAAATTGAAGACTAGCCCATCGTCAAAACATAAGCTCCGGAAAGAAACGCGTTCTTTAAATAAACAGGCATTTTTTCAGGATAACTTTCGACTTCCTTCTTCGCGAAGTGAGAAAGTGCAACAGGACTGACAAACCTAGTGCTACACCCCTCCACGAGCTGAATCAGAGCTTCGATTTTGAAGGATACAGCTCCACCTGCCATTCTACCTTTTTTGGCGCGTGTTTTGATTACAAAGGTATCAATTTCGTTTTCTTTGGAAAACTCGTGAAGAGACACCATGAAAGATCGCAGATCGGCCTCAGAAGTATCATCCTCAAGCTCAATTCGTGTCGATTTCAATCGGAGCATTTCGATATTGCCCTCATCATTCTGATGGACAACGGCAAGCCTAACTTCCCTTGCTGAAATCTCACATCCGCATACTCTCATGTGCCGTTCCTCTATGTCGTTTTTAGCGATCAGATGAATCGTCTACTTTATCACGCAGGGTTTAACCGTCACCTCATGTTTGGCGGCGATAGACTCAGAGTAACGAGTGGCAGTACATCCAAGTTGAGCTTATCGAGCTAATTACATAAAAGTAAGTCATCATGCGCTGATACCTCCTTCGTTGTCAGCCTGGCAGCACACGCACCATCACCGCAGCAATCCCCTATGTTCTTCCATGATGACGCCCGCGTTTCAAACGTACCTTCAAGGTCTTTACTCACGATGCTTGCAGGCGTCTTAGGCTGCAGCACTTGCGGCTAAGATCGTGCTAAGATAATTTCAGCATCAGGCAATCGGTAAGAGCTTTTCTTCGTTTTCAAGACACGCTCGATTACGCGGGATAATGCAAGGGTGTAGCCACGAGCCATTGAATATAAGTTATGCCCTCTGACAGCATTGAATTTTTTTGTCGGGATGCTTACGATATTTCCTCCTTACTAAAGTGGTCCTGCTTTTTAGGGCAGGTATGCGGCTTGGCTAAGGTGCATCTGATTTATGTTCATGCCGTTTTTCGTATCTGCGCTTGGCCGACGTATGCGGTGTCTGGCGCGCGCTTATAAAGGGCCGTGTGAGGTCGTTCAGTTTTGTAGAACACCATCCAGTTATCGATGATGCATTTTGCTTGGAAGCTGTCGGTGACTTTATGTATAAAAATGGCCTCATGCTTGAGGAATCACCGCAAGCGTCCGATTAAGATTTTGTCGAAATAGCGGCCATAACCATCCATTGAAATTTTGATGTCAGCCTTGGTCAAAGTCGTGATCCGGCCCCCAACTTTGATTGGCTGCCCTGATCCATATTCATGGATTCCGGCTTTCCATAATTGGCAACAGCTTCCTGCAGCGCCTCAACACAGAGACTTGCATCGAGCGTATTGGAAAGACGTCAGGTCAAAACCTTGCGGGGCGCCCAGTCCAAAATCACCACAAAATACAAAAAGCCGTTCTTGACCGTAATGTAGGTAATGTCGCTTCACCAAATTTGATCAGGCAGCGTGATTACCAGCTTTCTCAACATATAGGGAAGATCCGGTGTTGAGGATTCTTTTTTGCTGGTATTTGGGCCGTCATAGATAGTCTGCAACCCCATGGTGTTCATCAGTCGTTGAACACTGTGTTGCCCAACTGAGAAGCCTGAGTGAGGCAGGTAAGCAACAATTTAGCTGTGCTTCCGAAGAACGAACTTTTCGTGAATACCCGATCAATCTGATGCACCAGCTTAAGTGTCTGAACATTGACCCCAACTGGTGTGTTATAGATCAACAAACGGCTGATACTGAGCATCTTACACTGGTGCGTCAGGCTCAGCTTTGTGTTCTCTTTGTGGATCATCTCACGGCGTTTTAATGGACTCACGGCTTCAGCCCTTGTGACAAAAAATCATTCTCCAACACTAACTGACCAATCTTGACGAAGAGCTCTTTGATCTCACTGTCCTTGGTCTCAACCTTTTTGACCTTGTTGGTAAAAACACCAGCCATGCCTTCGATTGCCTGTCATTTCTATGTGCTCACCTGCGTTGGCTTGGCCACAATCTCCTGACCGTTTTTTTCACTGCGAAGCGCCTCAAACGCCACAGCAGCTTTAAAGTTGTCTAAAAAGTTCTTTTATTTGTCATTTTCGCATGTGTTCGGTCAGGTTAAGTACATCTTAGCAAGCTGTCCAAATTTTTGGGACCACTCTAGATACACTAAACTGGCCATTCGTGCACGGCGCAAAGTATTGGGAGTAAAAATGTTGGTTAGTGGACAAGTGAAAATTTGCAGCACCAATTCGAATGGTCGCTACCAATACCACCAGTTATATATCAAAAGGCAATGGCTTAATGTTGATCTGGCGGCCTTCCCCGTCGAACTGGATCATCAAATCCTGTGCATCACTCTCAACATCCATTGCGATCATTCCAACACCAATATTTTTTGTAAAACGCTGGGAATAAACAAATTCACTCATAATACCAACGATATCTCCGTTTATCGTCTTCACGTCCAGTGAATGCTCGCACGTAAGCATCGGCGCGCCAGCGATGATATACCCAACTCGCCTACGCTTCGCGCCTTCAGCTTTAATCTTTAGAAGAGCTGCCTTACCGACAAAGTCATCCGCTTTGTCAAAATCGACTAGCTTTCCTAATGAAATTTCAAAAGGATTGCAGGGATTTGTTTGCAAACGTCCATCAGCTCCATAAGATACTAACCCACTTTCGATGCGCTCTAGGTCATTAGGTGCGCCAGGGCGGATATCATAGGCTGCTCCTGCTGCTTTGACTAGATTCCATAGTTCAACGCCGCGCGTGCCATCTTGCAGATACAGCTCATAACCACCTTGTTTGGACCAGCCAGAGCGCGCGAGCAAAAGGGGAATTCCCTGCAATTCTGTTTGTTTGAACCCAAAATACTTTAATTCTTTAACCGCTTCGCCAAATAAATCAGCGGCCAGAGATTCTGCCATCGGGCCTTGGATCGCAAGCGGTGAAACATCCGGTTCAAAAACCTGCACATCCAATCCACGTTCGGCAGCGATTGCGCTTGCCCACAGTTCAATATCGCTATCCGCAATTGATAGCCAATACTGACCTGGGGCGAGCATCAGCAACACTGGATCATTGATCAGGTTGCCTTCATGATTACAGATCGGCACATACCGTCCTTGACCAATTTTGGTTTTGCTTATGTCGCGCGTAGTCAAATATTGTATGAGCGCAGCCGCGTCTGGCCCAGAAATTTCAACTTGGCGCTGCGCGGCCACATCCCACATCGTAACACCGGTCATTAGGCTATCATACTCAGCCTGTGGATTACCGAAGCTTGCAGGGATAAGCATATGATTATATATCGAAAAACAGGAAACACCATCTGTAACAGTGGCATTAAAATAGACGGATTTTCGATTATTTGGGCCTATGCCTATTTGGAACGTCACGTAATCTCTCCTGATTGATTTGGTGTTGAATCTCACGCATAAACTATAAACTTTTTGTGCACGGTGTGGCCAAATATTCCAAATATATAAAATAATTTTGTAAGCGTTCAATGGACTCACCCAACACGCATTGTCGAGGCCTTGCAAAAATGTTGTAACATGACCCATGCGGAATTGGCAGAAGCGGTTGGTTTAACGCCATCGACATGCTTACGGCGGGTTCGGGACCTTCAGAATTCAGCTGTTTTTACCAATAACATCTATCTCACGGATGGCTACAGATTAGGTCATAACCTGAATGCAATCTTCACAACCAGAGATTACGCATACGCGGATAGAGAAACGTTCTCCAAACGCGTTGGGGCGGAACCCCACTATTGCATATGCTTATGATGTGATAGGCGGGTTGGATGCGATATTGGTGAGCTCAATACGGTTGGTTGGTTCTGGCCGTCTGCAATACTCGCAGCTATAGCAAATCAGTATCGGTTGGAAATATCGCAGGCGATGCCGCGGATGTCTGTGAAAAGTGTGACTTTTCGAGCGGTCTTTTACGTTTTTCAGTCAGCAATCGAAAGATCACAAACGTGCCCAACAGACATAAAACTAGACCAATAAAGATGAAGAGACCACCTGGCTGATTATTGCGCATAAACATGGATGCTGTAATCGGGCCTGCCGTTGCGCCAAACGAAAATGACAACAGCAAGCCCCCACTTGTCTCCACCATACGTTCGTTTGGAACAACATCGTTTGCGTGGGATATGCACAGAGCGTAAATTGGTATCATCAACGCACCGTGAAAAGCTGCAACAACAAAAGTTATTGGGCTTGATGGAAAAATATCCAAGCCGATTATGAGGCCCGTAATAACTGTGCCAAATGCCACAATTAAAATAACAATCCGCCGATCAATCTGATCTGACGCCCAGCCTAACGGCCATTGTGATAGGGTTCCTCCAAGAACAAACGCAGCCATTAACAGAGCAATATCCGCCGTTTCGAGGCCGCGACCTTGCGCAAAAACAGGGCCAAGCGACCAAAAAGCGCCCTCGACAGCACCGGCAAGTAAACAACCAACAACACCTACAGGGGACGATCTGTAAAGTGCTTTAAGATCAAGCCTTGCCGATGGCACGGGAGATGGCGCAGGTGTTGGTGTCAAACTGATCGGAACAATTGATAAGCAGATTAACATAGCAACAAGAATGAAAAGAGTCGCATCTAATGTGTCAAACGAATTAACCATTAGCTGCCCCGCCATGGTGACGATGTTGCTAACAATAATGTAAATGGACAGCGTGCGACCGCGATTTGCGTTGCTTGCACTGTCGTTTAACCAACTTTCCACAACTATATAAAGCATCGCCAAACAAGCGCCGCTCAACACACGAAGAAAACCCCAGAAAAAAAGATCAAGGAATAAAGGAAAGGCAAGGAAAGTCGCCGTCAGCAACGCCGTGATACCAGCAAACGCTCTGGCGTGACCTACACTCATGATTATCTTGGGACCAAGAAAACACCCAATAGTGAAACCACCAAAATATGCTGTGCCAAGCCAACCTATCAGTGCGCTAGAATAGCCTTCCTGTGTCGCTCGGATGGGTAACAACGTCTGGAAAAGCCCATTACCTGCAAACAGGAGCGCAGCACAAATTAGTATTGCTACAATAGTGACAGATGTTGCCGAGCGAGAAGCGATCATTAAGTAAGTTCTTTCGAAAACGAGTTTGCACCCAGACATCGCTTAGGCAGCTAAATGAAGCAAGCCAAAGTAGGAAACCAAATACTGGTACTTAATATAGAAAAATGCCTTTTGGGGCTCTTTGCGGCCTTTTATTGCTCTCGGATAGCATCTTTATGGTGAAGGTCCGCTTCGGTGCTGTCAGACAAATAGGAGTTCGTCTCAGTTGGCCGCCAAACGTTGAAATCTATACTGAACAAAGCTGGCGCCACTCGGAAAGAGCGGCGTCACGTTTGAGCTTGAAGTTGTCATGTGAATAAAGGTGACGCTCCTGGCTAAAATGGTTGTTAACCGAGGCGTGGACGCAGATAAAACTCTGCAGGCTTTGAATGCGTTTAAAGCGCAACATGGCCCGTTCCCACCTTTTAAATGGCTGATGTGAATTCTCAGCGCGGTTGTTGAGCCAGCGGCCAGTTTCCTGCCGATCGGCGGTGCCAGTGACCTTCATCGCAGCGCCTTGGGAAAGCAGCTTGTCGGTGACAAGCACCTCAGCTTTGCCGTGGCGTTTCATAGGTCTTCTGAGTAACTTAAACGCTGCTTTACCGTTAAGGCGCATCGTCACCTAGCTTTCGAGCACCTCGCACTCATGATCCACAGCCCGCCAAAGATAGTGCGTCTCACAGTTAATCTTTACGAAAACCTCATTGAGATGCCACAGCCAGTTTGAGTAGGCGTGCATTTGTTTAACGCGCGTCTGGCGTATCTCAGCCGCAAACAGCAAGCCAAATCTATTCCACCAGAAACGGACTGTTTCGTGGCTTATGTCAGTACCGCACTCATGCAGTAGGTCCTCCACATGTCGAAGTGAAAGTGGAAAACGGACATACATCATCACGGCCAAGCGGATAATTATGAGAGACCTCTTAAAATAGCACAAAGAGCTGCGTTCAATCATCCATCTATGCTAAGCAGCAACCCTGACCGCCTAAAGTCAGTTTCCGCTAATAGTACCTAGTGTCTACTTAACGGACGGCCAAAACTACTATTTGCAAAAATAACGCGTCTAATAACTTTTCTCATGACCCAAGGCAGGCCCACAAACGTCCCAAAACGTTAACAACCCACAACTATGGTTCATATCTACATTTATAAATTCCTCCCGCCGATCACAGTATAATAAAAAAATAATATCTATAACTGTGAGCTAATTGACGGTGTAGCTCAGATATCCGCGATTGGAGGTGGCTTTGGCAGAACTTACGACTGAGGAAAAGATCATTAGATAAGGTAAATTTTTCCCACAAATTACAGAGCTTGGGTACAGTGAACCAGCTAAGCAATTTGGTATTGATACAGTTAAGAAGTAATCATTAGTTACTATCCTATTTTATCAGTTACTTCATGCTAAACTAGGCTAGGCTAACCTACAAAGGCCTTCTCAATCACGTAGTCACCTGGGTCAGAATTAGCACCCTCGCGTAGCCCATAATCTTCAAGAATACGTTTCATGTCGGTGTTCAAGCCCATTGACCCACAAACCATCGCACGGTCATTGGCTGCGCTGAAGTCAGTAATGTTTAAGTTTTTGAATAAACTGCCATCTTCCAGCGCTGTGGTGATACGGCCCATCTTAGCCGAAGTTTCGCGGGTAGTGGTCGGATAGTAAAGCAATTTGTGCTGTGCTTCTTCGCCTACTAAAATATCATTTTTGGTCTCTGCAATCAGCTCTTCGCCAAATTTGAGATCTGCCAGGTTCCGACATGTATGGGTCAAAACCACCTGATTAAAACGCTCATAAGTTTCTGGCTCACGCAGTA
>JAPKAD010000120.1 GCA_028825445.1 Octadecabacter sp.
TCGAAGCCCCTCAGATCAGTGCAGACGGTGCGCGGGTTGCCGCTTGGGATTTTTCTCACAATATCCCCAGCATGTCAGTGCCCGGACAGTTTGGAATTCCATCCTGTCCCGATCTGAAGCTGGTGAATGCGCCAACGCGTGCGGTAACAGGATCTCTTTGGGATGCTAGCGAAATGAACTGGCGCCACAAACCGGCTCATTATGGTGCTATCGCGTTTCATCAAAATGAAATTTATGATTTCAATTGGGATACTGACTTTAGTTTTGTCATTCCAGCAAATTTGCCCTCTGGGGTTTATGTGATGCGCATCAGCTGTGGCCCAGAATATGACGCCATGCCATTTTTTGTCTGCCCAGAGCTTGGCAAACCACGCGCCAAAGTTTGTGTTTTGGTTTCCACCTTTACCTATGCGATTTACGGTAACCATGCACGGCCAGATTATGAACAATCTTGGCTTGATCGAATCAATGACTGGCAGGCTTATCCGCATAATCCAGCTGTGTTTTCTGATTATGGTTTATCGACCTACAACAATCACAGTGATGGCTCGGGAATTTGTCACGCTTCACACAGGCGACCACTATTCAACCTGAGACCTGGCTATTTGACCTTTGGTCAATCCAGCTGTTCAGGGCTACGTCATTTTCAGGCCGATAGCCATTTGATTTCATGGCTACACGCCAAGGGCATACCCTATGATTTGATCACCGATTCGGAATTGCATAACGACGGGGTGGCTGCGATCGCCGATTATGCAGCGCTACTTACTGGAAGTCACCCCGAGTATCACACCTGTGAAACGTTAGATGCGCTGACCGCGTATCGCGATCAGGGTGGTGCACTTCACTATTTGGGCGGTAACGGATTTTATTGGCGGATCGCCCGTCACAGCGAAGATCCAGGACTGTTAGAAATTCGTCGGGCCGAAGACGGGCTGCGGGCATGGGCCTCGGAACCCGGCGAATATTATCATGCGTTTGATGGCACCTATGGTGGCTTGTGGCGGCGCAGCGGACGAGCCCCACAGCAGCTGGTAGGCATCGGCTTTACAGCACAGGGCGTATTCACTGGAATGCCTTACCACAGAAGCTGCCACGATCCAGCATTCGACTGGGTGTTCGACGGAATTGAGGGTGATGTCATTGGTGACTTCGGGTTTAGCGGCCACGGTGCCGCCGGTTTTGAACTGGACCGTATTGATCCGATGTTAGGTAGTGATCAGGACATTACAATTCTGGCACAATCCTATGACACTGCAAATGAATTTATGTTGGTTCCTGAAGAACAATTGACCCATCTGACCAATTTGTCAGGGGGGCCAGAATACGCGGTTAAGCGCGCTGACATGGTATACTTCGAAACGGTTGGAGGCGGGCGAGTGTTTTCGGTAGGCTCTATTACCTTTTGTGGCAGCCTACCGTGGAATAATTTTGACAACTCGGTGTCGCGTCTGTTGCACAACGTCTTAACGCACAGCCTCGGTCCGATTTAGTCGCGAAGCGCACTTAAATCAGGATACGCACGCGCCTCAAATGTTTTCTCTAACGCCGCTCCGATGCGCAGTACCATTGATTCTTGACCTGCGCGGGCGACAATTTGTAGGCTGGTAGGCAACCGGTCTGCAGCTGGAAGGGTCGGCATCGATAGGGCACACATATCTAAATAGTTGAACGGACGAGTAAAATGACCTGGTGATATATCTTGATCAATATCGGACAGCAAAGGCGCAGTATCAGTGATGGTGGGCGTCAGCAAAGCATCAAAGCCTTCCATTTCAGTCTCAAACCTGTTTTGGCATTGCCGCTGAGCGAACAGCCGTTCGACATGAGATACGGGTGTCAGGCCACGCCCGGTCAACATACGTTTGCGCACATCTTCATCCATTGGGGCCTGCAGGTTATCATAAAACTCTTTATGGTGCCCATAGCCTTCATAGATTGTTATCGCCCCGTTGGCAGCAGCCAAATTGATATAGCGCTCTGGCGGCGTAAACACCTCTATTTCAGCCCCAAGCACTAACAAACGATTAATGGCGTCGTCATAACAGGCAAGAATATCTACACTACAATTTTTACGCTCATAATCGTCTAAAACCCCAAATTTTAAACCTGAAACACCGTCTAAAAAATTTTTGAACAGCCCTCTATGATGTTCCCAATCGTGTTCGATCCGCCAACTTTCACAGCCCTGCATCACCGCCAGCATGAGGGCAGTATCCATAACCGATCGCGTCATTGGGCCGGCGGTGTCCAAGCTGTGGGAAAGCGGCATTATGCCATCCGTTGGCAGGCAAGCCTTGCTAGTTTTTAATCCGGTGAGGCCACAAAAAGCGGCGGGCAAACGGACCGATCCGCCAGTGTCAGTACCAGTGGCGCAAACACTCAACCCAGCAGCAACAGCCACCCCTGAGCCTGCAGACGACCCGCCCGGAACCCGCGGATGGCTCAAATCCCACGGGTTCAACGGTGTCCCCATGCGCTGGTTTGTGCCCCATCCGCCCAACGC
>JAPKAD010000025.1 GCA_028825445.1 Octadecabacter sp.
AAAACCTTGACAAGGACTCCCTTGGCGAAGGTGAAGAAGCATTTGAAGGAACTCACTAATGAAATGTTTCCAAAAGAAGTGGGGACCGATTTTGTGGTTCGCAAACGTGACAATGATGGCAGGAGCGTAGCGGATGTTTTTTGGACTTGATGGCGTAGAAGTTGGCCTAATTATTGTATTTTTATGCCTATTTTCAGGTATTTTGTCGGGCTTTCCGGTAGCATTTGCAATAAGTGGGGCTGCGATTATTTCATTTGTGATTATCGCAGCTTTGGATAGTGGAGGTTATCTGATCCATCAAGCAATTGATAAATCTTCTGCAGAATATGCAGAACTTATTGCCGATGGTATCAGGAGTGATGTGATATCAGTATTTCGATATCCCGACTTGCCTAGAATAGGTGAGGCAGTATTTACAGGCGGTTGGGAAACCGCGATTGATCGTAACCTGTCATTTGTAGTGAACCGCATGAACGAACGCGTCTTGGCGGGCCAGTCGATAGAAACGTTGCTTGCTGTAGTGATGTTCGTTCTTATGGGCATCACGTTGGAACGGTCTAAAATTGCTGACGATCTGCTGACCACAATGAGCCGCGTTTTCGGCGGCCTTCCAGGTGGCTTGGCTGTGTCGGTTGTTGTTGTTGGTGCTTTTCTTGCCGCTTCAACAGGTATTGTCGGCGCAACGGTTGTGACTATGGGCTTATTGTCTTTACCAACTATGCTAAGGGCCGGCTATTCTAAAGAACTTGCAACTGGTGTGATCGCAGCATCGGGCACATTGGGTCAAATTATTCCACCATCAATAGTTATAGTTTTATTGGGAACGTTGGCGGGTGATTTGTACTCCGCCGCGCAAGAAACTCGTGCTACTCTTGTGGGTTGCTCGGATGCGTTAACTTATCTAGGATCGCCGGCAGTTCTGTCGGTTGGAACGCTGTTTCAAGCTGCATTGTTACCTGGAATTTTGTTGGCATTCCTATATGCTGGGTATGCGTTTTGCTATGCCTTGCTAAACCCTAGCAAAGCGCCGGCAGTGTCAGTTGGAGCCAGCAGCGGGGAAGTGATTACGCGCAATGAGGGTTTGATATGGTTTCTCGCAGTGCCGGGGAGCTTGGTTATCCTTCTAGTGTTCCTGATGAATCTTGGTTTGGTTGGTAGCCAGTCTATTATCGTTGACAGCTTTACTGACTCAGGCAAAACGGCCAGCCTCCGCACGAATGTTTCAGGAGATTGTGCAATCGCAATGCAAGATTTGCACGGGGACGAAGCGTGGACGTTAGCGATTGCTGAACAAGCCGCAATTGTTGAAGCGGGCGGTGTAGTTGAGGCGCGTGAATTGAGCGACGAAGAACGTGCAGTCCTGGTAGTCCAGCGTGCGTTGGATGCGCCAAAAATTGGCACTGGCATCGCTGTCCTTGCACTTTTGTTGACACTAATTCTGACAACAGCACGTGGTGTATCCCCGAGTGCAAGCAAGGGTCCATTGATAGTAGGTGGTATTGGTATCTTTTTAATTCTGCTTGCAGATGTGATGTTAATTGGGGCTTTAACTTCTCCCGGTGTGACTACCTTGATGATCATATTGCCGCTGCTTTTAGTAATATGGTCAATGGGGCCGGCCTTTGGGCGTTTGGCTAAAAATGAACTATTACGTGTTGTTTTCCCTCCACTAGTACTAATTATTGCCGTTCTGGGGTCAATCCTAGGGGGGATTACCAACCCAACGCCCGCGGCTGCGTTGGGGGCCGGTGGCGCGATTATGCTAGCGGCTTATCGTAAGCTTGCTGATCAGGATAAATCGGGCAAAATTATCTTGCTTGCAACAGGCGCTGTCGCGTTAATGTTAATTGTTGGGGTAAATTTCGATATGCGCGTGGGCCTCGAAGATGTGGCGTTCGAAAATTATATTGCTTTTGTATTTGCACTTTCGATGTTCTTGTTTGCTATGTTTGGATTGTTTTACGCATGTACTGTGCTTTGGCTGGGTGGTGTTCTGACGCCTGTTGTTCGCGAAACGGCTAAAGTCACGAGTATGGTATTTACGATCTTGATTGGGTCTCAAATGTTGAACCTTGTGGTTATTTCCTTCGGAGGGGAACATTACATTCAACAATTCCTGCGTAGCTTTGACGATGAATGGACTGTTTTCCTTATAGTGATGCTTGTTTTATTCGTGCTGGGCTTTGTCTTAGATTTTTTGGAGATTATCTATATAGTAATTCCGATTGTTGGCCCGGTGATTTACGGAGGCTCGTTTGATCCGAAATGGGTGACGATCATGATCGCTGTAAATCTTCAGACATCTTTCCTGACACCACCTTTTGGGTTTGCTTTGTTCTATCTTCGCGGCGTTGCGCCAAAAGAAGTCACGACCGGCCATATCTATCGTGGAGTTTTACCTTTTGTGTTGATCCAAGTATTTGGTTTGCTAGTTTTAGCGCTTGTGCCAGGGATAGTTACGATTGTGCCAAATCTACTTAACTGATTAATGTGGCGGCTGCCTTTCAATAAAAAAAGGCGCCTTATGGGGCGCCTTTTTTGTTTGATGTCTGATTGAGGCGTGTAGTCCACTAGCCTGATTGGTCAGGTAATTCGATGTGAGCGACTTGTTCGGCGATTGGTGCAACAATGATAGGATTAGTTTCGGATGAATAATCATCTGGGTGACTAAAAGCTTCCCACTTGCCATTACGAAAAATTTCGACGCCTTTATAGTTAATTTTATAGCCCATTTTATCTGATCCTGGCACCCAGTAGCCAAGATAGATATAAGGTAGGTCAAGCTCTCGGGCTATCTGGATGTGATCTAGAATAAGGTAAGTGCCGACTGAGGATTTCATCAGCTCAGGCGCGAAAAAAGAATAGACCATTGATAACCCGTCATCCAAAATATCAGTCAAGCTAACTGCGCGTAGCCCTTCATAGGGGTCTTCACTCTGAAATTCTGTGGTCATGCCGTCGGCCAGCTTGGAGCGATATTCAATCAGGCGCGTTTTGATTGGAGTTTCTTCGACCATAGCGGCAAATTCGAACAAGTTCATATCTGCCATTCCGCCGGTGGGGTGGCGGCTATCAAGGTAATCGCGAAATAGTGCATACTGGCCTTCTGTTGCCCAAGGTGATGAAGCACTGCGGGTAAGATCAGCATTGCGTTTCAGAACCCTTTTCTGGCTTTTCGAGGGCGCAAAATCTTCTACTTTGATACGTGCTGACATGCAGGCCGAACAATCTGTACATGATGGGCGATATAGGACATTTTGCGACCGCCGAAATCCTTGTTTGGACAATGTATTATTTAGCTTTTCTGCAGCATCACCTTGCAATGCTGTAAACAACTTACGCTCCATCCTGCCTGTCAAATAGGGACAGGGTTGGGGGGCCGTCACATAAAACTGTGGCGCAATGGGGAGGCTATGACGCATACAAACTCCACTGATTTAATGTAAAATTAGACTAGCAAAACCAACGCTGCTACGACAACCCGAAATTTAATTAAGTTGAATGGGTATCGTGCCATTTATTGATAACTTTCACTTCGAGTAGATCGAGTTTAGCAAAAAAATTGAGTGGATCCTGTGTTAAAACTCGTCATCATTATATTTGAAAAGTATAATAAAATGTTTAATAAAATCGTAAATTCTTACTTGATGAGATTTCTGCACCGAAAACTTTCTAAAAGTTCCACAGTTGTGAGGTCCATAATGTAGTTGGCCGAGTGGGGTGGCTAATTGTGTGATACCATCGATAGTTAATTTTTTTGGGCAAAAATCAGTGCGAAGAAAACTTTTTCAAGACCCTCACTTTTTATAAAACTGGCTTTTGTGCAAAGAGTTGATAGCAGCTTGCAGTGGTAAACATAATGGTATGACCTGATGCCTCATCGTGAAAGATGATCAATTTTTTAATCTGAAAAATTTAAAACTTGATGCATCAATTGCGTTTTGACCGGTGCGCATAGATCTGTTCATTTTAATCGGGGTAATTTACAAGCTAGGATCGGCTAACGCACACATGATTTTTTTATTTTTAGTTATAATCCAAAGTTTCCAAGGTGGCGATGTATTGACCAGCCTGATGGTGCAGACCAAAGTATATTTATGTCATTTTCGAGCCGCATAACACGCACCCCGACGCCATTTGATCCTGTTCTTGGGGCAGATGGCGCGCGGCCATTTGGCGATTTTGAGTCGAATGTGCGCGAACTTGTGGCAGGGGTTGCGGGGTGCAGTCCGTATCTAGGTAGTTTGTTGTTGCGAGACGGAAATTGGTTGCGTGAAATCTTGGACACGCCTGAAGCAGCACTTGAAGTGGAATTATTGGATATTGCGCAACTTTCCTTGCCTAATTTGGCGGTAGGATTGCGGCAGTCAAAACGGCGCGTCGCCCTATTGACGGGTTTGGCTGATTTGGGCGGCGTGTGGTCGCTGGAACAAATAACGCGTGCGCTGGCACGATTGGCGGATGCAGCGGTAGATGTTGTGTTGAAACGACTAGTTGGGGCTGAAATTGCCCGTGGTAAGGTGCCAGGCCAAGTGGAAGATGACGCCGAAACGGCCGCAGGAATGGTTAGTATCGCAATGGGCAAAGGCGGCGCTTATGAGCTGAATTATTCAAGTGATATCGATCTTATTTGCCTGTTTGATGAAACACGATTTGATCCAAATGATTTTTATGATGCGCGGTCTGCCTTTGTGCGGGTGACGCGCAAAATGGCGGCACTGCTAAGTGATCTGACAGGCGATGGCTATGTGTTTCGCACCGATTTGCGCCTTCGCCCTGATCCAAGTGTGACACCTGTGTGTCTTTCGATGGAAGCGGCGGAGCGTTATTACGAAAGTGTTGGGCGTACATGGGAACGTGCGGCTTATATAAAAGCGCGTGCTTCAGCGGGTGATATTGCTGCTGGTGAGGCTTTTTTAAAGACGATTAAACCGTTCGTGTGGCGTAAGCATCTGGATTTTGTCGCTATTCAAGATGCCCATGATATGCGGCTTCGTATTCGTGAACACAAAGGCTTGGGCGGTAAGATCACGCTCCATGGCCATAATATGAAACTTGGGCGTGGAGGTATTCGTGAGATCGAGTTTTTTACCCAGACGCGCCAGTTGATTGCTGGTGGGCGCGACCCATCCCTGCGGTGTCGCGGCACGTTGGATGGGTTGGCGGCGTTGGCAAAGGCGGATTGGGTGCCGGTGGCTGACGCGCTGGTATTGACTGATCATTATCGAAAGCATCGTGAAGTTGAACACCGATTACAAATGATCCGTGACGCGCAGACCCATGATTTACCAAACACCGATAAGGGATTTGCGCGACTTGCTGCCTTTATTGGTGTGGAGGATGCTGCGCTACGCAGTGATCTATATGAAAGGCTTGAGGAGGTTCACAATCTGACTGAGGGATTCTTTGCACCCGCAGTGACAGCCCCTGTTTCTGGGTTTGGCAAAAGCATTACCGCGCGTTGGCTAACCTACCCTGCACTGCGTTCTGACCGCGCTGTGGCGATTTTTGAAAGGGTGAAGCCTCGTCTGCTTGCGGCATTGCAAGACGCAGCGAAACCGGATGAAGCGCTGCTAGCGTTTGACGGTTTCTTGGGCGGATTACCCGCTGGTGTGCAGGTTTTTGCTCTCTTTGATGCAAATCCTCAACTGACACAATTAATGGTTGATATTGCTTCCACTGCGCCAGTCTTGGCGCAATACCTCGGGCGCAATGCAGCGGTGTTTGATGCTGTGATCGATGGTGATTTCTTTTCTGATTGGCCAGGGCAGGATGGCTTGCGCACTGCACTAGATAGTATTTTATGTCAGGCCTTAGATTATGAAATGCGGTTGGATGCGGCGCGGCGCTGGCAGAAAGAATGGCATTTCCGCATTGGCGTACATCATTTGCGTGGGCTGGTGGATGTGGACGTTGCAGGGAAACAATATGCTGAACTAGCACAGGCGGTCCTTGAGGCAATTTTTCCCGTAGTAGTCGATCATTTCGAAATTAAGCATGGATCCTCGCCAGGGCGTGGTGCTGTGGTAGTTGCCATGGGGTCTCTTGGTGCGGGAAGGTTGCATGCGGCGTCTGATCTTGATTTGATTGTCATATATGACGGACAAGATGTTGAGGTTTCGAACGGCAAACGTCCGCTGGCCACGCGTACATTTTACGCACGACTTACTCAAGCGATGGTGACGGCCATCACCGCACCCATGGCCGAAGGTCGCCTATATGAGGTCGACATGCGCCTGCGTCCTTCAGGCCGACAAGGGCCTGTAGCGACAGCGTTCTCGGGATTTGAAGCCTACCAGATGGAACAGGCGTGGACGTGGGAGCATCTGGCCCTGACACGCGCCCGCGCAGTGGCAGGAAATGCAGCGCTTGCAGGTGATTTCGAAGCAGTTCGTTCGCGGGTGTTGGCGGCTAAAGCGGACGGTTCAGAGGTCGTGGCCAATGTCGGGTACATGCGTCGCCGTATCTCCGACATTAAAGTGGCAGATGGTGAGTGGGATGCTAAGATTGGTGTAGGTCGATTGCAGGATATCGAACTTGTTGGACAGATGTTGGCGTTGCAGGCAGGCCAAATTATGAGAGAGACAGACCAACAAGTCGCCGCTGGTGGATTAGACGCCGCAGACAGCGCCGCATTGCTTGACGCGGCGGGTTTGTGTTGGGCAGTACAGTCCGCAGTGCAACTGGTCGTTGGCGGTGGTCTGGATAAGGATAAATTAGGCGAAGGCGGATTGCGATTTATTTTGCGCGAAACAGGTGCTGATAATCTTGCGGCTTTATCTAAACAAATGGCTGATGTTTCAGCGCGTGCGTCAGTAGTAATTGATCAATTGGTAGGGGACGAACATGGCAAAGGGTGATCCACTTGATCCTAAAGGGTTGATTGAGGAGTCTTATAAGATTCATGGGATTGTTGAGCCTGAGTGCCGCTCAATTTTTCTTGATTGGGCGCTGAGCTTTCAGGGTGTGCCTGCTGTGGGTATCGCGGAATTGCTGGTGCGTCATTGCAACGAGGCGGCGGATCATCCGATGACCGTTACATTACGCGCTGGTCTCATAGCCCCGCAACCTGCGACGCGGCGCGGAGGTAGGCGTGCGCGTTTGCGTTAGTAGGAATTAGTGCGCAAGCCTGACCTATTTAGCGTGCTAATTTTGAAGCTTGTGCAGCCAGTGTGGTAATAGCACCCCAACTACCAGCCATTATAAGGTCCATTGGTGCGACCCATGATCCGCCTACACACAGCACGTTTGAGAGGCTGAGGAAGTCGTTTACATTGGCAAGGTTGACGCCACCTGTAGGACAAAACTTAACTTGCGGTATTGGTGCGCCAATGGCTTTGAGGGCAGGTGCGCCACCATTGGCCACCGCTGGAAAGAATTTTTGTATGTAGTAGCCACGTTCGAGCAACGTCATAGATTCAGACGCAGTTGAAGCACCGGGTATCAGAGGCAGATCGTTGGCCTCGCATGCCTCCAGCAGACGTAAAGTTGCACCAGGAGCGACACCGAACGTTGCACCAGCTTCTTTGGCAGCTTCGACGTCTTTTTCGGTTAGTAAGGTGCCAGCGCCAACTACGCTGCCTTCGATTTTGGCCATCTCACGAATGACGTCGAGGGCTGCAGGCGTGCGCAGTGTAACCTCAAGCGCGGGAAGGCCACCTGCAACAAGGGCGGCCGCCAGCTTGCCAGCTGTGCTGACATCATAGACGACCAGAACAGGTATAACAGGGGCAAGACCGCAGACTTTAGCGGCCAGCTCAGAGGCTTTTTTGGGAGTCATTTATTAGTCCTTGTATGGCAGTACCTGCGGCACAGTTTGAAGCCTCTGGATGGGATGTTTTAAAGTAACAATAAGGGGTGGTTATTAAAGAATAACGCCTGCGCCATCTGTAGAGGGGCCAACTGAGCGGCGGAACAGGTCAAATAGTTCGCGACCCACACCATTGCCGTTACCCGTCAAGTCAGCAATTGCTGGGATTCGGTCTGTGAGGTCAGTCAGGCATTCGAGCATTCCGTTACCTGCATCCAACCGCACTAGATCGCCGTCGCGCAGCAGTGAAATTGGGCCACCGTCCGCGGCTTCGGGTGCGACGTGGATTGCCGCAGGAACTTTGCCCGAAGCACCAGACATGCGCCCATCGGTCACAAGCGCAACCCGAAGCCCGCGATCTTGCAGCACTGACAACGTAGGCGTTAGAGAATGTAATTCTGGCATTCCGTTAGATTTTGGCCCTTGAAAGCGAACGACAATGATTGTGTCTGTCGTCAGTTCCCCTGCCTGAAACGCTTCTTTGACGTGGTGCTGTTCGTGGAAGATACGGACTGGCGCTTCTATGATATGGCGGTCTTTGGCCACTGCTGAGATTTTGATGACGCCGCGTCCAAGGTTGCCGTTCAACTGAACCAGCCCGCCTTGTGATGCGAAGGGGTCAGACGTGGGGCGCAGGATACGCTCGTTGTGGGTTTGTGTTGGGCCGTCGCAGTAGTGAAATCCACTATCGTCCATTATGGGTTCTTTGGCATAGTGAGACATGCCAGCGCCTGCGACGGTTTTGACGTCTTCGTGCATTAGGCCAGCATCGAGCAAATTGGCGATCATGAACTGCAAACCGCCCGCTGCGTGGAAATGGTTCACATCGGCCATACCGTTTGGGTAGACTTTGGCCATTAGTGGGGTGACTGCAGAAATATCAGAAAAATCTTCAAGATCAAGGATCACACCAGCTGCCCGCGCCATCGCTGGCAAATGTAACACTAGATTAGTAGAGCCACCCGTCGCCATCAACCCAACAAGGCCGTTCACAAACGCTTTTTCATCGAGGACATCGCAGATAGGAGTAAATTCACCACCTAATGCGGTTATCTCGAGGGCGCGCTTGGTTGATTGGCGGGTCAATTCATCACGAAGCTCAGTGCCTGGATTGACGAAGGATGCGCCGGGCAGGTGGAGGCCCATGAATTCCATCAGCATCTGGTTAGTGTTGGCGGTGCCATAAAATGTGCAGGTACCCGGGCCATGGTAGCTGGCCATTTCCGCCTTCATCAATTCAGCGCGGGTAATATTGCCCTTGGCAAATTCCTGACGAATTTTTCCTTTTTCGTCATTTGGTAGTCCAGACACCATGGGACCAGCGGGCACAAACATTCCTGGAATATAGCCAAATGTTGCAGCGGCCATGATCAGTCCAGGAACTATTTTATCGCACACGCCCAAATAAAGTGCTGCGTCAAAGACGTTGTGTGACAGGCCAATGCCTGCGGCGAGTGCTATTACGTCACGTGAAAATAAAGACAATTCCATGCCTGTTTGGCCTTGGGTGACTCCGTCACACATTGCTGGAACGCCACCTGCGACTTGTGCTGTGCCGCCAAACGTACGGGCTGCGGCACGGATTTGATCAGGGTAGCGTTCAAATGGTTGATGGGCTGATAACATGTCATTGTATGCAGTGATGATGCCGATATTTGGGGCTTTGTCTGCTGCCAGAGTTGCCTTGTCATCGCCCATCGGTGCATAGGCGTGAGCTTGGTTACCACAGGTCAGATGAGCGCGACGTGGACCCTCTGATGCAGCGGCGGCCATGCGGTCAAGATATTGACGGCGTGGTCCAGATGAGCGGGTAATAATGCGGTCAGTGACTCGCTGGATGGTGGGATTAATTGCCATGATTTCCTGCCATTTAATGTCTTCAAAAAAACTTACCACAATTCGTTAGCGCTAACAATGGGTGAAGTTTTACTCAAACATCTTGGATATTATAACTGTCACTTTTCGTTTAAAGGTTTATTAGAGTTATTTTTGTTCATTTTTTAGTATGACACTTTGTGAGCTATGATCCTGCTAAATAGTCTAATTATTTTTACGTTAGAAAATTCAACAAACAGAGCAAAATACCAAAATAATATAATGAAATTACTTATTAAGCTAACGGCTGGTGCAATCATGGTTTCCTTGAACGCGAGCTCCAGAGTGGTCAAGATGTCAGAACCCCATCACTAGAAGTGGCATGCCTTGGCAAAGCTACGTAACGACAGACCGTACTTGAGGGTTTTCTCTATTCAATTCGTTTGTTGTTCAATTAGAGATGATAGTGTGAAAGCCAATTTAAAATTTTCTTTCGCAGGGCTACCCAATTAACAATTTGCGCTTTTAAATTATAAATTTTTTATATGTCTATTTGAAGCACTGGCCTAAACATTAACGGTTTTACCCTAGTAAATGTTGATGTTAAAATTCTGCTTTATTAAAAATGATTTCACACCTCTTGTTTTTGTTGATGTCCATTCGAATAAGTTTAGTATTACAGTGCTTAATACCAAAATTAGTGAGAATTAAAAAATTAGCTGTATTATTAATGGTAATTTTTTGGCCTCTGGTAGTCGCGCATCGACAACGGTGGGCAATATAGGTCAAGTCTACAAAGCTTAGATTATTGCGCAGCTGATCAGTCTTCTCGCTTATGAACTGATGGGCCTTGCGATGCTAACAGGTAACGTAAAAGCGGGCGCTTGATCCGCTTTCCAACTTGATCTGAACCCGCTAAAGGGATGTTATGAATCAGTACCCTTTAAAAACCACCGACGTTTTGCCCGTCGTCCGCCTGCTTCCCAAAGCAAAGCCGCAAGTTATTCGCCATGGTTTCCCGTGGGTCTTCGCCAATGAATTGGTTATGGACCGTCGAACCAAGGGCGTAACTCCTGGTGGTCTTGTGGTAGTTGAAGACGCGGAACGCCGCCCACTTGGACTTGGGACAATAAACCCAATATCTAAAATTGCTATTCGAATGTTAGATTTTAATCCAGAGGCTGTGATTGATCAGGCATGGTTTAAAGTCAAGCTTGCGCGCGCATTGCAACACCGTGAAGCAGTCTATGATGAACCAGTCTATCGCCTAGTACACGCTGAAGCTGATGGTTTGCCTGGTGTAATCATTGACCGTTTTGGCGATGTTGCAGTAATTCAACCAAATGCAGCTTATGCTGAAATGATGCTGGAACCGCTAGTTGCAGCACTGATTGATGTGACTGGCGTAAAAACAGTGATTAAAAATGGCACTGGCCGTGCTCGCAGTCTCGAAGGGCTGGAAGAAGAAATGGTCGTTGTGCATGGTATAAAACCCATGGGTGCTATTCCTGTGATGATGAACGGCGTTACCTATATGGCTGATGTCATGGCTGGACAAAAAACTGGCTTGTTCCTTGATCAACGTCCTAACCACGCATTTGCAGCCAGCCTGATGAATGGTGGGCGGATGCTGGATATGTTTAGCCATGTTGGTGGATTTTCACTTGCGGCATTGGTAGCTGGTGCTGGTTCTGCTTTAGCGGTTGATGGTTCTGCTCCTGCGCTGGAGTTAGCAAAAGCTGGTGCAGAGGCAACTGGCGTAGCGGATCGATTTGAAACGCGACAGGGTGATGCTTTTGATGTACTTGAAACCTTGGGAGCTGAAGCAGAAAATTTTGATGTTGTAGTCTGTGACCCACCGGCGTTTGCACCTTCTAAACCTTCGGCAGAAAAAGGCCTGCGCGCCTACGAACGCTTGGCTCGTCTTGCGGCACCTTTAGTTAAAGAGGGCGGTTATCTCGTTCTGTGTTCGTGTTCACATGCGGCTGATCTGAAACGATTTCGCGATGCGTCTGCACGCGGCATTGGCCGTGGTGGCCGTCGCAGCCAATTGGTTTACACAGGATCGGCAGGACCAGATCATCCGTTGCTGCCGCAATTAGCTGAAAGTGGCTATTTAAAAACGCTCGTTTTTAGGCTTTAGGCATCAATGAGTGAGAGCTAAACTATGAAAGCTGAGCGTTGAGAGTCCTGATCGATGCTTGCGTACTTTATCCGAACGTTATGCGTGAGGTGGTTTTGGGCGCTGCGGAGGTGGGGCTGTTTGACGCGCGATGGTCTTCGCGCATTTTGGAAGAATGGGCGCGTGCCGCCCGTAAGATAGGTCCGCAGGGGGAGATGATTGCGCGTGGCGAAATAGCCACTATTCAGGCTCGGTTCCCTCGGGCAAGCGTTAAAATTCTCCAAGGTGTCGAGGCAAGACTTTGGTTGCCAGATCCTAACGATATTCATGTTTTTGCAGCTGCCGTAAGTTGTTCGGCTGATGCCATCATGACAATGAATGCCAAAGATTTTCCGCGAAATGAACTAGCAGAACAGAGTGTAATGCGCGTCGATCCTGACGGATTTCTGACTGGCTTGGCGCAGCTGCATCCAGCACCTCTTCAGAGGGTTGGGGACGCTGTGTTGGCTGAGGCACAGCTATTGTCTGGTGAGCCTTGGGAGATGCGTAAACTTATGCGTAAAGCTCGCTTGCCACGTCTTGGTAAGATGCTGACTTGAGTTCTTGAATATTTAAGATGTAAAGAAATATAAAGTTACGTACCCCACTTGGCTTCGTTCGCTTCAATCGCGGAGATGCGTTGAGGGGTTTTTGGATGGCTGAGCAGCCATGCGGGTTGTGCCGAACCGCGCGCACCTGTTAGCTTTTCCAGTTTGGTGAACAAGGTCTTTTGTGCATCTATTCCAATGCCAGCCTTGAGAAGTAAGGCTGAAGCGTAGGCGTCAGCCTCATATTCATCTGAGCGTGATAAGCGCGCCATCAACATGCTCATGGCGCCATTTGCTATTATGGGACCGATGCCGGGAAGAAAGCGTGAAAGTACCATTGCCAGCGCCGTGCGAAGGGCGTTTTGGCCTGAAAAATCAATCATTCGGCGGCGAGAATGGCCTAAAGCGACGTGGCCCAGTTCATGGGCAATAACGGAGGCCATTTCTTCTGCTGTGACTTCATTTTCTTTGTATTTATTATAAAACCCGCGGGTGATAAAAATACGACCATCTGGTGCGGCAAGCCCGTTGACCGGTTCAATTTCGTAGATAAATACTTTTATGCGTGGTATATCAACTACTTGAGCCATTTGTGCAGTGAGTGCTCGCAGTTTTGGATCTGCCAGTTCGGTTGATTTTTCATTCAGTTCGCGTGTTAAACGCCTAGTGGACAAGCGGTACATAAATATACCGTAAACGATGGTGAGAAGTATGGGGAGAAATTTGAACATAGTTTAGATATGGGGCCAAATATCGGTACTGCAAGTCTTGCGATCAGCAGATCAAGCAAGTGATGTGACGGTAATCCGCATCCCGTTTTTGTTATTAAAATTGAATGATACATGTTCATGGCTGCGCTTGTGGTGTTTTCCATTCAGATTATATCTAGAAATTAAAATAAATCAGATTTTTGCCTAAGCCCATGTTAAAATTTCAGGTCTGCAATTGTACGCAGCTGAAGCTGCTTGCATCAAATACGTTGGCATGTTGCGCTGTGACAGCGCCTGTGGGTGAATTTGGTTTTGATGGCAACTAGAATTCTCGTGTTGAACCAGTTCGGGGAGCGTAACGCTACAGTTATTATGTTAGCGTGAAAGCAAGAAAAGGTGCCAAACTATTCTAACGTTAGTTGATCAGTTCGATCCAGTCAGCAGCGTCTTTAACAATTGTGGTTCTGTAGCCTGCCGTTGCCGAAACCGATATTAAATTCATGCAAAAGCATAACCTTTGCTTCTACAAAACGTAAGTCATAGGTTGCCGCCAAAGAGGGGGCCCTCCAGAATGCGCCTGTTTGCGTTAAGTCTAGTCCAACACTGTACAGGGTAAATCAAGTTGGGTGACTATCAATAGTATAGTATAAAGTTCCGCGGTGTTATTCATATTGAGAAGGCCTGATACTTATTGTCAAATTTTATTTGTAGTATTTTAAAGCACCACCGTAGAATGATTTTATTGCCACAAATGCCAGATTATTTGAGAATTTTCATACCTTTCTCGATTCCAGCCAGCGTCATCGGAACCATGCGATCTGGGCCAAAAACCTCCATAATCATTTGCACTGACTGGGTGTGTTGCCAGTAGAGTTCATCTAACGGGTTCAGCCAAAGGTGATTGGGCCATTGGGCGCGGGCGCGATGCAGCCATGTTTGGCCCGATTCTTGGTTGTAGTGTTCGTTGGCCCCGCCGATGTATGCAATTTCATAAGGTGACATCGAAGCATCGCCGACAAAGATGCATTTGTAATCTGACCCATAAGTACGCAGCACATCCCACGTGGGCATTAGAGCGTCCCAGCGACGCCTGTTATCGCGCCACACGCCTTCATAAAGACAATTGTGAAAATAAAAGTGTTCGAGATGCTTGAATTCTGATTTTGCTGCCGAAAATAATTCTTCTACTAGTTTTATATGTGGGTCCATTGATCCACCGATATCAAGGAATAGCAGTACTTTTACGGCGTTGCGCCGTTCAGGGCGCGTTTTAACGTCAAGATATCCATTTTCTGCAGTGGCGCGTATTGTACCACTAAGGTCAAGTTCATCTTTTGCCCCGTCCTGAGCCCAATGGCGTAGGCGTTTTAGCGCAACTTTAATATTTCGGGTGCCGATTTCGACTGAGTCATCAAGATTGCGAAATTCACGTTTGTCCCAGACTTTGACTGCACGTTGGTGGCGTTTTTCGTTCTGGCCAATCCGCACTCCTTCTGGGTTGAATCCGTAGGCACCGAACGGTGACGTGCCGGCTGTGCCAACCCATTTTGAACCACCTTGGTGGCGGCCTTTTTGTTTTTTGAGCCGCTCTTTTAAAGTTTCCATTAATTTATCAAAGCCGCCAAGTGCTTCTATTTCGGCTTTTTCTTCGATACTGAGATTCTTTTCTGCCATCTTTTCCAGCCACTCCTTTGGTATATCGAGGCTTTCTTTAATAGCAAAATCAGGGATCTCTTCTAAGCCTTTGAACGCTGCTGCAAACGCCTGATCAAATTTGTCGATGTTGCGTTCGTCTTTGACCATGCATGTGCGGGCAAGAAAGTAGAATGCTTCTATATCATAAGTTACTATATCAGCTTTCATTCCTTCTAGAAATAAAAGAAATTCGCGTAATGATACTGGTACACCGAACCGCCGAAGGGCATCAAAGAAGGACAGAAACATCAGGCGAGGTTGCGGGTAATAATAATAGCAATAAACAATCCGATTATACCAAAAATCATCCCAAATACGGCAGCCCATTGCGCCATGTCTGCGATCTTGCCTCCGCGCGATTTTGCCCGATACGCTCCCAGAAGTGCGCCAAAAATCAGACCGCCGAGTGGATAAATCATGGGTAATATGCCTTTGATTGGGTTGAGAAATGCAATCTTACACAAGTTTGCACGGACATTAGAATGCGCTTAAAATCCGTATCGTGCGCAGTCAAGACTGTCCATACAAACGACGTTCGCTTTAGCTTCATGTCCGATTATTTCCAACACTTCGGCTTAGAACATCTTCAACGCGGTTAGAAGAGTGGAGTTTTAATGAGTTACTGTATTAGTTCACCAGCAGATAGATAAAGATAATTAACTCTGCGGACCTAAACACCGCATAAATGTGGGTTTCGTGTGACTGGTTTTAAATTCAAAAACCATTTTCACATTAAGATAAAGCTATGCCGCTGGCATAGCCAGCATTGATTATGCCAAAGATGTAGTAGGCAAATCCTAAGCTAGGACCGCCCCAGTTCAGGGCACTTATTAAGCGGTATTATGGTTGTGCATTACCGAGGATTTGGCTGTTATCAAAGTTTAATTTTTTTATCCAATTACGTAACTGTGCCAGCAAGATTTAAACAAGAAGGGTAAGGATGAAGACTGGTGGCAATCTGACTTATGTTGATACGCAATTCTAGATCGTAGCAGGTACGTGAAATCCGCATATCAAACAATATTAGGACACTTGAGTGTTTTGGTTTTTTAACACAAAATGCGAATGGTAGAAAAGCTTATTAAGCGGTTTAAGGGCCTGCGCAAGTTATTCTTACAAGCACTTTCTGATTATTTGTGGAGCCGCATCTGTGATGACAATCATAGCTTCATGATCGCGGTCTTGATAATTATGCAATCCACATTCTGTGTGCGGTAAGTAGATATGAAACTTTCTTATGACGATATCCTTTGCAAGACAAAACAGGCCGTACGCGGTGTGACGTCATTTAAAACACCAATCATGATAGTTTTTAAAATGAAAACGTGGTCTGCGCGCCAGTGAAAAAAGTGATAATATTGGCTTTGTTTTGCGAATGGCTCAGAAGGATGTAGAAATTAGGAAAAAGGTTTGCTGGGATCTCCCCCGTTTCACTTAATGTAATAAATTTTTTAAATTATGTGAGAGGGAGCAACGGGATGACCAATTTTTAAGCTGAACGGCTGGTCATTAAAATTCCTGCTAATCTCGCGGTTGGACCGTGTTAGCATGATGATACGATTGCTGGCAAAAAGCGTAGATTTTGCAACACGTCTTTCACGCCTATTAACGTACCGATAAGTTTGAGGCCATGAATTTTTCCTGAGGTACTGGAAGTGCAAGTAGTCAAAAATATGTGGGATAATCGAACAAAGCGCCGGAATATCCGGTTTATGTCGCGCTTTAATCTGCCCAACTATAAGCCGCTTAAGCATTAATACGAGCAGGGGCAAAGTAATCAGCTCATTTTCTCGTAAGTGTCTTTCTGTGGGTACCCATCTATCTTGTTCACACACTAATTGTTTGGCAAAATAAAAGTATTTTACAGCCGATCTTTTTATCTTATTCAACTCTGCTCTCATTTAAGTGAGAGACGACTTGTTAGAAAAGTGATGCCCAATTAGGTGCAATATTGGATATTTCTGTGACACTCATGTTCAGGTTTTTATTTACTTGGAAGTTGGGATCTTCTTTACGTGTCCAATTTCTGCTAGGTCTAATTTTGGAAAGGTTTTTTTTAATAAAGTTGTTATTTAAATCAGTATTTTGATGCAATTACTGGATGTTGATCTCCTCATTCAGTAATTCAGCCGCAAATACACATTTATTAGCTGTTGAAAGCTCTTTGATGTTACCCGCGTTCTCGTTGTCCTGCTAAACGTTGTGGAGCTCTTAATTACTGAAGAGGAGGGGTACTTGCGTGTTTGTGATGTCGATTTACAGACTTTTCGTTGGTATCCCGCGTTTGCGGGGGATATCGAACATGACCGTTTCAAGCTGGGTCTGCAAGAAATTTGTCTTGCTTCGAGTGGTGGTGTTAACAACTACAATTTTTTAAAAGTATCGGGCATCTTTAAATATTAGCGATCGTTGCGTGCCATGAAGGCAAGTTTTTCAAAAAGATGCAGGTCTTGTTCGTTTTTCAATAAGGCACCATGCATTTTTGGCAGAGCAGATGCGCCGTCACTCTTCAAATCCTGAGACATCAAATCTTCTGCCAGCAGTAGTTTTAACCAATCAATTACCTCAGACGTGCTGGGCTTTTTCTTTATCCCTTGTTGGTCGCGTATTTTATAAAATTGCGTCAATGCGGTGGTCAACAGCTCATTCTTGATACCAGGGTGATGGACTTCGATGATCTTGTGCATCGTATCGATGTCAGGAAACCGAATATAGTGAAAAAAGCAGCGGCGCAGAAACGCGTCTGGCAGTTCTTTTTCGTTGTTAGACGTTATTATTATAATAGGCCGATGCAGTGCCCTTACTGTTTGGCCAGTTTCATAAACATGAAATTCCATGCGGTCGAGTTCTTGTAGTAGGTCATTGGGAAATTCGATATCTGCTTTGTCGATTTCATCAATGAGCAGCACCACGCGACTGTCTGCTTCAAACGCCTGCCATAGCTTACCACGTTTGATGTAGTTGGCTACGTCATTGACTTTTTCATCGCCCAACTGGCTGTCGCGCAACCGGCTAACAGCATCGTATTCGTACAGACCTTGTTGTGCCTTGGTGGTCGATTTAATGTGCCATTCGATCATTGGCACGCCCAAGGAAGTGCTCACCTGCCGTGCGAGTTCGGTCTTGCCTGTTCCAGGTTCGCCTTTCACCAGCAACGGTCGTTCTAGTGTTACAGCTGCATTCACCGCTACAGTCAAGTCATCTGTTGCGACATAAGATTCAGTTCCAGTGAAACGCATTTTTAACCATATGTTTAGTTTTGCTTTAATATTTACACTATCATCTAACCTAGAGGCTTCAACCCTTGAAAAGGTAATCCACAAGGGGGGTGACAGACTGCTCGCTAGGGTTTAAAGGATAGCGCAAACAGGGGGCTTAACTGTGACAGACCGCCAAAACCCAACTGCATTATCCCCCCTAAGGGAGCGAACATGAAAGCCGAAATATTCCTGCCGGATGATTATGTGCCGGTCGATTCAGAACCGTTTATGAATGAAAAACAGATCGAGTATTTCCGACGTAAGTTGATTAATTGGCGTGGCGAAGTTCTGGAAGATAGTCGTGACACGATTGAATCGATGAAAGATGGCACACGTAATATTCCTGATGTTGCCGATCGTGCATCTGAAGAAACTGATCGCTCGCTAGAGTTGCGCACCCGAGACCGTGAACGCAAACTTGTATCCAAAATAGATGGTGCTTTGCGCCGGATCGACGAAGGCGAATTTGGATATTGCAGTGTGACTGGCGACCCGATTAGCTTAAAGCGACTTAATGCACGTCCCATCGCTATTATGAGCCTTGAGGCGCAAGAGCGTCACGAACGTCGTGAAAGGGTGCATCGCACAGACTGATCCTGAGTGCTAAACAAGCGGGTAACTTTGGAAAAGTTAGACATCATTTCATTTAACCATTCGCGCATTTCTGGAAAAATGCGCAATAAACGCGTTGTTGTAGTAGGTGCTGGCATCGGTGGGCTCACAACTGCACTTGCTTTTGCTCAACGTGGCGCTGTTGTTCACGTTTATGAACAGGCATCGGCACTAAAAGAGACAGGCGCAGGTATTCAAGTCGCTCCCAACGGGAATAGAGTTCTTGCTGCACTTGGCCTTAACTATGCTATCAACCACAGCAGCATTATCGCGCATGCCGTGGTACCCACTGATGGGTTAAGTGGAAAAGTTCTAGCGCGATTTGATCTGACTGGCCAAAAGCCACAGTATCGTTTCTTCCACCGCGCTGCACTGGTGGCTCTGATCGCACAAGGCGCAAATGCAGCGGGTGTGGTTATTAAATATGGTGTGCGTGTCAAAAGCATTTCAGAAAATGGGTCGCTAAATACTAATATTGGCGAGATTCCTTGCGATTTATGTGTCTGCGCTGACGGAATTCATTCGGCTTCACGTATATTTTTAGGTAATATTTCTAAGCCTGAGTTCACTGGACAAGTTGCTTGGCGAGCAATAATTGCGGCCAAAGGCGTGGAGCCAGTTGCGCGCATCTGGATGGCCCCTAACCGTCATGTTGTGACCTATCCACTAACGGAAGACACCCTTAATATCGTTGCTGTCCAAGAACGAGAGACGTGGGCAGAAGAGGGCTGGATGCATGCTGACGATCCAAACAACATGCGTGCTGCATTTAACGATGTCTGCCCAGAACTACTCAAGATTTTAGGTGATGTGGATAAAACATATTTATGGGGTTTATTTCGTCATCCGGTCGCGAAATACTGGCATTCTGACCGTCTTGTAATTCTTGGAGACGCGGCTCACCCGACGTTGCCGTTCTTGGCGCAAGGTGCGAATTTGGCTATAGAGGATGGATATGTGTTGGCACGTTGCTGTGATGAAGCGGATAACCTTGATACCGCGTTGGCGCTATTTCAAAAGGAGCGTACTAAGCGTGTCAGCCGTGCAATCGCTGTCGCTAATGATAATGCGCGCAATTATCATCTGTCAGGAATAAAGCGAAGAGTGGCTCACATTGGATTAAAAACACTTGGTACACTTGCGCCCACTGCGTTTTTAAAGCGGCTAGATTGGCTTTATGGGTTTGATGCAACGAAGTGACATCAGGCGTCCAGTTCAACCCAAACTGGAACGTGGTCAGAGGGTTTTTCCTGCCCACGTACTTCACTTTCGATCCAACAATCTTTAAGCAGATCTGCACACTGATTTGATAATAAAAAATGGTCAATTCTAATACCGTCATTTTTGTTCCATGCGCCTGCTTGATAGTCCCAAAATGAGTAATGTCCGCTAGCCTGATTACAAGCACGGAATGCCTCAGTCAGACCCAGGTTGAGCAAGCGACGGAAGGCCGCGCGACTGTCAGGATGAAACAGCGCGTCATCAGTCCACACATTGGGGCGAGCAGCATCTTCGGGCTGGGGGATTATGTTATAATCTCCTGCCATCAGGAATGGTTCCTCAAGTTTGATAAGCTGTTGTGCGCGTGCCTTAAGGCGGTCCATCCAGCGTAGTTTGTAATCGTATTTCGGCCCCGGCGCGGGATTGCCATTGGGTAGGTATAAGCCACCTATTTTAATTGGTTTTTTGCCAATAACAGTGGCTTCGATGTAGCGGGCCTCGATGTCATCAACACCTTCTCGCCCCGCGCCAGTAGCGTCTGGCAATCCACGGGTGATGTCTTCGAGTGGTAATTTTGACAAGATCGCTACGCCATTGAAACCTTTCTGCCCGTAGGTTTCAACGCGATAGCCAAGGTTCTCAAAATGTTCGCTAGGGAAGCCTTCGTCGACGGATTTAATTTCTTGTAATAGCGCAACGTCAGGTTTTGAAGTTTCAAGCCAGTCAGTCAAAGCGCCAATTCGCGCCTTAACCCCGTTGATATTAAATGTTGCAATTTTCATCTTTGCCCCCAAGAAATAAAGTCTTTTTGCCAGTCAAGTAAGGGAGGCACAAGGCGTACATTAGCTGTACACACCGCATTAAGAAGTCAGATCTACATTGAGAAACTGACGCCACAGCCACATGAGCTTGAAGCATTGGGGTTTTCTATCACGAAGCGCGCTCCGATAAGTTCTTCGTTAAAATCAATTGTAGCGTCAGACAGGAACGGGAGGGAAATTGAGTCAATCACCACCTTCTGACCGAAGCCTTCAAGTATAAGATCGTTGTCCTTTGCTTCGTCCAGATCAATTTCATACTCAAAACCCGAACAGCCACCACCTTTAACACCAATACGCAGTGCTTTACCATCAGCAAAGGCGCCAATTTCAGCAAGACGTTCAAACGCGCGTGTCGTGACTTTGGGGGGTAGAGTGAGCATTTTATGCAGCCTTTAAATTACGCGTTAATTATAATATAGGCAATGAAGGTAGATGCGACAAGGGACCTCGTAAAAGACACTTTTTAAAAGCAGGGAAGAGACATGTCAGCATTGTACGCGTGTAGCCCAGTAAAGACGCGTGGGCGGCTTTTTGTTGAGAAGGAGAGTGAATTTCGGTCTGCTTTCCAGCGCGATCGAGATCGGATTATTCACGCATCCGCTTTTCGACGACTAAAGCACAAGACACAGGTTTTTGTCGAACACGAGGGCGACTATTTTCGTACGCGGCTGACCCACTCTATTGAGGTTGCACAAGTGGCACGCACGATTTCGGGCGCGTTGGATTTAAATCCAGAATTAACAGAAGCCGTGGCGTTGGCTCATGATCTTGGACATACCCCGTTTGGGCACACTGGCGAAGACGCGCTGTCGATATTGATGGCGCCCTATGGTGGCTTTGATCACAATGCGCAGGCCATCAGGATTGTGACTTCATTGGAGCGCCATTACGCGGAGTGGAATGGGTTGAACCTGACGTGGGAAACGTTGGAGGGTATCGCCAAGCATAACGGTCCGGTGCTTGATCCGATACCTTATGCGCTGTCCGATTATAACGCGTTGCATGATTTAGAATTACACACCCATGCAAGCGCTGAGGCACAATCTGCGGCGTTGTCGGATGATATAGCTTACAATCACCATGATATTCACGACGGCCTACGCGCTGAGCTTTTTAGTACTGAAGATTTGCTGAGCTTACCAATTGTTGGCGACTGTTTTCGTGAAGTGGATTTGTGCTATCCTGGTCTTGACAAGTATCGCCGCCGACATGAGGCATTACGGCGATTTTTTGGCATATTGGTAGAAGATGTTATTGCTGTTAGTCGTGCAAATTTGGCTGATCTTGACCCTAAAACTTGCGCTGATGTTCGTGGTGCAGGCCGTATGATGGTTCAGTTTTCGCCAAGTTTATGGGCTGATTTGCAGGTTGTGCGTAAATTCCTGTTTACCCAAATGTATCGCGCCCCTAGCGTTGTGAAAATGCGTACAAAAGTGACGCAGGTTGTAGAAAACCTGTTTCCTTTATTTATGGAAGAACCCAACCATCTGCCGGAACAATGGCGCAAAGACGTAATGGAGGCCGACGGTGAAGCGGCTTTGGCTAGGATTGTTTCGGATTATATTTCAGGCATGACCGATCGCTTCGCGATCGAAATTCATGGGCGGCTGGTGGGCTAGTGTCAAATAATCATGCTGCAAGAATATTATTATGAACAAATAAATTTTGAAATATATAAATGATCCTGTGCTTAAGAATAGATTATTAGCCGCAGATACTTTGTTACATGAAGTAAACTTCTTTAGTTGCCATGCAATGCAAATGCGGATCATTGGTGTAAAAAACAGTTTTAGGCCAAAAATGATCGAGCCCAGTGCGCCCACTCGGTGTCTGGTCTGTCCCTTAAATTAGGGTAACGGGATACTCGCATAAAATTAGTTTGATCGAAGTAATGATTGGTTGAAATTACTAGGGCTGCGGTTAGTGCAATGGCCGTCAAAGTGTGGTGTGCTTGACGATTAGCGTTATAAGTTTTGTTTTAAATCCGTAAGGCGCATGAAAGTCTTGGTTAGGACACAGAGTTTTTTTTCGCTGATGTATAAAAGACAAGTGGTAGGCAGGATCAAGATACAAGATGATGAACGCTCGTTGACGTGGGATTTGATGGTGCTAAACCAACAGCCTGCAAGAAGGAATTACCATGAACCTGTTCGCTGATATTCGTGCAACTATCATAGACTGTTTGGACGCACTAACCAATGACGGTTTTTTGCCCACTGGATTAGACTTTGGCAATGTCACAGTCGACCCCCCGCGAGATGCAACCCATGGCGATATGGCAACTAATGCGGCGATGGTATTGGCTAAAACTGTGGGGCTGAAGCCGCGAGTTATTGCAGAGGCTTTGGCGGAAAAATTAGTTGAGGATGACCGAATTTCCAGTGTTGAAATTGCTGGACCAGGCTTCTTGAACCTTGTGTTGGATGCTGGTGTTTGGGCTGGTGTGGTAAATGCAGTGCTGTTGGACGATAATTTTGGTAAGTCTAATTTGGGTGCTGGAAAAAAAATGAACGTTGAATATATCAGCGCTAATCCAACAGGTCCGTTGCACGTTGGCCACACTCGCGGTGCTGTATTTGGTGATGCCTTGGCGTCTTTGCTGGCATATGCGGGCTTTGACGTTACGCGGGAATATTACATTAACGATGGTGGTGCTCAGGTTGATGTTTTGGCGCGCTCTGTCTACTTGCGCTACCTTGAAGCACACGGTCAGGCTGTTACCTTTGAGGACGGAACCTATCCAGGTGAGTATTTGATTAAGGCTGGTGAGGACCTTAAAGTTAAAGTTGGTGACGCATATGTCGGGCAGGGTGAGGACGTATGGCTGGACGAAGTTCGGGCATTTGGCACAGATGCGATGATGGCGCTGATCCGAGAGGATCTGGACGCGCTCGGCATTAAGATGGACGTGTTTTACTCCGAGAAATCACTGTATGGGACAGGTCGGATTGAAGCTGCAATTGAGGATCTGAAAAACAAGGGCCTGATTTACAAAGGTACTCTTCAACCGCCCAAGGGCAAACTACCAGAAGACTGGGAGCCGCGCGAACAAACGCTATTTAAATCCACTGATTTTGGTGATGATGTGGATCGACCTATTCAGAAGTCGGATGGTGCTTGGACCTATTTCGCACCCGACATTGCGTACCATTATGATAAAATTTACAGAGGTTTTGACGCACTTATTGATGTTTTTGGTGCGGATCATGGTGGTTACGTGAAGAGGATGAAGGCGGCTGTAGCTGCTTTATCCGATAATGTGGTGCCGCTAGATGTCAAGCTGACGCAGCTTGTGAAGCTTTATAAAAATGGTGAGCCATTCAAGATGTCAAAGCGAGCTGGCACATTTATCATGCTGCGTGATTTGGTGGCTGAAGTTGGGCCTGACGTGACTCGGTTCCATATGCTGACGCGTAAAAACGATGCACCCCTTGATTTTGATTTTGACAAAGTAACAGAGCAGTCAAAAGACAATCCGGTATTTTATGTCCAGTATGCCAGTGCACGGGTTCATTCGGTAATTCGTAAAGCAGTTGAGATGGGCATTGATGTGTCGGATTTGTCTTGTGCAGACCTATCACTTGCGACCCACACAGCGGAATTGGCGATGGCTGCTAAACTGGCAGAATGGCCACGGGTAGTTGAAATTGCCGCCAAAGGGCATGAGCCCCACCGAATTGCATTTTATCTTTATGATCTTGCATCAGAGCTTCATGGGCTGTGGAATCGTGGTAACGATGATGCGTCGTTGCGGTTCTTGCAAGCTGACAACATCCCAGCAACACAAGCGAAAATAGCGCTAATCAAAGCTGTAAGCGTTGTAATTTCTCACGGCTTGGGTATTCTTGGTATAACTCCAGTTGAAGAGATGCGCTAAAGCGCACAATTGTGGAGTACTGAGGTCTAAGCGTAATCCTAAAAAATTGAAAAATTTTTGATATATTGCGTATAAAAAAGTTGATAAATTAGGGTGCAAACCCTAACGCAGTGAGGCAAACACATGGCAGATTTTACAACAGGCCCCGTTGGGTCAACTTTAGGGATTCCTACGACACTTCAAGCGGGTATCTATGTAAACATAGCTGCGGCTATGATTTCTTTGGCTCTTATTGGTGGTGTTGGAGTTTGGGGTTACAAACTTTTGATGCGCGACGTCACGGGTGTACCAGTTGTGAGGGCTTTGGTTGGAGAGATGCGTGTATCACCAGAAAACCCTGGTGGTGAAATTGCAAACCATATGGGATTATCAGTAAATTCAGTCTCCGCACTTGGAGGTGCAGCTGAGCCGGAGGACCGTCTGGTTCTGGCCCCAAGCAATGTATCTCTTAAGGCCGAAGACCTAAATGTTATATCGTTAGACAAAGTAGATGAAGTTACGCTTGATGTTCAAGAATTGCTTGGCGACACGTTTCTTAAATCTCTGTTAACTGACGAAATACAACCTTCTGATAAGGTTCTTAGAGAGACTGCAACCCTCGGGACGCCTATTGATCCATCTGTGCCTCTGACAATAGAAGACGTGCTGTCATTTGCAGACCAGATTGCAACTGGTGGTGCTTTGATCACGAATCTTGGTGATGATGTAGATTTATCCACTGAGATTGCGGTGAACGATATTGCTTTGAATTTTGATATTATTTCTGATGCTGTCTCAGGTGTGCGCCGATCTGTTCGACCAAAAGCCCGAGATTCGAGTATGCTGGCGGCTATTGCAACGCTAATTCCGGTTGATGTGAACATTTTAGACGTCGCAGCGCCTATCACGGGTGAGGTCTCGACAGTGGTGATCCCTGTCGGTACCAAACTTGTACAGCTTGGTGCTTTTGACAATGCTAATACTGCAGCTTCAGAATGGGTAAATGTGGTGCAGCGTTTCCCTGATTTTTTTGATGATAAAGAAAAAATTATCCAGGAAGCTCTTTCTGGTGGGCGTTCGTTCTTTCGCCTGCGCGCCATGGGGTTTACGGATTTAAGTGATGCGCGGCGTTTCTGTTCTGCTTTATCCGCCGAAGGTGCGGCTTGCATTCCGGTGGTGGTGCGATAAATGCGATTTGGTGCTGCGATTTTTGGCCTTGAGGGGTTACACATAACCGATTGGGAACGGGCCTACTTTCGAGAATATGTACCGATGGGATTCATCCTATTTGCTCGCAACATTGATACTCCAGACCAAGTGCGTCGGTTGTGTGGTGACCTAAGGTCAACTGTAGGACATGATGCAGTAATTCTGATCGATCAAGAGGGTGGGCGAGTGCAGCGTTTACGCACGCCCTACTGGCGTGAATGGTTGCCAGCACTTGATCAGATGAAAATCGCCGTTGATCCGATGCGCGCGTTATGGCTGCGCTATAGACTGATTGCAGCTGAACTGCGCGACGTTGGGATTGATACTAACTGCGCTCCAATCCTAGATATTACTGACCGCCTGACCCATCCATTTTTGCGCAACCGCTGTTATGGTGATGATGCTGTGACAGTCATGGACGCGAGCCGTACAGTGGCGGACGCGCTTTTGGCTGGCGGTGTCTTGCCAGTGATCAAACACCTTCCTGGGCATGGACGGTCGAGTGTCGATAGTCACAAGGAATTGCCACGGGTTTCAGCACCCCGCTGTGATCTTGAGGCGCAGGATTTTGTCCCGTTTGTGGCTTTGTCGGACCTGCCGATGGGCATGACAGCACATGTTGTGTTCGAAGATATTGATGACAGTGGACCCGTAACTACATCGCGCTTGATGACGGAAGTGATCCGTAATGACATTGGGTTTAATGGCCTGTTGATGACTGATGATATTGGCATGGAAGCATTGTCAGGCGATGTGGCGCAACGCAGCCGTGCAGCGATTGCGGCTGGGTGTGATGTGATTCTTCATTGTTGCGGTGACGCTGCTGAAATTGTGCAGGTTGGTGATGCGGCAGGGCAGATGAACGACGCAGCTCAAACTCGCATTGACGCTGCTTTGAGAATGCGTGTAGTACCGATGCCCGTTGACATTGCATCATTGTCAGCGGAACTTGAGGTCCTGTTAGGAGTGGAGCTTGCATAGTGCCACCCAACCAAAATCTAGGGGGGGATAGCAAAGATGACTACATCTGAATCTGATGTCAACGACCGCCTTGCCGCGGAGGCATTGATTGTTGATGTTGACGGTTTTGAAGGGCCTCTAGATCTTTTGTTGACCCTATCACGCTCCCAAAAAGTTGATCTACGCCAGATTTCAGTGTTGGCGCTGGCGCAGCAATATCTCGCGTTTATTTATAAAGCCCAAGATTTACGGTTGGAATTGGCAGCTGATTATTTGGTGATGGCCGCATGGTTAGCGTTTTTGAAATCTAGGCTTTTGTTGCCACCTGATCCATCCGAAGAAGGGCCATCGGGTGAGGAGCTTGCAGCGCATCTGGCGTTTCAGTTAGAGCGCTTATCTGCGATGCGCGAATCTGCAGCTAAGTTGATGGCGCGAAATCAGCTTGCACGTGATTTCTTTGCCCGTGGTATTACTGAGGATGTGACACGTACGCGGCGGGTCACTTATACGGCAACGCTGCTTGATCTCATGCAGGGTTATGCGCGGATCAGGACGAAAGATGAATTTCGCCCTTTTGTGTTGGACCGTGAAAAAATCTTTACTATGGAAGAAGCCCTGAGACGTCTACGCGGGTTAATTGGGTTTGCGGGCGAGTGGACCGATATCCTATCTTATCTACCTGAAGGTTGGGAAATTGATCAAATGAAACGACGATCCGCCACAGCGTCAACCTTTGCCGCGTCGCTAGAATTAGCCAAAGAAGGTAAGATCGAAATGCGACAACGTGTTGTGTTTTCACCGATTCAGATCAGAAAGAAAGATGGATGAGCAAGCTCAATACAGATACGCAAATTATCAAAAATCCAGAAGAAAGCTTATTTGATTCTCCGCTCATGGCGGAGCAAGAACGTATGGTTGAAGCAATTCTTTTTGCTGCAGCCGATCCAGTAACCATAAAGGAACTGCAAGGTCGAATGCCACATGGTTGTGACGCGGCAGAGGCATTAGTTTATTTACGCAAACGTTATGACGGACGTGGTGTCTCGCTGGTTAAGATTGGTGATGCCTGGGCTTTGCGTACTGCATCTGACATGGGATTTTTGATGCAAAAAGAAACGGTTGAGACACGTAAACTATCACGTGCTGCCGTCGAAACACTTGCGATTATAGCTTATCATCAGCCTGTTACCCGCGCTGAAATCGAAGAAATTCGCGGTGTAAGCGTTAGCCGAGGCACAGTCGACCAGTTAATCGAATTAGAATGGATTAGGTTTGGACGGCGCCGCTTAACGCCTGGGCGTCCTGTCACGTTTGTCGTGACGCAAGACTTTCTTGATCATTTTGGTTTAGAAAGTGCGCGTGATTTGCCAGGGCTTGAGGAATTGCGATCTGCGGGTCTCCTTGAAAGCCGACCTGTAATGTGGACTGGTGATGTGACTGTGTACGAAACTGAAGATGATATTTCAGATGCTAGTGATCAAACCGAAATGTTCGTTGATACGTAAGGCTTGCTCTGACTTTGCCAGAAACTTTGTGATTTTAATTTAAGATATTATGCAGAGGCCTCACGATAAAGGTAATCCAACGGAACGGATTTTTAGCAATATTTTTTGCTTTTTAGATAAAGACATAAAAAACGGTGATTGCGTGGCGAGTAATCTCGGTAAATACAATCAGGATAAAACTCAAAATTAAAAATATCTTGAACGTTAGAGCAAGAAAAAAAGTATTTTTTAGTTAGTGTACGTAAAGCCAGCTTACATAAAGATTCAATAAATTTTAAAATATTGAAAGCCTTAGCCTTAGTGTTCCAAAAGCTTAGTAATTTAGATTATGGATCGAGTGGTACTAAGCCAACAACCCGCTGAACTTTCGAGTGATCTTTTAAGATTTTTTATATGGAACTAAGTTTATATAATTAGTCTATTGGATCAGACTTAAGTTTGTCGTGTTAGGCTTTGGCGTTGAAAAATGTGTTTTGAATGCTGATTTAAGGGTATTTAAACGCAATATAATTAGTATAAAAAGCTAAATGCTGTAGGGGCACAAACTAGATCAGGTTTTGAAATGTTTCGACAACTTAAGGCCCTGACCCTGATAATTGGATTTAATGTCTTGACCGTAGAGTGCTGCAGGCGTTTGTGACATGTGCTCATAGACTAGTCGCCCTACGATTTGCCCGTGTTCCAACACAAACGGCGCTTCATGGCAGCGTACCTCTAGTACGCCTCGCGATCCAGCACCACCGGCACTATTCCAGCCAAAACCAGGATCAAAAAAACCTGCATAATGCACCCTAAATTCGCCAACCATCGCAATGTAGGGTGCCATTTCTGCCGCACAATCGGGTGGAATGGAAATCGCCTCGCGGCTAACTAGAATATAGAATGCACCAGGATCCAGAATGATGTGACGGTCAGTTGTGCGCAGTTCTTCCCAAAAATCAGATGATTTGTAATGTTCAACTAGCGCCAGATCGATAACACCTGTGTGTGGTTTAGCACGGTAGCCAACCAAATCACCACTTCTTGGTTTCAAATCAACAGAAAACCCGAGTCCGTCTGAGATAACAGCTTTTCCATCAACGATAGGGGTTTTCGCGTGAAGTGTAGTGAGGTTGATGTCATTAATGAAAGTTTTGCCGTTGCGAAATATAATCTGATTCAACATCAATCCGGGGCGTACGAGAACTGAAAAAGAACGTGGACAAATCTCGACATAAAGTGGGCCTGCATAACCTTCCGGTACGCGGTCAAATTCTATGCCATTGTCGGTGATTATCCGTGTCAACAGATCAAGCCGCCCGGTCGATGACTTAGCACTGGCCGCTGCGGTTATGCCGTGGGGCAGAGCGAGTATTTCCATTAGAGGTACAACATATACGCAGTTTTTTTCAAGTACGGCGCCATCTGTTAGGTCAATTTCGTGCATGGTAAATTGTTTAAGACGCTCTGTTACAATCTGCCCAAGCCCCGTTAAAAATGATGCCCGTACACGATATGCACGGTGACCGAGCCGCAAATCAAGAGACGCAGGCTGCACCTGTCCCTCTTCAAAATCAACAGACGCGGAGATGGCGCCATTATTGATTAAAGTGCTGATTTGAGTGTCAGAAAGTACGCCGTGTTTCATAGCAAACCTTTGATAATATAATCATAAACGCCCACCTACGCAGGTGCGTGGTGGGCGTTTATGTATTGGTCGGGCCAGCAGGACTCGAACCTGCGACCTTCCGTCCCCCAGACGGACGCGCTACCAGACTG
>JAPKAD010000026.1 GCA_028825445.1 Octadecabacter sp.
ACATTCACTTCTCACAATCAGTTTAGCTGAGCTGTCGCCTCAATCTCGACCAAGGCGTCATCTTCTACCAAACCAGTAACCACCAACATTGACATCGCAGGGAAGTGTTTTCCAAAGGCTTCACGATAGGCAGCTCCGACAGCGCGCTGGTTCTCGACGTAAGTGGCCTTGTCCGTTACAAACCACGTCAGGCGAACGACATCTGATGGCTTCCCACCCGCGGCAACCACGATGTCGACAATGTTCAGTAGAGCTTGGTGCATCTGCGGTACGAATTCTTTGGATTCAAAAATCTTATCTTTGTTCCAACCAATTTGTCCACCGATGTAGAGTGTACCGTCTTTGGTCAGCATACCGTTTGCATAACCTAGCGCTGGTGCCCAGCCTTCCGGTTGAATTGTTTTATGTGTCATAATGATACCTTAATGAAGTCAATTAATCGCTGTTTGATGCTATTTTGTAGTGGTGTTGGTTTACCGTTCAAGTCGATTTGAACAAGGGTTGCGTTGGTCAAAAAACGTTGTATTTTTCCACAATAGCAACTCATTTCGTAGTCAAAACTTGCCCGACCAACCCGTGTCACATTCAACCTCAGATCTAACATATCACCATGGCGGCCGGGGCTGGTGAAGGTTGTCGTGATGGTGGCTGTGGGAATGCCAGCAGTTTGGTGAAATTGCTCAAACGGGCAATTCAGACCTTGATCAAAGAATGCTTCGACGCAATCGTTCATCATTTCGAAATACCGGGGAAAAAACACAATCCCAGCCGGATCGCAGTGCCTGAAAAGTACTTTTTGTCGGATTTCGAACATCATCTAAACCCCAATCAGTCGTTCAGAAATATCAAGGGTTAAGTCCGTCATCAAACCGTCCCATACAGTCTTGCCCCGTTCAAGAATTGTGGCGCGGTCACAGACCTGTGCCAACTCGGTCAAAGATTTGTCTATCACAATAATGGCCATTCCAGTTTCGTTTTTGAGTTGGGCTATGGCCCCCCATATTTCTTGCCGTACAATCGGCGCAAGACCTTCGGTGGCTTCATCAAGTATTAGCAAACGTGGATTGGTCATGAGTGCGCGTGCCACTGCGACCATCTGCTGTTCTCCCCCTGACAATGTGTTTGCGCGCTGGCGCTTGCGCTCATCCAAACGGGGAAACAGTGTCGTTACACGTGCCAAATCCCACGGGCCGCTTCGGGATGCCGCTTGCAGGTTTTCCGTGACGGTAAGGTCGGCAAAGCAGCGCCGTCCTTCTGGTACAAGGCCGATGCCCAAACGGGCAGCTTGATGGCTGGCAAGGCTACTTAGGTCTTGGCCATCGAAGGTGAGTTGGCCGGATGCGGGGATCATTCGGCATATTGTTTTGACAGTTGTGCTTTTGCCCATACCGTTGCGTCCCATCAAAGCGACAACTTCGCCCTCTGATACGCTTAAATTGATATCAAACAGTGCTTCAGATGACCCATAGCTGGCCTTAACATTTTGCAGCGTGAGAAGGCTCATGTGTCACTCCCTAGGTAGGCTTCGCGCACAGCTTTGCTGGATCGAATTTGGTCAACAGTGCCAGTTTCAATGATTTGGCCGTAGACCAACACACTAATGCGGTCTGCTAACGCAAAGACGGCGTCCATGTCATGTTCCACTAAAAGGATTGGCGCTTCGTCGCGTAAACCATCCAAAAAACTAGTGAGCGTTTTAGAACCTTCGGCCCCTAAACCTGCCATCGGTTCATCCATGACAAAGGCCTTGGGTTCGAGTGTCAAAGCTACGGCGACTTCTAACTGTCGTCTTTGCCCGTGACTTAAATCTGATGTTCGTCGTGCCGCGTCACCTTGTAAGCCAACACGTTTTAAAGCATCATTTGCTTTTGAATACAATAGTTTATCAGCCAGAACGGGGAATAAAAATCGCCATGGGGACCCAACGGCCCCAACAGCGCCCAGCAAGACGTTTTGCAAAACCGTATCCTCCATTGCCAAGGCTGAAATTTGGAAGGTGCGACCAATGCCAGCCTTAGCCCGTGTCAGGGTGTTGGTATGTGTGACGTCTTGGCCTAACAACTCGATACGTCCTGCGTTGGGTTTTAATTCTCCACAGATTTGGGCGATCAATGTGGATTTACCCGCGCCATTTGGACCGATAATGGCGTGTATTTCACCAGGGTACAGATCGATCGACACGTTGTCAGTGGCTTTTAACGCACCGAACGATTTTTGTAAGTTGTGCGTGGCTAGAATTGGATCAGTCATGCGCCACCGCACGTCCAGAGATGAGGCCAACCAAGCCGCCGCGCGCGAAGAGCACCACAAGCAACAGAAGGGCACCAAGGTAAATGTGCCAATATTCACTTAACCCGCCAAGAGCATGTTCGAGCATCACAAAGACAACCGCACCAACGACCGGCCCGCACAAACGCGCCGTACCACCAAGAATAACAAAGATCATGATTTCGCCAGACGTTTGCCAACTGAACATCGTGGGGCTCACAAAGCGATTGAGGTCGGCAAACAATGCTCCCGCCAATCCGGTAATCACGCCTGATAGTACAAACGCCACCAACTTAAGGCGTTGTGGGTCCAACCCAACTGTCTGAACACGCTGAGGCGCCTGACGTGCCGCGTTTAGGGCCAAGCCAAAGGGGGATCGTGCAACCAATCCATTTATGAACAGCACCAGACATAGGAGAGTAAAACAGATGGCAAAAAAGTTAATCGGAACCAGGGTGTTTAGCCCGGGAAAGTCATTGCGAATATAGATCGATAAGCCGTCCTCTCCGCCGTAAGCTATCCAGCTAATTGAGAAGAAATAGAACATCTGCCCGAAAGCGAGCGTGATCATAATGAAATAAACACCAGTGGTGCGCAATGACAATAACCCGATGAGTAGGGCCGCGGTTCCCGACGTCACCATCGCTACCAGCCAAATTATCGGCATGGATTTGGTGCCCTCGATCACAAAGGGAAGCTCCATAACGGGGGTGTATGTCTGAGCGTGATAGGCGAGGATACCCATCGCGTAACCGCCAATTCCAAAAAACGCTGCATGCCCTAGACTGACCAAACCGCCTAAGCCGAGCGCAATATTTAAGCCAACGGCAGCCAGCGCAAAGATCGCTGCGCGTGTTGCGAGTGTGATTGTAAAGGGTTGGTCGTTGATCAGGGCCCATAGAGGCACGGCGAGTAAAAGTACGAGCACCAATCCATTCAGATAACGTTCACGGATCATGTGCTTGCTCCAAACAGGCCAGTCGGTCGCCAAATCAAGACAGCGCCCATCAGGATGTAAATCGCCATCGACGCCAGAGCGGACCCAGAGGTTTGCGCAGCTGAAGGTTCCATGAATAACTTGAACAGTTGAGGCAGGAAGACACCACCTAACGTGTCGGTTAATCCAACCAATAGCGAACCGATGAGGGCACCCTTAATCGAGCCGATACCACCAATCACAATGACCACAAAAGCAAGGATTAAGACGGGTTCGCCCATTCCTACTTGGACCGATTGGATTGCACCAACGAGTGCGCCTGCCAATCCAGCGAGGGCTGCGCCGAGTGCAAAGACTAGAGTATAAAGTTTTGAGATATCAACGCCAAGTGCTGCAATCATCTCGCGATCATTTTCACCGGCGCGAACTTGGGTGCCGATCCGCGTGCGGGTGATCAAAAGGCCAAGGCCTATTGCGACAAGCAACCCGATACAAATCAGAACCAAACGGTATAAGGAGTATTGGATTCCACCCGGTAAGGTCACTGGTCCAGACAGGTAATCTGGGATGTCCAAAAAGAGAGGAAATGACCCAAAGGCCCAGCGTGTGCCTTCAGAGAAAATCAATATCAGGGCGAAGGTTGCAAGGACCTGATCGAGGTGATCAGTCGCGTAAAGCCTTCGTATCACCAGCATTTCTACAAGTACGCCAGCAAGAGCAGCTGCAGCCATTGCAGCAATCAAGGCCAATGCAAACGATCCTGTAAGCCCGGCTACTGCCGCAGCCGCAAATGCGCCAATCATGTAAAGTGATCCATGGGCTAAGTTGATTAATCCCATGACGCCAAAGATAAGCGTCAGGCCCGCCGCCATCAGGAACAGCATAATGCCAGATTGCAGGCCGTTTAATATCTGCTCAATGATTAAAATCGTGGACATAAGTAGTGGAACCCGTGTTGGTGTCTGGGGAAAGCAAACCTCCCCCAGACTTATTTCAACTTAAAATGAACAATTGGCAGCGTAAGCGTCGCCGCGATTTTCAAGGGCAACACCAATAATCTTGTTCGTGTAAACATCACCTTCTTTGATCACTTCGCGGGCATAGATGTCTTGGACCGGATGATGGTTTGGCCCGAATTCAAAATCACCACGTGTGCTGTCAAAGTTGGCAGCTTCCAGCGCTGCACGGAATGCATCTGCATCGTCAGGATGTGCTGTTTCCAAAGCAGAGATGAGTAGGTTGGCCGTATCAAAGCCTTGGCTGGCGTAAAGGGAAGGCAGGCGACCATATTCAGCCTGAAAAGTTTCAACAAAAGCGGCGTTAGTCGCATTGTCGATGTCTTTATTCCATTGGCTGGTATTGATGACACCAAGTGCTGCATCGCCAACTGCTTGCAGGATACCTTGGTCAAAGGAAAACGCAGGGCCAACAACTGGAAGATCGACGCCACTGTCCGCATATTGCTTCAAGAATGAAATTCCCATACCGCCTGGTAAGAAAAAGAACACGCTGTCAGCGCCAGATGCGCGGATTTGTGCAATTTCTGCAGCGTAATCTGTCTGGCCAAGCTTAGTGAAGATTTCGCCAGCCAACGCACCTTGGTACATCCGCTTGTAGCCGGTCAGCGCGTCTTGTCCCGCTGGGTAGTTAGGGGCCATAATAAAGCTATTTTTGTAGCCTACACCCTTGGCATACGCTCCCGCAGCTTCGTGCAAGTTGTCATTCTGCCATGCAACGTTAAAATAGTTTTTGTGGCAACCTTTGCCCGCAAGCGCTGATGGTCCAGCATTTGGGGAAAGGTAAAATTTGCCTTGCGCTGTTGCACTTGGGACCACTGCCATTGCAAGGTTCGACCAAATGATCCCTGTCATTATGTCGACTTTTTCAGATTGGATCATCTTGTCGGCAAGTTGAACAGCGACATCAGGTTTACGTTGATCGTCTTCGATGACGACCTCGATATCAGAACGATCCGACTGCCCAATAGCCAGCATGAATCCATCACGGACATCGATGCCCAATCCAGCGCCGCCGCCCGAAAGCGTGGTGATCATGCCAACCTTGATGCCTTCGGCAGATGCGCCACCGGCGAGTGCCGCAAGGGCTGTCGTAAGAATAAGTGATTTCAGTTTCATAGTGATTTCCCCATTATAGATTGTGTCTTTTATATTTTAGTACAGGCGTTTTGCCTTTGGTATTTAAGCCACCGCAAAGAAGATACCGATGCGGTGGATGGTTCGATATAGAGATGTTTAGGCGTTTCCCTGAGGCTTCAGCAAAAAACGCTGAATTTTTCCAGTCGCAGTTTTGGGTAAGGTGTCTGTAAATACAATACTGCGTGGGTATTTGAAAGGCGCAAGCATAACTTTGACATGATCCTGAAGCGCTTTTGCCTGCGCTGCGTCGCGCGTTACATTTTCGGCCAGTATGATATGGGCCTCAACGACAAAGCCGCGCTCTGGATCAGGAGCAGCAATGACTGCGCATTCTTTCACTAATTCATGGGCTAATAACGCAGCTTCGACTTCGGGACCTGCGATGTTGTAACCAGATGAGACGATCATATCGTCGTTGCGTGCAGAGAAATGGAAATACCCGTCGTCGTCTTGGACAAATGTATCGCCTGAGATGTTCCAGCCATCCTTCACATATTCTTCTTGCCGATGACCACCCAAGTAGCGACATCCAGTAGGGCCTTTCAGGGCGAGACGTCCGGGGGTTCCGCGTGGTTGTTCTGCCCCGTCTTCTGCGATGACTTTGGCTATATAACCGGTGATGGGTTTCCCCGTACAGGCGGGGCGATGATCATCAAACCGGTTTGAGATAAAGATATGCAGCATTTCAGTAGCGCCAATACCATCCAGCATCGGCTTGCCTGTCTTGGCTATCCATTCATTATAAACTGGAGCTGGCAGTGTTTCGCCCGCAGACACAGCAGCTCTGAGGGACGATAAATCCGCGCCTTCATCCATCGCGCGCAACATTGCACGGTAGGCGGTCGGGGCCGTAAAGCAAACGGTTGCGCGGTATTTTTCGATGATCTCGATCATGTTGGGGGGGCTTGCATTTTCCAGCAAGGTCGCTGCTGCGCCAAACCGAAGTGGGAAAATGGCAAGTCCACCAAGGCCGAAGGTGAAAGCGAGTGGAGGGGACCCAATGAAAATATCTTCTGGCACCACGCCTAAAACTTCTTTGGCGTAGCTATCTGCGATGACCAGCAAGTCGCGGTGAAAGTGCATTGTTGCTTTTGGGTCGCCTGTGGAGCCGGATGTGAAGCCTAACAATGCAACATCATCTTTGGCTGTTTGTACGGCCTCAAATCGTACAGATTTTTCCAATGCCAATTTGTCTAATTCGGCCTCGTGATTTGATGTACCATCAAAACCCATCACCTTTTTTAAAGTCGGATTGCTTGCAGCGCAAACCTCTAGCTCTTCCATCAAACGTGTGTCGCAAAGGGCAAAAGCGATATTTGCCTTGTCGACGTATTTGCTCAGTTCACTGGCACGCAACATAGGCATTGTGTTGACCACTACAGCACCAACCTTGGTTGCGGCGAGCCAGCAGGCGACCATTGCAGGATTATTTGCCGATCTAATCAAAACGCGGTTACCGGGCTCAACTCCCATGTCGTCGACAAGGACGTGGGCAATGCGATTTGTCCAATCAGTTAACTCTTTGTAGGTGCGGCGGCGGCCATTTCCGATCAACGCAGTGTGATCACCAAAGCCCTTTATGACCATCGCATCAGTCAACTCCGTTCCTGCGTTCAGATGGTCAGGATAATCAAAACCATCTAACAAAAGCTCTGGCCAAGTATCGATGGTTGGCAGGTTATCGTATGCAAAAGTATCTGTGTGGGCTGACGCATGAGCCATGATTATGGACCTTCCTTGTGAGCACCCAAAGTCTGACGCGCGATGATGATCTTTTGCACATCAGAGGCCCCCTCATAGATACGTAAGGCGCGAATTTCTCGGTAAAGCCGCTCAACAGTTTGACCTGTGCGGACACCATCACCGCCATGAAGTTGGACCGCTTTATCAATAATCACTTGGGCCTGTTCAGTGGCAAACAACTTGGCCATTGCCGCCTCGCGTGTGATGCGCGGCGCACCGCTGTCCTTGGTCCAGCCAGCACGGTAAATCAAAAGGGCGGCGGCATCGATGTCTAATGCCATATCCGCAATATGGCCTTGTACCAACTGCAATTCAGCCAAGGCTTTCCCTTGTACCTGTCGTTTTGTCACGCGGGTCAAGGTCTCATCAAGGGCACGCCGCGCAAAGCCAAGGGCGGCTGCAGCAACGGTTGAACGGAACACATCTAAAACTGACATTGCGATCCTAAATCCTTGCCCGGGTGCCCCAATCATATCTACGACAGGGACGCGACAGTTTTCGAACTCAAGTGTCGCCAACGGATGTGGCGCAATTGTGTCAAGCCGTTCTTTGATGTTCAGCCCTCGGGTGTCAGCGGGCACAATAAACGCTGACAAACCTTTTGCCCCCGGGGCTTCACCTGTGCGGGCAAACACTGTGTAAACATCAGCAATGCCGCCGTTGGAGATCCAGGTTTTCTCCCCATTTAGAACATAAAAGTCACCGTCGCGCGTCGCCGTCATTGTCGAATTGGCAACGTCAGAACCTGACTGTGGTTCAGTCAATGCAAAGGCTGATATTACACGACCCGAACGGGTTTTCATGAGCCAGGTTGCCTTTTGTGTCTGCGTCCCAAACAGTGTAATTGCACCGGTTCCTAGACCCTGCATTGCAAATGCGAAATCAGCCAAACCATCGTGACGCGCCAATGTTTCGCGGATTAAACACAATGTGCGGACGTCAAATACTCCGGTCTCTGAGGCGGAGTGTTCCAACCAACCCGCATCGCCCATCATCTGAACGAGGCTGCGACATGTCGCATCTGTATCACTGTGATCTAGTTGCGATAAATTGGCTTGTGCCCAGTCGTCTAACCTGTCCGCTAAAACACGGTGGCTATCGTCAAAGAACGGCCATGTTAGAAAAGAACGATCGGCCATCAATCACCTCCAAAAGCTGGTTTTTCTTTCGCGACAAACGCATCATATGCACGTATGAAATCGTTGCCTTGCATACAAAGCGCTTGGGCCTGTGCCTCGGCTTCGATCGCCTGATCGATGGTCATTGACCATTCCTGGGCCAACATCGTTTTGGTGATCGAATTGGCAAATGTAGGTCCAGAAACAATCCGTTTCGCCATATCAGCGGCTGTTGCTTCTAAGGCGTCCGCCTCAACAATATTGTTGAAGAATCCCCAACGTTCGCCTTCGTCTGCACTCATCGACCGCCCGAGATAAAGCAGTTCAGCCGCACGCCCTTGTCCAATGATCCGGGGCAGGATGGCGCAAGCCCCCATGTCACAACCTGCCAAACCAACACGGTTGAACAGAAACGCTACCTTTGCAGACGGGGTTGCGATGCGAAGGTCAGAAGCCATAGCTATAATCGCACCTGCACCAACGCAAATGCCATCAATTGCTGCTATGATGGGCTTTCCGCAATGTATCATCGCTTTAACAAGATCGCCGGTCATACGAGTGAATTGCAGAAGCTCTTTCATCGACATTTTGGTCAATGGCCCGATGATTTCATGCACATCGCCGCCAGAACTAAAATTCCCACCGTTAGACCTGAAAACTACGGCATGGACATCGTCGGCATATACAAGATCGCGGAACCAGTCGCGTAGTTCTGCATAGCTTTCAAAAGTCAGGGGGTTCTTTCGGTCGGGTCGGTTTAGGTTTACAAACGCGATCCCGCCAGAAATCTGGCATTGAAAATGTGCTACGTCAGTGCGCATCGATTTCCCTTTCTGTTTTTCCAAGTAAAACATGGAGGTTGGTCGCATCATCAACGTCCAATCCCTTAAAAAATTCATCCAGCCAAGCTTCATGGGCTTGAGCCAATTTGGTAAAGGCGGTCTGTCCCGTGGGTGTCAGCCGAGCCAATTGCGCACGACGATCACTGGGGACAGCCACGCGCAATGCATGTCCATCATTTGTTAGCCTGTCGACGATGCCTGTGACGTTGCCATTGGATACTCGCAGGAGATCGGACAGATCGCTCATTTTCAAACCATCGGGAAAACGCGATAGGGCTGCCATTACATCAAAGCGGGGTAGGGTGGTTGAGTACTCATCGCGAAAACGACGCCGTAGTTTTGCTTCGATCCGGCTGCTGGTTTTGAGAAGTTTCAACCACAAGCGCAGGCGCGTTTTCGACATTGGTTCTTTAGGAATGACTGGCTGCGGGATCATATCTCTCCTCCTGAAAGGGTAAGGGCGTGCCCATTTATGGAACGCGCTGCATCGGTGCAAAGCCAAAAGGCAGTACCTGCAACTTCATCTGTTTGAATGAACCGGCCTTGGGGATTGTCAGCCCTCAAGGCCTGGGCCGCTTCTGTTGTGCTCATGCCTGTAGCCTTAGTAATTTTTGCAATGGATCGATCCAATAGTGGTGTTTCTATGAACCCTGGGCAGATCGCATTTACAGTAATGCCTGTGCGTGCCAATTCCCGCGCTAACGATCGTGTGAGCCCCACAACGGCGTGCTTTGCAGCGCAATAGGCGCTGACATAGGGATACCCACGCAAACCTGCTGTCGAAGCGATTGCAATCATACGACCCCAACCTGTTGCTTTCATGTCTGGCAACGCAGCTTGCCAACAATTAATGACGCCATTCAAGTTGACAGACATCATTTCATTTAAGGCATCAGGGGTAAGTTTTGCAAAAGGGACGCTTGATGCGGCACCTGCGTTGGCCACCATTACCGCTACAGGACCGTGTGCAGCACGAGCGGCATCAAAGGCGGCCGTGACTGCATCTGGATCGGTGACATCACAAACCTGATAGGGCAATCCTTGCTCTACCAAATTATGTTCAGTGCGCCCCATGATAGTGACATTTGCACCGGCTTCGGCAAATTGGCGAGCCGTTTCTGCACCCACACCTGTGCCGCCACCAGTCACCACAACATGTTTGCCTAAAATATTCATTTTTTAGCAGCCATTTCGGCCTCGCGGTCAGCGAGCCTCCAAAGTTGATCGCGACCCGCCTCGTACGGTTTTGCCCAATCCGTTGCAGCCCGGTCACCGATCTTTGCGGCCTCGTGTAGCGTCCAGTTGGGGTTTGCAAGATGGGGGCGACCAACGGCCACCAGATCAGCGCGGCCCGCCATCAGGATTGAATTGGCATGGTCCGCCTCATAAATATTGCCCACAGCCATAGTGCGTAAGCCAGCCTCATTCCGGATCAAATCGGAAAATGGTGTCTGGAACATCCGCCCATAGACCGGTTGTCCCTTGATAGTTGTTTGACCGGAAGAGACATCGATCAGATCGGCACCTGCTTGTGCGAACATCTTTGCAATCTCAATAGCCTCATGGGGCGTGACGCCATCTTCACCAACCCAATCAGTTGCCGAAATACGTACGGACATAGGCTTGTTGGCAGGCCACGCGTTGCGCATGGCTTTGAGAACGTCTAAAGGCCAGCGCATTCGGTTTTCAAGACTGCCGCCATACGCGTCCGTCCGCACATTCGAAACCGGCGAAATAAAGGACGATACCAAATATCCATGTGCGGCGTGAAGTTCGATCATATCAAACCCCGCGCGATCTGCCATTTGGGTAGCGGTGACAAACTCTGCTTTTACTTGGTCCATTTCCACCAATGAAATTTCGCGTGGCGCTATGTTGTCTTTGGACCATGCAATCGCCGAGGCGGATAAGGTTTCCCAATTTCCCGAAGTCAGCGGCGCGTCCATGCCTTCCCAGCCGATATTGGTAGATCCTTTTCTACCGGAATGGCCAATCTGGCAGCAGATTTTTGCATCTGTCTTGTCATGAACAAACTTAGTTAACCGCGCCCAGCCAGCCTCATGTTCAGGGGTATAAAGGCCCGGACAACCCGGCGTGATCCGTCCCTCAGCGCTGACACAGGTCATTTCCGTATAAACAAGCCCCGCGCCACCTTTGGCACGCTCGCCGTAATGGATCAAATGCCAATCATCGGGCGTACCATCTGTTGCTTTATACTGCGCCATTGGGGAAACAACGATGCGATTCTTAAGTTGCATGTCACGTATTTTGAACGGTGTGAACATTGGCGCCCGCAGAGGGGCATCAGAAGGCATTCCACCTTGATCCATAAACCAGCGTTCGGCCGATCCAAGCCAATCTGGGTCGCGCTCACGTAGGTTTTCGTGGCTAATCCTTTGGCTGCGAGTCAGCATGGAATAATTCAATTGAACCGGATCCAGCTCAAGATAACGTTCCACCTGTTCGAACCATTCGAGTGAATTGCGTGCAGCCGATTGAAGTCGCAATACCTCAAGTCGCCGATCATCTTCATAAGTTGCGAATGCTTCTTTGAGCGTTGGTTTTTCGTGGATCTGCTTTGCAAGCGCTGCGGCACTTTCTAACGCTAACTTGGTTCCTGATCCGATTGAGAAATGGGCAGTTGCAGCAGCGTCACCAAGCAACACAACATTCTCGTGGCTCCAGTTCTCGCACAATACACGAGGGAAGCGGATCCAAGCGGACCCACGGATGTGATTAGCGTTTGTCATCAAGGAATGGCCGTCCAAGTGGTCTTTGAAAATATCTTCGCAGATTGCAATGCTCTCCTGTTGAGACATGTCGCCAAAGCCCCACGCTTCAAACGTGTCTTGGGTGCATTCTACAATGAATGTCGCCGTGTTTTCATCAAATTGATAGGCGTGAACCCAGACCCAACCGTGCTTGGTTTCCTCAAAGATAAAGGTGAACGCGTCCTTGAACGTTTGATGGGTGCCGAGCCAGACAAACTGACACAACCGTTCATCCACCGCAGGTTTGAACGTATCTTGATACAACATCCGAGTCTGCGAATTCAGCCCGTCACATGCCACCACAACATCGTATTCGACGCGGTAACTATCTGCGCTGTCCACTTGGGTCTCATATCGCAGATCGACGCCTAATGCGTGGGCTCGTTCTTGTAACAACAACAACAGTTTCTTTCGGCCAATTCCGCAAAACCCGTGACCTGTGGACACCATACGTTCGCCACGAAAATGCAAAGCGATGTCATCCCAATAGGCGAAATGTTCACGAATTGTTGCGGCAATAACTGGATCATTAGCATGCAGATTATCGAGTGTCTCGTCTGATAGAACAACACCCCACCCAAAAGTGTCATCCGCTTTGTTGCGTTCCAGAACAACAACATCAGAATTGGGATCACGCAGCTTCATAGAAATAGCAAAGTATAGACCAGCAGGCCCACCACCAAGGCATACGATTTTCATTATGCGTCGTCTCCAGTTCGATTCTTGAAAGAAAGTTTATTCTAAAACAAATCATGCCTTGGAAAGCTATTTACTTCAAGTATAAAGTTTCAACTTTAAAATTGTCTTTTGGCAGGGTTTTGGCACCAAAGGCGGCTTAAATTAAGAGATGATTTGGCTCATCTGGTTAGTTGCATTATTCAGCCTGTTCTCTGTTTCGCTCTGTACAACTAATAATAAAATGGTCGATCTTTACGCCAACCAGACAAGCAGAGGCTGCGGCTGGGAACGGATGCGTCTCTAGAGGCGTTGGATGCACCTAAACCCAAGGGGGGCATGTGGTGTAGAACCCATTACCAGCTTCAAGGGCGCACACAGGTGGTGGAGCGGAAATCTCATCCTAACTTCATTTTGGTGGCTAAGTGTTATCTGAAGATAGGGTGATTGGGTCAACTCCTGCGCCACGCAGCGAAGGTCAACTGTAAGGTGCTAGAGAAACTGAGCCAGTTTATATCGTAGCTAGTGCCTATCTGAAATCATTGCGCCGAGGGGTTAAACCAACTCTACGTGCAATGAGGTTGGTCCTCTAAACGCAAAGCCTCGCACACTCACATGTGTGTCCTGAGCTAAAGATAAGGCTGGAAACCGTTCAAAGAGCTTAGGAAGTGCGACGTCGGCAGCCAACAGTCGATAAACACTACCGCCAAGGCATTGATGTGCGCCCTCGCCAAAGGTCTGATGCCGTCGCGGAGTGCGATGAATATCGAACGTACCTGGATTTTCCCATAAATCCTCATCGTAATTTGCAGAGGCCTGAACCGCCATGACGGTTTCACCCTCGGGAATGAGTACTCCTCGCATGATCAAAGATTTTTTAACAACCCTTGGGCTGGCCTGAATGGGAGCGATCCAACGCAGGCCTTCTTCGCAACATGAACGCCATCCGTTGGGGCTTACACAATGGCGCAGTTGGTCTGGGTGACTGAGTAACCCATAAATCGTTGACAGCAATGCATCGCGCGTCTCTAGTACTGCGCCACCAATACAAATTTTCATGTTAGTTCTGATTTGGCTGATCGCAAGGGGGGTATTTTCATTCGCCATTATTGACAGAATTGATCCATCGGGTGAGATCATTTTTTGCGCTATCATTCTATCAAAACAAGCGTCCATTTCTGTGTTAGCGTGATCGCTGAGAGCAAAAATAGCTGGATCAAAGTTGCTGTTCATTGCGCCGCGGACCAGCAAACTTGCCCATTCAAAAAGGTGGTTTTCGGCTACCTCATCCAAGCCGAGCACTAGCTTAAGATAACCTGCGCTTAACGGTACAGCAAAGGCATGGAAGAGGTCGGCTGTGGACCGTGCCTCAAGCTTATTGAGCAACTGATCAGTCAAGTTTTCGAACGCTGGCTTCCATTGTTGAATCTGACCAAAGACAAGTGCTGGCTCCATCGCGCTGCGTTCACGCAGGTGTGGACAGCCATCCTTTCGCATTAGAGTGTGTCCACCAAAAGCTCTTTGCATGGGAGTTTCCGTGTCAAATGAGCCAAAATGCTCAACATCAGTTTTTAAGCGACTAGTGTCTTCAGCTTTGGTAAAAACTACCTTCCCAGCGAGGGCTTGCAGACGCACAATCGGCGTTGTTTTGCGCAGTTTCGCATAAACATCCTCTGGATTTTTTTCAAGCATTTCCATTGTGGTCTGCGTGTCAGTCGGGATTTCTCTGAGCAATTCCACAGGATCAGACATCAGCGGCGGTTTCTATCGAAATGGTAACTTCGCAATTTAAAGTGTTGCTAACAGTACAAATCGATTTTGCTTGCTCTATTATTTTCTCTGTAAGAAAAACATCCTCGACCACTCTACTGATAATGCTAACATGCATCTTCTCAACCCGACTGGGTAAATTCGGTGCTTTGAGTCCCGTTACTTTGACCATAAAAGGTTGCAGCGTGGCCTTATTCTGGCTGGCGGCCCACTCTATGGACAACACGATGCAACAGGCCAGTGAGGCCAAGAGTGCATCGACTGGCGTTTTGATTGGTAAATGTGGGGTCGGCTGTGCTGGATCGCCAAACGCATAGCCAGTGATTTCAGTGCCATCAAACATAGCAAATATTGGGCCAAATAGTTTTGGTTTTAACAAAATAGCCATGCAGTTGTCCTATGCTAAAAAAGAAGATTTGGAAGGTAAAGTGCGATCATTGGAAAGATTGTTAAAATTAAGATAGCGAAAAGGTGAATCAGCCAGTATGGCACTGTCGCAATAGCAACGCGTCCTAGACTAACTTCATTGTTCGTAAGCGCGGTCAAAACAGAAAGGTTCAAGCCGACGGGTGGCGTGATCTGGCCAATTTCGATGACAATGGTGATGATTACTCCAATCCAAATTGGATCAAACCCGAGACCGGTCAGCAGCGGGAACACCACTGGCAAGGTCATGATCATCAGTGATAGACCATCAAAGAAACATCCGAGTGCTAAATAGATCAATACCACAATCAGCAAAACCGTGTACGTCTCAAACCCGCTCTCCGCAACTGTTTCTAATATTTGTTGTGGAAGGCCAAGGATGCTGACAGACTGCGCAAGGATCGTGGCGCCTAAGACTAAAAAACCCACGGATGAAAACAATAATACCGAATTGTATATTGCATCAATCAATTTGGTAAATGTGAGATCTCCCCACATAGTGGAAATCACCAAGGCCATTACAACGCCAACACCCGCCGCTTCTGTGGGGGTTGCAATTCCACCAACGATGGTTCCGATTACAGCAAATATCAGAGCTAGCAGGGGCCAAATTTGTTTAAAGCCAACCAAGATTTCCCAAAGTGAATTGGTGTGAGGATCGCGCGGGGCGATCGCGGGGTTACGGATACATTTTACCAGCAGGTAAAGCATGAACATCCCACCAACCAAAAAGCCTGGAATGATCCCAGCTGCGAACAACTTGCCGATAGATGTTTCAGTGAGAGCACCGTAAATAAGGAAAGACAAGCTTGGTGGAATTAACAGGCCTAGCGTACCCCCACCTGCGAGACTGCCAACTACCGTGTCCTTATCATAACCGCGCTTGGACATTTCGGGATAGGCGACTGAGCCAACCGCAGCTGCTGTCGAAAGACTTGAGCCGCTAACCGCTCCGAACAAGGTACAGACAGCGATATTAGTATGCAACAAGCCACCTGGGACCCTACGAAACAGTGGCTCAAAAGCAGAGTATGCCTTTTCGCTGATGCCACTGCGCAGAAGTATTTCACCGAGTAGAATGAACATTGGTACAGCACTTAAGGTGAAGGAGTTGAACACGCTCCAGATTGCGTCAATGGCAAGTGAGGTCGCCCCATTAGAAAAAAAGTAAAGGATGATCAGGCCTGTGATGCCTAACGCAGCGCCCAAGGCGACGCCGCTGCCAGCCATTACCACAACACCTCCAACTAAAGTTAGCCAAAGTGACATTAGGGAGCCTTGCTAGTGTTTAGAGTTTCAATTTCAGTCTTTTCAACCTTGTCGAGCACACCAAGCAGGCGTGCTACAAATATCGCCCCAGTGATGCTCAATGAAATAGGCATCAAAGCCATCCAAGGGTAGAGTAAAATACGGGTAGTTTCGGTTTTCAGATTACGTTTAAATGCAAACTCGAGCCAAGGAATTGCCTCCCAGATTAACCAACTAAAGAAAGTGACCCCAATCAACAGTCCAGCCATTTGAAGGGCGATCCTTACTTTGCCTTTCAGTACACTTGTCAAAAGGGAGACATGTACATGTTTTTTTCGCAGTGTAACAATTGGCAGGCCTAAGAATAAGGAAACGCTTAGCAATAATCCAACAACTTCTTCAGTGATGTGGAGTGGGGAATTTGCAAACTTTCTCATCATGACGCTGGTGACGATGACAGCAACGATGGCAGTCAGGCCAAGTGCGGCCAGAGCCGCACACGCGAGGGCGAGATATTCCAGCCCTCGCGTGATAATGATTTTAAGTAGGTTGGTAATTAAAATCTGCTTAGCGCCCCAGGGCCTCGAGAACCCTCTTACGATAGGCGGGTGCGTTGCCGCCAGCTTCTTTGGCCAGCATTTCCCAAGTCTCTGTCACTGAAGACACAAATATATCGCGATCCTCTTGTGGGAAATCATCACCCCAGACAATACCCCCCTCGACTAGTTTACCGCGGGCTTTTAGCTCGTTCTGGAAGTCGTCTTCATATTGGTTAGTGCGGTTCCACAGAGCGTCAGCAGCCGTTGTAATAGCCGCTTTGGTCGCTTCGTCTGTTTTATCCCAACGATCTGTTGCAACACCAATAACATAGGGACCTGATGCCATTGGATAAAGGAATGATGCATATTTTGCTACTTCCTGTAAGGACACTGTATGAGCGTAAAGTGCAGGATAAAGAGCACAATCTACAACACCAGTTTTCATAGCTACATACATCTCGTCTTGTGGAATGATCTGTGCTGCTACGCCAAGGCGGGTGAATGTTTCCACTTGATCACGTGCCCAAACTCGAAGTTTCTTCGTCCTTAGCTTTTCGATTGAACGGACTTGTTCATTACGGCAGAAAACTGATACCGATAGCATTGGGATAGCAACATAACCAACAGATGATACACCCCATTCAGCGAACTCTTCTTCATAGATATCGCGGACCGTTGGAATTGCTTTTTCGAACTCCTCAATTGAACCGATAGCGCCCTGGACTACAACTGAACTCAATGCGGGAGCATCGCGACCTAGATAATTGGCCCACATCAAGCTCATTTCGACCGCACCCTTTGGCAAGAAACGCATTGTGTCCGTGTTGGGCAATCCCAAAGAACCACCACTATAAAGCTTCAGCGTTGTTTCACCATCAAGAGCCACGTTAACTTCTGTAACAAATTGTTCGAGCTCTGCTGACTCGGGGCGGGTTTCAGGTAAAAAATTATTAAAACGCCATTCCCCTGCTGTTGCAGCCGACACACTTAGTCCAAGACCAGTCAGGCCGATTACCAACTTTTTGATTACTTTGCTCATCCTCTGTTCCTCCAATTAGTATAATAGGATATTAATATATTAGTTTATTAATTTGGTAGTATATTTGAATTATTTTATTTAATAACATTAGAATAGTTTTGTAAAAGATTTTTGCTTAAATATTCGATATTTTAGAACATTAAGGGTCAATTGATTGGCAAAATTGTATTTATTGTGGTAAATGATAGCTAGACTATCAGCTATTTTAATTTGCCTTGGCTATGTTGAATAAACATATTGCATGAATCTAAACCTAAAATACTCTGGTCTAATTTAGGCAAAAGGATGCGCTCAGTTTTTTACTAAATGTTATCTTATCGAAAGTGGACGGTTTTCCAAGATCGTTTCCATAGAGAAAAGACCCGTTACTGATTCTAATTCGACTTTTGCTGTAAGGAGTTGATAGACTTTATCGTAATCTGCCATCGTTTTGGTGACGGCCTTGATGAGATAGTCCCAGTCGCCCCCAATACGGTGCATTTCAACAATCTGTGGAATACTTTCAACATGTGTTTTAAATTTCTTTGACCATCCCTCGCTGTGTTTGCGGGTGCGGATCATCATGAACACAGTCAAATCTAAGCCAATAGCACCAGCATTTAAGCGCGCATGATAGCCCTCGATTACTCCAAGGTCTGTTAGACGTCGTATGCGCCGCCAGCAAGCATTTTGAGAAAGCCCTACTTTTGAAGCCACATCGCGCTGCGATAATGCGCCGTCTTTCTGAAGAACAGTAAGAATTTTATGATCAATATTATCAAGCTCTATCATATGACCCAATAAACAGCTGTTTATTGCAAAAACAAGTAGAATTATTTTTTCCATGTGTAGTTATAATTTCCTAAAACACATGGAGAGTAAAAATGGGTGGCGATAAAATTCAAGACTTGTTTGAAAAGTTTCAAGAAGAAATACGCAGTGATACCATAGTAGCTGATTTGGCAGCTGGTTTAATAGGGCACGATTTAGAATTTAATGGGCCTTTTGGGAAGAAAAGTGTGATCTATGCTGACTACGTTGCTTCAGGGCGGGCACTTTGGCAAATTGAGAACTTTGTATTGACTGAACTGCTGCCTATGTATGCCAACAGCCATACGGAAGCGTCATATTTTGGCAGTATGATGACGCGTTTGCGGCGGCAGGCAAGAAATGTCGTACGCGATCAGCTGAACGCTACGAAAGACCATGCGGTCATCTTCACGGGTTCGGGCGCAACCTCAGGTATCAATAGGCTGGTCCACCTTTTTTCAGTGTCCGAAATGGTTGCACAGGGCAAGTTGCCGGTGGTCTTAGTTGGTCCCTATGAACACCATTCCAACATCTTGCCATGGCGTGAAAGTGGAGCTGAAGTGATAGAGATTTTGGAGGCTGAATCTGGTGGGCCTTGTTTGTTAAACCTTTCGTCTAGGCTTAGGGATATAAAAAACCGTCCGATCATTGGCGCGTTCTCTGCGGCCTCCAATGTTACAGGTATTTTAAGCGATGTTGTTGGGGTGACCCGCGCATTGAAAGCGGCTGGTGCCGCCGTAGTTTGGGATTACGCTGGTGGTGCTCCTTATCTTAAGGTAGATCTCTGCCCCGCAGAAGATGCAATGATTGATGCCGTGGTCTTGTCGCCGCATAAATTTGTTGGAGGTCCACAAGCGACAGGGCTTTTGGTTTTGCGCAATGATGCCGTAAAGACTTGCCTGCCCACGCTGCCTGGGGGGGGTACTGTGCGTTTTGTGTCTTCCAAGGGACATGACTACAGTGACAATGTCGAAGTCCGCGAAGAAAGTGGGACACCAAACGTGATAGGTGATCTGCGTGCTGCCCTATGCCTTTTGGTAAAAGATGCCATCACTCAGGATTTTATAACGCGGCGAAACCGGGAAAATACGGGCAAGGCGTTGAAGGCTTGGGGCAGCAACCCAAACATAGAATTACTCGGCAACCTTACATGTGAGCGGTTGCCTATTTTTTCTTTCCGCGTGAGAGATGGCAAGGGCGGCTATGTACATCAGCAACTTGTAACGCGACTTTTGTCTGATCGCTATGGGATACAAGCTCGGGGGGGATGTGCTTGTGCTGGGCCATATGTTCACCGGCTTTTAGAAATTGATATGGATAGTTCAGACCGGTTACGTAAAGAAGTTTTGGCTGGAAATGAGTTCGAAAAACCCGGTTCTGTCCGTTTGAATTTTAGCTTCCTGGCAACCGATATGGAGGTCGATACCATACTTCATGCAGTCGCAGAGTTAGCGTTATCTGCAAATGTGGATGCTGCTCTGTATCAATGTGATTCAGCAACGGCTACATTCGCACTGGTTTGAGGATGTTTGATGTTTCAGCAGATACCTCCAATCAGTAAAAGCACAATTCTGAATAATTCCAGCTTTTAGTGGGCGGCAAATAGGGGGGGCATGAAATTGCTGTGTGTCTTTTAATATAATTATAATTATTATTTAGTGATAGTTATTGTTAGACAAAACTGTTCGTCCTTTCCTGCAGTTTAGATATTTGGGGTGAGCATGAGCAAAAAATACAAAATGGTCATAGCGGCAGCACGAGAAGACAAGCCAACAGTGGCAGTGATCTTAATGTTTGTAGCGGTTTTTCTGTTCACTTTAATAGATAGCTCTGCGAAATGGCTCATCCTATACGGGCTGCCTGCAGTGCAAGTCATCTTTGCTAGATACTGCGGTGCGTTCCTTGTTTTAATTTTACTTTTCATTCCTCGCGGTGGTTTGAACCAATTTGTTTCTAATAATCCAAAGCTACAATTCAGCCGCGCAATAGCTCTTTTAGGAGGTACAACATTTAATTTTTTGGCGTTACAATTTCTTCCAATCACGACTACGATAGCTATCTTTTTCGCTATGCCACTGGTGATAACAGTACTTGGCTACTTTATTCTTGGTGAAAAAGTTGGGTTTCGTAGGTTTGCAGCCGTTTTTGCTGGTTTCGTGGGAGTTTTGATCATTATTCAGCCTTGGGGAGAGGATTTCCATTGGGCGATGATTTTATCTGTCGCGGCATTGTTTTGCGCATCTAGCTACTTCATTTTAACCCGGCTATTGGCTGGACAAGATAACAACTCAACTAGTCAATTATGGTCCAGTGGAGTTGCAACCTTTGCAATAGCCCCGTTTGCTTTGCAAAGTTGGCATTGGCCGCAAACAAATATGGGTTTTTGTGTGCTCGTCATTATTGGTGTCTTTGGGGCCATTAGCCATATTCTTGCTACCCGCGCTCATTTATTAGCAAACGCCTCAACGCTCGCCCCCACTATGTACGCCCAAGTTATCTATGCGACAGCCATTGGTTATTTTGTTTTTGATACGCTTCCGTCTGGTTGGACAGGTTTAGGGACGATTATAATTATTGGGTCGGGTTTATTCATTTGGAGGCGCGAAAACACTTTCCGGCAAAAACTATAAAACCACATTTTAGACATTGCTATATTCAGCTTTTATCAACTAAATAAATCAAATTTTGGCACCAAGGTATCCTAGGCCTATTAGTTAAAAAACTACCAGGATCAGGACGTAGCTCCTGACACCACCAACGGATCTCCATCAGAGGCCAAACTCTTTCGCTAATCAGACATCATAACACCCACCAAACAGGCTGTATAAGCCTCTGCACAAGCCTCCGGCGGGACCCCCCACTTCAGAAAGCTACAGAACGATTTGGGCTGGCCCGTTTTGCAGGTGGGAATCCAAGGTAAAGATTTGGTTTCAACTTTGACGTTTTTTAAAAATGTAGATTTTATGGACTTAGGATGCTTAACTTCGTTTACGAAAACCTATTTTTTTTGGAAAGGAAAAGACCATGTATTCCACTATGACAAATTGGGAATTTACTGCAATGACGGATGAGATGATCCACACAATTAAGACGGTATATTTCCCACGCATGAAGTCACAAGGTGCCATAGATGTCTACAACATCAAAACCAGTGAAACTACTGGAACCGTAGTAACAATCTGGCCTGATAAAGATACGGCGGATAAAGCAATGGAAGAAGCGCATAGTGTAAGATCTGATGCAGCCGCTAAGTTTGATTCCAAGGTTGTTTCAATGGCTAGTGGCCCGGTAGTAGCTAAGGGTTAATGACAAAACTCAGCACTATCCCTGACCACTTAAACGGAGAAAAAATTGTTCAAACTACCAGCCATAAACATATTCTATGGTGGAATATTAACTGCGCTTATAATGGTCGCGCTATACTTTCTTTTAGACATGTGGCTGTACGATTATGATCCTTGAGATCTATTAGTATGCACACCGGGTTATCCCTGTTTTGATCAAGGTGACTGCAGTCATATGGGTGGCGATTGATAAAACTCAAACAATGACCAAATGAATAAATTGAGGCGGATGCCTCCTTTGGCGCTAATAATCGCCCGCGATAAATTAGTTTGCTGCCAATATCTCAAACCAACCTTCTCAAGGGCGGTGCAGGAGGTATTGATCTCGCCTTCAGGCGGCGGAGCGGCGGTCTGATGATGGTTTTATAGTGATGGCTAGGCGGTTAGCGAAGGTGGGGTGATTGCCCATCCTTTTTAGTCTCACTAATAAACATAATTTTAACGATAACTTAAAATCAAAATTGTTCAGAGATTTCTGACAGTCCTTGCAAAACAACATTAATGACGCTCTTTAAAAGGCCGAAAGTCTCAGACTTTCTTCTAGAGTATAGTTCTGGTTTTCCCATGAACTTGCTGCGGGAGTGGTTAGGTGAATCGCATTCAAGCTACAGCTAGGTTTCAAAAGATTGACAATTTTGCGAATCTAGGTAACTTATACGTATTACTTATACGTATAAGCTCAATTATTATACTTATAAGCGCGATTATTATCGTTAGGACTAAAATGAAATCAAATGCTACCCAAAAAGATGTTGCTAAGATGGCAGGAGTATCGCAGGCCACTGTTTCGCTTGTGTTAAATGGGGCGGGTAGTAATTCTATATCAGATACCACGGTTGCAAAGATCAATGAGGCTGTGCGTGTGCTCGGGTATTTGCCAAATTATATGGCGCGCGCGCTACGCACTAATCAGACTATGACTTTGGCATGTGTCGTGCCAGATATTATGAATCCCTATTATCCTGCACTTATTCGAGGTGTGCAGGCCGTCGCCGAAGCTGCTGGATACGACGTGATCACGGTTAGTACGGATGGCCAAAAGGAACGTGAGCTACATTATCTTAAAATGGCACTTCAGGGGCGTATTGATGGTGTCATTGGGGTCTTCTTTGGCTTGGGTATTATTGACTTGGAGCCGTTCATAGAGGCGGGCATCCCAATTGTGCGTTTAGAGGCCTCGGTCAAAAGAGGTGGGCCAATTTCTATAGATGATTTTTTCGTTGACAACAGCCAGGCTGCAGAGGATCTCACTTCTTTTTTGATTTCAAAAGGGCATAGTCGGATCGCAATGATCGCCGGCCGTGGTGGACCACAGTCAGTGCGTGTTGACGGTTACCGCAAAGCACTTCAGTCCAAGCGCCTGAAGGCATTAATACAGCTGGATGATGCTTTCACGGAAGAAGGCGGAGCCCGCGCTGCGGTCAAACTTCTTGATAAGGGTGAGAAGCCTACAGCCATTATTGCCGCCAACGATTTGATGGCAATTGGCGTAATGCACGCCTTGATGGGCCGTGGTTTGTCTATTCCTGACGAAATAGCTGTGGCTGGGTTTGATGATATTCCTGCAGCACGGCTAGTTTCACCATCTTTGACAACCGTAACGCAGTTTCAAAATAGTCTCGGTGCCCAAGCGGCACATGCCTTAGTGGAGCGGCTTAACGGAACCGCCATTGGGCCAGGCCGGGCAACGCAACAACCCTATAGAATTATCGAGAGACTATCGACCTAACTTTGTCATTAATTATTGGAGGAAAAAATGGGACATAGATTAAAAATAATTTCAGGTGCTTTAGTAGCATTTGTGAGCGCCCAAGCGGTTGTCGCGCAAGACGCCGTGACGTGGTGGTACGAAGCAGCTAACCCAGAGCAGCAAGCTGCGCTGACAGAATTTATGATTGATAAGTTCAACGCAAAAAACCCTGGCGATAAGCTTACTATCGACTATCGTGGGTCTGAATTAGATAAGCAATTGCGTGTAGCATTGCTATCGGGCACTGGGCCCGACGTAGTCAACACACCTGGGCCATCTTTTGTGGCAACAATGGCCCGAGCGGGTCAGTTGATGGCGTTGGATGACATCGCAGATGAGAAGGGATGGAACGATCGTATATTGCCCTTTTTTATGGATTTGGGCCGGTTTGATGGTCAACTTTATGCTTTGCCAAAAACTTATGAAACTTTGGGTCTTTTCTACAATAAAGCTGTCTTTAAAGAGAACGGTTGGACACCACCGACGACTATTCCAGAATTAAACGCGCTTGCCGACGAAATGATGGCAAAAGGTATTGTACCGTTTGGTTCAGGCAATTCGGGTTGGCGCCCTGCGAACGAGTGGCAGGTATCAATTGCGCTGAACTCCATCGCGGGACCAGATAACGTTCAAAAAGCGCTAACAGGTCAAATTCCTTGGACATCTCAACCGTTTGTTGAAGCTATAAATGAGCTAGATAGCTGGTGGGATAAGGGGTACTTTGGCCCTGACTATTTCTCGCTAAACGGTGAACAAGTTATGGCAAACCTTGCCGAGGGCACTGCTGCGATGTCTCCGACTGGTAGCTGGAATTTTGGTCTTGTCCCAGAATATTTTAATGGCCGACAGGACGAGGTAGGGTTTGTAGGTTTCCCAAGTGGTGAAGGCGTTCCCTATCCAATATTCTCTCTTGGTATAGGTTCAACATTCTCGATTTCTGCGGCAGCACAAAACCCAGAGGGTGCTGCGGAGGTGATAGATCAAGTCTTTTCTGAAGAATTCTACACCGATATAAATAATGTTTGGCAAGGGGAGTGGAACATGCCACTCCGCGATTTGAGCGGCGTGTCTCTAAACGAAGACGTTATTCCACTATATACTGAGTCAATGGCGGCCTTAGCTTCTGCCGTCAATGAAAACCAATATGGATATACGACTTGGACGTTCATGCCGCCGGCAACAAATTCATATGTTGTCAGTGGTATAGAAGAGGTTTGGCTGGATATTTTGTCGACTGAAGATTTTTTAGCTGAAATGGACAAGATTTTTCAGCAAGAATTGGCTGAAGGCAAAGTTGCAGATATCCCTGCGCGATAATTAACTAAATTTAAAATGTGCGGCGGCGCTAGTCGCCGCCCATTATAGCCCAATTTTTTGGAGCCGTTATGTACCGTCTATTTGCCATTCCCACGCTGATAATAAATGTATCTATTATTCTTTTGCCAGCTCTCTTAACGGTAGTTTTGGCGTTTTATCGCTGGGACGGAATCTCTAATCCGACTTTTATAGGGTTTGAAAATTTTGAAAAACTCTGGGGAGATCGAATTTTTTGGAAAGCCCTGAAAAATAATGTAATTTGGACGGCATTGTTCTTAACCTTTCCAATCGCCATAGGCCTAATAGCGGCATCGCTTTTGATGCTTGTTCGGCGGGGCCGCACCTTTTTTCAGGTAGTATATTTCTTACCGATGATCATTGCTACTGTGATCACGGCTCGAATATGGCAGGGTATGATCTATAATCCACAAAGTGGAATCGTTGCTATGCTTAACCGCTACGGGTATGATGTACGCGATCCGCTTTCACAGACTTCAACGGCATTGTATGGTGTGGCGGTCGCGGATTTGTGGCATTGGTGGGGCTTCATGGCCGTGATCTTTTTTGCCGCGATGCGTCAAGTGTCGCAAGAACAAATTGAAAGTGCGCGGATTGAAGGTGCAAATTATTTTCAGTTAATGCGATGGGTCATGATCCCAGCCATAATGCCGACAATCGCACTCATGATGGTTATGACTGTAATTTGGTCCTTCCTCGTGTTTGATTTCATCTTTATCATGACACAAGGTGGCCCTGCCTTTACCAGTGAAGTGCTGAGCACAATGGCTTACCGAAAGGCGTTCTATGAGCTTGGTGTTGGCTATGCCGCAGCAACAGCGCTGGTAATTAGCCTGTTCGGACTAACGGCTGCGTTCTTTTACATAAGGCTTCAAAATAGGGAGGACGCTGAATGAACCTTGTTGAAAGCCGTGTAACGATCATAATTACCTATGCTTTATTGGGAATTGCAGCCTTTATTGCACTGTTCCCTATTGTGCTTATGCTACTAAATTCTCTCAAAACCACACCTGAAATTGCGTTGAGTCCACTTGGAATGCCTGAGGTCGCTCATTGGAACAATTACGCAAACGCATGGAAGGGTGCAAATTTTACACGCACTTTCTTTAATTCTGCCGTTCTGATGTTCATGACAATTGCATTAGTTCTGACAACGGGTTCGCTTACGGCTTACGTTCTTGCGCGTAAAAAGATTAAATCATGGAAAATAGTGACCGTTTATCTACTTGCAACGACTACTGCACCGATCCAATTGTTTCTATTTCCACTCTATTTTGGATTTGCTAAATTAGGGCTTATTAACAACATATTTGCCGTATCTTTTGTCTATTGTGCGATCTTTTCCCCATTTTCAATAATGCTTCTTCGCACCTACTTTTTGGCTGTTCCGAAAGAGCTTGAAGAGGCCGCTTTGGTCGATGGTGCAACTCCATGGCAAGTATTCAGCAAGGTTTATCTACCGCTGGTATGGCCTGGGATTCTAACCGTTTCATTGATTGTTGGTTTATACACATGGAATGAGTTTTTGATAGCCACTACCTTTCTACAAGGACCTGAATCGCGGACTGCTGTTGTGTCATATTTTCTGCTTTCTGGGCAATATTCCAGAGACTGGGGAGACTTGATGGCCGGTGCCATGCTGGTGTCTACTCCCATCGTTGTCCTGTTCATCTTCCTCCAACGGCGCTTCATTGAAGGCATCACTGGCGGTTCAATCAAAGGTTAAAAGGGTTTTTCAATGTCACTACCAACAGACTATCTCGACCGTGTCTACGCGGGCGTTCTCGGTAAATTAATTGGTGTCTATTTGGGTCGCCCGTTTGAGGGTTGGACTTACGATAAGATCATGAAGGAACTTGGTCCGATTGAATATTATGTTCATGAAAAGTTGGGTGATCCACTAGTTATCACAGATGATGATGTTGCAGGCACCTTTACCTTCCTACGTGCGCTAGAAGATTACGGTTTGTCCGAAGATTTGAAGGCTGAAGACATCGGCAAAGCGTGGCTTAATTACATTGTCGAAAAGCGTTCGATCTTGTGGTGGGGTGGCAATGGCAACTCGACAGAGCATACGGCATGGCTCAACCTTAAAAATGGTATATCGGCCCCAGCAAGCGGATCAATTGAGACCAACGGACTGTCAGTTGCTGAACAAATTGGCGCGCAAATTTTTATTGACGGTTGGGCGCTTGTCGCACCAGGTAAACCGGCGCTGGCCGCAAAGCTCGCTAAAGAAGCAGGTAGTGTTAGTCATGATGGCGAAAGCGTTTATGCCGCAATTCTGTGGGCTGCGATGGAGGCTGAGGCATTTATTTCTGCTGATATAGATCACCTTATTGATACTGGACTTTCTCAAATCCCAAAAGATTGTAATGTGGCAAAAATGATTGCGGATATTCGGGTTTGGCACCATGACCTGCCCGATTGGCGTGATTGCCGTCAGAAGATCCAAGACCACTACGGCTACGATAAGTATTTTGGTAACTGCCACGTCATGCCTAACCATGCCTTAATGATCATGACTATGCTCTATGCACCTGACGACTTCTCAAAAGGACAGATGATCGTGAATACATCTGGTTGGGACACCGACTGCAACGCTGGAAACGTTGGATGCTTGCATGGGATCATGCTTGGTCTCGATGGATTGAATGCCGGCCCGGATTGGCGTGGACCTATCGCGGATCGGATGCTTATTTCTTCGGCGGATGGTGGCAATTCTATCAATGACGCAGTACGTATGGCTTACTATATTACCAACCTTGGTCGTCAGTTGGCTGGTCAGAAAGTACTGGATGCACCAAAAGCGGGAGCGCAATTTCACTTCTCGCTGCCAGGATCATTGCAGGGTTTTCAAATTGTAGATGGTGACGGCCTTGTATCTTCGAGTGATAGTGCAATTCAGATCAGCAGCAATGGTGGAACGGTTACTGCTACATCGCCTATGTTTGCACAGCTTGATGTGCTTAGTATGCGTACGTATGATCTCATGGCATCACCGCTGATATATCCAGGCCAGAAAGTATCAGCGCGAGTCATGTCACCGCAACAAAACGATGGGTCAATTACGGTTGCCCTGCGGATGCGTCACTATGGTGAAGGTGACGTTTTAGTCGATTGCGACGGGGCGACCCAAATATTAGAGCCGGGAGAAGATGTTACGCTTGATTGGATTTTGCCTGACACTGGTGCCCAACCAATTGCCGAATTGGGGCTGGTGATCAATGGGCAAGCTGGTAGCACAGTTATGCTCGACCGGATGGGATGGTCTGGCACCCCTGATCTGACCTTAACTAAGCCTAAGGAGCCGAGCGATTTCTGGCATCGGGCGTGGGTGAACGCAGTAGATGTCTTTTCCAAGCATTTTCCGCAAAGCTTTCATATTTCACATGATCGTGGTGAAGGCCTCATACTGCATGGCACACGTGACTGGAAAGATTACACCGTTGAGGTCGATTTAATGGTTCACCTTGGGTCCAGTGCTGGTGTTGTGGTGCGGGCCCAAGGGCTCCGTCGTTATTATGGTGCGCGTGTGACGCGGGACGGTATGTTCCAATTGGTTCGGCAGTATGATGATATCTGCGAGGTGATGGCGTCGAAAAAAATAACTTTCGCATTTGACAAAATATTTCCCATCACCGTGACGGTGAGTGGGCCCAGCCTCAGTGCGAGCATTGGGAGCACTACCTTAGTGGCCACTGATAAATCGAACTGTATAATGTCTTCAGGAGCGATTGGCTTGATGGTTTCGGATGGAGCAGCATCTGCCAATACCGTGCGCGTAACTGCACCTAAGGAGGCCATAAAATGGCAAGAGTGAATATTCAAAACGTTCATAAATCATTTGGTGAAACTGAGGTTTTAAAGGACATTTCTGTCGCTATAGAAGATGGTGAGTTTTTGGTGCTTGTCGGGCCGTCAGGTTGCGGGAAGTCAACTTTATTGCGCATGATTGCTGGGCTTGAAGATATTGGCGAGGGAAAAATATCCATTGGAGACAAAATTGTCAATAATTTACCACCTAAAGAACGCGATATCTCAATGGTATTTCAGAACTACGCGCTTTATCCGCATCTCACTGTTGCCCAAAATATGGGTTTTTCAATGATGCTTGCGCATGCACCAAAGTGGGAACAGGATCTCCGGGTGAGCGAGGCAGCGAGTATATTGGGTCTTACTGAATTACTTGAACGAAAGCCAAAACAGTTATCCGGTGGCCAACGACAGCGCGTTGCAATGGGTCGCGCAATTGTGCGAAACCCGAAGGTGTTCTTGTTTGATGAACCATTATCAAACCTAGATGCGAAGTTACGAGTCGCGATGCGCGCCGAAATAAAGACGATGCACCAAAGAATTAAGACTACGTCTGTATATGTAACCCATGATCAAGTTGAGGCCATGACTATGGCAGACCGGATTGTGGTGATGCATGCGGGCCGTATCGAACAGGTTGGAAAGCCGCTCGAACTTTATGACGACCCCAAGAATGTATTTGTTGCTGGGTTTATTGGTACGCCATCAATGAACCTGTTGCCAGCAACAGTTGATCTTTCAGGTGAAGTTCCCCGCGCATTAATCTCAAAAGATGTTTTTTTACCCCTGCCGCCGGATACGTTATTGGTGGACGGGCAAAAAATCACCTACGGTGTTCGCCCAGAGCATCTGAGGATTACGCCAAAGGGTGCCGCGGCCAAAATTAACGTGATTGAACCCACTGGGGCCGAGACGCACCTTCTGCTTCTTTTAGGAGAGTTGCCACTTGTGCTTGTCGCCCGTGACCGTATGGAAATCTCTCCTGGTGATAATGTTAATGTCTCGCCAGACTTATCCCGCATCATGATCTTTGATATCGAAACAGGCGCACGTGTCTAAACGTGGGGATTCAGGTTTAAACCATCCCTAAAAAACTTAGCGTCGCGCATAGGTGATTTCTTCACTATCATAAGAGTATGATCAACGGCGCCTCTTTGTAAGGGGTCAGAGGCAGTAATCGACTAAGGTTATGTAACTACGAGGGTGAAAGTCCTCCCAGGGCTCAAATCTTTGTCTGCCCGCCATAAATTGTCTTACTAGCAGTGGCATACCCTAAGTAAGCATCAGTTATTACTCATATCTTTTGTACGGCGCTTGTAATGCCGCATGTGAGTACTGACCAAGTTACTTATTTAAC
>JAPKAD010000009.1 GCA_028825445.1 Octadecabacter sp.
GGAATTTCACTCCGCTGTCATACTCGCCGTAATTGATATGTTTTAGTGAATTGGCAGGGTAGATATAAAATATGCCAAGTTGTTAATGCAGTAAATATTAATTTTGATGCACTATGCAACTCCACCTTTGTGGTGAGCTATTAAAACGCTACGTGGATTATATTTGATAAAAGGTATGGTGGAGCATAGCGGGATCGAACCGCTGACCTCCTGCATGCCATGCAGGCGCTCTCCCAGCTGAGCTAATGCCCCTAACAATAGGGTGTTTACGCCGAAGTAAATGCTGCTGGCACAGCGGGCGCATAGTATCAGAGATGATTAGGCTGCAGGGCGGGCGAGATCAAGGGAAAATCCCGCCCTAAAACCCTAAATTTTCTTAAGGTGTTAATTATCGTCACTTGGAGCGGCGACATCGGCGATCTCATCCAGTGGGATGGTGTCGTCGTCCTCATCTTCGAGCACGTCATCGCCTAGACTAGACTCATTTTCGTCATCGTCATCATCATCGAGCACGAGATCGTCGTCTTCGGCCTCATTGTCTTTCGCCTTAGTTTGGGCGTCAGCAGCATCAGCGACCATGGTGCGGGTCTTGCCTGTCTCCACTACAACGATTTCACCCGAGTAGGGGCTGATGATCGGATCAGCGTTCAGGTCGTAGAACCGTTTTCCGGTGGTCGGGCAGAGGCGTTTTGTGCCCCACTCTTCCTTTGGCATTTGATCTTCCTTCAACAGCGCAGGCCACTTGGCCAGATCGTCGCCAACTGCCATAAGACACAAGTCGAGTCAAAGGCTATTGGCACGGGTAAATATGAAAGGCGGATATGGGACGTTTGATCCTTGAAGGCAACCCCCCTGTGGAGGTTCAGCTGCGACGGTCTGCACAGGCGCGGCGGTTGTCCCTGCGAATATCGCGTTTAGACGGTCGCGCGACGTTGACGTTGCCACATCGTGTGCCGGAACGCGAAGGTCTGGCATTTCTGCGTGACCGCGAAAAGTGGTTGCGCGGACATCTGAATGCTATTGAGCCTGAGGTTCAGGTTCAGATCGGTGGTTCGGTAATGTTTCGGGGCGTTAAATTATCGTTGGTGGCTGGAGACGTCAAACGGGCGCGGTTGGTTGATGGTGCGTTGATCTTGCCTGATGATCCAGAGAAAACAGGCAAACGTGTGGAGGCATTTTTGAAATTGCAGGCTCGTGATGTTTTGGCCGATGCTTCTGATCGTTATTCGCAGGCTTTGGGTAAACCTTATGGGCGGATCAGTTTGCGTGATACGCGGTCCCGTTGGGGGTCATGTTCATCTGCTGGCGATTTAATGTATTCTTGGCGCCTCATTATGGCCCCACCAGAGGTGCTTGATTACGTTGTTGCCCACGAGGTCGCACATTTAAAGCATATGGATCACAGTCCGCAATTTTGGGCTGCCGTTGAGCGGCTGTATCCAACGCATAAGGCTTGTCGCACATGGTTGCGCATGCACGGTGGAGTGCTGCACCGCGTTCGTTTTGATTGACCTCTAGCTATGATACGGCCACAAACACTCTATGTTGATCCAATCTGAAGCGACTAAGCCAATGGGCGCTGCCCATGACCGTGTGTACCGCGCGCTTAGATCTCGCATTATGCATGGTGAAATTGATCCTGGGCAGGCGCTTACGCTGCGTGGAATTGGTAAGGAATTTGGGGTATCAATGACGCCGGCCCGCGAAGCTGGGCGGCGGTTGATTGCAGAGGGCGCGTTGTTCTTGTCGTCATCTGGACGGGTCTCGACGCCTGAATTATCGAATGAACGAATCGAAGAATTGGCAACATTGCGGGCTTTGTTAGAACCTGAGTTGGCTGCGCGGGCGTTGCCGCGCGCACATTTGGCGCTGATTGATCGGCTGGAAGAAATCAATAATCGTGTCGTGTCTGTAATTGCACGCCAAGATGCACCGGGATATATTCGGCTTAATCTGGAATTTCATCGCACATTATACTTAAGGGCCCAAGCGCCCGCCATGCTCGCCATGGCAGAGACAGTTTGGCTACAACTTGGACCTACGATGTCAAAGCTATATGGTCGGTTGCGAAGAACAGAGCCACCACGAAACCATAAACTTATCCTAGCGGCGTTAAAGGCGGGGGACGAAGCGAGTTTGAAGCTTGCTGTGCGCGCAGATGCGACGCAGGGCCTACGAATGTTAAAAGTCTAAATAATATTTTTTTCTGATAGGCAGAGATCCACACCAAAGTTTTGCGAAATTAATCTTCCTTGATGCGCATTCGTTGTGCAAGTTTTAATGTTACGGCGTATCATTTATTTAGATTCATCATTAGCGATCGAAAAATTCAGCGCCACTTTTAGTACAATCTAGCAGTCTTTAACTAACAGATTAAAACTGAGTTGTTCGATATGGCAAGGTAATGGATTGAGTTTTCTTAGCATGTTCGTCACCTGTGTGGCGCATGGGTTTTAGCTATGTGCTGCGTCAGTCTATGCCTTCTATTTTGCTGTCATCAAGGCGGCAGTTTCAATCATGATTTGCAATATCGCTACAATCAGATGGGTTGCCATCATATCATGCATGCCCAATTAACCAAGTTAATGCACGCAGCTTAAAATGATGCACGATAGTGGCTAAAGAACGGTTACCACAATTAAAGTGTGGCCGTAGATGAGGTTTTTCAGATTGGCTAAATTGATTGCTGAAAGGTCTATAAGCACGAGGCTAAAGAGTTATAGGCGGCGAAGCTTATAGATGTTACCTCGAAAAAGTTTCTTCCGGTGCATCTACCATTTAACAAAGTATCATTTTTTAATAATTGTGTTGTGATATAAAAATTAAATACCATTAATATCAATGATATAACATAAGGATACTGTTTAAGTATGACTTTATTAGCATATTGTTATTTCGACCATAAAGCACAAGTATCGGCTTTAATGCACTCCACCAGATTCTGTTGAAGACGCGACGGTCATTTTTAAGCTGAGTGCATTCTTAGGCATTAAAATGCGTAAGAGTAAACGCTCGCCAGGATTGCATGAGAAGTAGGATGCACGACACTTGTGGCCAAGGCATGGTGTAGATTAAATATTGGGCGGGCCATTTCTGGCACCGCCTCTTTTTCTTGACGTTTTATTGGTTAACTCAGCCTTAATGTATTAGGCGTGGATCGCACCGTCACCGCACGCAAGTGCTGCTTCGCGCACTGCCTCTGAATATGTGGGATGCGCGTGGCAGGTCCGTGCGAGGTCTTCTGCCGACGCCCCAAATTCCATTGCCACACAGATTTCATGGATCAAATCACCTGCCATTGGGCCGATGATATGTGCGCCAAGAATCCGGTCGGTTACTTTATCTGCAAGAATTTTTACAAATCCGTCGCTTGCGAAATTCGCCTTGGCGCGTCCGTTGCCCATAAAGCTGAACTTGCCGACTTTATAGTCTTGACCGTCTTCTTTTAGCTGCTCTTCGTTTTTGCCGACATTTGCAACCTCAGGGTGGGTGTAAATGACACCAGGTATAACGCGATAGTTAACATGTGGCTTTTGCCCTGCGAGGCCTTCGGCGCAGGCCATGCCTTCGTCTTCGGCTTTGTGGGCCAACATTGGTCCATCGATGCAATCACCAAGCGCATAAATGCCATTAATGTTAGTTTTATAATGGCTGTCTGTTTTGATTTGCCCACGCTCTGATATCTCAACTCCAAGTTCAGTAAGCCCTAGCCCATCAGTATAGGGGCGCCGCCCTGTTGAAACCAAAACTGTATCGGCATCAAGAGTGTGTTCGCTGTCGTCTTTGCGAAGTTTGTAGGCGACTGAGGTTTTGTTGTTCTTGCGTTCTACACCCTGGACAGCAGCGCCCATTATAAATTTAAGCCCTTGTTTAGCGAGAATTTTTTTAAATCCTTTTTGTATTTCGGCGTCCATACCAGGAGTGATGGTATCGAGGAACTCAATCACCGTGACATCAGCGCCGAGGCGTTTGTAAACTGAACCCAGTTCAAGCCCAATCACACCCGCACCAATAACGATCAATTTTTTTGGGATTTTGGCCAGTTCGAGCGCGCCTGTTGAAGAGACGATATTTTCTTCGTCAATTTTAACGCCCTTAAGCGATGACACTTCGGAGCCGGAAGCAATGATGATGTTCTTGGCGTCATGCAGATCATCACCGACCTTCACTTTTCCTATTTCAGGGATTGAACCCCATCCCTTGAGCCAATCTATCTTGTTCTTTTTAAATAGAAATTCGATGCCTTTGGTGTTCGTCGCGATGGTGTCATTTTTATACGACATCATCTGTTTCCAATCGACTGACTGCGTTTTTCCTTTAAGGCCCATGGCAGCAAAATTATGTTCTGCCTCGTGCAGCATGTGAGTCGCGTGCAGGAGCGCTTTGGACGGTATGCAGCCGATATTCAAACAGGTACCACCAAGTGTATCACGGCCTTCAACAACAGCAGTTTTTAGACCTAATTGCGCGCAACGAATGGCGCAAACGTAGCCTCCGGGACCGGATCCAATGATGATGACGTCGTAACTAGACATAAGAAATTCCTTAAAGTTTTAGGCGGATCATTTGGAGGCACTCTAAGCTTAGATAGCGCGTACACAAGCAGTACACATTCTATAAGTAGCCGGACTTAAATAAATGTAGATATAATCATTGCTAGGGTCGCACCGAAGCCGATAAACCAAATATAGCTACGCCATGGGCTAAGGCCAAAGTAATAGGCAGGGATATATGCGATTCTCGAAATTAGGTATACATATGCGCAGCCTGCGGTTAAAGCATTGTTTTGGCTTGACATTTGTACGACGACGACGGCCAGAGTGAAGAGAATTAGTGCCTCAAAATGGTTGTTCATCGCTCGTGCAAGGCGGCCTGTCTTAGGAGAAAGCTGTTCGAATATAGTTTTGCCTTCCATGCTGTCAGGGTCGCGCGCCGACATGGTTTTGATGGAGCCTAGCTCAAGGTTTGCAGGGATTGCCATGATGGCGAATTGTAGCGCTTGAAGAAGACCTGCGAGGGCGAGGATTGTGAGTTCTGGGGTCATGCGGCGGCTTTCACGGTGCGGGCAATGCATTTGGCTTTTTTTTGTTGGAAGCTGGCTTTGCAGGGGGATGGGTGGGTGGCGAAAGTGGAGCATATTGAGTGCGCGAGTTCGCGCCTGCTGTTGAGGCTGAGCGTGAAGGGCCGATGGCTCAGAAGTTTGGGATGCTTGACGCATTCAAACGGGACCTGCACGTAAATTTTCAAAATTTGGTGATAAAGTTTGACCGTAATGAGACGGAAAATAGGCGTGATGTAAATGACGGCACGAGTGAAGCTCAGCTGCTTAAACACAAAATCGTTGAAACGACTGTAGAGGGTGTTTGTAAGATAGTCGATCTGGTGAAATTTAATCGGCATTAAGCGCAATCGATGGAGCATCATGCCGGCCATTAGATGTCAGTAGTGGCTTGTTTAAAATAGTGGATGAGATCTGAATCAATGAGGGACAGTCACCACCGAAACCTCGCCTAGTAAGGGCGAAGTGACTTGGCAAATAAAATTCCCGGCGGGCAGTGATGGAAATGGTGTAAATCATGCGATGAACCCGTTACAGGTCCATTAACAAGCGACGTGGATCTTCAAGTGCTTCTTTAACGCGCACCAAGAATGTCACTGCGCCTTTACCGTCTACTATTCGATGATCGTAGCTGAGGGCGAGGTACATCATTGGGCGGATTACGATTTCGCCTTTGATAGCCATGGGGCGGTCCTGGATTTTATGCATGCCGAGTATGCCCGACTGTGGCGGGTTTAGAATTGGTGATGACATCAGAGATCCGTAGACGCCGCCGTTGGATATCGTGAATGTGCCACCCTGCATTTCGGCCATGGTCAGCTTGCCGTCGCGTGCTTTTGCACCCATTGTAGCAATGGCTTTTTCGATAACCGCGAATGACATCTGGTCAGCGTCATTGATGACGGGAACAACTAGGCCTGTTGGCGTACCTGCAGCGATACCCATGTTGACGTATTTCTTGTAAATCACATCGGTGCCGTCGATTTCTGCATTAACTTCAGGTACTTCGTTTAGAGCATGGACGCAGGCTTTAGTGAAAAATGACATAAAGCCAAGCTTTACACCATGCTTTTGTAGGAACAAGTCCTTGTACTCGTTGCGTAAAGCCATGACTTCAGTCATGTCGACCTCGTTGTAGGTGGTCAGCATAGCGGCGGAATTTTGGGACTCTTTGAGCCGGCGTGCGATAGTCTGTCGCAGGCGAGTCATTTTAACGCGTTCTTCACGAGCATTTTGCACAGGTGCACGCAAATTTGATTTGGGTGGTGCAGCTGAAACCATAGCTGGCGAGGGTGCTGCAAGTGCCTTAAGTACGTCTTCTTTCATGATGCGGCCATTTTTACCGGTACCTTCAATATTAGTGAGGTGGTTTTCCTCCATTAATTTCTTGGCGCTGGGCGCGTCTTCGACATCTTTGGATGTGGACACAGCAGCGGATATTGTTGCAGGTGCGGGGGCAGCTGATGCTGACGCATTTGTGGACATAACAGCAAGCTTGCCACCTGCCTTAACGGTTGAGCCTTCTTGGGCGAGCAATTTGGTCATCACGCCTGCTGCTGGTGCTGGGACTTCAACGCTAACTTTGTCAGTTTCAAGCTCGCAAAGCATTTCGTCGGCTTCAAACGCTTCGCCCACACTCTTAAACCACGTGGAGATGGTCGCTTCTGACACGGATTCACCAAGGGTAGGGACCATGATGTCCATGTAGGCACCATTGTTGTTGTCGCCAGATTTAGAGGCTTCTGCTTCGGCCTTTGCGGTGGGTAGTTCTTTAGCCTTAAGTACATCTTCATTATTATTCGATTTTTCTGGAGTCGCTTCGTTACCTTCACTGATCTGCGCGAGTAGGGCATCAACGCCAACGGTGTCGCCTTCGGCGGCGACGATTTCGGACAGGGTGCCAGCGATGGGGGCAGGTACCTCGACCGTAACTTTATCCGTCTCAAGTTCGCATAACATCTCATCGATGGCGACGGTATCACCAGGCTTTTTAAACCATGTTGCAACTGTTGCTTCGCTGACGCTTTCGCCAAGGGTGGGGACGCGGACTTCGGTCATTATACTGATCCTTTAACGGTAAGCGCATCGTCAACGAGTGCGGTTTGTTCTGCTTTATGGCGCGACGCGAGGCCCGTTGCAGGGGATGCTGCGGCGGTGCGGCCAGCGTATTTCGGGCGTGAATGTTTGGCCTGAATGCGGGTCAGGACCCACTCAATATTAGGTTCCATAAACGACCACCCACCTTGGTTTTTGGGTTCTTCCTGACACCATACCATCTGCGCGTTTTTAAAGCGTTCAAGTTCCTTCACAGCGGACTGAGCGGGGAACGGATAGAACTGTTCAAAGCGCATGATGTAGACGTCATCAAGGCCACGTTCGTCGCGTTCTTCTAACAAGTCAAAATAAACTTTACCAGAACACATGACAACGCGTTTGATTTTGTCATCTAGCTGCAGCTTGGTGCTGGAATTGCCATGTTGCGCATCGTCCCAAAGCACACGGTGGAAGGATGACCCTTCTTGGAATTCGTCAGCCTTTGACACTGCCATCTTATGACGCAGAAGTGATTTTGGCGTCATCATGATCAGTGGTTTGCGGTAGCTGCGATGCAATTGGCGGCGCAGGACGTGGAAATAGTTGGCCGGCGTTGTGCAATTTGCCACGATCCAGTTGTCGCCTCCGCACATGGTTAAAAAACGTTCAAGGCGCGAGGACGAATGTTCTGGTCCTTGACCTTCGTAGCCGTGGGGCAGTAGGCAAACTAGGCCAGACATGCGCAGCCATTTAGATTCACCAGAGCTGATAAACTGGTCAAACATAATCTGAGCACCGTTGGCAAAATCGCCAAATTGTGCTTCCCAGAGGGTTAGCGCATTGGGTTCAGCAAGGCTGTAGCCGTATTCAAACCCGAGGACTGCATATTCCGACAACATGGAGTCTATGACTTCGTAGTTGCCCTGACCTTCTCGGATGTTGTTCAGTGGATAGTAGCGTTCTTCAGTGTCTTGATTGACCAATGCTGAATGACGCTGCGAAAATGTACCGCGTGCAGAATCTTGACCGGAAAGACGAACAGGGTAGCCTTCCGTCAGGAGTGAGCCGAAGGCAAGTGCTTCACCAGTGGCCCAGTCTAAACCTTCGCCTGCTTCAAACATCTTTGCTTTCGCCGCAAAAATGCGACTTAAGGTTTTGTGCATTGGGAAATCATCTGGTGCGGTTGTCAGTGCCCTGCCAATTTCATCAAAAGTCTCTTTTTTGATCCATGTTTTGCCGCGTTGGTATTTGTCTTTCTCGAGTTTATCCAGGTGTGACCATTTTCCATCGAGCCAATCAGCCTTATTGGGTTTGTAATCCGTTCCAGCATCAAATTCATTTGAAAGGTAGGTCTGGAATTCCTCTTTCATACCCTCAATCTCGCCCTCCGGTACAAGACCATCTTTCACGAGGCAATTTGTATAGAGCGTCAACGTGGTCTTTTGTTGTTTGATCTTTTTATACATCACCGGGTTGGTGAACATTGGCTCGTCACCTTCGTTGTGGCCAAAGCGGCGATAGCAAATGATGTCAAGGACTACGTCTTTGTGGAACTTTTGACGGAATTCTGTGGCTACTCGGGCGGCGTGCACCACCGCTTCTGGATCGTCACCGTTAACGTGAAAAATAGGTGCTTCGACCATTAATGCGATGTCGGTTGGGTAAGGTGACGAGCGGCTGAAGTGTGGCGCGGTGGTGAAACCGATTTGGTTATTAACTACGATGTGCATGGTGCCGCCAGTGCGGTGCCCGCGCAGACCGGACAAGCCGAAACCTTCGGCCACAACGCCTTGGCCCGCAAATGCGGCATCGCCGTGCAACAGGATTGCCATGGATTGCGTGCGAGACTTATCGTTCTGTTGATCCTGCTTGGCACGCACTTTACCCAGCACAACAGGGTTCACGGCCTCAAGGTGGGATGGATTCGCGGTCAGTGAAAGGTGGACTGAATTGCCATCAAATTCACGATCAGATGATGCGCCAAGGTGGTATTTTACATCGCCGGATCCGTCGACGTCTTCAGGGCTGGAGGATCCCCCTTGAAATTCGTTGAAGATCGCGCGGTAGGGTTTTTTCAGCACATTGGCGAGCACACTAAGACGGCCACGGTGGGGCATGCCGATTACGATGTCGCGAAGACCAAGCTGCCCACCGCGTTTAATGATTTGCTCCATTGCTGGTATCAAGCTTTCGCCACCGTCCAGACCAAACCTTTTGGTGCCCATGTATTTAACATGCAAGAATTTTTCAAAACCTTCGGCCTGAACAAGGCTGTTTAAAATCGCTTTACGTCCTTGCTTTGTGAACGTGATTTCTTTACCTAAACCCTCTATCCGTTCTTTCAGCCATGCGGCTTCTTGAGGGTTGGAAATGTGCATGTATTGCAGCGCAAAAGTACTGCAATATGTACGTTGCACGATTGCAAGGATATCTTTCATTGACGCAACTTCGAGTCCAAGCACATTATCTATAAATATTGGGCGATCCATGTCTGAAGGCTTGAAGCCGTAGGTTGCAGGATCCAGTTCGGGGTGCGGAATTTCGTCGCGCATGCCAAGTGGGTCAAGGTCTGCTACAAGATGCCCTCTGATCCGATAGGCGCGAATGATCATCAGTGCTCGGATCGAATCCAACACTGCATTGCGGATCTGTTCTTCGGATACCTCAACGCCTTTGGACACTGCTTTATCTTTGATCTTTTGGCCAGCAGCCTCAGGCTCTGCAGCCCACTGACCATCCAGTGCCGCCGTTAGATCATCGTTCGGAATGGGGGGCCAATCTTTCCGCGCCCAAGATGGGCCAGCAGCCTCAGCCTTAGCATCTGCAGGCGCATCGTCTAATGACTTGAAAAACGCATGCCAGCTTTCATCTACAGCATTTGGATCATCCGCATGCTTTGCATAAAGCTGTTCGATATATTCTGCGTTATGGCCTTGCATGAAGGACAATGCGTGAAATTGGTCATTGGAAGATTGTTCAGTCATTTCGGCACCTTGGTCAGAAACGGGGACGGGCAAATGGGCGTTTGTACTGCGGAGTGTGCAAGTTTCACGGATTACACCGACGTTGAATTTTCATGTTGCATGCTTGGTAAGACATATTGTGACTTTTGGAACCATTTGATTTTTTGCTGCACGCTTTGACGTTCGCAGTCTTTGGGGTGAAATTGTTTCACCGCTATGTGTCGGCGTTTAAAAATCTTGATCTCCACATCACTGTTTTTGTTAGATCTATGTTGAATGTGCTGGTTGCTAAGTATGCTTGCATCTCTGCTGGCTAGTGTTGCTACATGTGTAACGATCTTGCCAAAACCATCCTCCAATTTTAAAACTCTCTCAACACACGATAAGAGCGTTTTTTGAGGTAAGAAATCGCTGAAGTTGGCAAACATTTTTTTTGGGAATTCTTCTAACTGATTCGCTAATAAACCGTGCAAGATCAAATGAATTTTTTTTAATTGTATGCGTTGCCTAATTTTGAAAATGGGAATTAAGCGCGTTCTTAGACAGTGGACCATAGTGAAGAAATTTGCTAAATTTCGTTGTGGCATGAATTTTTCCAGCGCGTGCAGGAGAATGTGTTGTGGAGCAATGCGTGAATAGCGAAGGTACTTGTGTGTTTGCACAAATGTGGAACCTTTAAATCCATGGAAACCGAACTGCCTAATTAGATATTGGTTCACAGAAACGCCTGCGTCTTTTGGGAAATGTGCGAGACAGTGCAGGTGATCGTTTATCAATATTTGAGGCATTAAATATCTACCTATTTTTTATTTTTAAGTCACGACATGATTTAGGGATCTTGATGTAGCTGTAACCGAGTGTCCCAAAAAAGTATTGTTGGGGGACAAATAGCCCCCCAACCTTGGCATTGCGAAATCATTTTCCAATTGCCTTCAACACAGCCTCTCCCAATGTTGCGGGGCTGTCGGCTACGATGATGCCAGCGGATTTCATTGCTTCAATTTTGGATTCTGCGTCACCTTTACCACCTGCAACAATGGCACCTGCGTGGCCCATGCGACGTCCGGGGGGGGCAGTGCGGCCAGCGATGAAACCAGCTGTAGGTTTCCAGCGACCTTTCTTTTTTTGCGCTGTTAAAAATTCTGCGGCCTCCTCTTCGGCAGATCCGCCAATTTCACCAATCATGATCATTGAATGTGTTTCTTCGTCATCCAGAAACATATTGAGGATGTCGATATGTTCCGTACCCTTAATTGGGTCCCCGCCAATGCCAACGGCAGTTGACTGGCCAAGGCCACTGTCGCTAGTTTGCTTGACTGCTTCATAGGTCAGCGTACCTGAGCGCGATACAACACCGACGGACCCACGTTTGTGAATATGGCCAGGCATGATGCCGATCTTGCAGGCGTTGGGTGTGATCACGCCAGGGCAATTTGGCCCAATTAGACGGGATTTGGATACTTCGAGAGCGCGTTTGACCTTCATCATGTCTAGCACAGGAATGCCTTCAGTAATGCAGATGATTAATTCGATTTCTGCATCAATAGCTTCGAGGATTGAGTCAGCCGCAAATGGTGGTGGTACATAGATAACAGAGGCGTTTGCCCCGGTCACATGCATCGCCTCGTGAACGGAATTAAAGATTGGCAGGTCGAGATGCGTCTGGCCGCCCTTACCTGGGGTGACCCCGCCGACCATTTTGGTCCCGTAAGCAATTGCTTGTTCGGAGTGGAACGTACCCTGCGAGCCCGTGAGGCCCTGACAGATGACTTTAGTGTTTTCGTCGATGAGAATGGCCATGTGAGGCTCCTTCGAATTCTTGAACTGGCGCGATGGGCGCAGGTTAACCTTTGACGGCTTTCACGATCTTTTCGGCGCCGTCTTTAAGGTCGTCCGCTGCAATTACATCCAGGCCGGAATTGTTTATAATGGCTTTGCCTTCATCAACGTTCGTACCTTCGAGACGCACCACAAGTGGTACCTTCAGGCCAACTTCTCTGACCGCAGAAACAACACCTTCTGCGATGACATCGCAGCGCATGATGCCGCCGAAGATATTAACGAGGATGCCTTTGACTTGTGGGTCTGACGTGATGATTTTAAATGCTTCGGTGACTTTTTCTTTGGTCGCGCCTCCGCCCACATCAAGGAAGTTTGCAGGTTCTGCACCATACAATTTAATGATGTCCATCGTCGCCATTGCAAGACCTGCGCCATTGACCATGCAGCCAATTTCACCATCGAGCGCGATGTAGTTAAGGTCAAATTTTGAAGCGGCAAGTTCTTTAGGATCTTCTTCGGTTTCATCGCGCAGGCTTGCGATGTCGGCATGTCGATAAATGGCATTGCCGTCAAAAGATACTTTAGCATCAAGCACTTTGAGATCACCGTCATTAGTGACAATCAGTGGATTAATCTCCAGCATTTCCATGTCTTTTTCAACAAATGCTTTGTACAACAAACCCATGAGGTTGACGCATTGCTTGACTTGCTGACCCTTGAGGCCAAGCGTGAATGCAACGCGGCGGCCGTGAAAAGCCTGATATCCTGTGGCTGGATCAACGGTGAAATTGATAATTTTCTCTGGGGTATTGGCAGCAACTTCTTCAATGTCCATGCCGCCTTCGGTTGAAACAACAAACCCGATGCGCGATGTCTGGCGATCCACTAGTAATGCAAGATAGAATTCAGATTCAATACCTGCGCCATCTTCGATGTAGACGCGGTTGACTTGTTTGCCTGCTGGTCCAGTTTGATGGGTAACCAATGTACGCCCCAACATTTTTTTGGCTTCGTCTGCGGCTTCGCTAACTGATTTGGTCAGTCTCACGCCGCCAGCCTCGCCAGCACCGACTTCTTTAAAGTGACCTTTGCCGCGGCCACCTGCGTGGATCTGCGCCTTAACAACCCACAGCGGCCCGTCCAATTCGCTAGCTGCGGTCTTTGCGTCTTCTGCCTTAAGGACTGCGCGCCCATCGCTGATAGGTGCCCCGTAAGATGCAAGAAGCGCCTTAGCCTGATATTCGTGGATATTCATAAATCCGTCCTTCGGTCTGATAAGCGTTGAATTTGCTATAGACCTGTTAAACGGGTGTGACGAACGGCTTTTTCAGCTTAGAGGTCGAAAAGCGACATTTGTGATCACAGCTATAATTTGTGTGATCACAAATTATAGCATCAACAACATAAATACATCTGTGCATACTTGAAATGCATCTTTTTAATTTGCAAAACATAACAAAAAAATAAGCGTAATGAAGTTAAAAATATTTTCAGATGGTGATTTTCGCATTAAAGGCGCCCAAAACGAGACGCCTTTAAATATTTTAGATGTGCAATTTCACATTTAGGTCAGTGAAGAATCGATACCCTTGCATGCATCTACAAGGCCTTTGACTGCCGTAACGGAGCTGTCGAACATGGTCTGTTCAATTTTGTTCATCTTAATATCAATAACACGTTCAACGCCGCCAGCACCGATGACTGTCGGTACGCCGACATACATTCCATTCAAGCCCAAGGCACCATCAACATAAGCCGCACAGGGCAGAACACGCTTTTGATCCTTCAGAAAAGCTTCTGCCATTTCAATTGCTGATGTTGCAGGGGCATAAAATGCAGAGCCTGTTTTCAACAGACCAACGATCTCAGCGCCACCATCGCGGGTCCGCTGGACAATTTCGTCGAGCTTATCTTGTGTTGTCCAGCCCATTTCAATGAGGTCTGGCAGAGGGATGCCGCCAACCGTTGAATAACGGGCAAGTGGAACCATGGTGTCGCCATGACCGCCTAGAACAAACGCCGTTACATCACGCATGGACACGCCAAATTCAGTTGCTAGAAAATGACGGAAACGCGCGCTGTCCAGCACACCTGCCATGCCACATACCATATGGTGTGGTAAGCCAGAAAATTCGCGCAATGCCCAAACCATCGCATCAAGTGGGTTTGTGATGCAAATTACAAACGCATTTGGCGCGTGTTTCGCGATACCTTCGCCAACTGATTTCATGACCTTGAGGTTGATACCCAAAAGGTCGTCACGCGACATGCCTGGCTTTCGTGCCACGCCTGCAGTGACAATGCACACGTCTGCGCCAGAAATGTCAGCGTAATCGGATGTGCCGGATATATTTGCATCAAAGCCTTCAGAGGGGCCAGATTCTGCGATATCGAGGGCTTTGCCTTGTGGCAATCCATCAGCGATGTCGAACAAGATTACATCGCCAAGTTCTTTGACTGCTGCAAGGTGGGCGAGGGTGCCGCCGATGTTACCGGCGCCGATCAGAGCAATTTTAGGTCTGGCCATTTCAATGGGTCCTTTGTTGTTCGGGGAGAGATCGTATTTTATTTTAGGCGTGACTAAGCGTTTGGACCCGTCCGCGCAAGTGTGCTGCGCTGCAGCGCTGCATTGTTGATAACAGACCATTGTTTATAGAGAAATTTTTGCGATAAAGTCGAACTGAAAAAAGCTGAATTGACTGAGTATAAAATGTCAGCGAAATGATTCCCTAAGGCTTACCTACTCTGAAAGGATACGATGTGGATGGAACACTTTTTTGGTCTTTAGCCGTAATTTCTGCTGTTTTCACAGGCCTTTCCAAGGGTGGATTGCCTGCGTTTTCGATGTTGGCGGTGCCGGTGCTGTCTCTGGTCATTTCACCCGTAACGGCGGCGGGGCTACTGCTGCCTGTATTCCTCTTCTCGGATATTTTTGGGGTCTGGGCCTACCGCCGCGAGTTCCGCCATGATTTGTTGAAGATTGCGGCTGTAGGAACGATATTGGGTTGCACTATTGGATGGGTGACAGCCGAGGTCGTGTCTGAAAATTTGGTGCGGCTGCTGATTGGGATGATTGGGGCGATATTTGCGCTAAATTATCTGCTGCGTCGCAAATCAGACGCTGCACCGTGTCCACCCACTTGGGCGCGTGGCGTAATTTGGACAACTGTGGCAGGTTTTACTAGTTTTGTGAGCCACGCAGGGGCCCCGCCGTGGCAAATTTGGGTCATGCCAATGGGTCTCACTAAAATGGCGTTTGCAGGCACCACAACAATCGTTTTTGCGATGATGAACCTGACAAAAATCGTGCCCTACTACTTTTTGGGACAATTCGATTTGCAGAACCTACGAGTTGCGTTGATGTTGTTGATACCAGCTGTGGTCGGCGTTTATATTGGCTACTGTCTGATACGCGTATTGCCTGACAAGTTTTTTTTTGGTGTCGTCACATGGGTACTTTTGTCAATTTCGTGCAAGTTAATTTGGGATGGGATGCTGGGTTAAGCGCTGCAATCGGGGTTAGGTAGGATTTTGCAAAAGCTTTAAACGCAGTCCTGCTGGTGACAAGGTAGGCCGAACTACTGGCCTGTGTTATCGCGATCGTCCATCTTCCAGTTTTTAGCGATGCCAAAGCCTCTACAACTGTGTTGTTTGCGACGATGCCGAAAGACTGGCGCTCTTCGCCGTAACTGAAAGCCAATTATTTAGCGATTATAGAGTGATCTGCTTAATGACGTGACTGGGTTGACGCGAACGGGACGAAGGCACATGACAGTAAGTCAAAATTTAATATTTTTATTAATTATACTTTAGACGTGCTCAAAGATTTTGGGTAGAATTTTATTGCCGCGTGTGCGCGGTTAACAACTTAAAAAATGATTGATGCCTTATTATGGTGGTTGTTGTGCTGCGCTGCGGCATTTTTGGCTTGCAATATCTGTCAAAATTTGACCTTTTGACGTAATTTTATTACGAGGACTTCCTTATGACTCGCCCTTTCCGATCTGCTCTATATATCCCTGGATCGCGGCTACGTGCGTTAGACAAAGCGCGGAGCTTGCCAGTCGATGTGGTATTATTGGACCTTGAAGATGCGGTCACACCCGACGAGAAAATTACTGCGCGGGCAACTTTGACCGATGAACTGGACAAAGGTGGGTATGGAAATCGGCTGTGTGTTGTACGCATCAATGGCCTAGACACGCGTTGGGGCGCCTGTGATGCAAGAGCCGCAAATTCAATGGCGTGTGATGCAGTGTTAATGCCAAAAGTAAACAATGTGACGGATGTTGATGGACTGGTGCAGCTGACTGACAAGCCAATCTGGGCAATGATGGAAACGCCGCTTGGTATAATGAATGCCGTTGAAATTGCCGCGCACCCCCAAATTGCAGGGTTTGTGATTGGTACAAATGATCTTGCGAAGGATTTGAACACCCGTACGCGTGGTGCGTTAATGGCATCATTACAGATGTGTTTGCTTGCAGCGCGTGCTCACGGGATCGTAGCAATTGATGGGGTGTACAATGCGTTCAATGATGAAGTTGGATTTAAAATTGAATGCGAAGAGGCGCGTGACCTTGGATTTGATGGCAAAAGTCTGATCCATCCATCTCAGATTGCGGTGGCCAATGCCGCGTTCGCGCCTACACAAAGTGAGATTGATCTTGCTACTCGTCAGATTGCCGCTTTTGCAAAGGCTGAAGCCGAAGGCCAGGGAGTCGCGGTTGTTGATGGCAAGATTGTTGAAAACTTGCATATCGTCACCGCCCGCGCGACGCTAGCCAAAGTGGACGCAATTGCAGGACTGGAACTTAAATGATCCTACTTATCCTTGGTCAGGCCCTTTGGGTTGGTGCGCATGTCTTGAAACGTGTGGCAATCGATCAACGAATGTCGTTTGGCGACAATGGCAAAAAAGTTGTTGTGATTGCATCCCTAGTGGCGATTGTACTGATGGTTATTGGGTATAGTGCCACAGAAGGCACAGTGTTTTGGGGTCACAATATGGCTGGAACGGGGGTCAACAATCTGCTGATGATCTTTGCGTTTTATCTGTTCGCCGCTTCTGGAAAATCTACCCGCATCACATGTTGGATTAGACATCCGCAATTGAGTGCTGTTGTTGTCTGGTCTGTCGCGCATCTATTGGTCAATGGCGATACACCTTCATTTGTATTGTTCGGTGGAATGGGTTTTTGGGCCGTGTTAGAAATGGTTATTATTAACCGCACCGCGGGTCCACGCGGGGCCTATCACGCGCCACCCATCAAATCTGAAGTAATTGCTGTTGTGGCAACGCTTGTTGTTTTTAGTATTGCTGCGGCCATTCACATATGGCTTGGCTATAACCCGTTTGGATAATACATGGCATTGATTTACCGTTTACTGACTGAAGACGACAGCTCGGAATTTTGCCACAAGATCAGTCTGGCTCTGTCAAACGGTTGGATGCTTTATGGCGATCCGACCTATGCTTATGACCATGCGAATGGCGTTATGCGAGCTGGACAGGCTGTCACCAAAGATGTGGATGTAATCTATTCGCGTGATATGAAGCTTAGCCAGCAATGAGCGCAGGGAAAAATAATTCAGGCCGATTCTTTGAGGATTACAGGCTTGGCGAGGTCATTGAGCACGCCGTTCCACGCACGGTGCAGGGTGGGGAGCGCGCGCTTTACCATATGCTATATCCAGCGCGTCATGCGCTGCACTCTTCTGATGCGTTCGCACAAAATTGTGGTTTGGCTGAAAGTCCTCTAGACGATATGATCGTATTCCACTTAGTTTTTGGCAAATCTGTGCCGGATATTTCGTTGAATGCTGTGGCTAACCTTGGGTATGCAGAATGCCGCTGGCATGCGCCGGTTTGGCCAGGCGATACAATTCATTCCAGATCTGACGTGATTGGGCTGAAGCAGAATTCGAATGGCAAATCTGGTGTTTTATACGTGCGCACCACGGGCACCAATCAGCGCGATGAGATCGTAATTCAATTCGTGCGTTGGGTTATGGTGCACAAACGTGATCTGGACGCGGCGGCCCCTGATACGGTGATCCCTGAATTGGTGGGTGTAATCGATGCATCTGAATTGACTATACCGCAGGGTTTAGATTTTACAAATTATGACTTTACTCTGGCAGGGGAACCGCACCGCCTTGGTGACTATAAAATTAGTGAAATCATTGATCATGTTGACGGTGTGACCTTGACCGAAGCGGAACATATGATGGCTACACGCCTGTGGCAGAATACCGCTAAGGTTCATTTTGATGTAACATCGCGTCCTGATGGGAAATGCCTAATTTATGGTGGGCATGTGATGTCTCTTGCGCGCGCTTTAACTTTTAATGGCCTTGCTAACGCGCAGATGCTGACTGCGACTAACGCAGGGACGCACGTGAACCCTTGCTTTGCTGGAGACACAGTGCATGCATGGAGCGAAGTTTTGGATATCACTAAAACTAATGTACCGAGTGTAGGCGCGATCCGTCTGCGGTTGGTGGCCACTAAAGGCGGTGCGGTTGGCCTGTTGCGGGGGGCGGACGGCAAATACCTGCCGAACGTATTGCTTGATTTAGACTATTGGGCTTTGATGCCGACTTGAAATAACTTTCACTGTGATTGAGGCATTGCTGACTTTTTTACTGGCTACTTTATGTTGGTCTTCAAGTGATGCGGACCACGTTTTAGTCTGGTTACAACACATACTGTGACGACGTTATACTGTGACGACGTTAATGTAGGTAGTAAACGCAACAATTGGCTGAGATTTTGAATTACCTATAATATGCTTCATGAGCGGATTGAGTCCAAAATCCTTAACGATTCTTACTGCGGGCACTGATTATATTAAGGTTAATCTTCCTCGTGTTGCCCAGTTTTTAAACCCACGATAGTTGTAGTTTTGGCAACTTCCATCTCACCGCTAAACGGCCATTATAAAGAGCTCAGTTTTGCCCAGATTGATCCCCCCAGCCCAAGCTGTATTTGCTTGCTATTTTGCATCAATGTTGAAGTTGGATCTATCGGTGATGATAGACGGGCGAAATAAAAGATCTAATTGGAGAGATCGACAACGCTCTAATGGATCAATCTGTCCGAAGTGTACTTACATAATATGATGCCATGCATTTCGATTCGCATAAAATTATTAATGATTTTTTTAAATGGTTAATTACGATAATATTATCGTAATCTAATGAATCTGGTTTTTATAGGGCTGATATCTGCGGCGTGTGCAGGGGAAGCGGACGAGATATGGATTATTTGTGATCACTGGCTACAAAACTGTGATCACAAAGGCAAAAAATCGCTAATGCGCGACAAGATTCCGCACCTGTTAGCGCCACCTCTCCGTGACACTGCGGCACAAATGTTTAAGAAGGTAAAAATAGATACTGCTTCATAATGGCTGCAGATAACTAAATTGAGGAACAAACATGGCCGCCATGAACCGGGATAAACGCCCACTGTCTCCACATTTGACGATTTATCGACCACAATTGACGTCGATGACGTCGATTTTCACGCGTCTTACGGGCAACGCGCTGATTATTGGGGCCTTGTTGATCGTGTGGTGGTTTTCCGCCCTTGCTTCCGGTCCAGAGGCTTACGCCCGAGCCAACGGGTTTTTAACCAGCTGGTTTGGGGACCTTATAATGTTTGGATCAGTGGCATCACTTTGGTACCACACGCTAGCAGGCGTGCGTCATTTGATTTGGGATAGTGGTCATATGTTGAACATTGAAGCCGCGGAACGCGCGGGTCAGATTATTATCATAGTGTCGGTTCTGCTGACTATTTTCACCGTCATTGTACTATAGGGGGCTCGCAACATGGCATTTTTGACTGATCGTAAACGCGCAGCCGGTATGGGGTCTGCGAAATCAGGCACTGAACACCACTGGCAGATGATGGTATCGTCTGTGGCGCTGACGGGACTTATCCCGTTGTTCGTATTTACCTATGGAGCTGCACTTGGCATGTCCTATGAAAACGCAGCGACCTATTATGCTCGACCATTTCCATCGATTGTTGGCATCTTGACGTTGCTTGTTGGCTTCCTGCATTTCAAAGGTGGTGTGCAAACGCTGATCGAGGACTATGTAAAAGGGTTCACTCGTAAGGCGCTGATCATCGGCTCTATTTGTTTGAGTTACACTGCTGCTGCCATTGGTGTTTTTGCCATAGTTCGCATCGCTCTGTAATTTGTGCTTTTTAAAACTGGAATTTACCAATGGCTGAATACGAATACGAGACCCATGACTATGATTGTGTTGTTGTTGGTGCAGGCGGTGCTGGTTTGCGCGCCACACTTGGCATGGCTGAGCAGGGTTTGCGGACGGCGTGTATTTCCAAAGTTTTTCCGACGCGTAGCCACACGGTTGCTGCACAGGGTGGTATTGCGGCATCCCTTGGAAACATGGGGCCTGATAGCTGGCAGTGGCACATGTATGATACTGTAAAAGGGTCAGATTGGCTTGGTGATACGGATGCGATGGAATACCTTGCACGAGAAGCGCCTAAAGCGGTCTATGAACTAGAACATTATGGTGTGCCATTTTCCCGCACTGAAGAAGGCAAGATCTATCAACGCCCATTTGGTGGCCATACAACAGAATTTGGCGAAGGCCCCGCAGTACAGCGCACATGCGCTGCTGCTGACCGAACTGGCCATGCCATTTTGCACACATTGTATGGGCAATCGTTGAAACAGAAAGCTGAATTCTACATTGAATACTTCGCAATCGACTTAATTATGTCCGATGATGGCGTGTGCACAGGCGTTGTCTGTTGGAAGCTTGACGATGGTACGATGCACGTCTTTAATGCCAAAATGGTGGTATTAGCGACGGGTGGTTACGGGCGCGCATATTTTAGCGCCACGTCTGCCCACACCTGTACAGGCGACGGCGGTGGCATGGCTGCCCGGGCTGGTTTGCCCATGCAAGACATGGAGTTCGTGCAGTTTCATCCGACTGGTATCTACGGGTCTGGCTGTCTGATTACAGAAGGTGCACGAGGAGAAGGTGGCTATTTGACAAATTCCGAAGGTGAACGGTTTATGGAGAGATATGCGCCGAATTACAAAGACCTAGCTCCACGAGACTACGTATCGCGCTGCATGACGATGGAAATTCGCGAAGGTCGCGGTGTTGGCGCGGGTAAGGATCACATTCATCTAAATCTAAACCACCTGCCCAAAGAAGCCCTAGCTGAACGTCTTCCCGGCATTTCAGAGTCTGCTAAAATTTTTGCAGGCGTCGATGTAAATAAGGAGCCAATTCCCGTGTTGCCCACTGTGCATTACAATATGGGTGGTATTCCAACGAACTACTTTGGTGAAGTCCTGCATCCGACCAAAGACAATCCGAATGCGATTGTACCTGGTTTGATGGCTGTTGGTGAGGCTGGCTGTGCGTCTGTGCACGGTGCAAACCGCCTTGGATCGAATTCGCTTATCGACCTAGTAGTATTTGGCCGCGCTGCTGCAATCCGTGCGGGCACTGTTGTTGACCGTGAAGCAGCGATTCCGGCAACACACAAACCGTCTGTCGACAAGGCGTTTGAACGTTTTGATGGGCTGCGCCATTCTAGTGGTGCCAATTCAACAGCTGATTTGCGTCTTGAAATGCAAAAAGCGATGCAAGAAGACGCCGCTGTATTTCGTACAGATAAAACATTGAAAGAAGGCGTTGAAAAGATGACTGAAATTGCGGGCAAGATGAACGACATCCATGTTACTGATCGTTCGCTTGTCTGGAACACTGATCTTATGGAAACTCTGGAGTTGGGCAATTTGATGCCAAACGCGCTGGCGACGATTGTCAGCGCTGAGGCGCGTAAAGAAAGCCGTGGGGCGCATGCCCATGAGGATTACGCGACGCGAGACGATGAAAATTGGCGAGTTCACACGATTAGCCATGTTGATGGGTCCAATGTTACTTTGAGCCATCGCCCAGTCATCACCAAACCTTTGAGTACCGAAAAGGAAGGTGGTATCAACCTGAATCGGATCGCACCAAAAGTACGTACTTTCTAATGTTTCGTGTGGCAGTAATCTTTTTAGTACTGACAGCGTGCACCCCGATGCTTGTCTCCCCTGAGAATGTGGAAGAATTTTGCGAAGAAAAAGCAAGATCTGCACGAAGCCCGACGGGGCAGGCTAGTGTTGGTACCAACAGTAGAACAGGCGGCTTTAGTCGCGTTGAAATTGGAGTATCATCCGATTTTATTGCGGGGCACGATCCTGTTGAAGTTTACGAACAATGTTTTTTTGATCTCACTGGTGCATTCCCCACTCTCCCACCTGTGCTTCGCTGAATTGAGAAATGGAGCAACTTTATGAAACTAATTCTTGCTTTAACTGTAGCAGTTCTGACTTTGTCCGCCTGTGAAGTAACACAAATTATCGCTTTAGAGACAAGCCGCGAGGCTGCCAAAGTTGTTGTCGGACCCATCGTGGCCGAGACTATTCCTGGTCCAGCCGCAATCGTTCTGACTGAATGCATTATCGACAACGCATCCGGCGCAGAGCTTAATACTCTCGGTGTGCAAGGTGCGACACTTGAAAACATTAACCTTGTGTCCAATATCCTTGCCCGATCCGAGACCATGACCTGCGCGCAATCTGCGCTCACATAACTCAACAGGAGCCGATCCATGGTTCAACTTACCCTGCCGAAGAATTCCCGCATGACGATGGGCAAAACATGGCCTAAACCCGAGGGGGCTAAAAATCTGCGCAAAGTGCAGATCTATCGTTGGAGTCCTGATGATGAAAAGAATCCCAGTCTAGACACATATTTTGTGGACATGGACACTTGTGGCCCGATGGTTTTAGACGCGCTGATTAAGATTAAGAGCGATATCGATCCAACGCTGACGTTCCGTCGGTCTTGTCGTGAAGGCATCTGTGGATCCTGTGCGATGAACATTGATGGGATTAACACTCTGGCCTGTATCCACGGAATGGATGAGATCAATGGTGATATCAGGATTTACCCGCTGCCGCATATGCCGGTTATTAAGGATTTAATTCCTGACTTGACGCACTTTTATGCGCAACACGCATCCGTTAAGCCGTGGTTGGAAACTAAGACGAACAAACCTGCCAAGGAGTGGAAGCAATCCATTGAGGATCGTGCAAAGCTTGATGGGCTGTACGAATGTGTGATGTGCGCATGTTGCTCGACTGCGTGCCCAAGCTATTGGTGGAACGGTGACAAATTCCTAGGTCCTGCAGCGCTTTTGACAGCAAACCGTTGGATCACTGACAGCCGCGACGAAGCTACGGGTGAGCGTTTAGATGATCTTGAAGATCCGTTCAAATTATACCGATGCCACACAATTATGAACTGTGCCAAGACCTGCCCGAAGGGTCTAAATCCTGCAGCAGCGATCGCAAAAGTCAAAAAGATGATGATCGATCGTACGGTTTAAGGGTGAGAAAATATGCGCTTTTGCGTGTATTTGTAGCTGATAAATGAAACGTGACGCTCCTAACTAGGGGCGTCGTTTTTGTTAGCCTTAGATGTCTCTGGCAGAGATATTTAAAAAATAGGGGGAAGAAAGATGATTGAACCAAAAGATGGCGCTGTGCGGCGGGCTGTTGCACCCGTTATTTGTTATTCAGTTTCTGATTTGCCACAGCCGAATTTGGGGCTTTATCTGAATGCTGCGGAAGGCGCCGTGTTGGTAGCTAAGGCTACTGCGGCCCCTCGGGAGGCTGCTTGCATCGAGGTTCCGGCGGGATCGTTCCTGCGCATTACTTCTGTTGAAGGCCCTCAGGTGGGTGATCTCAACCTTTTCAATGCTGGAGATCTCAGTGAGCAGTTTTATTCTGGGAAGACACGAGCTCTCCACGGCACACACGTGACCACGGGGGATCGGCTTTGGTCGTCATTCCCGCATTTGCGTCCAATGGCGACCATAGTCGCAGATACACTTGGTTGGTATGGAATCGACGAGTATGGTGGGTCTGTGCACGACGTAATTGGAACTCGCTGCGATCCTTATACGGGGCGGTTACTTCGAGGCAGTGACTATCACAACTGTTGCCACTCAAATCTAACGCGCGCGTTTGCAGATTATTTGGGACTTTCGTTGGCAGATGCTGAACCATACATTCACGATGTATTAAACGTGTTTATGTGTACCGGCTTTACACGTGATACAGGGCAATACTTTATGAAGGCATCTCCAGTCAGACCCGATGATTATATCGAATTCTTCGCTGAAATTGACTTGTTAGCGGTTATGAGTGCCTGTCCAGGTGGGGATTGTGGATCTGAACACACTAGTGACAGCGCTCCATGCCACCCGTTACAAATGAGTGTCCGTACGCCATCTCCACTGGTACTGGAAGGTTGGTCGTCTCCGATGCCAAATGCCTATAGTGGATCGCACGGGCGGGTGTAGAGCCTTGTTAGGAAAATGCGGCAGTCAGCGCGATTTCAATCATGTCGCCAAAGCTTCTCTCACGTTGATCTGCCGGCAAGGCTTCACCCGTAAGAAGATGATCGGACACGGTCAACACACTCAAGGCGCGTCGTCCATAGCGCGCGGCCAGGATATAAAGTTCTGCAGCTTCCATCTCGACCCCTAAAATGCCATGCCGTTGCATTTCTTTGTTCAGATCAGGGCGTTCATCATAAAATGTGTCTGATGAATAGATGCCGCCTACATGTACATCAACACCCATCAATTTTGCCTTCTCAGCTGCCGCTGCAAGTAATCCATAATCACCACAAGGCGCAAAATTTAATTCCTTAAAAATCGTTGAGCTTGGCGTGGCGACTGCGCTGGCGGTCATTGCGAGGATTACATCGCGAATTTTGACCCGATCTTGCATGCCGCCGCACGAACCAACGCGAATTAGTGTTTGAACGTCAAAATCTCGGATTAATTCATTCGCATAGATTGACATTGAAGGCATACCCATACCTGATCCTTGAATGGTGACGCGATTGCCGTTCCACAGTCCAGTAAACCCAAACATTCCGCGTACTTTGTGCACGCATTTTGCATCTGTCAGAAACGTTTCTGCTGCCCATTTTGCACGATAAGGATCGCCGGGCATTAATACTACGTCAGCGATATCTTTTTTATCGGCACCAATATGAATTGTCATTGCGTTATCTTTCTATTTTTGGCTCTTTTGATTTTAGGCAGTTGTCCTTGGTGGATCAAGCAAAAGAGCGGGTAAAGAAAACTAGTCTCTTTATTACTTGATATTTAAAGTTACCAATTAACTACCTAGCAAAGGATCTCAAATTTTTATAAATTCATTTTTTATATTGGCTTTGTACAGCGGGTTTGCCGTTTTGAAGTAGCGACACATCCAAAGCTATTATCGGTTAAGACACATGATTTATTTTGGCACAGCGAATGTCTGTGTATTTGATGATGGCTGACTACAACTTCTAAAAAGGACCCAACATCTGTTAAGAATGTTAAGATCTAGGCATCGTAATATTTAATGTAAAATTTAAATCAGATGGATGTAAGAGTTACTGCGTATTGGAATTTCATATTTGATTTCTTGGCAGTTGGAGAATAAATTTTCATGAAACAAAAGGGTGCAGTGGTGTTCTATTTTTTGAATGGGGTGCGGGAATTTTTTAGTTCAGATACAAACTTTTTTCACTCCTAACTCCTTAAATATTGGGGATCGACTATACTCCTGCCAATCCCCATTTTAAAAAGGTTGTTTTTGTTTTAACTAATAAAGGCTATAACTATTATAAAATCATCATAAAGCTAAAGACTTAATTAAACTGCTAAACTTTCTGGTGTCTGACCCGCAGCAATTGCTAATTTAAACCATTCTGGCTGACGTCCTTTGCCAGTCCATGTTTTAGATTTATCTTCAGAATCTGCATATTTTGGGGGTGATTTTACTTTTGCTGATGCGGTTTTTTTGGGCGCTGCTTTTGCGGGTGGTTTGTTGCCAATAATATCTTCGACGGTTACACCATGTGCTGCGGCAAGTTTCTCCATTTCTAAGCGCACCTTTTTAAGATCCTTTTTACGAATCTTATCAAGTGATTTTTCAACGTCACCTGCAAGTTTTTCCAACTCTTTTCGTGACATATTTCTAAGATCAACAGCCATTTTTTTCTTCCTTTTAATAGTGATTTATTCAGTAAAAAGTTTACACACTAATTGGAAGAGCTATTATGCCTATATTAAACTAAAAGATATAAAAATTTTTTTAAAAATCAAATTTGGTCTGCTATCTTAATTAATTAGACTTATTAGTCTGATTTTTTCTGGAATTGGGTACAGAGGGATCAGCCAAAATAACAATATCATCCATGATACGGTTCAATTCAAAGTCTTTAGGAGTATAAATTCGTGAAACACCCATTTTTGCTAATGTAATTATATCGTCATCGGGAATAATACCGCCAACGACAACAGGAATATGTCCAAGGTCCTGCTCTCGCATTTTATCCATCATTTCAGACACCAGCAAAATGTGGGAACCTGACAAAATAGAAAGACCGACTACATGGACGTCATCTCGACGTATGGCTTTGATAATTTCATCGGGGGTAAGACGAATTCCTTCGTAGGTAATATCCATACCGCAATCCCGAGCTCGTGCGGCAATTTGTTCGGCACCGTTGGAGTGTCCATCCAGTCCCGGTTTTCCCATTAGGAACTTCAGTCTTCGACCAAGTTTTTTGCTGACAACCGACACGCGATCACGAATCTTATCAAGGTCTTCAGTACGATTGGATGGGTTATGCGACACCCCAGTTGGCCCACGATACTGGCCGAATGCATTACGAATAACATCGGCCCATTCGCCTGTTGTAACACCCGCTTTGGCAGCAGCTATGGATGGGATCATGATGTTGGTATCGCTTAGGGCAGCGGCCTTCAGGGCGGCGAGGGCTGTTGATACGGCTTCCCCGTCGCGGCTGACTCTCCATTTTTTTAAGCGCTTTATTTGATCGGCTTCAGCACTTGGATCACTGATCATAATGTTATCATCTCCTGCTGTGAGGGGGGATGGTTCACCGTTCTGGAATTTATTAACGCCGATGACTGTTGTGGAACCGGTCTCAATACCCGCAATTCGTGCGGCGTTTGATTCAACCAGCCGCGATTTCATGTATTCAATCTTTTTCTGCATGTCGCCCATACTGTCGATTTGAACTAATTCCGCCATAGTGCCCTTTTTGAGCGCTGTGACTTTGCGTTCTACTGCTGGATTCCCCTCAAATAGATCGTCGTATTCCAAAAGGTCTGTTTCAAATGCAAGTATTTGTTGCATACGAAGTGACCATTGTTGATCCCACGGGCGCGGCAACCCCAGTGCTTCGTTCCATGCGGGTAATTGCACAGCGCGAGCGCGAGCATTTTTACTTAAAGTTACGGAAAGCATTTCAATTAGAATACGATAAACATTATTTTCTGGCTGCTGTTCGGTTAGGCCAAGGGAGTTGACCTGAACGCCGTAGCGGAAGCGACGAAATTTTGGGTCTTGCACGTCGTAACGTGTCAGACAAATTTCATCCCACAGTTCAACGAAAGCGCGCATCTTGCACATTTCAGTTACAAAGCGGATGCCTGCATTCACAAAAAATGAAATACGCCCAACCATTGAAGGGAATGCAGCTGCAGGAACTTTGTCTTTAAGATCATCGAGAACTGCAATTGCTGTGGCTAATGCAAAAGCCAATTCTTCTTCTGGTGTCGCGCCCGCCTCTTGCAAATGGTACGAGCATACGTTCATTGGATTCCACTTAGGCAAATGTTCACGGGTATATGCGGCCACGTCAGTGATCATACGCAGAGATGGGGCAGGAGGGCAGATATATGTGCCGCGCGATAGGTATTCTTTAATAATGTCGTTTTGAACTGTGCCTTGTAGTGTGGAAACATCAGCACCTTTTTCCTCGGCAGCGGCAATATAAAGCGCAAGAAGCCAGGGGGCAGTTGCATTAATTGTCATCGAGGTATTCATTTTCTCAAGTGGAATGTTATTAAATAATGCTCGCATATCACCCAAGTGACAAACTGGAACTCCTACCTTCCCAACTTCGCCACTGGCCAATCGATGGTCGCTGTCATACCCTGTTTGTGTCGGTAAATCGAATGCAACAGATAAACCTGTCTGACCATTCGCCAAATTGCTGTGATAAAGTTCGTTGGATGCCTTTGCGGTAGAATGGCCTGCGTATGTTCTAAAAATCCATGGACGATCAGCTTGATGACCAGTCTTTGAAAAGTCATTATCAGCTTGGCGATCTTTTTGCTTTTGCGACATAAGGAACCTCGTGAGTTGGCTTGCGTAATATTATTGCTTTTTTATCTTGATATATGAAACATTATACTGATGTCAACGCGCTGCGCTGCAGCATGTGGCCATTTACGCGGTGACGTTTCCCTGACACGATAATGAAATGACTATGCCTATTGTGATCCCTCTTTGGTTGCTGATCTTGGTTCTGCTGTTCGCGGCGGTGACATTTGCATCGCACTTCTTGTTTCCATCGGTGCGTTGGTTTTTTCGCCGCCGTGCTGAAAAGGTTGTGGCGCGTATAAACTTGCGGCTGCAAAAGCCGATTGAACCGTTCAAACTGGTGCGGCGCTACGATACGATCCAGAAGCTAGTCTATGATCCCCAAGTAATCGTTGCGATCAATGAATATGCTCGAGTGGAAGGTGTGCGTGAGGACGTTGCATTTGAAAAGGCTCGTCAATACGCGCGCGAAATAGTTCCATCTTTTTCCGCCACAGTATATTTTTCGTTTGGGATGCGGATTGCTAAATGGTTGTCGCGCTACCTCTATCGCCTGCGTGTTGGCCAATTTGACCGTGCTGAATACGATGCGATAGATCCTGATGCGACAATAATTTTTGTGATGAATCATCGGTCAAACATGGATTACGTTCTGGTCACCTACTTGGTGAGCCGTGCGGGTGCGCTGTCTTACGCAGTTGGTGAATGGGCACGGGTCTGGCCATTGTCGGCGATGATCAAAATGATGGGCGGTTATTTTATCCGCCGCAGATCAAGTAGCAAACCGGCAGCGCGGGGTCTCTACCGCAAAGTCTTGGCGCGCTACGTACAGATGGCGACGGCAGGTGGCGTCACTCAGGCAGTTTTCCCCGAAGGGGGGTTGTCGCTGAACGGTGCAATGTCCAGGCCCCGTCTAGGCATTTTAAGCTATATTATTGATGATTTCGATCCAAGAGAACGCGATGTAGTGTTTGTGCCTGTAGCGCTTAATTATGACCGCGTTCTCGAAGACAGATTTTTAATAAAAGCAGATCAATCGGGCAAGCGCCGTTTCCGACCTCCGCTGTTTACTGTTTTAGGTGGTGTTGCTGGCTATTTATGGGCTCGCTTACGCGGCAAAATTACAACATTTGGCACAGCTAATGTCAGTTTTGGCCAGCCACTTTCTTTAAGTGTATTTACTGAATCTCATGGAGGCACATCTAAGCTTATTGGACGGGAATTGATGCTTCGCATTTCAAGGGTAATACCACTATTACCCGTCCCACTTGTCAGTCGTGCGGTATTGGCCGGCGCAAAATCTGAGGCCGATATCGCTTCACATATTCAGAAAGATTTAAAGGCGCTCTCATCCACAGTCGCTGCGCCCCGCCGAACGCCGGTACAAATGACAAAGGCAGGGCTTGCGAACCTGCAATGCCGTGGGATTATTGACAATGCGCATGTCGTCACTGTCGTGGATGGTGAAATTGCGGTTCTTGAATACTATGCCAACTCGATTGCACACCATTTTCCTGTGCCGAAGCCAACCTAAAAAGTGCTTGTAGGAAAGTTGGCTGATTTGTAAGAATTTTTATTAACGAATAGTTTTTTGGAAAACTATAAATATTTTATTTAAAATTTCTAATAATAGCAGCCTTAGTATCTAAAATGTTGACAGCTTATGAACCCATGCTCTCAACAAACTAATTACTGTTATTTTAGCTTATAAGAAGGTTGTTATTATAAGCAACACTGGCCGTAATATCAGGCAGTTTTATGGGTCATCTGTAAATCTTAATATCTGGAAAGAGGATGTTCTTGAAGCCAACATTTTTTTGGTCAACCAGCCATCAGATGTCTATCATAAAAAAATATCAATGTTTGTGCGTTTCCTGGAGTTACTTATTCCTGAAATAATACTGCAGTGCAGCAGACATAAAATTACAAAATAATGTACTGTAGAGTTGCAAAGTTACCCATGGAGTGATTAATAATTAATGAGAGCCCGTCGATTCTATGGCGTGGCACGATTGACTAATAATTGGATGGAGACGGACATGGCGCTCGACCAAAACGTAGCTTTCACTTATGAGGCAGAGAAAAAAGACCTTTATGATATGGGTGAAATCCCGCCGATGGGACATGTTCCAAGGCAAATGTATGCATGGGCAATCCGGCGGGAACGCCACGGCGAACCCAACGAAGCTTTTAAGATTGAAGTGGTCGACACACCAGTTCCTGACAGCAATGAAGTGCTTGTGTTAGTGATGGCCGCAGGAGTTAATTATAACGGTGTTTGGGCGGGCCTTGGTCAGCCAATTAGTCCATTTGATAGCCATTGTGCATCTTACCATATTGCTGGATCTGACGCAGCTGGCATAGTTTGGGCGGTGGGTGATAAAGTGAAGCGTTGGAAGATTGGCGACGAGATCGTTGTGCATTGCAACCAAGATGACGGTGACGATGAGGAATGCAACGGTGGCGATCCTATGTTTTCGACTAGCCAACGTATCTGGGGCTATGAGACGCCTGATGGTTCGTTTGCACAGTTCACAAACGTTCAAGCGCAGCAGTTAATGCCGCGTCCGCAGCACCTGACGTGGGAAGAAAGTGCTTGTTACACGCTGACGCTCGCCACCGCCTACCGAATGTTGTTTGGACATGAACCCCATGATCTTAAGCCAGGTCAAAACGTCCTAGTTTGGGGAGCCTCTGGTGGTCTGGGATCCTACGCGATCCAACTGATTAACACAGCTGGTGCCAATGCGATTGGTGTGATTTCTGATGAAGACAAACGCGATTTTGTTTTGGGGTTGGGGGCAAAGGGTGTCATCAACCGTAAGAACTTTAATTGTTGGGGCCAACTTCCCAAAGTTAACACGCCAGAATATGCTGACTGGTTTAAAGAGGCGCGTAAATTTGGCAAGGCAATCTGGGACATTACAGGTAAAGGAAACAACGTTGACATAGTGTTCGAACATCCTGGTGAGTCAACTTTTCCAGTATCGACTTTGATCTGCAAAAAAGGTGGCATGGTAGTGATTTGTGCTGGTACCACGGGCTTCAATTGTACGTTTGATGTTCGCTATCTTTGGATGCACCAAAAACGGATTCAAGGTAGTCACTTTGCCCACCTTAAGCAGGCATCATCAGCGAATAATTTGATGGTTGAGCGTCGATTAGACCCTTGTATGTCCGAAGTGTTTCCATGGGATCAATTGCCTGATGCCCATATGAAAATGTTGCGCAACGATCATAAACCGGGGAATATGTCGGTATTGGTTCAGTCGCCCAGAACAGGTCTGCGTACGCTTGAGGACGTAATCGAAGCGAAGGGCTGAATCGTGCAGCAACCCTGGCATTTCTTAATATGGGCCTCACACAATTGAATGCGCGGCCTGTATTATTTCTCATACGTTAGTTAAACAGATAATCTTGGTAAATGGTGGAGCCGACTCATTAGGGTGAATTATTGATCTTTTAGATTGTGCATTTTAATTCATCCATACGTAAACATACCCTGCAGAGAGTAACCCATAGAACAATAATGGATAATTTAAGTTATACCTGATCAGAACGGGTAATCTTTGTTGACTCATAAATTTGACGTTTCCTGAATGGTTACACAGACAGAAGTTGCATTAATGCGATAGGGAGCCCCACATATGGCAAGTTTAGATGTAAGATTATCTGCATTATCCTTTACTGACACGCAAACAGTTAAAAGAATTCAGCGCTCCTCAAGACGCAATCGTCTATCAAAACTCCCATTAAGGACCAGTATATATATTCTATCGTTGGTCTCTATGGATGGTTATAAGTAATGCTATTTTAAGCTGTTTTCTGTTGTCGATTTGAAGGCACTTCATTGGTAGATCAAAGCTGAATTCGCATTTTTGCGCTCATTGGTTTAACCAAAAGACGCTTTAGTCTGAGAAAAAAACCTCATGCCTGATCCTGTCAAACAACATGCACGCTGTCTTATAAAGTTTTTAAAATTCTGATCGTCATGGCTGGGAAGCACGTAAATTGCTGAATAGTGCAACACCCACCGTAAGTCCGCCAAACCGCGTATTAACTGTATAAATTCTTGAGCTATTTTAAACAACGGATTGAGACCACATATAGTGCTATTTTTATTGATGAAACCTGCATGTCCACCCTTACTTGTGAACACTATGTTTTGCGATCACACTGTTCAGCTTTGTGGCCAGTTGGGTAAGGCCGTTACATTAAATTCTTATGAGCATGAGTGCGATAAGTATGACCGCAAAGTTTCGCTTTACATAATCTGGTAGCGCCTTGACGAAAGCTACTGCGTGTCGTCGTGTTTTCTGTCGAGAATGGGTTTGATAATGGTAAGCCCACTTTGTTCATCAAACCGACTGAAGACGCTATTTGCAGCCTGTGTGAATGGAAATCTTTATGTTTTTGTCTGACCTTAAATGTTTGAATTCGCGTTGCGATGTGACTAATGATTGATGGTGGAGATGCCATGTGAGGCTTCAGTATAACTCAATTTTGTGGTGTGTTAGTTGCCCGTATAGTGCTCATCTACTGTCGTTTTGGATAATGCCAGTCATTTTGGGCACCATTAATATGGACGCGCCTTTAATGACAAATCTATAAAAATATTGGCACACGCTGTGTAACAGCTGGTCCCTCATGCGTGGCGTAGGTAAGGTTATTGTATGGTTAAAACTGCCTTTACATTCTCTGACGATCAGGCCGAAGCATGGGATGCTGTGTCCAGTCTGTTGAATAAGGCTGGTATTGATATGTTGGCAGGTACGTCGCTGCCACCCAAGGAAGACCCGTCACGGTACGTGTTGGCCGTTTTGGGAAAAGCAGGCAGTGGCAAAACGTTGTTGCTGGCCGAGTTGTTCAAAGCGATGCGCGAAGCGGGCGTTGATATCGTGTCTGGCGATTATGAGGGTAAAAAACGCCGTGATAGACGTACCTTAGCCATTCTTGCACCTACCAATAAAGCCGCTAGCGTGTTGCGAAATCGTGGCGTTCCGGCAACGACAATCCACCGGATCTTGTACACGCCGATGTATGATCCTGAATACGAAAAAGTCGCCGAATGGCTTGCAGGCAATGACGACAAACCCGAAATTGAAGGCTTGACTGAAATTGCGCTAGATCGTGCATTTGCGTCCTATCAGGTTAATTCATCCGTCCCTGCAGCGCTTGCGGCCGCAGGTCTGCGCGGGTCGGATTTCATTACTGGATGGAAACGACGTGAAGACCCACTGGATATCGGGTTTGTTGATGAAAGCTCCATGCTTGATGCAAAACAGTTTGAGGACCTCCAAGACATTTTTCCAACATTAGTCTTGTTCGGTGACCCTGCGCAGCTGCCCCCTGTCAAGTCTGAGGGCGGCAAGATGGTGTTTGACAAATTGCCTGCTACTGAACAGCTAATCTTGTCCCGCGTGCATCGGCAAACTGCGGACAACCCGATCCTTGATTTGGCGCATGCGCTGGCAGATCCGCAGGTTGATTTTTACACGTTTGAAAAACTGGTGGCCGAAGCGGCGCAAAAAGATGATCGCGTAGTTATGGCGCAAAGGGTTGAAAGTGACCTTATGGCGCGATCTCCTTGTCTGGTTTGGCGCAACGCAACGCGCATTAAACTCATTCATGCTTTTCGCAACGCATTTGGTGCACCTGTGGATGAACTCCTCGAAGGGGAACCGCTGGTGTGTGACGGTATTGAGCTACCCGCCAAACATCGAAAAAAGCGTCTCGATCTTGAGGCGCGTGGGCTGATCAAAGGTGCTCAGGTCATCTATCTTGGGCCGGGTCGCAAACCAGGGTTTTCGCGGCTTCATGTTATGGGTGCCGAAGATCCACAGGTTAGCGCAGCTTCCATTGTGAAAATTGAACTTGATGGTGATGAAGAACCATTCATTCCGTTTGCTGCGCGCATGGGCGCAACCTTCCTGCACGGTGCAGCGGTAACGATCCATAAGGCGCAAGGGTCGCAATGGGACACGGTGCAGGTGTTTGCGCCAGACATCGAAATTGCCAGTCGAATGGGGCGGGTCGAAGCTGGGCAGCCGCTATGGAAACGCCTCGCTTATGTTGCGATCACACGGGCCGAAAACCGACTATGTTGGGTGGTGCGTAACCGTCTTGCACGGCCATCCGGAACGCTACGCACAGATGATTTGATTGTTGCGCCTGTGCCATTGGAACTAACGGCGCCACAGCATGAGGATGAGATTTAAAAACCATCATAGTCACAAGTGCCAGCAGCAGGATTTACCGTGCGGTGGTTAAAAAGCCTCTGTTTGGTGATTGGAGCGTTGGTCACATAGCAAGTTAGGCGAATGCCCTTATCAAAGTTGCGAACAACTCGCCAAATGGCATAGTCTTAAAATGTGAAGTGACTGATGCGTTGCGATTGCATTAGCGTTTACACATTTACAAAAAAGTCTGGAAGTCTTGATGCGCTGTTCAACAGCGGGGATATTTTCTATCCTCTGTTCCGCTGACTGATAAGATTTGCGCCGCAGATTAGATTTAGGCAGTGAATGTAAACCTGATAGTCACGTTTTGGGATGTAGTTTGGAACATATCTACCACGCCACACGAATGCGTTGTTTCAAACCATTTTGGTAACGAAAAGCTGTTTGTTGATTGGGCCTTAACGGGCAAGGTTAGTGGTGAAATACTCGGAACGCAGCAGACGCCAACCAGCCTGCAGAAATCGCAATTGCGAGAGACATAAGGCCGTAAAGAAACGGTTTATTGCGTGACATTTCATAGAGCCAGCGCTCGAGACCAGCCTTATAAACTGCAATATCTGTTTTATAATCGTCAACCACAATACCGTCGCGGGTGATGTATATATGCGCGGTGTATTCGCCTTCAGTCAGTGCTGCGGGCAGAGTGATTTCACCGCGAAACAAGGTCTCCTTCTCAATATCAACTTGGCTGTCAAGGATTTGATACAACTGGGAGCCTGAGCGAATTCTGATTAAAGCCTCAGTGAATGTTTCAGAGTTTTGCACTGTGTCGGGCGCGCCAACTGATCGGATGGCCCGTGGAATTGAAATACCGTATCGTAAATCTTCGACCGATGTCAGTACATCTTTTAATGGTGCAGATGTTGCGACTGCATAAAATGACGGTGCAGCGTCAACCTCGACAGCGTCGGTGTTTACCCAGATGCCCAAAACGCGCTCCTTGCGGCGTACGAGAACGGGTTTTAATGGGCCTGCCAGCGTGATGATTACTTCAAGTGCACCACCCTGGGGCGCGGGTGCATCGCGTTTGATCGCACCAAAAATCATAACTTCAGAACCGTTAAAATTTGCAGTAATTGCGACTTCATCACGACTGAGGCCCAACACTATCTCTTCCGCTGCAAGCGGGGTGGCAAGCAGAAGTAGTGTGGCAACTAGGCGCAGCATCAGTGATCCCCCCCGACACCTAGGGAGTAAAATTCGGATGGCGTAGCAAGTAAATCAAACGCAAGTTTTCCACAGACCGCTAGAACCATCATTGCCAATAAGATGCGCAGATTCTCAGCCTTCATTTTTACGCCGATGCGAGTGCCAATTTGCGCTCCAATCACACCGCCTATCAATAGCAAAACTGCCAATACAATATCGACTGTGAAATTTGTCGTTGCGTGCAGCATCGTGGTGAATGCAGTAACAAAAATAATCTGAAACAACGACGTTCCAATGACCACTTTGGTTGGCATGCCCAACAAGTAAATCATTGCGGGCACCATGATAAAGCCGCCGCCAACACCCATGATGGCTGCTAGGATACCAACACACAAGCCGATGATCAGTGGTGGAATCACGGAAATATACAAACCGGACACACGGAATTTCATCTTTAAGGGAAGTGCATGAACTAATCCGTGTTTGCGCCGTACCGGGCGAACACCGGTTATTTTGGACCGACGTATTGCACGCCAGGATTCAATGAACATAAGCCCGCCAATGATACCCAAAAACACGACATAGCACAGTTTAACGAGCAAATCGACTTGACCCAAAGATTTGAGATAGTTGAACAAAATCACACCAAAGGCTGCACCAATAAGGCCACCAATCAGCAGCACTGTCCCCATTCTCAGATCAACTGTTTTTCGTCTGAGGTGCGCTAGGACACCTGAAGAAGACGATGCAACAATCTGAACGGCTTCGGTTGCGACGGCTACAGCGGGTGGGATGCCAATGAAAAAAAGCAGTGGGGTCATTAAGAAACCACCGCCAACACCAAACATACCAGATAAAATTCCGACAATACCTCCCAATCCAAGCAGAAGAAACGCGTTTACGGACACTTCCGCGATGGGCAGGTAAATTTGCATAAGACTTCCTTACGCTTGCAGCGCTATCATATTCAACGACCAAATACTCTACGATTATAAGACCAGATGTCTCATCCAGTGAGATTTTTCTAATTTAAAAGTGTGGTAGCGCCGCCCGAAGTACTTTTTCAAGCTTTGCAGCACCCAGTGGGGCCATGGCTTTGGTGTGTTCATGGCTTATAGATTCGTTGCTCATACCCGCAGCCATGTTGGTGATAGTTGAAATTGCGGCGCAGCGCAGGCCAAGGAAACGAGCTAAGATAACTTCTGGGACGGTGGACATGCCGACCGCATCCGCACCAAGCATACGGATCGCTTTAATTTCGGCCACGGTTTCAAAGGACGGTCCAGAATACCACGCATAGATTCCGCTGTGCAGCTTGACTTTTACATCTAATGCAGACTGGATCAGTATTTCGCGCATTTTAGGGTCATAACAATCCTTCATCGGCACAAATCGTGCATCGGTTTGTGTCCCAATTAAGGGGTTCAAACCGCTAAAATTAATATGATCAGACAAACACATGATCGATCCAGTGGGCATGTCTGGTACCATTGACCCTGCAGAGTTGGTCGCAATCATAGTGTCTCCGCCAAGGGCCTTAAGTACTTCGAGGGGAAGTAGCATGGCATCACCACGACCGGACTCGTAATAATGCGCCCGCCCGCCAAACACAGCGACGCGCACGCCCTCAAGGTTTCCAATCACAAGGTTGGGATTGTGGCCACTCACCTTTGGGTGGGGAAATCCCTCAAGCTCATCATATGGGATAGCAATGCCTTCTACAGCACCCGCCAAATGTCCGAGGCCAGACCCAAGAATTATGCCAATTGAAACAGGAGCAGGCCCTACAATTGCACGGATCTTATTTGCAAGTTCTTCAGCGTTCCTTGACATACGGCTGCCCCCCGGCGCGTGGTGGAATGGCTTTGCCGACGAAGCCTGCCAAAACGATCACAACAAATAAATAAGGCAGAGATTGGATCAACTGGCTAGGTACTTTTACAGTCTCCCAAAGGGCAGCAAAAATGCTGATTCCTTCCGTTGAAGCTGTGGCAAACCACGCGACAAAGGCTACCCCAGCTAATACAAACGATAGGCCCCCTAATACGATTACATCAATCTTTTCGCGGCGAACCGCATAGGTCGTCAAGCCCGAAGCACAGCTTAACAGTAACGCCATTATCCAGATCACCTGCAATTGGATGTTGGAAAACCGGATATCAATCGCAAAGAACAGACCAAATAACAGGCAGGCCCCAAGCGCATACCAAGGTCGCCATTTGGCAAAGATTAACGCAGCAAGCGCGATAAAGCCCCGGTTTGCAGTCATATCTTTAGTGAATCCGGCTTGCACTGCAGTCGATAGATACGCGCCCGCGATGCCGCATAAAATTCCGCAGATGATAACTGCTGAAAATCGCAATCGGACAACCGAAATGCCGGCCGTGTCCACCGCTTCCGGCGCTTCGCCGACTGCGCGTAGACGTAAGCCGAACCGTGTGTGATACAATATCCACCAGCTTAATGGGACTGCTAATATCCCAAGGTACACAAGTATTGAGTGGCCCGAAACGAATTCAGAATAAAACTGCATCCCTGGGCTTGCCTGCATCTTGTCACGCATCCGAGAAACCGCACCTGGAAAGTTTAATCCGTTGAAGCGCGCGTCTTTTGGTAAAGATGGTGTTCGCCCGCCCTGTGCAAACCAGCCCTGTGCAATTACTACTGTCAAACCAGCGGCGAAGAAGTTAATGGCGACACCGGAAATCAACTGGTTGCCACGAAATGTAATGGAGGCAATACCGTGAATGATCGATAGTATCACGGAAATGCCAATTCCTGCCAGCAAGCCGACCCAGACGGAACCTGACGTATACGACACTGCAGCAGACAGGAAAGCAGCAGCTAACATCTTGCCTTCAAGCCCGATGTCAAAAATGCCGGCGCGTTCGGAAAATAGACCCGCTAGACAAGCTAACAATAGTGGAATGGCCATTCGTACGGATGCATCACCAAGCTGAATGATTGTGAAAAAATCCATTGTTTATTCCCCTGCCACGCGGTTGCGTCCAAAGCGGATGAACAGTTTTTCAATCGGGCTGCGCACCATTTCATTCAATGCACCTGTGAACATGATGACCAGTGCCTGGATGACGACAACGATCTGCACGGGGATTGACGTGGCCGCGGATAATTCGGCCCCACCTTGGTATAAAGCTCCAAATAAAAGTGCTGCAATAACAATACCGACCGGATGGTTACGCCCCATCAGCGCAACCGCGATCCCAATAAAACCAGCACCACCAGCCGCGTTGTCCACCAATTGTGGTGTGTTAATACCCATTGTGTTGTTCACGGCCATCATCCCAGCCAAACCACCTGAAATCAGAAGCGCAATCATTGTGATGTTAACAGCGGATATGCCAGCATATCTTGCGGCACTTTCAGACCGCCCAAGCGCTCGAATTTGATAGCCCAGCCGCGTGTGCCAGATAAGGATCCAGACCCCGACGCAAGCGATTAGGGCAATCAGGCTTGATATATTAACGGGGGATCGACCAAACAGATCAGACCCGAACAATTCTGCAATATCATTAAGGGATGGTAAATGCGAAGCTTCGGGAAAGATTTCTGTGGCGATTTGCATATTGCCGCCTGGCTTCAAAGGACCGCTGAGCATATAAATCAACACGCCCGACGCCATAAAATTGAACATAATAGTTGTGATGACAATGTGACTGCCGCGCCGCGCCTGCAAATACGCAGGGATTGCGACCCACAAAGCGCCAAACGCTGCTGCAGCAGTTGCACCGGCGATCAATGCCAGGGTCCAGTGTGGCCACGGCACAAACAAAACGACAATCGCTGCCCCAAGACCGCCCAAAAGCACCTGCCCCTCGCCCCCAATATTAAACAGCGAAGCGTGGAACGCGACCGCAACTGCCAGCCCTGTAAAGATAAAGTTTGTTGCGTAAAACAGCGTGTACCCAAGAAAATCTGATGTACCTACAGCGCCATAGGTCATCAGTTTAAGTGCTTCCCAAGGGTTCTGACCCACGGCCACAAAAACGATTGCTGAAATTAGAGCCGCCAAAATTAGCGATACGACCGGTACCAGCGCTACATCGGCCCATTTTGGCATCTTGTCCATCAGGCGGCCTCCCCATCGGTGACGCCAGCCATTAGCAAGCCCAGCTCTTTTTCATTTGTATTTTCAGGTAGGCGTTCGCCCATAATCTGCCCATCAAACATTACGGCAATTCGATCACTCAACCCCAAAATTTCATCTAGTTCTACTGACACTAGCAAAATAGCTTTACCCGCATCACGAAGGGCAACAATCTGTTGGTGGATAAATTCGATTGCGCCAATATCGACGCCGCGTGTCGGCTGCCCAACAAGCAATAAATCAGGGTCACGCTCAATTTCACGGGCCACGACAATTTTTTGCTGATTGCCACCCGAAAAATTCTTGGCTGATAGCAGTGGATTGAGCGGACGTACGTCAAAACGCTCCATCTTTCCTTGCGCATCACGCAGGATAGCGGCGTTGTCCATCAGTAGTGTATTGCGTTGGTATTCGGGGTCATGATGATAGCCAAATGCAGTGTTTTCTGAAGCGCTAAAGTCCATGATCAGTCCATCGTGTTGGCGATCTTCTGGTACATGGGCAATACCGCGTGCGCGCCGACTTTGGCCGTCTGAATGTGCACCAGTTAAATCCAGTGGCACACCGTTCATTAGAATTTCTCCTGTGGCCTTTCCATAACCGCCCAAAACCTCAAGCAGTTCGGACTGTCCGTTGCCAGATACCCCGGCAATGCCAAGTATTTCACCCGCGCGAACGTTGAATGAAACTCCTTTAAGGCGATGTACGCCTTTTTCGTCGGTAATGTTAAGATCACGCACTTCAATTACAACTTGTTTGGGTTTTGCAAGTGTTTTATCAACTCTCAGCAACACCTTCCGACCCACCATACGTTCCGCAAGATCAGCAGGGTTGGTCATGGATGTTCTGACAGTCGAATCCATCTCACCACGGCGCATAACGCTGACGGTGTCGGTAATATCCATAATTTCACGCAGTTTGTGCGTTATTAAGATAATGGTTTTGCCTTCAGTCTTCAGGCGCCCAAGAATACGGAATAGCTGGTCGGCCTCCGGTGGAGTCAGAACGCCGGTAGGTTCGTCCAAAATTAGAATGTCTGCGTGGCGATACAGCGCCTTCAATATTTCAACGCGCTGCTGCATTCCAACGCCAAGGTCTTCGATGATTGCGTCAGGGTCAACGTGCAATTCGTATTCTTCCGCAAGGGTTTTTAGTTGCTTGCGGGCCTTAGCCAGGGAAGGGCGTAATAGCGCTCCATCTTCAGCCCCGAGGACCACGTTTTCCAGTACGCTAAAGTTTTGTACCAATTTGAAGTGTTGGAACACCATCCCGATTCCGGCGGCAATTGCTGCCTGACTATCAGGAATTTGAATTTTTTGGCCGGCGATGTATATTTCACCTGCGTCAGCCTTATAGAACCCGTAAAGGATAGACATTAGTGTCGATTTGCCAGCGCCATTCTCACCGATTATACCGTGGATGGTTCCTGGCATGACCCTAATTGAAATATCTTTGTTGGCCTGTACTGGCCCAAAAGCTTTGGAAATTCCAACAAGCTCAATGGCTGGGGACATGTCATTCATGCATTGGCTCCTGTGCAGACTAAACTGACCATGCTGATGGTCTTGTCATTGTCATATTCAATAAAATTTTGGCCTACTTGCTCCATGCCGTTGGCCATTAGTAACGCGGTCGTTGCACGTCTAAAGTCACCGCACACGTCAGTTTTGACCACAAAAACTGATGCACTAATAGCCATGCGCGCTAAAAAATGTGTCTGTCGCGGTCATTTATCCATCCCCTTAATAGCGTTTGGGGCCGCGCCGATGTAACAGCGCGGCCCCAAACTCCTTGTCATTAACAGCCAGTCTTAGAATTCAAGCGCTGGGCAAGTTTCGTCAGACATGTAGTCGTGAACCATAAGAGTGCCTGCGACCATTGCAGCTGAAGCTGCATCAACAGTTGCTTTCAACTCATTGGACACAAGCTCTGCGTTAAATTCGTCCAGCGAATAACCGACTGCGCCGCTTTCGACGCCAAGAACGAAGATACCAGACTCGAAGATACCGTCGTTGGAAAACGAGTCGTAAACAACATTATCTACGCGTTTGAGCATGGAAGTCAGAACCTGACCAGGGTGCAGGTAGTTCTGGTTAGCGTCCACACCGATGGACAAGATGCCTTCGTCGGCAGCTGTTTGCAGGACACCGATACCTGTTCCGCCCGCCGCAGCGAAAACGACGTCTGATCCTTGGCTGATCTGGCTAAGTGTTAATTCTGACCCTTTGACGGGATCATTCCAAGCGGCAGGCGTTGTACCTGTCATGTTGGCGATGACTGTTGCGTCTGGGTTGGCGGCTATCGCGCCTTGGGCATAACCACAGGCAAAACGACGGATTAACGGTATGTCCATACCGCCAATAAACGATATAATTCCAGTTTCTGACGCATTTGCGGCCATCATACCAACAAGGAATGATCCTTCCTGTTCCTTAAAGCCAATTGCGCGAACATTTGGCATGTCGATCCATGACACGTCAATAACTACAAAATCTGTGTCTGGATAATCTGGCGCTGCAGCTTCAAGCGCAGTAGCCCATGAAAAACCAGCCATAACGATCGGGCTATTACCATCTTCGGCAAAGCGACGGATTGCCTGTTCGCGCTGCGCATCAGAAGTAATTTCAAACTCAGCGAATTCAGCTTCGTTTTCCTCGGCCCAACGCTGTGCGCCATTAAATGCAGATTCGTTAAATGATTTATCGAATTTACCACCCAAATCATAAATAATTGCAGGGCTTGATGCGTGGCCGCCAGCAAATGCAACACCAGCAGTCAGAGCAAGCGCAGTGGTTGCGCTCAGGAATTTGGTCATAAAGGTCATTAAACTCTCCCAAGTTATTGTTGAAGGGCCGCATCTCTCAGCGGTTCCCGATCTCAAACTCGCCATAGCAGCAAGTATCAATTTGATCATGAAACAAATTAGGCAATGTGGTGCAGGAAAGATCAACTGATTCTTATAGGTTTAGCGATTTGAAGAGCGCATTTAGACACCTGACCTTGGAGAAAGTACAGCTTTCATACAGATCGCAGATACACCGTTCGTGTAGTAATTGTGGCGCGTATTAAACTTCAAAAACCCAGCGCGATCATAAAGTGCGATAGCAGCTGTATTATTATCTGCCACTTCGAGAAAAACCACTTGGATACTTAAGCTCTTCAACGCGTTGAGAGCGTTACGAAACATGGTCGTAGCGCCACCTCTTCCTTGGACGTCTGGATGGCTGGAGACCGTCAAAATCTCTGCTTCGGATCCTACCAGACGAAAAACTGCGAAACATGTTTCTGTTCCACAGATTAAAATCGTTTTGTCGTTCAGGTATGTTTCGAAATCCGCCACAGGCCATCCGTTGCTGCCAAATGCCAACATATGGGTCTCTGCGAGAGCAACAGGGTTCAAGGCAAGAGCACGGGCGGTTTGTCTCGCGGTGGTGCGGCATCCGCAGGGCGGACATAGAGTGGAGCGGGGCGGGGTGTTTCAGGTGACGCATGCTTAGCCGCGATTTGTACCATAGAGACAACATGATCCGATGCATTGTATGATGTCGACATCGCAGCAGCGGCAAATTGATTTTTATGCGCCATCGCTGGTTTGATTTGTTTGTCGAAGTCCATCATGTACGCTTGATCTCGTGGTGCGGGCACGGCGACTTGCGCCTGTTTCGATAACATTTGCGTTGTGTCAAACAGTGATACGCCCATTGCAGGAATGCCCAATCCGAGCGCCAATCCCCGCGCTGCGGATACTGAGATTCGGATGCCGGTGAAATTACCAGGTCCAACACCAACCGCAATCGCGTCAAGGTCGCCCCAAGTAGTATTATTTTCAGCTAAAAATTCTTCAAGTAGGACTATTAGTCGTTCGCCCTGTCCACGTGACATTTCCTCAACTCGGGACACAACCTGACCGTCCAACAATAATGCAGCGGCGCAGTGCGCCGCCGATGTATCGAACGCCAAAATAGCTGGAAAATCCTTCATGATTTCCTACATTGCGCCATTATGCAGCGACTGGGCGAACTTCGACTACTTCGGGAATGTAGTGACGCAGTAAGTTTTCAATTCCCATTTTTAATGTTAATGTGGATGATGGACAGCCAGCGCAAGCACCTTGCATGTGCAAGTAAACTACACCGCGGTCAAAACCATGGAAAGTGATATCACCACCGTCTTGTGCAACGGCTGGACGAACACGAGTGTCAAGCAACTCTTTGATTTGATTTACTATCTCAGTATCTTCGCCCATATGTTCGGCGTGACCAGACCCGGCTTGTTCGCCGGTCATTACTGCTGCGCCTGATTGATAATGTTCCATAACAGCACCCAGAATAGCGGGTTTTATATGATCCCATTCTATGTCATCGGCTTTCGTTACTGTGATGAAGTCGGTACCAAAAAATACACCTGTCACACCCTTAACAGCGAAGATCCGGCCTGCAAGTGGGCTTTTACCTGCAGCTTCGGCGCTCGGGAAATCGGCGGTGCCGAACTCAAGAACATTCTGACCGGGTAAGAATTTTAATGTTGCAGGATTTGGTGTTGATTCTGTTTGGATAAACATGGCGGAAATACCTTTTTTTCTAGATATATATATGCACCTATTTCAGTACGTAGTCAAGGTTTGGAATGATTCTAAAAAGTGAGCAGACATCCTGATGGATGACCCATAGGAAAAGAAAGAAGAATATACCGCGACCAGCTTAGTCGTCTTAATCAAAGTTACTTCTTATAAGTCGTCAACTTTCAAAATTGTTACGATGTCTACCCATGTCGATTTTATCCTGAAATTCGCCGCTCAAGGGCGGCAAAAGCTTCAGATCGCCTGATTTGTTCAGGTGATTGCCTCGAGCCGCTCTTTTGACATATCACCTGGAACGATTGTCAAAGGGATTGGCAAGGTTCCAGCCTGTTTGATCATCGCGGTTATCAGTGGCCCAGCGCCTTTTTTGTCAGGTGCGGCACCCAACACAAGCAAACCAACTTCTGGGTCTTCTTCAATCTGAGAAAGGATTTCGGTCACAGGCACGCCTTCTCGAATGATGAGTTCTGGATCAACATTTTGCTTGTCGCGCATCCATTTGGCGAAGACTTCAAAATGCACTTCAATGCGTTCGCGGGTTTCCGCGCGCATCACTTCGCCAACACCTATCCAGTGATTAAATTCATCTGGCGGAATAATTGAGAGTACGGCAACACCGCCGCCTGACTTCGCAGCCCGCATTGCGGCGAAACGCATGGCGTTTAGGCACTCACGGCTGTCATCTAGTATCACGAGGAACTTGCGCATTGTTATCTCCCTTGGTCGTCCAATTGTGCAGGACTGCTGCCACCCACGCAATCCATAACTATGCATGTTGTGTATACAACTACATCGCCCTCTCTCACTTTATGTAATTTTGGCCACCTAGGATTAGCTTGCCCAGTGCAAGGGCGTAACTTGATGATTCCAAGGTTAGGCTTTGGCTACAAGGTTAGCTGCGTTGAGCGGTTGGTTCATTATTTTGATCACGCACACTGCTTTTTGGGACCAGTTTGCTCGATCGCGCTAAATATTTAGTTCGTCGCCTTTTTAACAGAGTGGGGGCAAATAGATTTTTGATCATACCGTTATTGGTGGCCCCTTTAATAAGCATTGCTGCTGTGACCACACGCGCCACGACTTGCGTAAAAGTAGCGAATTCAAAATAAAGAAACGCTCTTTGATATGACGCAGTGTGCCTAGTGGGTTGCTGTTTACTGTCTGCGCTGACCCACGTATTTAGCTGGTTATGATAATGGTATCAGCTGGCTCCAAAGCGTAAATTTTTTGTATCCTAAAGGTATGAGGTATTAAATAAATGTATTTAAAATCATAATTTTATGGATTTTTCTTTTTATGATGAAATTACATTTTTTTGTGAGTGTGCAAAACTATCCATCTAGTACAGTTTTGGGGCGTTGAAGCGCTTGGGCCCTTTTGGCGTATTTTACGCCCGTAAAAGTCCAACAATTTCGTAGGTTCTTTTCAAGATGGGTGCAGCGATTTCGCGGGCTTTGTGCGCGCCTCGGGCTAATTTACGATCAATCTCAGCGGGATCATTCATCAGGCGCTTCATTTCGTCCGAAATAGGCGCTAGCTTTGCAACAGCCAAATCCGCAAGCGCTGGTTTGAACGTACCCCAACCTGCACCTGAATATTGTGCAATTACCTGTTCTGGCGTCATGTCCGACAGGCCAGCATAAATATCCACAAGATTTTTGGCTTCAGGTCGACCAGCTAGGCCATCAACAGTTTCTGGTAACCCTTCGGGATCAGTTTTGGCCTTCTTGAATTTCTTGGCGATTGTGTCGGCATCATCGAGCATGTTAATGCGTTCCATGTCGCTATCACCTGACTTGGACATCTTCTTAGTACCGTCGCGCAAATTCATTACCCGCGTGCCTGGGCCCTCTATCACTGCTTCGGTTAATGGGAAGAAATTGACCCCATAATCATTGTTAAACTTGACTGCTATGTCGCGTGTCAGTTCAACGTGTTGTTTTTGGTCTTCGCCCACAGGCACACGTGTCGCGTGATACATTAAAATATCTGCGGCCATCAAAGACGGATAAGCATACAGCCCCAACGACGCCTTTTCAGCGTTTTTTCCTGCTTTATCTTTAAATTGCGTCATCCGATTCATCCAACCCACGCGTGCCACACAGTTGAAAATCCACGCCAGTTGAGCATGTTCGGGAACTTGGGACTGATTAAACAGAATAGAGTTTTCTGGATCAATACCTGACGCTAACATTCCCGCAGCGATCTCACGTGTTCCAGCCTTCAATGTAGCAGGATCCTGCCAGACGGTGATGGCATGCAGGTCAACTGCGCAATAAATGTTGTCCATGTCGGGGGACTGCATATCGACCCAACGTTTAATTGCACCAAGGTAATTGCCCAAAGTCAGACCGCCGGATGGTTTGATGCCGGAAAAGACGCGCGGGGTAAAAATATTCTCTGACATAGGGGCATTCCTAAGCTGGATTAACGGATCACACTCGCTTACCCATGCCCCCACACGCCGTCAACCGAATGGACCACAGCAATGAATGACCTTGGACACAATAACGACTCCAATGAAAGTCCGTTTAACGCAATTCCACCGGTACCGTTGGTGCTAGTTGTTATTATTATAACTATTGAACTGATTTTGACAGCCGCTGCCAACGGCTGGGTCGGTGGTCTTCAGGGTGTGGGTTGGCGGGCAGGCGCGTTTGGCAATTTCCAATTCTATCCAGATGTAATGACAGAAATCTTTGAACGTAGCCGCGGTTCGTTTGACTATTGGAAACGCTTTGTGACGTATCCATTTTTTCACAGTTCCTTAACCCATGCGGTATGGGTCTGTATATTATTACTCGCACTTGGAAAATTTGTTGGTGAAACTTTCAGCTCAATAGCATTTTTGATCCTGTTCTTTGCCACCTCAATCCTTGGGGCTGCAATTTATGGTGCTTTGTCATGGCAGAATACGCAGCTGATCGGTGCATATCCGGGTGTTTATGGTCTGATTGGAGCATATACCTACCTGATGTGGCTTGCACTTGAACGCATGGGTGAAAATCAACTTAAGGCGTTTCAATTGATCGGTATTATGCTCGGTATTATGCTGGTTTATTCTATGGTTTTTGGATCTTCACCGACATGGATTGCTGACGTGTCTAGTTTTCTGATTGGGTTGTTAATAGCGCCGCTATTGGCCCCCGGTGGTTGGTCAGGCTTTCTTATTCGTATACGTAAAAGTGTTTAAAAAATAATAAAATTAATCGTTTTTAGATTTTAACAATGACATAGCCATTGATACTAGGTACATAGCGGCAGCAGATAATCTAGTTCTGTAGCGTCTGTTTCAGTACTATATTTACGATTGATTTGAATACTTAAGATTGGACAAATAAACCAAATGAGAAACTTAAAGTCTAGCAGGACCTGTTGGAACTATATCTGTCGTAAGCGAACCGTTATAACTATTTATACTTATTAAAAAATAAAATTACGGATTTTGTTCTGATAGGCGCAGGCCAGAATAGAATCTGATCTAGACTGTGGGCCAGTTTCTTTGCTCTGAAAATATAGATTTATGAGCATTAGCGGGCCAGTGTTTTAATGGGTTCAACCAACAATTAATTTTTTTGCCGTTTTGTTTTTTAAAAAAATTGTTTTTGATTTTGAGTTTATCAATTATTATTTAGTCAATTCCATCCTTTGCGAGTTGTTTAAGCTTTTACATTAAAACTGATATGATCATTTCAACTTGCATGTAAGCGTGTTGGCATCATAGCTTTTTAATCTTCGCTTCTTTACTTTAAAATACTCACATTCGTCAGTTGCGGCGCATCGCAGACTTGAATTCTGATACCCGAAATGCACCAATAAGGCGGCCGATTACTAAATAGCCTATGATGCCGATGATCACCACAAACGCCAAAGCGCCGTAACGGATTGTCTCCATGCCTAGCCAAGGTCCAACCAGCAGCACCGTATTTAACAACAAAACCCCCATCAACACAGACGCCAACATTATCCGCCAAAGCCGTGACTTGAACCGCGTATCAAATCGTGCCGCGTCGCCCATGGTTTGACTGCCACGCCACAAAAGCCAGACCATAACCCAGCCCGCCAATGTGGTGGCAATTGCGGCTGCAATGTAACCGATATACATTGATAGGCCAATCGCAACGCCTGCGTTTATGATCATTGCGACAGTGGCGTAATAAAACGGGCGTTTGGTGTCGCCTCTCGCAAAATACAGTGGTTGTAATGATTTTTGCAGAACAAAGGCTGGCAGACCCAAGCCGTAGACCATCACTGCAAGCGCCGTTGCCGCAGTGTCATCGGAATCAAACGCACCGCGTTCAAACAACACGCTAATTAGTGGTACGGGGATCACAATCAGTGCAACTGCTGCAGGAATGGTCAGTGCCAGCGCTAATTCAGACGCGCGGTTAAAGGCGTCCCGCCCGCCGTCAAGATCACCTGCCGCCAACCGGCGGCTTAAATCGGGAAGTAGGACCACGCCCAGCGCAATCGCAACAACGCCAAGGGGTAGTTGATATAGACGGTCTGCGTATGACAGCCACGCAATTGCTCCATCATAAAAACTAGCAACCTGACGACCCACTAAAAGGTTGATCTGCACCACACCACCAGCAAGCATTGCAGGCGCCGCAATAATTGCCAATTTGCGTAAATCTGGTGTTAGAAGTGGTATGCGTGGGCGGAACGTGAACCCCGCACGCCGTGCCGCCCACCAGACCAGTGCCAGTTGTGCAAGGCCTGCAAGCGGCACCGACAGCGCCAGCGTATTCCCTACGCGCAGCCCTAACGCCTGATCTAATCCCACACCCATCGCGTCTGATGCGGGCCGTCCCGTCATAGCCGTCACCAGCATAGCAACAATGAAAATCATGTTCAGCAGTACTGGTGCTGCCGCCGCAGCCGCAAATCGCCCAGTTGCATTTAAAACGCCTGATACCAGGGCAGCCAGTGAGATGAATAAAATGTACGGAAAGGCAAGGCGTCCGTATTCGACAGCTAGATCAAATCGTTGATCGCCCTTGAAGCCGGATGCCATCATTAGCACCAACGAGGGCATGAACATTACGCCTAAAACTGTAAAAATTAATAACACAAAAGCCAATCCCATAAAGGCGTCCTGCGCAAAAGTCTTGGCATCTACACCAGCATCCTCAGCTACTTCTAGTTTCTTAGAAAACATTGGAACGAAGGCCATATTGAATGCGCCTTCAGCAAAAAAACGGCGGAACATATTTGGCAGGGAAAACGCGACCAAGAAAGCCTGCGCTACTGGACCTGTACCAAGATATCCTGCGATAAGGATGTCACGCATAAAGCCCAAGATACGGCTCAAAAATGTCCAAACGCCAACGGTCAGAAAGCCAGATATCAAGCGGATGGGTTTCATGATTGTCCTGCTCTGGCCTTTGTCACGTTGTCGCCCTTCTAGAGCTAATGTTGCGTAAACTCTATGAAGAAGTTTTGCAGATCGTACAAAGAGCAGTTTTGATGTGCAATCAATGCGTCACCTGCAAAGAAAGCTTCGGGGGATATTGGGTACTAAGCGGTACAAACAGGGGGAGGGATTTTTTTGCTCCTGTTTATCTACTCGCTTGGGCCTACGAAGATTAGACTCATTTAAAAATACAAACTCTTACAATAAATGTTTTGGGATTACCCATTACACATAGTGACCCAAAGCACTTTGTTTAAATTTGTAGACCAAAGATACGCCGAGGTTTTTTTCACCATTATAAAATCTGTAGTAAGTCTAATAATCTAAATATGTTACGTAAAGTTTCAGTAGGATAAAACTATTTGTCAATGCAACTTTTAACGCCAAGTCGTTTGATAGATCATTACAAATTCTTATTAGATAATATCTTTGACTTTCTTGAGATACGTAGTGTCTGTCAAAGAGGCGTATAAGTTGGACTGTACGGACGGCGTAGCGTTATTAACTTTTGCCCCATTGATAATCTCTGTTGCGTGCAAGCTTAGGTCTGTTTGTGGGGATCACTAAGTGTCGTCGCTATTAAGATATGGCAACCAACACTGACATTGGAAAAGATATCTTGTTTGTTTGCGCCAGCAGTTGCGGCTTTTGTCTATGGGTACGTTAATTTAGCAAAAAATAAAAAATTTCAGTTAGAATAGGGCATTCGTAAACACTATTCCAAAGGTGGTTCTATAAGGCACGCCATTCATACCGCCATTGGCATAAAATGTGTTTAAAATAACCTCTCGCACTGGTCAGCTCCGTGTCCGTGTCCGTGTCCGTGTCCGATTGTGATTGTTATTGGGTGAACATCGTCTTGCCAAGTGTGCCTTCCAGCCGTTAAATGTGCAGCGAAACTGCTGGATGGATTACGTGTAACAGCTAAGTAGCGTTCATGGTCGATCTGGTTGCCGCTATGTTAAGTAAGGTCCTGATCAGTGTGTTGTTCACCGTTATACTCTTATATCTGACAAGTTTGAAAAAATACTCAGATGAATCACAATTATTTTAATTTAAATTATTAAAGTAGGCGGTCAATTCATCTCAGCAGCCCATAAAGGGTCAGCTCTTCTTTGGGAAAAAAATGATGAAAAATATTGATTATGATTGGTCTGATAATTTTGAGACTTTATTTGGTAGATAACACGATTCAAAGTGTCATCAGCGATATACTTGGCGCAGATAATTTTGTTATATGCCAAATTAGCAGTTATAAAACAAAGGACAACGTTTTAGTTTGCGTCTAATAACGTACTCTATGTCGTAATTGTAACGCTAAGTTTCCTTATTTATATGTAAGTGAAAGCGAAGCTATTTAAATGTGCTAATTTGTAATTTTTCTAGTTCACAGGCTGAAAAAATTACTTATTTATGGAATTTTTGCCCGTTCAACACCTTGCACAATGGCTTCGTGAAGTTTGTGTTCCATTGCCTCGCATTTTTCTTGCGCGTGATATTTAAGACCAAACATATCTTTTACGTAAAATGTATCAACCACCTGTTCGCCGTATGTCGCGATCACGGCGCTGGCAATATAGACGTTGTTGTTTGCTAATGTGCGGGTCAAATCGTGCAATAGGCCGGGTCTGTCGCGGGTATCGACTTCAATGATGGTATAAATTTCAGACCCTTCGTTGTCGAAGGTTATGGATGTCTTAACACGGAACGCTTTTTCACGTTTCTTCATCTTGTCTTTTCCTGCCAATGCCTCGCGCGCGAGAACTTCACCCTTTAATGTGCGTTCGATCATTTCGCGCAGACGGGGCAGGCGAATTTCCTCGTAGGGGGTTCCATCGCCGTCTTGCACCCAAAACGCTGCAGTCGCGAAGCCATCTTTGGATGTAAATGTGCGAGCATCGACAACGTTCGCACCGACCAGCGATAACGCCCCGCACATGCGGCTAAAGATTCCTGGGTGGTCGGCCATAGCGAAACACACGCGCGTAGCGTCGCGGTCTTCGTCTGGCGTCAGGTTAATTCGCACTTCGTCATTGCCAAGACCGCGTAACATTTGCGCAAAATCCACATGGGCAGTGACGTGCATGCCCTGCCAATAGGGGGGGTAGTGACGCGCAACTTCGGCCAGCAGGTTTTTTTCATCCCAATCTGGTAACGCGGCGCGCAGATTCTTGCGAGCTTCCGTGCCTCGCTCCTTACGGTTCAGCGCTTCCATGCCGTTTTCCAACGCGTATTTAGTTTGGCGGTATAACGCGCGGATTAATACAGCTTTCCAGTTGTTCCATGTGCCTGGACCAACTCCGCGGATGTCGCACACTGTCAATACGCACAGCAGATTGAGCCGTTCAACAGTTTTGACGGCTTTGGCAAACCCTCGCACTGTTCGAGGGTCAGCTATATCGCGTTTTTGCGCCATATCCGACATTAAAAGATGATTGCGCACGAGCCATTCAACCGTCTCACAATCTTTTTTGGACAGTCCCAATCGTGGCGCGACCTTGCGGGAAATCTTTGCCCCTAGGATCGAATGGTCCTCGCTGCGCCCTTTGCCAATGTCATGCAGAAGCAACGCCACATACAGGACCTTACGGTTGATCCCACCTTTGAGTATGGATGCGGATACAGGCAGTTCTTCGTCCAGTTCTGCACGTTCGATCTGCGCCAGATGGCTGATTGTCTGGATCGTGTGTTCGTCGACAGTAAAGTGATGGTACATATTAAATTGCATCATCGCTACAATGGCTTCGAATTCGGGAATGAACGCACCAAGCACGCCGATCTCGTTCATCCGCCGCAAGCCACGCTCGGGGTTGCCGTGCTTCAGCATTAAATCTAGGAAAATGCGCTTGGCTTCTTTATTTTGGCGAACTGTATTATCAATGAGGTGCAGGTTAGCTTTGATTAGACGCAACGCGTCGGGATGAATGAACGTCCCAGTGCGCAGGGCTTCTTCAAAAATGTGCAAAAGGTTTAATGGATCTTTGAGAAACGTTTTTGGAGTTTCAACTGTAAGACGGTTTTGCTTAATTGCGTATGGGGCTTTGGCTTTTTTGGATCGGCTGAACAAGCGCAGCAGCATTGGCTCTGCTTTTAGGTGTGCAGCTTCTTGTGCCGTCAGAAAAATGCGAGTTAATTCACCAACGTTGGTTGCATGACGGAAATAGTCCTGCATGAAATGTTCAACTGCGCGGCGCCCGTCTGTGTCGAGGTATCCCATGGCCTCGGCAACATCAACTTGCATATCGAATGTCAGCTGATCCGTAGCGCGCGCTGTCAGTAAGTGGAGATGACACCGCACAGCCCACAGGAATGAATGGGCGTCCCTAAATTCTAGATATTCATTCTTGGTAAAAACCTTGTATTTTACAAGTTCTGATGCGTCTTTCACACCGTGAATGTATTTGCCGATCCAGTATAAAGACTGCAAATCGCGCAAACCGCCTTTGCCTTCTTTTACATTGGGTTCGACCATGTAGCGCTGGCCACCCTGTTTGCGGTGGCGTTCAGATCGTTCTTGGAGTTTGGCGTCAATAAACTCTGGTATGGTGGACGCGAAAAGATCTGTGCGCAAACGTTTGGTCAGTTTAGTGGCCAAATTGGCGTCGCCAACTAAAAACCGTTCTTCCACTAGGCTAGTGCGTATTGTGTAATCTTCGCGTGCGAGGCGTAAGCAGTCTTTAACGGTGCGGCTGGCGTGGCCAACCTTAAGCTTCAAATCCCACAAAATGTAGAGCATGGACTCAATCAGGCTCTCAGACCACGGAGTTAGTTTGTAAGGGGCCAGGAACAACAAATCTACGTCAGATTGTGGCGCCATTTCGCCACGACCAGATCCTCCAACGGCAATAAGCGCTAAACGTTCCCCCTCTGTAGGGTTCGGATTTGGGTGTAAATGAGTAACGGCCAGCGCGAAGACTTCAATCACAATTGCATCTGTAAGCCATGCATAGGCGCGCGTTGTTGGTCCTGCGTTAAACGGGTCCGCGAGAAAGGCAGCCGCAATCCTACTGCGCCCTTGCTTCAGGGCATCTTTGAAAAGTGGGACTACAACCTTGCGTTGTTCAGTGCCTGTTGTCACGGCTTGCGATATTACGTCTCTAACAGCGCTACGCAACGCGCTCCGGTCGATAATATCGTCTGGAGCGCAGATTAAATCGTTGGGGACCGATGTCAGGTTTAAATTAATGGCCAGATCAGGATCCGCCGCGCCCAAACGACAGAGGCGCAGGTTCAACGATCGTGATCTGGTTGTTGATTATACGCGCTACTGCAAGTGCGCGCTGGTTGGACCCATCTGTGCGCAGTCGAAAGATGCCTGTCGCACCGGCAAAGCCTGACGCACGTGTTAGAGATGCGGCAGTCAAAGCATCGCGATTACCCGTGGCCCCCAAGGCCCCGATTGCTGCAACACCATCATAAGCAATGCTTGCTAGTGGGTGCGGTGCTGTCCCGTTGGTCATGATATAACGTTCGCGAAACGCAGTTTCGCGTCCAGCGTCGGACATTGCGAATATTCCTCCCTGCATCGCGGGTAGGGCTGAAACCTGTGGGGCTGCGTCCCAACGTGTGATCCCAATGAGTGGCGTATCGGATGGTGAAATTCCTTGATCGGCCAAAGACGTGGCAAGGATTGGTAAGCCGCCCACAACATTATCAGTTACAAAAATGGCTTGTGCACCACTTTCTTTGATTGCTGCTGCAATCGCAGAGGCGCGTGCAAAAATGCCTGTTTGATTAAACGGATAGGTTTCAACGCCTGAAACCGTTCCACCTGCCGCACGAATAGAGTTCGAGATCGAATCGCGACCAACAGCGCCTGCCAGATCGTCCTGATGCACAATCATAAAGCGCGTAATACCTTGCCTGCTCGCATAGTTAACAAGGCGATCTGAAATATTTCCAAATGTGTTACCCAAAACGAAAACATTGCCACCCGCGATCGCGGTATTGTTGGAAAATGCTAAAACATTTACGTTGGCGTTAGCAGCAGTAAGGCCAACCTCATTGGCACTTGCCGCGTCAAGTGGACCAAGGATGATCTGTGCACCTTCTGCAACAGCGGTTGCAGCTAATTGGCTAGCCAGTGCGGGATCGCGGGCTGTATTGTATACACGTAGGTTAACTTCGACACCATTTAGATCGTCAATCGCCATGCGGGCGGCCTTTTCAAGGCTTGTTGCGATAAGGGTTGCCTCGTCAGCTGTAGACCCGCCAGGAACAAGCAGAGCGACTTGAATAGGTGTGCTTGGATTAATTTGCTGCCCAGAATTCCCACCCATATTTGTTGTTGGAACCGACACACCACAGGCCACCAAAAATGCCAGCGCAGTAAAGATGATAACGCGTGCTGCGAAAGGGCGCGGATCAAAGCTATGCAAATTTGGTCTTACTCTGGGCAAATGGGATAACATGGACTATTCACTTCCTTATGGCGACGGGTGACGCCCCGTCGCATATATACATGCATCATAATGCGCATGGCGTGAGGGTCTAGGTATGAATCACAGAGAAATTCCCCTGTTGGCAGGTCTTTACTTATGCGCCGTCCCAATCGGGAACGCGCGTGACATAACTCTACGCACGTTAGATATACTCGCAAGCGTTGATATTATAGCCGCTGAAGATACTCGCAGCACTCGCAAGTTAATGGAAATTCATGGTATTTCCATTGGGAATCGCCCAATGGTCGCCTACCATGACCATTCCACAATCGCTGTGCGGGATCGTCTCCTGGCTGTGGTAAAAGAGGGGAAATCGCTGGCTTATGTGTCTGAGGCCGGTACGCCGCTTGTCGCTGATCCAGGATATAAGCTCGGTGTTGATATGCGGGCAGCGGGTCTACCTCTTACAACTGCACCAGGCGCGTCTGCTGTATTGGCGGCCTTAACAGTGTCGGGTCTGCCAACAGATGCATTTCACTTTGCCGGCTTTCTGCCCAACAGCTCGAGCGCGAGGCGTAGTGGACTGATAGGCCTCAAAGACCTGCAAGCGACAGTTGTTTTGTATGAATCTCCTAAACGCATTCATGCAATGTTAAGTGATTTGTGCGATGTGTTGGGGGATGGCCGCAATGTTGTAATTTGTCGGGAGCTTACTAAGAAGTTTGAAGAGGTGATCACTGGTACTGCGATAGAAGTATTACAGCAGATCGATGGGCGTACCCTTAAGGGCGAAATTGTCGTACTTATTGATCGTGGCGACGTTACTGTGATGAGCGAAGACGATGTGAAAGAGGCTTTGATGTCGGCCATGCAAACCATGCGGATAAAAGATGCAGCAACGGCTGTGGCAGGAGCGACGGGCATGGCGCAGCGTGATGTGTACCAATTGGCGTTAAGTTTAAAGTCAAAAACATGATCGCAAAAAAGCATTGGGGCCAGACATCACACCATCTGGGTGTAACTGCCAAAGTTATGGTCTCCTAAAATTGCTGAATTTTTGTAACGGCAAAAAGTTGGTGTGAATTAGTTTGAAAATTGCTACTTTAGCCAAAGAAATTGATGTTGTAACCTTCGTTTAAGTAAAGAAAAATTCTCAGCTGTACGCATGCCTTGAACCATTTGACACGTCAGTAGATAAATTGAAATTATGGTGTTGTGTTAATGTTTTTTTTTGACCCGGCCAAGTATGCAGTTGCACGAAATTTGCTTTGGCTTGTCACTTTTTGACGAAGTGGGCTCTATTGAGATCGAAACTACGTTCATGATGGCCGAACCATTGCGCTTGGCTTGAAGCACGTCCATGAAGGATTGAACCTATGGAATGGACCTTGCTATGACTGTTAAAAAATCACTTAAAGTTGCGTTTCAGATGGACCCTATTAGTGCAATTGACATCAATGGCGACAGCTCGTTTCGCTTAGCCGAAGAAGCACAGGCACGCGGTCACAAGCTATTTTATTACACCCCGGACCAGCTGAGCTACCAAGAAGGTCGTGTGATAGCGCGCGGTCAGGATTTGGTAGTGCGTCGCGAAGTGAACAACCATTTTAGCGTTGGCGAAATGCGTGAACAAAACTTGGCAGAGATTAATGTGATCTGGCTGCGCCAGGATCCACCGTTCGATATGGGATACATCACAACAACACACATTTTAGACCGAATTCACCCTAATACCTTAGTGGTGAACGACCCGTTTTGGGTGCGCAATTATCCTGAAAAATTGCTGGTTCTTGATTTTCCCGACCTCACGCCACCAACCGCAGTCGCGCGTGATCTTGAAACGCTCAAAGCGTTCCGCGCGCGTCACGGCGATGTTATTCTCAAACCGCTTTATGGCAACGGTGGCGCAGGTGTTTTCAAACTCTCCCGCACCGACAGCAATCTTGCTTCCCTCCATGAGATGTTCATGGGGATCAACCGTGAGCCTTTAATTATACAAAAATTTCTGCCGGATGTCAGTGTGGGCGACAAACGCATTATTATAGTGAATGGTAATCCTGTCGGTGCCATCAACCGCGTCCCCGCCAAAGGTGAAACGCGGTCAAACATGCACGTTGGTGGGCGGCCTGAACCCATCGGCCTTACGGAACGTGATCGTGAGATCTGCGCGCGAATTGGCCCACTCCTGCGAGAAAAAGGGCAGATTTTTGTTGGTATTGATGTGATCGGTGAATACCTGACTGAAATTAATGTGACATCTCCCACAGGTATCCTAGAACTTGAACGGTTCGACAACGTCAACATTGCTGCGAAAATCTGGGAAGCTATAGAAGCCAAACGCCCATGACACCGTCTTGTCATCTTTAAGTGGTAACATTTAGAATGAGCGGGTTGTTAAATCAAAGCTAAGTCGCAGTTAAACGCCTTAAACAGAAAATCAACTATTTGCGTGTGCCGTACCATTTTTGTTTAGCTCGTCTATAGGATTACTTTCCTAATAAGATGGCAACTTTAGTCATATTAAGGTTGGAACACCAATTTTCGATTGTGACGTTTTATACGTGCATGGCAGCGTGTTCATTATTGGACTGCAACGCAATTAAAGCAGAGTTTACGAATGTTTTGTAAAATTCACAAAAAGTTCAAAGCAGACCGTTGCGGTAATTTCAAACAAGGTCGGCTAAGCCGACTTTGCTGTCCTTCGATTCAGTGTTCCTAAAGTCTAATTTTATGTGGGTGAGACTGAAGGATGTGCAGGTAATCAAGTACTTTCATCGAAGCTTGCACCAATGCATTTAGTCCATGTGAAATTGAAGTGGCAGTAGAAAGGGAAATGAGGTGTTGGGATCTATGTCAATATTCATAATCGGTCCCATCATTTCACCCCATCTGGCATTGATTGGGCAATTCTTGAGGTGTGCAATTGCAGATTCCAACTCTTCAGTTTCAAAATACCCAAATAGCGTCAGACCGTGACGGAAAATATTGTAGTTGCGAATTCCTGCAGTGCGCAGCGTTCCCAGCATCTCTGGCCAAATCTCCTCGTGGCGTTTCTTATATTCATCTTCATATCCGGGACGCACGCCCAGAACCCATGCATAATTTGTCATGACTGGGTACCCTTCCAAGTATAGTAGCAATCGCGCAGTGCGATGATTTCGGTCAGAACGTCTTCGAACAGTGTATTCATGTAGTCCTGATGTACTGGTTCAATAGAAAGTGCGCCAGTATAGGCGGCGTCGCGCAAGGTCGCGAACATGGCTGGAAAGTTCAGCGTGCCGTGAGCAAATTTGGATTGCAGTGCGCCCATCTTTGCCTGTCGCAGATGAACGTGGGCGGCTAGTGGTGCGAGAACATCAATCTCGTCCTGCCGATAACCGAGGCAGACAAAATGTGAGTAATCTAGCGCCAGCTTAATGCCAGTTGCGTCAACCAGATCGCCTGCGATTGCTGGACTTTCGGCAAAGGAATGAACATGTGGTTCAATACACAAAGTTACGTTGTATCCTGACGCAAGGTCGACCATGGCTTTTAGGCTTTCTTGCGACACCGCAAACGCCTCGGATCTAGACTGACCGGGATTGATTACGCCAGGAAGGATGAACACTGTTTTAATCTGCGCAGTATTGGTAAATGATAAAACTTGGCGCAAGTCTTTGAGGTTTTGATCTAAAGTTCCAGGCAGCGCGAGGTTTCGATCATCCATCCCCTCGCCAAAGAGGTGGTAATAATTTGGAACATCCACGCCCAATCCAATGACCTGCGCAGCAGCGGCCTGTGGGTCTGATAGTATCAGAGGTTTAGCCAGTGCTGAACGGTAAAACAGCCCAACATCAAGTGCGTTGATCCCCAGCGCTTTGGAAATGTCAGCGGCTTCTTGTAGAGTGCAAGATGGCAGTGACCATGAGGTGAGGGAAAGGTTCATTCGACGGCCTCCATTTTTTTGCTAGCTGCGGATTTGTAAAGAGCTGCTATGGTCGCCGTGACTTCGGCCCCGCAAGTAGCATTGGATGCATTAAACACGTCATGTCCCGCACAAATTTTTGCAAACACCTGTACGGGAAGCGCGCCGTCGTATTCAGGTCGATCAAGGGTCAGGGCATCATCATCGGCGTCCAATCGCCAAAGTTCGACGCTGGCCTTTTGGTTGTTAAACAGGATCATCCCTTCGGTTCCATAAATACGCACGTCGGTATGCATGCCTTTGTGTTTGGGAACGGTTGAAGCGCCTGATAATGAAATCGTTGCTCCGTTGCTTGCTCGCGCCGTAGCAGCATTATAAAAATCCACCCCAGACGGCGACAGGCTAGATGCGCAATAGACTTCGGAAACTGTCAGCCCCGTGACGTGGATCATCCAAGCGAGTGAATGGCTCATTTGGCCCCACGCGTATCCACCAGCGTTATTCGGGTCTGCCCAAGTGCTCGCTGGGGGACGGAAAAGGTGATTGGCGGTTTCTAACATAGGTTCGCCAGCCATTAGATCATGGAGGGGTGAGCCCATCTGACAGACAATATGACTCACCTCGCCGATGCGACCGCTGATAACCCAATCTCGAGCCTTAGCAGTGTATTCTTCAAAATTTAATCCAGTTGGCACCAACACTTCGCGCCCCGCTGCTGTGGCAGCGGTGGCGATGGCGCGACCGTCTTTGGCACAGGTGGCCATCGGTTTTTCAACGAGAACGTGTGCTCCACCTTTTAGCGCTGCAATAGCGGGGTCTGTATGAAAAATATGTGGTGTAGAAATCATCACACCATCCAGATTTTCGGCGGCCATCATCTTGGCGATATCCGTATATCGAGACATAATTCCAAACGCATCGCCTGCCGTATCAAGGCGCGATTGATCCAGATCGCAGATTGCAACCACCTCAGCTTCTGAGCATTCGCTGATCGTGGGGATGTGATTGAATGTGGCCCACCACCCAATACCCACAACGCCGATACGTGCTGTCACGGTGTACCCCCTTTGATCGGTTGGTTCATTGTTGAGCTGTAGACATTTTGCATATGTTTTTCGGCGGCAAGAGCAGCAGCCGCGGGATCACGCGCCTTAAGCGCATTAAAAAGAACCCGGTGATCGCGAAGGGACTGCGCAAGGACTTCCGGTTTTTCTGAAGCACGGCGACGGAATTCAAGCCCCAACGCATTGAGGCTTTCTCCAATCCTTTTGAGGAACGAATTTCCAGAACCAATCCAAATTGCTTCGTGGAATTTAAAGTCCGACAGGCGGAATTCGCTAGCATCTTCAAGCGTCGCTTCTTGTTGGATTAAAATTTTTTCAAGTGTTGCTATCTGGATGTCATCCATGTTGATAGCTGCGCGCCGCGCCACATCGCCTTCAACCAGGGAGCGGGCATCATAAAGATCTGGAATATTCATGTTATCTAAAGACAGAAAGAAACGAATTGGACCAAGTAATGCATCACCATCAAGTTTTGTAATATATGCACCGCCCCCTTGCCTCGACTGAACTACGCCAAGAATTGAGAGGCCGCGAATAGCCTCGCGGACAGACGGACGCGAAACGTTGAGTTGCTCTGCAAGTTCGCGTTCGGGGGGGAGTTGATCCCCAGGTTTGAGTGATTTGGATGTCACCATATCAAGGATGCGCCGTGCTACCATTTCGGCCACGGACTCACGTTTTATTGGAATATCAAAGTTGAGCTTCGTCATTTTAGTGGTCATGAGTTGTCTCCTGACGGGCGCCGCCAAAGCCGAGTGAGGTCAATGCGAGGTGCAATAACTGATCCAATGAGAAGCAGGCCGATCACGCCGGTTTGGATATGCCCCGTAATATTCACGAGCGCCATGCCGTTGCGTAAATTCAGCACTATGAGGATTGCCAGCAGCGTCCCAACAAGTGTGCCGCTCCCGCCAAAGATGCTTACCCCACCAAGAAGGACAATTGTGATAATGTCGAGCTCAAAACCAAGGGCCACATCGCCCCGCACGGCCCCCACACGCGCTGCATAAAGCAGACCGGCAAAGGCAGAGACCAAACCTGAGGCGATGAAGATTATCATCTTGTGGCGTCCAGTATTTATCCCTGCGAAGTCCGCCACATTGCGGTTGGTACCAATAACATAGGTTTTACGCCCAAAGCCCGAGCGCTGCAGAATGATGTAGAGCGCGACGAACAAGATGACGAAGGCGAACAATGCAAACGGGACAGATCCGATAAACCCCTGCTGGCCCAGTGCATCAAACCATTCGGGAAAATCATTAATTCCACGGTCTTCGACCAGCACGCGTGCCAGCCCGCGAAAACCGATAAGCGTTGCTAAAGTTACGACAAGCGATGGCAAGCCAACTTTGGCAATGAACCAGCCGTTCAAAGCCCCACCTGCAATGCCGATGCCTAGACAAATCACGATGACCAGACCGGCTGGCAGACCGCCCTGCACCATCCAACCAAATGCGCAGGCTGAAAGCCCCATCATCGAGCCAACCGACAAATCAATCTCTGCATTGATTATAACGAATGTCATAACAAGTGCCACGATCACCTTTTCGATCGACAGCTGGAAAAGATTGATCTGGTTTGAAAAGCTGAGAAACTGCGGAGAGAGATTGGCGTTCATAAAAATAATAAATATCAATGCGCACAGAAGAAAACCTTCCCAGCTTTGCAATCTGTTCAGGGCGGCCTTCATGATAAAACCTCACTTTTGGTGGTCTTTTTTTCACGGGAAACCCGTAATTTTATGAGACGGCGCATGAGGATAGCGTCGGCGGCCACTGATAAAAGAATTAGCGTACCAAGAACAGCCTCACGCCAGAATTCACTAACCAATTGCCAGCGTACAAGCGACATGTCGATCAGATCCACAAGGATCGCCCCAATGAGCGCACCAATAACTGTGCCTGAACCGCCAAAGATGTTTACCCCGCCAACGACAGCGGATGCCACAGACTTAAGTTCAAACCCAAGTCCAGCAACGACCGTAATGGTTCCAAAGCGGGCCAGGAACATGAACCCTGCTAGTCCTGCTAGAGCCCCAGCTAAGCAAAAGGCAAAAAAGACAACAAGCTTAGTATTGATACCAGCCATTTCTGCCGCCTCTGGGTTAGACCCAACAGCGTAAAGTTTACGCGCGGGTCGCAGACGGGTCAGTGCGATATGCACTGCAATCACTACAAGTACCGCTACAACAAAAGCCGCACGAAATTGAAAAGTGCCAATGTTAAACAACTGGGTATTTGGAAATTCGACCAACCATGTCGGCAGATTGTTGGTCGTGATGGATTTGGCGTCAGAATATTCGACTAAGGCTGAACGAAATAGTGCCATTGTTCCCAAGGTTACGATGATCGATGGTATACGGGCATATGCCACAAGCAAGCCGTTAATGACACCAAAACAGGCCCCTAGCAGAATAGAATAAGTCGCCAGAACCAAAGGCTGAATATCAGGATTGTTGGTAATTAAACTGCCCGTTGCAAAGGCTACAAAACCTACAATCGAACCAATCGAAAGGTCAATATTGCGCGTTATTATCACTAAGGTTTGTCCACAAGCGATTAGCGCCATAATTGCGACAGAGCTAGATATCCGGTTAAATAATCGCCCGTTTAAATAGTTTGGCACCTGTGTTGAGAAGAACAGTAAAACTGTGAACAAAACCAGTAATAGTGCAAAGATACGTAGGGTTTGTGGCGGAATACGTGCCAGCATTAGACGGCTTCCTGCAGTTGGCCCGTGGCTAGTATCATAACTGTTTCTTGGGTTGCGTTAGCAGTATCAAGAATTCCCATTTGATGCCCTTCGCGCATCACAAAAATGCGGTCCCCCATCGCCAAAACTTCTGGAAGGTCGGACGAAACAACAAGGGCCGCACCCCCATCTGCGACGAAGGTTCGGATCAGGTCATGAACTTCTGCCTTGGCACCGATATCGATGCCGCGGGTTGGTTCGTCAAAAATTAAAAGTTCTGGGTTTAGATTGAGCCATTTGGCGAGCATCACCTTTTGCTGATTGCCCCCTGATAACATGCTGACAGGCGTGTCGACATCAGGGGCGCGAATATTAAGACGGTCAGTAAAGTGGTGTGCAATTTTGTCTTCTCTTGCGTGCTTCAACAGTCCTAGTGGCGATAAAAAATCACTTAAAGTAGCTAGTGATATGTTTGATTTAATCGCCATTGGCATCGCTAAACCAAATTTGCGCCGATCCTCAGAAACATAGGCAATGCCAGCTTCGATTGCCACTCGTGGGGTGGTGAAATGTGTGGTTTCTCCTTTGTATTTGATCGTACCAGAGGTTGGCGGGGTGACCCCGAACAGGGCCAGCGCAAGGTCGGTGCGCCGTGCGCCCACGAGGCCCGCCATGCACAGTACTTCGCCCCTGTGTAGATCAAACGAAATATTCTCAAACACGCCATCTAGGGTCAGGTTGCGCACTTCGAGAATGATCTCATTAGTGGCGGTGCCTGCTGCCTTGGCAAAATAATTTCCAACCTCGCGCCCGACCATTTCAGTGATCATGCCGTCAGACGTGACGTCTTCAATGAGTTTGGTTGAGATGTGGTTGCCGTCACGGATAACGGTTACGCGGTCTGAAATCTCAAATATCTCCTCTAACCGATGTGAAATATAGACGACTGCAACACCTTCGCCCGCAAGGGTTTTGGCAATTTTACGTAGTAAAGTAGCCTCATGCGCCGAAAGTGACGCGGTTGGTTCGTCCATGATCAAAACACGCACGTCCTGTGACAAAGCCCGAGCAATTTCGACAGTCTGTTGTTCGGCCAATGTCAGACCGCTCGCGATGCGGCTCGGGTCCAGCTTAATCCCTATTCGTTCGATCAAGGCGCGCGCACGATTACGTAGCGCGGCAGGGCGCACCAAAAGGCCCGAAGAATTGTCACTAATAAAGATATTTTCGGCTACGTCCAAATCGGGAAAGACCATAGGTTCTTGGTAAATTGCAGCGATTCCAGCATCTCGTGCAGCCTGTGGTCCTGATATTGAACGCGCCTTACCATCTACGTCAATGGTGCCGCTAGTTGGCTGATGGATCCCTGTCATAATTTTGATCATTGTTGACTTGCCTGCCCCATTTTCACCGACAATCGCATGCACTTCACCTGGCATTAGGGTGATCGACATATCAGAGAGTGCTTTGGTCATGTCAAAGTGTTTGGAGATACCGTTCAGGCGCAAGACTGGCTGGGACATGGAGACTCCTTGTCAGGTCTGGGCCAGCGGAACGAATCCGCTGGCCTGAGGCACTTTTAGTTTGATGCAGCTTCGACATTTTCGGAATTGTAGACCGTGAATGGCCCCATTAGAATTCGTGCTGAACCTGGACGTCCTGGGTCTTCATCAATGGTGAAGTCGCCCATGCGACCAGCACTGAAGGTTTCACCAATGTCCCCCGTCATTTGGCCGGATGCTAAACCGTACGCGGTGTAATAAGTCAGGTAACCAAGATCGCGGAAGTCCCAAAGTGCGAACTCTGGTGCACAGCCATTCATTGTGTAACTGACCATTTCGGATGGTAGACCTAGCCCAGAAACGCGGACTTGATCGCACAGACCTTCGTCCTGCATTGCCTTTGCAGCAGCCTGAATACCAACCGTTGTCGGTGACATGATTACGCCAAGATCAGGGTACTGATCGACAAGAGAAAGAGCACGATTATAGCTAACTTCGGCTTGGTCATCGCCGTACACTATATCAACCAGTTCAATGTTGGCGTATTTTTCGTTTTCTAAAGCAATTTCCATCGCTGCAATCCATGCGTTCTGGTTTGATGCATCAGGTGTTGCAGAAAGCACCGCCATTTGACCAGATCCACCAAGGATTGAGTGGGCCATATCAGCCATAACAATTCCCATTGAACCAAAGTCCACTTGTGCTACGAATACGTCTTCGCCTTCGCCTGACGGAATTGGGCTGTCCCATGTCACAACACGGGTTCCTGCAGCTTGTGCTGCAACGGCAGAGGGCACGATCTGATCGCCTGCGTTGTTGGAAATCATCACTACACCTTGGCCTTGGGTGGCCGAAGTTGTCATGATTTCAATTTGACCAGCTGTTGAGTTTTCGGGCGTCGGGCCGACGAACAACAAATCTCCGGTGTTACCGAGTTCAGCATGGGCTTCTTGTGCACCCTCATTTGCCTGATCAAAGACTAGAATGCCAAGGAACTTTGGCAAAAGGACCATGTTGATCTCTTCTCCTGCGGTTAATGATACTGCATGGCCGTCAGCCCAAGCTGAACCTGCAATTGTGCTCAGCATCAATGCTGCAGCTGTCGTTAGTTTCGTGAAATGTGTCATGGTTTCCTCCCAATCATTTCTAGTTGTTTGGCACAAACGCGCCGGTGAAAATGGTTCTGGCCTGTATAGATCAAGCTTGGCTGGCTTTTTGTTTCTGCTTGCCCAAACCTTGAATGCTCAGCGTCATGGTCTGGCCCTCTTTAAGATATGTTTGCGGGGTCTGGCCCATGCCAACTCCGGGGGGTGTTCCTGTTGAGATCACATCACCCGGTTGCAGTGACATGAACTGGCTGATGTGACTAACTAATTGGCGCACACCGAATACCATCGTAGCGGTACTGCCATTTTGATAGCGATGGCCATCGACTTCTAACCACATCTTGAGGTTTTGAGGGTCTGAAATTTCGTCACGTGTAACCAACCAAGGGCCAATCGGACCAAATGTATCAGCAGATTTTCCTTTGACCCACTGCCCGCTGCGTTCAATCTGAAACGCGCGTTCTGAGACATCATTGATGACGCAATAGCCTGCGACATGATCCATTGCATCGGCCTCACTGACATAGCGAGCTTCTTTGCCGATCACCACGCCTAGTTCAACTTCCCAGTCAGTTTTAGTGCTGGTGCGGGGGATTAATACGTCATCATTAGGGCCACAAATCGCGCTTGTAGCCTTAAAGAAAAGAATTGGTTCATCGGGCAGCGTCATGCCTGTCTCAGCAGCGTGGTCAGAATAGTTCAGGCCGATACAGATAAACTTTCCAACGTGGCCTACGCAAGCTCCGATCCTATCGTCGGCGCCTAGCATTGGTAGGCTTTGCGGATCAATCTGGCGCAGCTTGGCAAGACCTTCGTCGGTCAGCACATCACCAGATAGGTCCGTGACATGGGCTGATAGATCACGATAGCCGCCATTCTGATCCAAGATTGCTGGTTTTTCCTGACCCAACGGGCCAACACGGAGCAGTTTCATTGTTTACATCCTAACTGGTTTGCGGGGGGCATCGCCGTTCAGGGCGCGGGTGATATCTTTGGCAACAAGGCCCTGCAGACGCTCAATAGCTGCTTCGGAATACCAAGCGACATGCGGCGTTAGAAGAAGATTAGGGGCTTTTCGTAATCGCGACGACACTGGCAGTGGTTCAGCTTGGAACACATCAAGGGCTGCGCCGCCGATCACGCCTTGTTCAAGTGCGGCCGCCATGTCGTCTTCGACAATCAATTGGCCCCGTGCAGAATTTACGATCATCGTGTGTGGTTGCATCTGCGAAAGTCGCGTCATGTTAAAAAAGTTTGTTGTCTGCGTTGTGGCGGGTGCGTTTAGCGAAATAATATCAGCCGTCGCCAATAGTGTATCAGTATCCACCAATTTAGCACCTTCCTCCGCTGCTTGAGCCTCAGACAATCCTGGGTCAGCCACAATGAACGAGAACCCAAACCCTTTGAGCCGTCCAAGAATGGCTTGCCCGATTTGTCCCATACCGAAAAAGCCAAACGTGGTCTCAGTAAATGGCTTCATTGGCTTGGCATGTTTAACTCCAGTCCATTCACCCTTCCGAACTGATGCATCAAGTGTTGCCAGTTTGCGCAAAAGTGTGAGAGCGGCGGCGCAGGAATGTTCTGCAACCTCATCAACACAATAATCGGGTACATAACCAACCTTCAAACCCGCGGCTTTTGCAGCTACTAGATCAATGTTATCATATCCAACACCGTAGCGAATGATTGTAGCGCCCCGTTTGACGGCGGCACAGCTCAATGGGCCAAACGTGGCAAACTGCACAGCTACAACATCGGCATCTTTGACCAGTTCTGCCAATTCGCCATCCGATTTTACTTGATACGCTACAAAGGATGCGGCAGCGCCTTGGGCGGCCGCACGTTCCTGCGCAAGTTCGGGAAAAGTGTAATCAGTTACAACAACACGAGCAGTCATGATGCGTCCTCCAGGTAATCGTGAATAATTTCGCCTGCGACAAGCGTGAAGTCAGCCCGCCAGTAGAATCCTTGGAGCGGTTCTATGACTGGTAGGCGGAATACTGGTAACTGTGCGTTGGGCCGCAGCTCAACTGTGCAGGGGCCGGTCCATGCTTCGTGTACCGTCACATCGGTCAGCTTGCGGCTAGTCAGTTGGCGAATGGCGGGGCGACCATCAATGTGGTCAATAGATTTAAGATTCAGGTTCGTGCCAAAGTCAAAATGTGGTGCAAGGTTGTCGGGTGTGACCGTGGTTTGTTTGTAAGGCAGTGTTCCTGTGATCACGTCGATCCCGTTGCGCTGAACCGTGCCGACCATCAAATCCCCGCGAAATTCCATCGACGGCTGGCCAAATTTCTTTGGTTGCCCGTGTACTTCTCGACCATGAGAGACACCCCCATCGGACGAAAGAACGAGATATGGGGAGTACGCACCCGTCATTTCGCCCTTGATGGTGTTTTTAAGACGTGCGCCAATCATCACGTTGGCCTCGTCATATGCGCCCACCCAATCAGTATCGTTCATGCGGTAGATATGGACACAGGCCACGTCGCTTATCGGCTCAAGCGGTGGCGGCAAAAGAAATGCAATCGCCTCAGGGTCGGTGCGCCAATACAGCGTCAAGATTTCGGCGTTGCGAAAGCGAAATGGAAATTTAGGAATAGTCGGTGCATCCCAAGGAGTTGAAAAACCACCCCTAATTATATCTTCTACAGAAGGCTGTGTTAAGCTATATTTCCCCCGCCCACTCATTGGGACAACCTGCGCACAACATCTTCTTGCACATCAATTCCAAGTCCAGGCCCTTCAATTGGATAGGCCCACCCATCGCGGTGCCACAACTTTTCGCCAACAAGATCATCCTGTACGGTAACTGCAAAGGGTTTGTATTCAAATATTTCGGCATTTGGCGAGGCTAATGACAGATGTAGCGACGCAGCCGTTGTGATCGCTGTAGACCATGCATGGGCATTGATTGCTTTGCCGTATTGCGTGGCAAGGGCATCAGCGCGGCGGAAACCAGTGATACCCTCAACCCGCGCAGGATCAATTCCATAAACCTCAACTGCTTGGACAAATTCCATCTGGCGGCGATATCCGGTTTCAGTAAACTCACGCTCTCCGCTGGCAATCCGCACAGACGTATTGGCCGCCAGTTCGCGGTAGCCTGCGTCATCAGTGTAATACAGTGGCTCTTCGTACCAACCTATCCGATATTCGCTCATCCGGTTGGCCACATCAATTGATGTGGCAACATCCCAGCGCACGCCATTTCCTATATCGATTAGGATTTCTGCATCATCACCTAAGGCTGCGCGCAGCTCTTTGACAAAATGGACGTCCACATTTGGATTGCCACCGATGTTGCTGTCACCTTTTTTTGCGAATCCTAGCTTGGTTGAGCGAAAGCCTGCTTCAAAGAAACCCACGACTTCAGTCACACACGCCGCCTCGCCCTGTTTGTTCACATGGGCGGATGCGTTGGCTGGTAAACGGTCATGCTTCAACCCGCCGAATAACTCATACAAAGGTTTACCAGCAACTTTACCGCGGATGTCCCAAAGCGCCATATCGATGCCTGATATGGCAAGGCTGGCGATGCCACCCTCACCATACCAATGCACATGGCGGCGCAAAATTTCCCAGTTGCCTTGAATGTCTTCGGCCAGCTTACTTTGAAGCTGTGGGAAGAAACCATCGTTGATGATTAATGCAACTGCGCGACATGCTTCTGGCCACATCGCGATACATTCGCCCCAGCCAACGACGCCATCGCTGGTTTCAACACGGACAAGGACAGTATGGCGAATTGTGCCAAAATCATTTGGGTCTGGGTATGAAATGCAAATAGGCTTAATTTTTACAATTTTGGTCATAATAGCTTCGCCTGCTTTTTCTTTGACAGCGCCAAATAGACATCTTATCTAATTGGTCATACCAATTACTCACTGAGTCTCAAACTGAAAGCAAGTAAAATGTTTAATTTAAATCCAGTTCATGTGCCTGACCTGTCGGGAAAAACCATTCTTGTGACTGGCGCAGGACGCGGAATTGGGGCCGTCCTAACTGGACTTTTAGTTGCCAATGGCGCAAAAGTACTTGCTGGTGTATTCGGCGACGCACACCCGGATTGCGCCAGCCATCTTAAAGGGGCAGATGTTTTCAAACTCGACGTCACAGATAAGAAAAGCGTTGATTGTGCCATTGATCGTGCCGAAGGTCGTCTTGATGTTTTAGTTAATAATGCGGGCACCATTACCCCCATTGGATACGTTGATGCGATCGACAGTGAAGATTTTGCACGTACTTTCGATGTCAATGTTGTGGGTGTTCACCGTATGATCACATCCGCTTTGCCAAGCCTCACAGCCAGAAAGGGTGTGATCATAAATGCTGGCACGGGTGCTGCAATAACACCAATGGAAGGTTGGACGGCTTATTGCAGCTCAAAGGCTAGCACGCGGATGCTAACTCAGATGTGTAGCATGGAACTCGCTGACCGAGGCGTTCAGAGCTTTTTCATAGGCATTCCACCAACAGACACAGAGATGCAGGGCGAGATTAGAAATGCAGGATTGAATCCGATCAGCAAAATTGCCAAGGAAGACCTTGTCGATCCTAAAGTTTCGGCAAGTGTCATGGCGTGGCTTTGTGGACCAGACGCCCGCAAACTGGAAGAGTGTCTGCTTGATGTACGTGATCCGTTATTTCAGGACATGAGGAGCCCGTCTTAGCAAAAGCCTGAAATTTTAGGCAGGGGACAAAAAATGCACCGTACGATTTGCCATCATGTCTTTCGTGGCGGCACCAAAGGCCTGCATGTGTGCGGAGTTGGAATGGGTCTTTAACGCGTCCATACTGGACCACTTTTCAACGACGACAAACGTATCAGGGCCAAATGAAGCTTTGCCTGGCCCAGAGTTTTCGGCATCAATGGTAGCCTCATAAACGATGCACCCTTCCTCAGCCAATACAGTGGTAATATTAGCATTAAATATTGATAGCACCGCGCTTCGTTTGCCAGGCTTAGCTGACAGGATCGCAATGACGTGAACGACTGACATTATAGTCTCCAACTTTTTTAACATTTATTTTATTAGATAAGCCACTGATGTAAATCATATCAGTAATTTAGATGCAAAATTCCTGTCAGCTAAAAAAATAAAATGGTAAACTTTAAGGATTGTTGCGGCCAACCTTTCAATAATATCGCAATCGTGGGCACCTTTGGATCTTAATGTTTTTTCTTTAAGGCTTCGACTTTCCATAAGCGATATGAATAGGGTTAAAGGTAAGCGTCATGTTATTTTTCTGTTAGTTCGCGGATCAGTCACCTCTTGAAATTCTTAAATGATTATTTTCCGTTTAAGTAAAAACATGCACTTTATGATCCCAGCGAACTTTGGATTTTACTTCACATAACTGCTTTTTCGGACAAACCGTCTTGAGGTTGTGCTTCCCCTTCCTCAAAATAGATTAGTCTACAGCCTCTGTTCGGGGTATGCCAAATGCGATGAATCTGTTGAGGATCGCAACGTGGATTTAAATTTCCAAAGTTTACTGATTAAAGTCGTTTGCTGATAAGCGCTGGCCAGGCAATTTCACACAATGTATTTTATCTTAAATGGGCTTAGACGTTAATATCCATATATTTGAAGCCACCATGCCCTTCATAGATATTTTGAGGATCGGACAACTTCGTTTTGTACTTTCGCACTGGGCGTGTCAGGATTATGAAGTTTGGCGTTTTTGCGCAGTAGGATAACCGCATAGGCATTACGTGCTGCAATCGCACCGTAGCATGCGCGCATATCGTAGGCACCGTCCCCTATAACACTCCTGATCTCTTCGTCTGGTGGAATCTGGTTTAGTAAGTAAGGGAGCACAGGCGCACCGCCAATACTTGTGCTCATCATCCTATTTTCTCACTATAAATTCACAACATGAATCACATCAATTCATTTGTACAACAAAGCCAATTTAAATAAAAAATACGGGTGTCGATGATATGTCTTAACTAGCGCGCATAAAATCTAGTCAGTATGAAAGTAGACAAAAAAATTTTAAAATGGCCAAAAAAATTAACTTTTTAACTATAAGTTGATTTACATTTGATCAGCCTAAATAAAACCGTTTTCCAAAAATTAACGATTATGTCCTTACAATAACTTGAGTCCCAATAATTCAATAAATAAATCGAAATACATTTGTGATGCTGTCACGGGATGTGATTGATACGTGCGACACCCCATGTTGGAAGCATCTGGATTTCTGTCACAGAATAATTATCAATGCGGTGTGAAAGTGCGCAGTACGGTGTAATACCAGCGGCCTGTGCCACTTGGGTAAGGATTGTACCAAAATGCGCGACTGCTATAATATCATGCCGTGGATTTTGTGCCGCCACAGCAGTAATATCTGCATTGATGCGAGCTGCCGCAGTGTTCCAGCTTTCACCGTATGGTGGGGTAATATCGCCCGGGTTTTCCCAATATTTCCGCGACAAATCAGGCCACTTTTCAGCCACTTCAGAAAAATGCAAACCGTCCCATTCACCAAAATCAAATTCTCGTAGTCCTGCACGATGGGGCAGGCGGGTACGACTACCTTGGATGGCGGTTGCAGTATTTATGCACCGCAAAAGGTCAGACGAAACCACAAGTGCACCCTGTGGCAACGTGGCATTTAGACGTGCAATTTGCTCTGTGTCAGATAGATCTGCGGGTACGTCACGATGACCTACAAACGTTTTTTCGTGGGTTGGGGCATGACGGATCCAATAAATAACTGTCATTTTAATATTATCGCTTCATTTTTGAGGGTTTGGGGCAAACCGGCGGTGACTTGAATGACCAAATTAGCTTGGGCTGCCAGTAATTGGTTTAGCTGTCCCTGCGCGTTTCTGAACTGACGGGCGAGTTTGTTGTCTGGGACAATACCGTTACCAACTTCGTTTGAGACAACAATTACTATTGCAGGGCAGGTAACGAGCGCTGCTAAAAAGGCATCACTTGCTGTGGCAATATCTTGATCTGCAAGCAGCAAGTTGGACAGCCAGAGGGTGGCGCAATCCAGCAGAACGATTTGCCCAGAAGTGCAGTTGGACAAGGCTGACACGACGTCCAATGGGGCTTCGATAGTTAGCCAGTCTGGTCCGCGCTGGCTGCGATGGTTAGATATTTTTTCACGCATCTCATCATCAAATGCCTGCGCCGTTGCAATGTAAACTTTCGGCTTACCTTGTTGAAAACAAATATTTTCTGCGAACGTTGATTTGCCCGAGGCTGCGCCGCCTAGGATAAGAGTAAGTTGTGGCTTGGTCAAAATTAGAACCTTCAATGATCTACAAACGTTTCTGATGCGTAAACACAATAACACCAAAAGCAAGTTGTTGTGGCGATTCTATAAGAGGATTATACCAATGGTTATCAATCAAAGCGACGATAGGGCTCTTACCCGCAAGGCAATGAAGGCCGAACTTCTAGATGCGGAAACAGAGCTTGCACTTGCATATGCGTGGCGTGATCAACGTGATGAACAGGCTCTCCATCGTCTGATAACTGCGTACATGCGTTTGGCTATTTCAATGGCGTCCAAATTTCGACGCTATGGAGCGCCCATGAACGACCTGATTCAAGAAGCTTCGTTGGGATTGATGAAAGCTGCAGATAAATTTGACCCCGATCGTGGGGTGCGGTTCTCGACATATGCGGTTTGGTGGATCAAAGCTTCAATTCAAGACCATGTCATGCGCAATTGGTCGATGGTGCGCACAGGATCAACTTCATCACAAAAATCTCTTTTCTTTAACCTTCGGCGTGTTCAGGCGCGCCTAGAACGTGAAGCAATGAAGCGTGGCGAGACAATAGACCGCCACGATATGCGTCAGATGATTGCCACAGAAGTTGGTGTTCCCTTGCGCGATGTCGAGATGATGGAAGGACGTCTAAGCGGTTCAGACTTTTCCCTTAATGCAACACAATCTAGTGAGGATGAGGGTCGTGAGTGGATTGATGCGCTTGAAGATGATGGTGAACAAGCCTCTGAAACAGTTCAAAATTCTCACGATACTGATACTTTACGTCAGTGGCTTCTTACAGCTCTGACTGCGTTAAGTGATCGCGAACAATTCATTGTTCGAGAACGCAAATTACGTGATTTACCCCGCACACTTGAAAGCTTGGGTACAGAACTTGGCCTATCAAAAGAGCGCGTGCGCCAGCTCGAAGCGGCGGCATTTGGCAAGATGCGTAAAAGTCTTGAGGGGCAAAGTCACGAAGTTCAAAACTTCTTAGCATAACCCACAGCTTTCGGGACTGGTTCTTTGACCGGCTTACGCCTAGTACTTGGGCGTTGATCGAAGGATGTAATAAATGGCCGGCAAGAAAATTCTGTTGATAATTGGTGGCGGTATTGCGGCGTTCAAATCGCTCGACCTTATCCGTCGGTTGCTTGAAAGTGGTTATCAAGTGATACCGGTTTTAACGAAATCTGCTACAGAGTTTGTGACGCCTTTAAGTGTTTCAGCACTTGCTGGCGAAAAAGTTCATCAAGATTTATTCGACCTCAATGATGAATCACAGATGGGCCACATTGAGCTAAGTCGAGCTGTGGATTTAGTTGTTGTAGCGCCTGTAACCGCTGATTTAATGGCTAAAATGGCTCACGGACATGCTAATGACTTGGCCTCGACGTTACTTATGGCAACTGACAAGCAGGTGTTAATTGCTCCATCGATGAATGTTCGAATGTGGGAGCATGCTGCGACACAACGAAATTTGGCAGTATTAAAAGACGATGGTATTTTGATATGCGGTCCCAATGAAGGCGGTATGGCCTGTGGTGAATTCGGATTTGGCCGAATGGCGGAACCAGTGGAGATTATCGCTGCCATTGAAGTTGCCTTAAATGAAGGTCCATTAAATGGGCGCCACATTTTGGTAACATCTGGCCCAACTCATGAACCAATTGATCCGGTGCGCTACATCGCTAACCGTTCATCTGGCGCGCAAGGTACAGCTATTGCAAGCGCACTACTAGCGCTTGGTGCGCGGGTCACTTTTGTAACTGGACCTGCAGATGTTTCGCCTCCATTGGGCGTTGATTTGGTCAAAATCCAGACTGCTATGCAGATGTTAGACGCCGTAAAAGCTGTACAAAACGTGGATGTTGGGATTTTTGTGGCGGCGGTGGCTGATTGGCGCATTGTTAATGCGTCCGATCAGAAGATCAAAAAAAACGTTGATAGTTTGCCTGTTTTAGAACTTTCTGAAAACCCTGACATCTTGTCGACTGTGTGCGCGTCGAAAATGCGTCCAACCCTCGTTGTGGGCTTTGCTGCAGAAACGCAAAACGTAGTGAAAAATGCGAGAGCCAAACGGCAACGCAAAGGTTGCGACTGGATAGTTGCCAATGATGTGTCGCCGGGCACTGGCATTATGGGCGGCTCTGAAAACGATGTGGTTTTGATCACAGCTGATGGGACCGAAGATTGGCCACGAATGGGCAAGGATCACGTCGCACGACGGTTGGCTAAAAAAATTGCTGAGGAACTGAATTAATGGTTATAATCCAGTTTGAATGGATAGCAGGGGCGGATCAAACGCTTGGCCTACCAAGCTATGCAACAACAGGGGCTGCAGGAGCTGATTTGCGCGCGAATTTCACGGATTATCAGACAGTTGCATTGGATGTTAACGCACGTATTTTGGTACCAACTGGTCTGCGGCTTGCCATTCCTTACGGGTTCGAAGTGCAGATTCGGCCGCGGTCTGGCTTAGCGTTGAAATACGGCATCACCCTGACAAATAGTCCTGGCACAATCGACAGCGACTACCGTGGACCGCTTAGTATAATCGTTCAAAATTGCGGCGCAAAGTCATTCGAAATCACCCATGGTATGCGTATTGCTCAGATGGTAGTTGCGCCAGTTGTTCAAGCGACGTTTTTACTTGAATCTGTTGACGAAACAGCCCGTGGTGCAGGTGGTTTTGGCTCGACTGGCACGACTTAAGGAACGCCTGTATGATCATAGTCCTATCACTTGTTGCGGCTCTTTGGGCTATTGGATGGGCGAACGGCGCCTCGCGAAACATGCGAGCTATTATGGTAGCTGCTCTGTTAATCGTCATAATCATTGTGCACTTGATGTTACCGTTTGGACATCCCCTGCGAAAAAATACAGGGCAAGAAGCTGCACCGTGGATATTTATCATTGTGATTGGATTTGTGATCTGGGGGTATTCTACGGTGTTATCCCGAGTGCGTTCGCGAGCGAAGGTTGCGCTAGAACCGTCGGCTAAACAGCCCGCCTATTCTGGTCTGTTCAGTGAGACAGAATTGGACCGCTATGCCCGACATATCGTATTGCGCGAGATCGGTGGCGCTGGGCAAAAGGCTCTTAAAGAAGCCTCTGTTCTTGTTGTTGGTGCTGGTGGTTTAGGCGCGTCCGCCTTGCAATACTTGGCAGCTGCTGGCGTTGGCAACATTGGCGTTATTGATGATGATGTGGTCGAAAACTCCAACCTGCAACGGCAAGTGATTCATACTTACGCGGGTATTGGCATGGCGAAAGTTCAATCTGCAGCTGAGGCGATGGCCGCGCTGAACCCAAACATCAATGTGCTTCCCTACCAGCGGCGATTGTCACCTGAAATTGCGCCAGACCTGATTGCGGACTACGATCTGGTGCTGGATGGAACCGATAATTTTGATACGAGGTATCTCGTCAATGCAGCTTGCACTAAGGCGGGCGTGCCTTTGATATCGGCGGCACTAACGCAATGGGAAGGGCAGATTAGCTTGTATGATCCTGCCAATGGAACTCCGTGCTATCAATGTATTTTCCCTGAAATCCCCGACTCATTTTTATCGTTAAGTTGCGTAGAAGGTGGCGTCCTTGGACCGCTTCCTGGAGTTCTCGGTGCAATGATGGCGGTTGAGGCCGTAAAGGCCTTAACCGGCGCAGGTGAGGGGCTGTGCGGTCGCCTCCTAATTTATGATGCACTTTATGCTGAAACGCGCACAATCTTGGCCAAACCGCGTGCTGATTGCCCAATTTGTGGTTGAACGCTTGCCACTGCGTAACGCTGCGCCATAGTCAGTTATAATAATTTAAAACTAAGGAGACTGCCATGAAGATCCCTATGATTGCCGTTATCGCGGCCTTGTTTGCTACTACTGTATTTTCTACTACTGCATTTGCTGATGGCCACTTGACCGACCTTGAAGGCCGTGAGGTTGTGATCGTCACTGAAAACGCCTATCCACCATTGCAATTTATGGACAGCAAAGGCGTCGCGGTGGGCTGGGAATATGACGCCATGGCCGAGGTCGCTGAGCGTTTGAACATCACTATTGTTTACGAAAACATTAGCTGGGACGCGATGATCCCTGCCGTATCCCAAGGTCAATTTGATATGGGCATGACTGGTATTACGATCCGTGAAGATCGTGCCGAAGTCGTTGATTTTTCTGACAGTTACATGACATCTGAAATGGCTATGCTGGTCCGTGGTGATGAAGAACGTTTCA
>JAPKAD010000027.1 GCA_028825445.1 Octadecabacter sp.
CCATTTTCGGATTAAACTAGATCAACAACGATCCACGCTGCTTTAAGCTGTCATTTTAAAACAACCAGTTCTTGGTCTTGTACTTAGTAGAGGCCCAACGGCTCACTCCAATCAGCTGTCACGCTCGATTCATCAGTAAGTCCCATTAATCCATGTGTGCAAAAAGCCTCTATGCATATTAACATATGGTATTTTTTTGATCAGAAGGTTTTCAAACGACCATAGCGAAACACTTCGTGCAAATATTGATTGAAACTTAAATTTGTTTTACTTTAACAATTGATTATTGGCTTATTTAATATTCTGTTGGTGTGGTGCCAAGGATGGACTGTGTCTAATAGTAGGTTTTTGGTCGACGTTATGAGCGCAACATCTATCGTTTTGCAGCGTTCCAGTCAGCGTACATTTCGGGCCTCTTACGTCGTAGTTTGCTTTCAGTAGATACATTAAGTGATAGGTCGCCATTAGGTGAGACATTGCATTGTTTAAGCATAACATCAAAATCCAAGCGACTTTCAAGGAACTTAATTAGTTTGTCCATTTGTTCGTATTGGAACAGATGGTCCACGATCATCTCACCGTTATCAATGCGCAAGAATTTTGTTGGACAACCCACTTTGGCCCATTTCGCTGGCTTACCTTTTGTATATTCATTTACGAAATCAACGAAGGTTTTGGTTTTGGTGCTGTGGTGATGGCCATCGATATCTGCACGTTGACGATATCGATACCAACTGCCTAACCAATCAATTGGATGGCGCACAACACAGATTAATTTCATGTCTTTTAAGCCACATTTTTCAAGATAAGGCTTAACAAAACGGTTGTATCGGTAAGCTGGTGTATGTTTTAAATTCGGTGGATTTCGTATTGCAATGTCAGAACGTGGGGCGAGTGCTGTCTCAAGTGCAGTCGTCCCAGTTTTTGGCATAGCCAATAATACCAATTTTTCTTTTGCAAATACAAGCATCTAAGAGCCAATCTTGTTGTTCATTATTCTGTAAACTAATTTTTAACAAATTTGCAGGAAAGATGTGTTGTGAACGATTTTAGTTGAAGTGTTCTTGTTTTGGTCTCATAAGGGTGAGAACAAGTAGTGAACGAAGCATTAATTGTAACCCCCATTGAAGCATCTTGGGTGGCGTGGAATAAGGACGAAAATTATGGCAACGGCAGAGCTTTTAAAGATGACAGACAAGAAATCAGCAGACAAACAAAAAGCGCTTGATTCAGCGCTAGCTCAAATCGAACGTCAGTTCGGTAAAGGGTCAATTATGACCTTGGGTGGTAATGCTATTCAGGAAATTGAAAGCACGTCGACGGGCTCGATTGGTTTAGATATAGCTCTTGGAATTGGCGGTATTCCAAAAGGTCGTGTTGTTGAAGTTTATGGCCCAGAGTCATCAGGTAAAACCACGCTGACGTTACACTGCCTTGCTGAAGAGCAAAAAAAAGGTGGAGTTTGTGCGTTTGTTGACGCAGAGCATGCCCTCGATCCTGGCTATGCCAAAAAGCTTGGCGTAAATCTTGATGAATTACTAATTTCGCAGCCTGATACAGGTGAACAGGCACTCGAAATTGTTGACACACTTGTTCGTTCCGGTGCGGTATCAATGATTGTTGTTGATTCTGTTGCAGCCTTGACACCAAAGTCTGAACTTGAAGGTGATATGGGCGACCATTCTGTTGGAGTTCATGCCCGATTGATGAGCCAAGCCATGCGCAAGCTGACGGGATCAATTAGCCGTACAAAATGCACTGTTATCTTTATCAATCAAATCCGCATGAAAATTGGTGTTATGTTTGGCTCACCCGAGACGACGACTGGCGGAAATGCTCTTAAGTTTTATTCTTCCGTCCGTCTAGATATTCGCCGGATCGGGTCAATAAAGGACCGCGATGAGATTGTTGGTAACTCGACGCGTGTTAAGGTGGTTAAAAATAAAGTGGCTCCGCCATTCAAGCAAGTAGAATTTGATATTATGTATGGAGAAGGCATCTCCAAATTAGGTGAACTTGTCGATATGGGTGTGAAGGCTGGTATTGTTGAAAAATCTGGCTCTTGGTTTTCGTATGGCGATGAACGCATCGGGCAGGGCCGAGAGAACGCTAAGTCGTTTTTGCGAGATAACCAACATTTTGCCAACGAAATTGAGGATAAAATTCGTGCTGCACATGGACTCAATTTTGACACTGCAGCCAAAAAACCGGGTAAAGCAGGCGCTACCAAAAAGTCTGGTAAAGAGGATGATACACTTCTTGAGGACTAGGTGAGATTGCCATTTGATTTGGGGCGTGAGGGAAACCTTGCGCCCTTTTTCTGTGCGCTGTGGACTCGCCTTCTATGCAGGGCTATTTCACAAGAATAATGATATCCTGACGGAAAGCCAAAATCATGACTAGCCTGTCCGACATTCGATCTACCTTCCTTGATTATTACGCTCGCCAAGGTCACGCGGTTGTAGCTTCTAGCCCACTAGTGCCGCGAAATGATCCGACACTTATGTTCACCAATTCGGGAATGGTGCAATTTAAGAATCGCTTTACGGGTGTGGAAGCAGGTGATTATCAGCGTGCAACCAGTTCGCAAAAATGCGTGCGCGCAGGCGGTAAGCATAATGATCTGGATAACGTTGGCTATACTGCACGCCACCATACATTTTTCGAAATGCTTGGCAATTTCAGTTTCGGGGATTATTTTAAGTCTGAGGCTATTCCATTTGCATGGAATCTTTTGACTCAAGATTTTGGTATCAATAAATCAAAACTATTGGTGACAGTTTATCACACCGACGACGAAGCTTACGATCTTTGGAAAAAGATTGGTGTGCCAGAAGATCGCATTATTCGTATTGGGACAGATGATAATTTTTGGCGTATGGGACCAACTGGACCCTGTGGTCCATGTACTGAAATATTCTACGACCATGGAGATCACATTCCAGGCGGCCCGCCAGGATCACCAAACGAAGATGGTGATCGATTTATTGAAATCTGGAACGTCGTTTTCATGCAGAATGAACAGTTTGATGATGGCACAATGACACCGCTAGACATGCAAAGCATTGACACTGGCATGGGGCTAGAACGTATTGGTGCTCTACTTCAGGGTGGCCATGACAACTATGAAACTGATCTCTTCCGTGCTCTTATAGAAGCGTCAGCCAACGCGACCAATACGGACCCATTTGGTGATAAAAATGTGCATCACCGCGTCATTGCTGACCATTTACGCTCTACTTCGTTTCTAATCGCTGAAGGGGTATTACCTTCAAACGAAGGCCGCGGTTATGTGCTGCGCCGCATAATGCGCCGTGCCATGCGTCATGCGCATTTGCTTGGTGCGCAGGATCCAGTCATGCACAAATTGGTATCTGCCTTAGTCCAACAAATGGGAGCGGCCTATCCTGAATTAGGACAAGGCCAGACCCTTATTGAAGACACGCTGCTTAACGAAGAAGTTCGATTTAAGACAACTTTGGATCGTGGGCTGAAATTGCTGGACGACGCGCTTGTTAATGTGACCAAGGGGGCCAATCTCCCTGGTGAAACGGCGTTTAAGCTTTATGATACGTTTGGATTTCCGCTCGACCTTACTCAAGACGCGTTGCGCGAAAAAGGCCGTGGTGTAGATACTGAAGGTTTTAAGGCGGCGATGGATGCGCAAAAAGCTAAGGCGCGCGCGGCGTGGACGGGCACCGGGGCTTCTGCTGATGCAGCAGTTTGGTTTGATATTGCTGATAAGCAAGGTGTTACCGAATTTTTAGGATATGAGACGGAAACAGCTCAAGGCCAATTGCTGGCAATTGTCTCAGATACTGTCTCAATTACCAGTGCTAGTAAGGGTGACAGCGTTGCACTGATCTTTAACCAAACGCCTTTTTATGGTGAAAGTGGTGGGCAGGTTGGTGATGAAGGCATAGTTAAAACTGATACTGGAACCGCCTTAATTACTAATACTAAAAAGGTAGCGGGTTTATTTCTGCACATGGCTAAAATTACAAGTGGTACTATCACCATAGGCCAAGGCAGTGAACTGGTCGTAGACCACACACGGCGCTCTGCAATCCGCGCCAATCATTCTGCGACACATTTGCTAAATGAAGCACTACGAGACGTCCTTGGCGATCACGTGGTTCAACGTGGATCATTGAATGCATCGGATCGTTTGCGGTTTGATTTCACCCATACTGGTGGCATGACAGCGGCTGAATTGACACAAGTTGAACAGGACGTGAATTATTACGTGCAACAAAATACTCCTGTTTCCACACGAATTATGACACCAGATAATGCTCGCGCAATGGGTGCTCAGGCACAGTTTGGGGAAAAGTACGGAGACGAAGTACGTGTTGTCTCAATGGGTTGTGCGGGTACTGGCAAAGGCGTCGAAGGGCAGACCTATTCTTTGGAACTTTGTGGGGGTACTCATGTGGTTCGTACGGGCGACATCGGCATGTTTACACTTACATCTGAGCGAGCTTCTTCAGATGGCGTGCGCCGCATCGAAGCGCTGACCGGTGAAACTGCAATGAGTTACATGCGCGCGCGCGACAAAACCTTGGCTGATGTCGAAGGCCTGCTCAAGGCAAAGGGTTCGGATGTTTCAACCCGTGTCAAAACTTTAATTGATGAGCGTAAAGCACTAACCAACGAAGTGGCGCAATTGCGCCGTGAGGTGGCAATGGGTGGCAGTACAAAGGATAAAGGTGCACAAGCAAAGGAAATTAATGGTGTCGTGTTTAAAGCTCAGGTGATGCAGGGTGTCACAGGTAAGGATTTACCAGCTATAATTGATGAAATAAAGCTTGATATGGGGAGTGGAGCTGTTTTGCTGATAGCGGATGGTGACGGAAAAGCAGCGGTCGCTGCAGGCGTAACTGCTGATTTGATTGGCAAAGTTAGTGCGGTTGATCTTGTTCGCGCTGCTGTGATCGAACTGGGTGGAAAAGGTGGTGGTGGTCGCCCTGACATGGCGCAGGGCGGTGGCAACGATGCCAGTAATGCTGTTGCAGCAATTGCAGCTGCTGAGGCTGTCTTAGGCTGCTAGCTAAGATTTTGCTGTTAAAGTATTTTTAATAAAACGTATGAGCAGACCCTTCGCTTCCCACAAATAAAAAAGACCCATGTTTCATTATGAAACATGGGTCTTTTTTTATTATAAAAATATTAAAATCTTAATTCTTTTTAGAATTCCGCTTACGTTCGATCGGGTCAAGATGACGTTTGCGCATGCGCACAGCCAGTGGTGTAACTTCTACCAACTCATCATCGTCAATATAGGCAATAGCTTGCTCCAACGTCAGTGTGACTGGTGTTGTCAAACGCACGGCTTCGTCGGTTCCAGAAGCACGAACGTTGGTTAACTGCTTACCTTTTAGTGGGTTCACTTCAAGATCATTTTCACGGGCGTGTTCTCCAATGATCATTCCCTGATAGACGGCCTCCTGTGCACCGATGAAGAATTTACCACGATCTTCCAGTTTCCACAGTGCGTAAGAAACGGAGGTGCCATTTTCCATCGAAATCAGAACACCAGCGCGACGGCCTGGAATTGGGCCTTTGTGAGGTGCCCATTCGTGGAACACTCGATTCATAACCCCCGTACCGCGAGTATCAGTGAGAAATTCGCCATGATAGCCAATCAAACCACGCGATGGCACGTTGGCCACAATGCGTGTCTTACCGCTATTTTGCTTCATTTCAACGAGCTCACCTTTGCGCGTACCAGTCATTTTTTCAATCACAGCGCCAGAATATTCGTCATCGACGTCGATTGTGACTTCTTCGATTGGCTCGCAACGTTTACCATCAATTGATTGAAACAAAACTTGCGGACGGGAAACCGATAATTCAAAGCCTTCGCGGCGCATGTTCTCAATTAAAACACCCATCTGCAATTCGCCACGACCTGCAACTTCGAACGCTTCACCACCCGGTGTGTCGGTAATTTTGATCGCAACGTTAGATTCGGCTTCTTTCATCAGGCGCTCACGAATAACTCGTGACTGGACTTTTTTGCCATCACGGCCAGCAAGTGGACTATCGTTGATGCCAAAGGTCACGGTGATAGTTGGTGGATCGATTGGTTGTGCGGGGAGTGCTTCTGTGACGGATGTGGCAACGATAGAGTCAGCTACGGTTGCCTTTGTCATGCCGGCAAGAGTTACAATATCACCTGCTTCTGCCAGTTCAATAGGCTGCTGGCCTAGTCCACGGAAGGCGAGGATTTTTGTGCAGCGAAAAGACTCAATTAATGTACCATCAGCATGAAGCGCTTTTACTGTCTCACCAGCTTTCAACGTGCCTGATTCGACACGGCCCGTTAAGATACGGCCGATGAACGGGTCAGAACTTAGGGTTGTTGCCAGCATGCGGAAGGGTTCTTCTCGTGTGGCGATCTGTTTGGGTGCTGGCACGTGCTTAACCACCATAGCGAACAGAGCATCAAGGTTTTCACGTGGGCCATCAAGTTCTGGATCACACCATCCGGACCGACCAGAAGCGTAAAGGTGAGGGAAATCAAGTTGTTCTTCGGTGGCATCCAAGCTGGCAAATAGGTCGAAACATTCGTCTAGCGCGCGATCAGGTTCTGCGTCGGGCTTATCGACCTTGTTGAGAACAACAATGGGACGCAAGCCAAGGGCGAGCGCTTTAGACGTCACAAATTTAGTTTGTGGCATTGGGCCTTCAGCTGCATCCACTAATAAAACAACACCGTCAACCATTGACAGGATACGTTCCACTTCGCCACCAAAGTCGGCATGACCAGGTGTATCTACAATATTGATGCGCAAACCTCCCCATTCCACAGAAGTTGCTTTAGCCAGAATAGTTATGCCACGTTCGCGTTCAAGATCGTTAGAATCCATTGCTCGTTCTGTTGTGGCTTGGTTGTCGCGGTAGGTGCCCGATTGCTTCAGCAGCTCGTCCACAAGAGTGGTTTTGCCGTGGTCGACGTGGGCGATGATGGCGATGTTACGCAGGTCCATTGGGAGTCCTTAAGAAAGCATAAAAGCGGGCGTAAATACGTCCCACAGAAGATGTTGGGCGGGCAATACAGCTCCTTAACTGAAAAGGATAGGGGGTATTGACCAAAATCGCCGCCGCTTCAGTGAGTAACAGTGTTTGAGAAGAGCCAGATGGTAATAATTTCCAATAGTGCGATGGTCATATTTAGTATGGTTGCTCAACCAAACGCTAGTTGAAAAACCATGTTATTAATCAGCTTGATGAAAACTATAACCACCCTTGAACATACAAAATTCAAGATGCCGGAAGACATAAATTTATGTGTCAGATTTAATAGATAAAATGCCATGGCGATGGCAATGACACAGATAATAAACTGTTACAGTTTAGTGAATTATTGGTGATTTGAAGAACCATAGTGCCGTTTTCTTGAAAATTATATTGGAAATTAGGATTATAAGATGTGTTGCCATGCGTATAATTTTCTAAGTGACCGAAGTCTTAGGTTGCAACGTACCAATCTTTTCGATGGTTAAAGATAATAATCATGTTGACGATGCAAGCGCCAAGCATCGACAGCAAGGTTGCACGCGTGTCGATTATGAAAAATGCAGCTGCAAAAATGCAAATATCAAACAACAGTTGGGTAAAGCCAGCCCGAAACCCTGTCGCTTCTTGAACATAAATCGCAAGTATTCCTACCCCACCCAATGATGCTCCGTGGCGGAATATCGCCAATAAACCTGCCCCCGTAAGAACGCCAAATAGTGCCACACCATAAAAAGGATTAAGGGTTTTGAAGCTAATAAGATGGGGGAACCAGATAGAGAATGCCGATACAAGGATTACCGCTATCAAAGTTTTAAACACAAATCGCTTTCCAAGGCGTTTGTACCCAAGCCAGTAAAAAGGCAAATTTACGCTAAAAAACATTAGCGCAAACGAATACCCTGTTGAATATGATAATAATAGTGCCAAACCTGCTGTTTGCCCTGTGACCAATCCGAGATGTGTCAATATCACGAGGCCAGTTGCCGCCATGCCAGTCCCTGTCAAAAGGCCTTGGGTGTCTTCAAGATATGTGTGGCGATTGGGGCGGTTTTGCGGGGGGATGCGGTCGTAATTTGACATGCAACAGGAGTATGGCTCTCAAAAGATCAAGTCCAGAAAAAAGGGCCACACGCTATTATTCGAGCAACCCTTAAAATCTTGTTGACTGGAAGGCGTTAATTCAAAGCATCGTTTAGGTTTTGATTAATTTTTTCAAGAAAGCCTTCAGTTGTTAGCCATCTCTGATCTGGTCCAACTAATAGCGCAAGGTCTTTAGTCATAAAACCGGATTCAACCGTATCAACAATTACTTTTTCAAGAGTATTAGTGAATGTCATTAGCGCAGCATTGTTATCTAGCTTGGCACGGTGACGTAACCCGCCGGTCCACGCAAAAATAGACGCAATAGAATTAGTAGATGTTGCATTGCCTTTTTGGTGCTGGCGATAGTGGCGCGTTACTGTGCCGTGCGCTGCTTCGGCTTCGACAATTTTACCGTCTGGCGTCATTAACTGGGAAGTCATCAGGCCGAGAGAACCGAAGCCTTGGGCAACAGTATCAGATTGAACATCGCCATCATAATTTTTACAGGCCCAGACGTATCCACCAGACCATTTCATTGCGGATGCCACCATGTCATCGATCAGGCGGTGTTCGTAAGTCAGGCCCACTTCAGCAAATTTTTTGGCGTATTCAGCGTTGAAGATACGTTGAAAAATCAATAGGAATTGGCCGTCATACTGTTTCAGGATTGTGTTTTTGGTCGATAGGTATACTGGGTAGTTGCGCTTTAGGCCGAATTCGAACGAAGCGCGGGCAAAATCTTCTATAGATTTATCAAGATTATACATTGCCATATAGACACCCGAAGATGGTGCATCGAAAACTTCTTTTTCCAATATCTGACCATCTTCCCCAATCCATTTCATCGACAATTTCCCTGGACCAGGAAATTTTATGTCTGTGGCGCGGTATTGATCACCGTAGGCGTGGCGGCCAATGACAATCGGCTGAGTCCAGCCAGGCACGAGACGTGGTACGTTCGAACATATAATTGGTTCGCGAAATACAACGCCACCTAGGATGTTTCTGATCGTACCGTTTGGGGATCGCCACATTTTCTTAAGACCAAATTCTTCGACGCGGGCTTCGTCTGGTGTGATTGTGGCACATTTAACTGCAACGCCAACTTTTTTAGTCATTTCAGCAGCATCGATTGTGATTTGGTCATCAGTTGCATCACGATTTTCTATGCCGAGATCATAGTACAAAAGATTAATATCAAGGTAAGGTAAGATCAGTTTTTCTTTGATAAAAGCCCAGATAATGCGGGTCATTTCATCACCGTCCATTTCGACGATTGGGTTGGTTACTTTGATCTTATCCATCGGTGGATATCCTTATCTAAGTGCAGAATTTAAATTTGGATAGCGGAAGTTTACATGAGTGGAAACCCTTGTATGCCGTTGTATACGATTCTTTAGTAAACCCCAAAAAGGAACGATCATAGCTTATACAAAAAATTGTATATAAACTTCTGCCTATCAAATCGGGAGGGTTTTTAAGAATAGTTTTTAAAAACTAAATTAAAAAAAATGACCTAAAAAGTTATGTATTAGCTTTAAACCATGTATCAATCTGTGGAGCTAAAGCTACCCAGAGCATTGGTGCGCCGCGTTTAACTTTCATCCCAACGCGGCTATTAATCTGGGCGCGGGTGACTTTATAATCATGCCATGAACCACCGCCAGATTGTAAATTGCAGATCAGTGGTTGTGCGCGATCTACTGCCTTGGCAAAAATTGCTTCTGGGGTTGTGGCAGCTTCAAAGGTATCCCAAATCACACGAAAACTTATTCGTTGATTATCTGAAAGTATCCCGAACAGACGTGATGCAGCAGCTTGTTCTTGAACTTCGACTGCGGCCACATCAAAATTACCATGGATTGGGTTATCACCGGCGTCGATTTCGACTATGTCATGAAGTAATAGCATGAGTAGCACAGTATCCAGCCGTACAGGTTCTGCGGCATGTTCAATTAAAGTCATTGCCCAGAGCATAATATGCCAAGAATGTTCACCAGAATTTTCGTTCCGAGATCCGTCACACAGTGTTGTACCGCGCAAAACAGATTTTAGCTGGTCAGCTTCCATAACAAACTGCAATCGCGACGCCATTGGTTCTTTTGGATCAGGGCTGCGTTTGTTCAGCAGGTTTAAAGCGTGCTGATAAAGGTCTGGCCAGTCTTCATCTAGATCAGCAAAGCGCCCAGTTTCAAAAATTTTCCGTAGAATATCGAGTCTGTCTTGTGTCTGCACCGGATTAAACAATTCCAGAAATATTGGTACTGCTTTGTCGATCATATTGGCGTAATGAGCTTCGGCAGTTTTCCCAGTTTGGAATTCTTCCCATAACTGTCGATAGGCGATGTCTTGGTCAGTAGGCAACAGACCAAAAATGCGGATTGCTGCCTCAACATTTTTAGGAGCAATTTCTTCAAAATTATAGTGCATTTGGATCGGATGATCGCTCACATCAATTTTCACTATGTCATGCAGTAGCAGCATTTGAATCACGCGGGAGAGATTTGCACCGCTGGACTGGTCTGCGAAAACAAGTGCCCAGAGGCAGACATGCCATGAATGTTCGGCTACGTTTTCATAGCGTGATCCATCAATCAATTTATTTTCACAAATAATGGATTTAAGCTTGTCGGTTTCGACGAGAAAAGTCAGTTGAGCTGCGATGCGGTCAGTTGTTGGATTACTTGGCATCAGGCACTATCAAGAGTTGGCATGTTAAAATTCTTCCAAGTATATATTTTCTGTTTTTGGTCATGTCCGTATTAAAAGTTTTTTTCGTAAATCTGTCTAAATACTATATCCTGTGGAGCGCGTTGGCAAAGGCTTTGACCACCGAAGAGTACTGTGAGGTTGTATCGGTTTCAGACTGTTTCGAAACAGGTTCCAGATCGCTAATTTATTTAAACCCTTAAACTTGCAACTGGTTCGTTGGTATGGATACCAAACTCATGGCTCCACCGCTTCAGTATTTTGTGTTCTAAAAGCAAATACGCTTGAAGCCAAAGTCAAAAGCCTTTTGGTAAGATACAGTTGCAACAAGCTGTTAGTCGTTTGTTAAGCCTGCGCCAGTACTGGATAATCATTCACTAAAGGTATGAAAGTATCATCTGGTCTTTCCAAATGCATGGCGGAATTACCAATACAAAGAAAGCGGGTTAGGATCAAGAAAGCTTGGTTTAGGGCTTAGATAAAAGAACTAAAAATGTTAGATAACTTTCGAATAAACAGTTAACACATAAGCGCAGCTCATCTCGGAAGGCGAGCTGCGCAATTTAGTAAGCCACGATTTGTATTAGTATTATTAGTTTAAGCTATAAGTGTTTGTCCATTAACGTGTAGTCTCAGTCATGCGACGGCGCACGTATGTTTGCACCGTTTCAATCATTGGATCCATATGTGGATCTTCAAAGAAATGGCCAGCACCTGGAGTTTCCTCGTGTGTAACGGTTATACCCTTCTGTTCGTGCAATTTATTAACAAGGGTAACCGTGTCAGCAGGTGGGGCTACGCGGTCCGCCGCGCCGTTAATGATCAAACCTGAACTTGGGCACGGCGCTAAGAAGCTGAAATCGTACATATTCGCAGGTGGTGATACCGAGATAAAACCAGTGATCTCTGGGCGGCGCATTAACAGCTGCATGCCGACCCAGGCGCCAAACGAAAAACCTGCTACCCAACAATGTTTAGAATTGTTGTTCATTGATTGCAGATAATCCAGCGCCGAAGCTGCATCTGACAATTCACCAATGCCTTGGTCGTATTCACCTTGGCTGCGGCCAACGCCGCGAAAATTAAATCGAAGTACCGTAAAGCCCATCTGATAGAAAGCGTAGTGGAGGTTATAAACCACCTTGTTGTTCATGGTTCCACCAAACTGTGGGTGCGGGTGCAACACAATGGCGATTGGTGCGTCTCGTTCTTTTTGCGGGTGATAGCGGCCTTCGAGGCGGCCTTCGGGTCCGGGGAAGATGACTTCGGGCATTTTTGTCCGTTTCTGGTCTGGAGGGCATCGATTATTGACTAAAACGCACAAGCACCTTAGAAAGATTCTAAATATTAGTAGGGCTTGAGCCCAGCATTCAGATTGATTTAATAGGGTGATGGGGCCGCGTCAACGCCCAAGCGCTATACATCGAAGGGCAAGACCAATGAAATTAAGTACAAAAGGCCGTTATGCAATGGTTGCATTGGCTGACATAGCCCTTCAGCCCGTAGGGACTCTTGTTAGTCTTGGAGAATTATCGCGCCGCCAAGACGTATCACTGCCCTATCTAGAACAGTTGTTTGTTAAGCTGCGTCGCGCTGGACTTGTCGAAAGTGTTCGTGGCCCAGGGGGTGGCTATCGCCTTGTTAAGGGAGCATCAGATATTCGGGTTGTCGAAATATTGTCAGCTGTTGATGAGACAGTGAGCGCAATGCACCAAGGCGCTGGTGCATCTGGCGGATCTTCAGGATCGCGTGCGCAGTCGATGACAAACCGTTTGTGGGAGGGTTTAAGTGCACATGTTTATGTATTCTTACACCAGACACGGTTATCTGACGTGGTTAATAATGGCTTGGCGCCCTGTCCGGCGGTTCCATCTTTGTTTGAGGTCGTAGATGAAGAAGCAGCTGTTGTATGATTTAAAAGTTGGTGCTTGAAGTTGACAAAATTTGGGTATGATTTTTGATATTCCCTCAGAAGTTTCTTATGCAAAAACGTGAAAGAATTTAAAAAACGTAATGCGGGTTTATTTAGATCATAATGCAACTGCTCCCCTTCGAGTAGAAGCACGCGATGCTATGATTGCAGCAATGGATGTCGTTGGAAATCCTTCATCGGTACATGGTGAGGGTCGTGCGGCAAAATCAATCGTAGAACATGCTCGAGCACAGGTAGCGACAGCGGTTGGCTGCAATCGCGCGGAGGTAGTTTTTACCAGTGGTGCAACAGAAGCCGCTTCGATGTTAAGTGGTTTGACGGCTGGCACAGATGTGTTGGTCAACGAAACATCTCATGACGCATTGTGGGCCCATATGAGGTTGGCAGGGTCTGACAATCTTCAGACAGGTGGTCACACTCTTGCGATGGGTTTGGCCAATGGCGAGACAGGCGTCATTACGCCCGCATCGCAAAAGGTAGATGGCCAGTGGCTTTTCAACCAAACCAGCGCTGATTGGCTGATGTTGGATGTGACGCAAGCAGTTGGGCGTATCCCATTCGCGTTTTCGTGTTCAGGTGCGGATTTTGCTGTTTTGTCGGGTCATAAGTTTGGTGGCCCCAAGGGCGTTGGTGTGCTGATTGTGCGTGATAATGTCGATATCAGTGCGCTGAGCTTGGGCGGGGGCCAAGAAATGGGCCGTCGATCAGGCACTGAGAATATTATCGGTATCGCTGGTATGGGAGCTGCTATTGAAGCTGCGATTCGTGATTTGGACAGTGGCGTTTGGAATTACGTTGAGAAACTTAGAATTATTCTAGAATCTGGGGTTGAGGTTGCTTCAAAGGAGACTATTTTAATTGGTAAGAATAAATCAAGGCTGCCTAACACATCTTGCTTACTAACCCCTGGCTGGAAGGGTGAAACGCAAGTTATGGCAATGGATCTTGCGGGTTTTGCAGTTTCTGCGGGATCGGCCTGTTCCAGCGGCAAAGTTAAAGCCAGCCGAGTGTTGCTGGCGATGGGATACGGACAAGACGACGCAGCGAGCGCTATACGCGTATCGCTGGGTCCGGAAAATACAAATGAGGACGTCACGCGGTTTGTTGATGTCTGGACAAATAAATTAGAGCGGCACCAAAAGCGGTCGGCCTAAACAGGAGTAACTCAGATGGACACATTACATCAGGTAGACGTCAAAGAAGGTGTTGATCAGGATACAGTGGATGCCGTACAGGCGCTATCTGGTACCTATAAGCACGGTTGGAATACTGACATTGAAATGGAATATGCGCCGCTGGGTTTGTCTGAGGACATCGTGCGTCTAATTTCTAAAAAGAATGAAGAACCTCAGTGGATGTTAGACTGGCGGTTGGAGGCATATGCGCGCTGGTTGACCATGAAGGAGCCTGATTGGGCAATGGTCGATTACCCTAAAATTGATTTTCAAGACCAATACTATTATGCGCGCCCTAAAAGTATGGAGGTAAAACCGAAGTCTTTAGATGAGGTTGATCCTAAATTGCTGGAGACTTATGCAAAGCTTGGCATTCCACTTAAAGAGCAGGCAATCTTAGCAGGCGTAGAAGGCGCAGAGGAAATGTCTGATGCACCGCGTAAAGTCGCAGTGGATGCTGTATTTGATAGCGTTTCACTGGGAACAACGTTCAAAGATGAGTTGTCAAAGGCTGGTGTAATCTTCTGTTCTATTTCGGAAGCCATCAAAAACCATCCTGAATTGGTGCGCAAATACCTTGGTACTGTCATTCCCGCGGCAGATAATTATTACGCTTGTCTGAATGCGGCTGTATTTTCAGATGGCTCTTTTGTCTACATCCCTAAAGGCACCAAGTGTCCTATGGAGCTGTCGACATATTTTCGTATTAATGCTGAAAATACTGGACAGTTTGAACGTACGCTAATTATTGCTGACGAGGGATCATTTGTGTCCTATCTTGAAGGTTGTACCGCGCCCAAGCGTGACATAGCACAGCTTCACGCAGCTTGTGTTGAGCTGATCTTGATGGATGACGCTGAGATCAAGTACTCTACAGTGCAGAACTGGTTCCCCGGAGACGAAAACGGTGTTGGTGGGATTTATAATTTTGTGACAAAACGTGCTGACTGCCGTGGCGATCGAACTAAAGTTATGTGGACTCAAGTTGAAACTGGATCAGCAGTAACTTGGAAGTACCCAAGCTGCATCCTACGCGGTGATGACAGCCAAGGAGAGTTCTATTCCATCGCTATTGCCAATAACATGCAGCAGGCCGACACAGGTACAAAAATGATTCATCTTGGCAAGCGGACCAAATCACGAATCGTGTCTAAAGGAATTTCTGCCGGTAAGGCACAGAATACTTATCGTGGGCTAGTTTCGATGCATCCGAAAGCTAAAGAAAGCCGGAATTATACCCAGTGCGACTCGTTGCTGATTGGTGATAAATGTGGTGCACACACAGTCCCTTATATCGAGGTGAAAAATAATTCATCCCGTGTTGAGCATGAGGCCACAACGAGCAAGGTGGATGACGACCAATTGTTTTACTGTAGATCACGTGGGATGGATGAAGAAGAAGCTGTTGCGCTGGTGGTCAACGGTTTTTGTAAAGAAGTGTTGCAAGCACTTCCAATGGAATTCGCCATGGAAGCTCAGGCATTGGTGGCCATCTCGCTTGAAGGATCAGTTGGATGACACCCAGCGTGCGTCATGATTTGATTAGGATCTGTTGTGCCTTCGTGGGAGCTATTGCTGGTCGGCTGGCTGTTGCACCAACTGCGGGTGGGCCACCTTTCGTCTGGTCAATTTTAGGAGCTGGTATTGGCTGGATTGCAGCCCGTCTGATCATGCGCGCTGCGGAACTACGCCGAAATGTGGTCGCACTTGAGGTTTCTGAAGCGAATATGTCGAAAAAAAACACGGATTTTACAAATTTGTCAACAACCCATGACATGCCTGATCCTCGGTGATTTAAGACATGATTTCAAAATTAATCTAATACAGATGGCTGCAAACTTGTGGGCCTTCTATTTTACTATTGAAAGAAAAATAAAATGCTAGTAATCAATGATTTACACGTCAAACTTGAAGAAGAAGATAAGCAGATTCTGAAGGGTGTAAATCTTACAGTCGAGCCGGGTAAAGTTCACGCAATCATGGGGCCAAACGGTTCGGGAAAGTCGACATTGTCTTATGTTTTGTCTGGTAAGGGGGGGTACGAAGTTACTCAAGGATCCGCTACGCTTGAAGATGCTGAATTATTAGACATGGATGCCGAAGAACGAGCCGCAGCTGGTTTGTTTTTAGCGTTTCAGTACCCTGTTGAAATTCCAGGAGTTGGCAATATGACGTTCTTGCGAACTGCCGTGAACGCTCAGCGCAAAGCGCGTGGCGAAGTCGAAATGTCTGCGGGCGAATTCCTGAAGGTGATCCGCGAAAAAGCAAAATCGCTTAAAATTGATGCTGAAATGTTGAAGCGGCCGGTTAATGTAGGCTTTTCAGGTGGCGAAAAAAAGCGTAATGAAATTTTGCAAATGGCGATGCTGGAACCAAAGATGTGCATTTTGGATGAAACCGATTCAGGACTTGATGTTGATGCTATGAAACTGGTTGCTGAAGGTGTGAACGCGCTGCGTACAGAAGACCGTGGGTTTTTGGTTATTACACATTATCAACGTCTTTTGGACCATATCATACCTGATTTTGTTCATATCATGTCGGATGGACGTATTGTAAAAACTGGTGGGCCTGAGCTGGCGCTTGAAATTGAACACAACGGTTACGGCGACATTCTCGCAGAGGTGGCCTAATGGCACTTGCAAGGAAAATAATCCAAGTAAAGCAGGACGCAACAGACGCAAGGCTCTCTCTCCTCGACTTACCAGATGGAGCGACTTGGATTACTGAAGCTCGTAATGCTGCTATGAGCCGTGTAAAGAAGATGAGCCTACCGCATGGGCGTGATGAATATTGGAAATTCACTAAACCTGATACGTTTGTACAGCCTGAAGCACTCAAAGCGCCTCTGTTTGACAATGATGAAGGTCCACTTTGGGCTGATGTTGATCGCCTTAAGGTTGTTTTTGTTGATGGTATCTTTGATGCTGAAGCCTCGGATGATTTGTCCAGCGAAGGTTTGGTAATCGAACGTCTTGCCGTAGCTGCTCTCAAAGATATTCATTGGGCGAAGGACCTGTATGGTGTGTTGGAAATTCGTGGACAGGATGCGGTCCAGCGGCCTTTGGCAGCGCTGAACACGGCATTTGCTACAGATGGTATTTTGGTTCATGTGACGGGTAAGGTTTCAAAGCCTTTAAACTTAATTTATCTATATAATTCAGAGACTTCAGATGTGAATTTACACCACTGCATTAAGATTGATGCAGGTGCTGAAGTAACTATTCTGGAAACTGGACCGGGAGCTGCGCGCCTAAATACGGTGATGGAAGTTGATATTGCAGACAATTCCGCATTCCATCACATTCGTGTGCAGGGGCGTGATCATGAGCGCCGCGCTGTGACTGGTATCTTTACTCGTCTCGGCCACGAAAGCACTTTTAAGTCATTCACTCTCACAATGAACGGAGTGCTGACCCGTAACGAATGTGTAATCGAACTAACGGGTGACAATGCAATTGCTCATGTCGCGGGGGCTTGTGTTGGTGATGGGAAAGATTTTCATCAAGACGACACTGTTTTTATTACTCATGACTCTTTCAATTGCGAAAGCCGTCAGGTATTCAAAAAGGTTCTGCGAAACGGTGCAACTGGTGTTTTTCAAGGTAAAATTCTTGTAAAAAAAGATGCACAAAAGACTGATGGCTATCAGATCAGTCAAGCGTTGTTGTTGGATGACAACAGCCAGTTCCTTGCCAAACCAGAACTTGAGATTTACGCAGATGACGTTGCTTGTTCGCACGGATCAACAACCGGTGCGATTGACGAAAATTCACTTTTTTACTTACAATCAAGAGGTGTTCCGAAGGCAGAGGCGACTGACTTGCTTGTTCTTGCGTTCTTAGCAGAAGCGCTTCAGGAAATTGAAGATACGATGTTGGCAGAAGGTATTCTTGAACGGCTTAACGGCTGGCTGGCACGTCACGGTCATTGATGCCAGTTAGTAGTGATATATTTCGCACGTATAGCTCCCCACGCCATGTGACGCGAGCACTATATGCAATGGGACCACGCGAAGACCGCGCCATAATGTGGTTGATGAGTGGCTGTTTTTTAATGTTTATCTCAGGCTTGCCCGCGTTGCAACGCGCAGCGCTTGAAACCGGCACAGATTTTCAAAGAAGTACTATTTATTCTTTTTTCTTACTATTGACTGTCGTTCCGCTTATTTTTTACGCCATTGCATTCATACTATTTGGTGTGACGCGATTGTTGCGCCCTTCAGCGACAATATATGGCGCTCGTTTGGCCATATTCTGGGGGTGGTTGGCAGCGACGCCCTTGGCTTTATTTTATGGCCTGTTGGTTGGTTTTAACGGTTTGGATCACCCAGGCACAATTCTGGTTGGTTGGATTTGGCTAGCCGCAGTTATCTGGTTTTGGATCAACGGCCTTATTGAGACATCGAAAGCAATCTAATGAACTTGACAATAATAACCCTCTGGGAATGGACTAAATTAACCGTGCGTGCACCCGCTAGCGCATCAGCAATGGTGAAGGCGGCAAAACTGCCGTTTGAAGCATCAATTATAATGATAGTACTTGCTGGTGTTGTGTCTGGTGTGTCATCGGGCTTTTTGGATTTTTTAAGTGGTGCGCCACCTGTAGAATTTCTTTTGGAGGACGGGCAGACGCTGGTTTTTGACCGCAGTGGTCCATTCATGCAAGGCACCTATGCTGTGGGCACTGGATTGGCGTTGGCTTTTGCAATTTTCCAAATTGGAAAACGTATGGGCGGGAAGGGCAGCTTAGCCGATATAATGTCGGTTACGGCTGTTCTGCAGCTGGTGATGACGGTAATCTTACTGGTGCAAACATTAGTATTATTGCTGGTGCCAGTGTTTGGGTTTGGCCTTTTGGTTTTTGGGCTCTACGTTTTTTTTCGGGGCCTCGGTCACGCGGTAAATATTGGTCATAATTTTAATAGTTTGGGGTTATCAACAGGCGTTATAGCATTATCTTTTGTTGCTATAGTCATTTTGGCATTCATATTTGTTTCGATGTTTGGCGTTGGTCCTGTGGGAGAATTACGATGAACTTTGATGTAGCAGCTGTACGAGCTGATTTTCCAATATTGTCGCGTGCGGTAAATGGCAAACCATTGGTGTATCTTGATTCAGGCGCGTCAGCACAAAAACCGAAATGTGTAATTGATGCTGTTAATACGGCCTATGCGTTTGAATATGCAAATGTACATCGTGGTTTGCATTACCTTAGCAGTGTAACTACCGAAAAATACGAAGGTGTACGTGCAACGGTTGCCAAGTTCCTTGGTGCTGAAAATGAAAACTCAATAATTCTAAACTCGGGCACCACTGAGGGTATAAATATGGTTGCTTACGCGTGGGCGATGAACACCATGACCGATGGTGATGAGATTATTCTGTCAGTTATGGAACACCACGCCAACATTGTGCCTTGGCATTTAATGCGTGAACGCATGGGTGTGAAACTTGTCTGGGTAGATACTGACGTTAATGGTGATCTTGACCCACAAAAGGTCTTGGATGCCATTACACCTCGTACTAAACTCATAGCCGTGACTCATTTGTCTAACGTTTTAGGTACGGTCGTTGACGTCAAGACCATTTGCCATGGAGCACGGGAACGCGGTGTAGCGACGCTGATCGATGGATCACAGGCAGCAGTGCACATGTCGGTCAATGTTGAAGATATAGGTTGTGACTTTTACCCAATTACCGGCCACAAACTTTATGGGCCGTCGGGATCTGGTGCGATTTATGTTCGTCCAGCACGCATGGCAGAAATGCGCCCGTTTATGGGGGGCGGTGATATGATACGCGAAGTCCACAAGACTGAGGTAATCTATAACGATGGCCCAATGATGTTCGAGGCTGGAACACCCGGAATAGTACAAACGATTGGGCTTGGCGTTGCGCTTGATTATATGATGGGGCTCGGGATGGACAACATCGCCGCTCATGAGCGAACTCTGCGCGATTATGCACGTAGTAAATTAGATGGATTGAATTGGTTAAGCGTACAAGGCAACAGCAATGATAAGGCGGCGATCTTCAGCTTTACGCTGGAAGGAGCGGCGCATGCCCATGACATATCAACTGTTCTGGATAAAAAAGGTGTCGCGGTACGTGCTGGTCAACATTGTACGGGTCCCTTAATGGATCACCTTGGCCATACTGCGACCTGCCGTGCATCGTTTGCGATGTATAACACCACTGATGATGTTGATGCATTAATTGACGCGTTGGAACTGTGTCACAAGTTGTTTTCTTGATAGGAGTGTTTGGGACGTTGCGCGTACCAGCTAGGGACGTTATAGCACTTAAAGTGGACCATTAGCTCAGCTGGATAGAGCGCTGCCCTCCGAAGGCAGAGGTCGCAGGTTCGAATCCCGCATGGTTCACCAGATTTTCAGTTATAATTTTAACTTTTCAAAAAAGATAAACTTGGTGACAAGAAACCTTTTTTGGTCCGTAGTTGCAGCCGTTCCAACCTGATAATTGGGGTGGTGATGCAGATACGTTTTTTCAATTGTTTAGATCGATGTGCCAAAATATCCGGCGGCGTCGGCAAGGTTAGCGCCGCCCTGTATTGCCCAAGTTATCGCGTTGTGCTTGAACGTGTGCGGGACTGCCTCTGGTAGATCAGCAATAATTCTAATCCGTCCTAAACTGTCTTTGTGGTAACGAATGACAAGTCTTCAACCAAACCTTTGTCCTTATTTAATGGAGGCTCTCTCAGGTGCTCGTGGAACCCCCAAGAAATACCCGACTGAAACCACTTGGCCCGTTTTGCTGGTGGATAACTAAGGTAAATATTTAGTTTGCGGATGAAGTGACTTAATATCAAAACAATTCATTGCAGTATTGTTAAAATTCTCAGTGTGCTTTGTATGACAAGGCCACTCACTTTTTCTGAAAAAAGCCAAATAGCTGGTGAACAGATATATTTGAGGCTGGTGGCTTTTTTGGTGAGTTATCTTTTGAGGCCGTGTTCTTTTGTGCTGGCTTACCACCAAAACCATATTGAAAATCCGCATCGAATACTGTGCGTTCTTCTGAGGTCATTTGAGACACTGGTTTACCCGCGAATGAATCCCTCAGTGCTTGTTTTTCATCTTCAGTCATTTCAGACGCTTCCACTTCAATTTCTCTAAATCAAACCTAAGTATAAATATGTTCAAAACAACAGCGTCGATGGTATCGTTCGGAGCGAAAGACACACTATCAGATTCCTGCAAGGTTCTCTTCGTTATCCGCAAGCATCTTACGCTTTTAAACGTAGTAGGCCTTATACTTGCTACTGGCCCCAACACCACTGAAGTGGTACTGTTTTTCAGGATAGATTTGAGGCTTGGCTAAGATGTAACAGGTTCCTGGCTATGCTGATTTTCGTATCTCCGCGTGGGTGACGTATGAGATGTCCGGTGTCTGCTTATCACGGGCGGTGTGAGGGCGCCCAGAATTGTAAAATCCAATCCAACCATTGATGATCCGTTTCGCTTGGAAACCGTCTGTGATTTCATGCAAATAGACGGATTCCTGCATTCGGGATCGCCACATGCGTTCGATGAAGATATTGTTGAGATAGCGGCCCCAACCATCCATTGAGATTTTAATTTTAGCTTCGGTCAAAGTTGTGATCCAGCCGGAGTCTGTATGTTGGCTGCCCTGATCTGTATTCATGATCTCTGGCTTGCCGTATTTGGTAATAGCGTCCTCCAGCGCCTCAACACAGAAGTTAGCATGCAGTGTGCTTGAGAGCCGCCAAGTCAGCACCTTTCGCACTGCCCAATCTATGATCGTCACCAGATACACAAAGCCATTTTTAACTGGGATGTAGGTGATGTCACTGCACCAAACCTGATTGGGCCTTGTGATTGGCAGCTTTCTTAGCAGGTATGGATAAATTCGGTGCGCAGGCTGCTTCTTGCTCGTTTTTGGTTCTTTATAGATGGCCTGTAGCCCCAGAATACCCATCAGGCGACGCAAACGATGCCGTCCAGCAGAGAACCCTGACTGAGGAAGATAAGCCGCAATCTGGCGGCTCCCAAAGAACGGAAACTTTGTGAATACCCGATCAACCTCATGCATCAGATCAAGCATTGCCGGATCAAAACCAACCGGCGTGTAATAGATCGATAATCGGCTGATCTTCAGCAGTTCACACTGACGCGTTAGGCTCAGTTCGGTGTTCTCCTTGCGGATCATCTCGGGGCGTTTATTGGGGCTCATCGTTTTAGCCCTTGTGACAAAAAATCGTTCTCCACCGCCAGCTGACCTATCTTGGCGTACAGGTCCTTGATCTCCCCATCCTTATTCTCAGCCTTCTTGACCTTGTCGGAGAAAACGCCTGCCATGCTCTCAATCGCTTGCCGTTTCCACGTGCTCATCTGCGTTGGATGCAACAGCCGCTTGGCAGCTATATCCTGAACCGTCTTGTCTCAGTGCAGCGCCTCAAGCGCCACAGCAGCCTTAAACCTGTCTGAAAAGTTCTGTCGCTTCGTTATTCTCGTATCCATTCATCAGTGTTGGATACATCTTAGCACGCTGTCAGAATTTGCCGGACCACTTCAATCTCATTATGTACAATTTGTTGTGCGACTTCTTTGAAATAGCGGCTAATTTCACCTTAAAGAGGCAGGATGGTTATGGGTTTGGCTTTATGTCTATATCGTTTGCAGGATGTTGGATAAATATACTTATACGAATAGTTTAGCGCAATTGCGTTTGCACCGCTATACGATCAATAGCAGCTTCTACTACTTCAGGTGCGGTGTGGTGGGGCATGTGGCCTACGCCTTCTAGGACTGTCAATTTGGCGTGTGGCACTGCCCTTTTCAACGGGATAGAATGTATATTGAGTGGAACAGTTGTGTCCAAATCGCCGTGTATAATTTCTATCGGTACAGTAAGTTCAGACGTGTAACGTTTCGACATCTGAATGATGTGCGGACGTAAGGTGTTTACTTGTCGCGCGTTTGCCCGAAAACTTTCTGGGCGAATTGTTAAAGTTGCGCCGATAAAGTCCATATATCCATCAGGTATGGGTTGTGGAGTAAAAATATCTTCAACAGCGCTTTTGATTTGAGTCGCAGTTGCAAATGCGGCAATCAGTGGTGGCACCAAGGCACCACCGATAGCTGATCCATTTAATTTATAATAAGCGCTCAAATCGCCGGGCCATGGATGCGATGGACCGGCAATATTTACAATTCCAGCGATATTGTTTGGATGATTTAGAGCCCATGCTAGTGCGACGGACCCACCATAGGAGTGGCCAACTACAATTGGCATGTCTGCGCCCAATTGTGCGGCTGCAGCTTGTAGCATGGCAGCCTGTTCAGCAGGACTTTCTCCTGATGTATTAAATGCGCCTTCAAACTCTTCAGATGCGCGTTCTGTGAAACCCAATCCAGGACGGTCAAATGCGATAACGCGGTAGCGGTTCGATAGTAAATCCATAAAGGCAAATGTAAACTCACGCGAATTGCCCCCTGCGCCGTGGATCAAAACTACATTGGGGCCGCTGCCAGCAACGACGGCATGTACTTTACGACCATTTACGTCAATGAATTGCCCCATTGGTGGAAATGTGCGTTCTGCTGTTAAAACGCGGGCACCAGATTGTCTGTCAGCCAGAATAGTACACCCTGCAAGGGCGGCGACGGACAGAGTAACCATTAGTTTTAAAATCACAGATAGCACCTGCTTTATTTTGAAACTTTACATAGTGTTTACGTAAAATAAATTAAACTATGCTAGTAAATTTTCAATTATTCTGTTCCCTTAAGGGTAGGTTCAGTTACCTTACGAAGGTCCACACTGGTTAGTCCTACCTCATTAATGTCGTAAGGTGTTGTCAGGTAGATTTCGGAAATCCAATTGCCATAGAGTAGATGTGCATGGCTGCGCCAACGGTTAAGCGGCGTTTTAGATGGGTCATCATTAGGGAAGTAATTTTCTGGAACCTTTATCTGCGCGGTTGAAACTTGATTTATCGCTAAATCGCGCAAGTATTCTTGTTTCAATGTGTCGCTGTCATATTCAAAATGATTAAAGACATAAATTGCGCGGTGATTGGGGTCCTCAACAAGTGCAGGACCAACTTCATTAGAATGCAGTAAAGTCGTAAGCCCAGCAGTATCAATCTCGTCGCGCTGCATTTCAGTCCAGCGGCTAACTGGAATAGTCATCTCATCAGAAAATCCTCTGAGATATGGGCTTTGTGGAGCGAAGTTCATATGGCGAAAGCAACCAAATAGCTTATTTTTCAGTAGGTGTTTTTTGACTCCGTGAAAATGATTTATCATCGCCATGCCACCCCAGCAGACTCCAAATGTGGAATGAACGTTCGTTTGGGTCCAGTCCATGATTTCGCACAATTCATCCCAATATGTCACTTCCTCAAAATCAAGATGTTCTATTGGAGCACCAGTAATAATTAGACCGTCAAATTTCTGATCTTTCACTTCTTTGAACGTACGATAGAATTCTTTCATATGGTCAGCAGCAGTATTTCGGGCTTCGTGCTCAGACATGCGAATTAAGGTCAGCTCAATTTGCAACGGTGTGGCACCAATTAGTCTAGCGAATTGGTTTTCCGTCTGAATTTTTTTTGGCATCAGATTAAGAATACCAATGCGCATCGGACGGATATCCTGCTGGTCTGCAGCGGTTTGTCCCATTACCATAACGCCTTCACGCGATAAGACATCAAAAGCAGGCAGAGATCGGGGGAGTCGGATAGGCATATAATTATTCCTGTATTGGAAAGGAAGTTCAGCGGGTTAGGCGAGCAAGGAAATGCTTCGAGCAATTAAGTTCACAAAGTCGACTTCGTCACGCACTGTTGCCATGTCGGACGCTTGCACGGTGGTGCCCCAGTTTCTTGCCATGGATTCGTAACGAGGTTGGCGGTGAGCCAATGCGCGCGCATATGTCCAACGAATAAATGTATCTGGATCAACGTCTACTTCTAAAATATCGTTCTTATTTAAATACTCTTGCCATGTTCTGAGTAAGAAATCTGGCTCATAAGCCATGGGTTTAGGGGCCTTGTCGAAACGCTGGACGAGATCTGAAGTATGATCATCGTTACCTTCGATCCAGACCATTAGACAATTATTCGATAGCATTTTCAACAAGGGGTCTGCTGGATCGTTTGCGTCGACCCACTCACAGATTGATCCACCGGTGTCACAGATAAAATGCTGATACCCATACAGTGTCTGCGCACGGTCAATGAAATGGGGCGTGTCACGCAGCGCTTCGAGTTCGGCTAGCCTGAACTGACCCTGACGTCGTTGGTATTCTGCCATTGCCAATCCACCCTTAGCCAGATTTCCAGGTTTACCTAGATAGCTGCTGACGGGAGTAAGGTTATCAAAGCTGATATTGGACCCGATGTGAATGTTATTGTTTTGCAGCAATTCACGCAAAAAGGGTATCTTAATAGCCTTTGTTTTAGCATCTTTAGCAATATAGTCACCCATATAGCGCGTACCAATGCGATAATCGATGGAGTAGTGAAACCACTCCCGTGTTTTGCTCAACATCGCGGATACATGGGTCTTTCCCAATCCAGACATCGCAAACAAAAGCACCTTTTTTTGCGCGGCATCGGTCCAGTCACTGGCGGTTTGGTATTTCATAAGCTTTGCTAGCGTGACCACGTGATCGGGGCAACGAAAAATCTCCACCTTGTACTACAGGTGGAGATTTATATTAGCCTAATACTTAAATATTAATAGTTATAGGCAAGCTTTATACCGACGGCGATTACCTCGTTGTCTGCAAAGTCGCCGCTCACTGGCGCATCAGTGGTAGCATCGCCTAAATTAATATAGCGTAATCCTCCGGATATCTCGATATCACTGTCTAAGGTATAGGCAGCTCCAATCTGATAACTGATCATGCCATCAGTTGGTCCCAAATTACCAGTGGTTTCGCCAGTTGAATCTTCATAACCGACTGAAAAGGAAGCTGAAAAATCTTCCGTAATGCTCCGACCAATACCGATATTATAAGTATATATGTCGTCCGTGTAGGCGAGGATGTTTCCGCTGCGAGTTGGATTATTGCTATCAACTAGCATAAATCCATCCCATGCTACGTAGCGTACAGATCCAAAAAGCAGTGTATCTGCAGCTATGCCTGTTTGAAAATCAATGTTTACGCTTTCAGGTAAAGTCGTTTTTAGTGTGTTGCCGCCAACGTTACCGTCAAGGCTTAGATCAATTTCGCTTCCGTAGGTAAGTGCTACCCGCATTGCAATGTCGTCGCGCTCATACGCGCTGCCAACAACATATCCAAAGCCGCCATCATTTGAATAAGTTGACTTGTAAGCAGCTAAGTTGAAGCTGTAAAAACCATTTGCCTGAACATAGCGCATACCACTGTGAACACTAAAATTAGGATTTATTTTATAGCGAACGAGCGCAGTTATACCATCGCTTTCTACTGTAGCTCCTGCTGTAGTCAGTACATAGCCTGGTGTTACGTAATCAACATCTGCACCAAATGGTTGATCATAGATCAGCGCTAAAGAAACTTCTTCGCTTACTTGTGTTTTGTAGGTCATACCAAACTGAGTGTAGCTTGGAGTTATATTACCAGTAAAAGCACCAGTGCCGCCAAAACCTGTTGCGAAACCAACGCCAGAAACGTTTGGCGAAACGTTACCAAAGGTTAGTTCAGCATAATTACCATCTTCAAAAATTGCGCCAATGTTTTGACCTGAGCGATCAAGTCCACCTGCTGATGCAATCGTTGTTGTCATAAGTAGGATTGCGCCTGTTGTGATGAAGTTTTTCATATCTGTAATTCCTTAATCATTGGTGTATGATTGTTTCCCTAGCTCATCCTATGAAAGTTGCAGTATTTTGGTCAATCCATATCCGTACAATACTATACGATCGTTAGTTAATTCCGTAACGTTATTTTAAAATGTTGGTTTGTCGTCTGGGCTGATGTCCAAACCAGATATTTATGTAATTAGCCCCGAAAATGATCACTGCCCCAACAAAGACCCAAGGATCAAGCTGCTCATCATAAATTTGTGCTGCAACAATCGCTATAACTGGCAGGCGGATGAAATCGATTGGCATAACAATATTAGCAGGGGCAAGCGAAAGCGCCTTTGTCAGACAGAAATGTGCCAATAGACCCGCGAAGCCAATCAAAATTACCAATGGTAATGCAGTTACTGATGGCAATGTGATATCACCATCATAGCCTGCGCCTATGACGCCAAATGTTGCTTGCATCACTGTTAGCCAAAACATGATACAAGTAATGGATTGTGTGCGGGTCAATTTGCGGGTGAAAATTGCAGTGAAGGCAAACGTTACTGCAGCACAGGCAGCTGCAATGGTGCCTATTGATATTTCTGCTTGGAATGGCCGCGTTACTATCATTACGCCCAAAAATCCTAATGTGGCAGCGAGAACGTTGATGTATGAAAGCCGTTCGCCCAGTAAAAACGGAGCTAAAAAAATCACCCAGATTGGTGAGGTAAATTCCAGCGCAAAGAGTTGAGTTAGCGAAATCAGGGGCAGGGCGAAAAACCATAAATTTTGCCCAATGAAATGTGAAAGGTTACGTTTGAAGTGCAGACTAAACTGGTTGGAGTTTATTTGGCGCAACGTGCCTGTGATCGTGGCTATGATCAACACCACTACTATTCCCGTGACGCTGCGAAACAACATAATTTCGAAGGTGTCGAGTTCCACGCTGACTGCGCGGCCTGCAACAGCCATAGATGTGAACGAAATAATTGATCCAGTCATCCAAAGGGCTGCGCGATAGATATCTGACATTACAATGTTCCAAGTTTATAAGTTAGTGCTGCCAGCTCGGCATGACGGGCGCAAGAGTGATCAGTGGTTTAATCAAAAAGCTCTTATATTAGTGGTACTCGTTACATCTGTCTGCCATGATGTCATTAAAGGTCTATAAAACAGAAAGATTTTTTGCGCATTTTAATAATGTGGAATTGTAATCAGATTTGTATGTGGCATCCTTTAGTTAATGCTAATCTGATCCCCACATCCAGTATAATATGTTAATAAATGTGATTTGCGTGAGGGTAGATTTCTATGCCTGCGCGCAGTTAGACCTGTCACGGTTTGATGCC
>JAPKAD010000121.1 GCA_028825445.1 Octadecabacter sp.
CCCCGAAGTTGCTTTTGGCTGCTCGTTTTATAAACAAAATTTTAGGTTTGCAGATCTATACTTGGAATAATAACATACTGTAATGAAAAACTTAAAGGCAATCATTTTTGATCTGGACGGCACTCTGATCCATAGTGCGCCTGATATGCACGCTGCAGTGAACGTCACTCTCAACACCCTTGGTCGTGACGCGCTTGATTTATCCACCATTATTTCTTTTATCGGAAACGGATTTGAAAAACTGGTTGAACAGAGCCTTGACGCAACGGGTCGGTACGATAATTCGGTTAGGCAAACCGCATTACATTTGTACCTCAAAAGTTACAATCAAAATATAACGACCCTGACCCGACCCTATACTGGCGTTGTGTCTGCGCTTCGGGAGTTTCAGCGCGCAGGTATTCCGATGGGTATTTGTACGAACAAACTAACCAAGCCCGCTAAAGAAATCTGTGCTCGTCTTGACTTGATGCAGTTCTTCAAAGTGATCGCAGGGGCGGAGGATTACCAGCCTAGAAAACCTGATCCAGCCTCTTTATTAAATTGCATCAAAGATCTGTCCAGTACTCCGTCAGAAACCTTATATGTTGGAGACAGCACTATCGATTACTTTACGGCGCTCAACGCTGATGTGCCATTCCGGTTGTTTTCCAACGGCTATTTGAACGCACCATTGCCAGATCTTTTAGAGGCTGACCGCTTTGAAAAATGGTCTGCCCACGGCATCCTAGCTGCCTAAACACCTAATTTACAAACAGAATTCAACTTGCTAATTTATTTTATGAGTATAACCTTTGGTAATCTGGGAGGATATTATAATGAAATTAATAAATTCACTTTTGTCAGGCGCCGCTGTCGCTTTAGTACTTTCTTTTGGGGGGGCAGCTTCAGCGCAAGATTGCCCGCGCGGGGATTTGGACAAACGCTTTTGTGATGTGGACGGCGACTTGATTGCTGACACACCCACTGACGTTGCGGATCAAGTCGACCCGGATACGCTAATCTTTGCATACACACCAGTGGAGGACCCCGCCGTTTATAAAGCTGCCTGGTCCGACTTCTTGACGCATTTGGAATCGGAAACTGGAAAGAAGGTTATGTTCTTTCCTGTACAAAACAACGCAGCACAAATAGAGGCAATGCGCTCGGGCCGTCTGCATATCGCGGGTTTCAACACCGGCTCTAATCCTTTGGCTGTGAATTGCGCGGGTTTTAACCCCTTCACCATCATGGCGTCTAAGGATGGCAACTTTGGTTATGAGATGGAAATCATCACATATCCTGGCTCTGGAATCGAAAAAGTTGAGGACATCAGAGGCAAACAACTTGCGTTCACTTCGCCTACGTCTAACTCGGGGTTCAAAGCGCCAAGTGCCATCTTGAAGGGCGACTTTGACATGCTCCCTGATCGTGATTTTGAGCCAGTGTACTCAGGTAAGCACGACAACTCAATCCTTGGGGTGGCAAATAAGGACTATATGGCGGCCTCCATCGCGAACTCAGTCAAGTCGCGCATGATCAGCCGTGAAGTGATTACTGCGGATCAGGTCAAAGTAATCTACAAATCGCAAACTTTTCCGACAACGGGTTTTGGTACGGCCCATAATCTGACGCCGGAACTGAAGGAAAAAATTCGTGGCGCTTTCTTTAATTTTGAATGGGAAGGCACATCTTTGCAGTCTGAGTTTGAGAAGTCTAACGAAGGCCAGTTTTTGCCAATGACCTATAAGGAATTTTGGGAAGTAATTCGCAAGATCGATACTGCGAATGGCGTCAGCTACGCGTGTGAATAAGATATGATCTGGCGGGTATTCGAGCCCGCCTTTTCTACCAATATTTTCAAACAATAAAATTACTTAAAGTAGGAGGGCTTTCATGCTGCGGCTTGAGAAGCTTTTTAAGACATACAAAACGGGTGATCAGGCGCTAAAAGCCGTCGAGCTTGAAGTACCTGCGGGACAAGTTCTTGCCCTAATAGGCCCATCCGGTGCAGGTAAATCTACACTTATCCGTTGCATCAACCAACTGGTAGAGCCGACCTCGGGCAAGATTTATTTAGGAGATTTGGAGCTAACGGGTCTGTCCTCCGGCAACCTGCGCCGTGAACGACGGCGGATGGGGATGATTTTCCAGGAGTACGCATTGATTGAGCGACTGAGCGTTATGGAGAACGTCCTGTCCGGGCGTTTAGGCTACGTTGGTTTTTGGCGTAGCTTCCTGCGACGCTTTCCTCAATCTGATGTGGATGAGGCGTTCCGCCTTTTGGATCGCGTTGGTCTTGCGCACATGGCAGACAAACGCGCTGATGAATTATCGGGCGGGCAACGCCAACGTGTTGGCATTTGCCGCGC
>JAPKAD010000028.1 GCA_028825445.1 Octadecabacter sp.
ATGATGTCGCCTCAGACGCCAACCCTGCGTCAAACCAAATCGACAGCGAACTACGCTGGATTCATGGAGTGAATCCTCGGAACTCAATTTTCAAAAAGCTAATTTACAGTTCCAGACAGCAAGAAAGTCTTTTGCAGTATTTTAAGCTTAAGCCAACAACCTAATATTTATTTCAATAGTAAAAGGTAGTCTTCAAGCTGGTTTTATTAAGCCACCTATAGTTGCTCTCGCTACGCGTTGGGCCACAATAAGCGACAGTACCCAACCGCTTGTGACTGCCGTTGCAATCCCCAGCCAGACGCCCCAGACAGGAAAATCAAGCAGAATGATGAACATCCACACAAAAAATGCTACACCGAAGCCTTGACGGTAAATGCTGATCAAAAGTGTCCAGATAGGCTTCTTTAGAGCTTGAAGGAGTGAGTTGATTGAGAACATCATCATATAAATAGGGAACAGAAATGCGTCGATCCGTAAATAGCTGAAACCCACTCGGATAACCTCTGGATCATCCGAAAAAAGTGCCATCGCTTTTCCGCCACCAAACAGGAGGATCGGGGTTGCAACTATGGACATCGCGAACCCAGTTTTCCAACAAAATCGCACAGCCGCGCGGACGCGATCAAAATCTTGCGCACCAAAATTTTGTCCTGCAATTGGCAACAAGGCACCTGTCATTCCAAGAACAGGTAGTAATAGGATTTGTTCTATCCGTAGCGCAATACCGTATGCAGCGACTGCGTGCCCACCAAATTCTTTGAGTGCAAATTGTACTACAAACCCAGACACAAACATTACCATCATCGCTGAACTGGCTGGGACTAGTTGTCCAATTATCTGCAAAAAGCTGGCGCGGTCTGGCCAAAATGTGCTGAGGCGGATGGAACGCATCATTTCAAGTTTCAGGATGCGCGTGATAATAAAAATCATCACGCCTGTTTGGCTGATAATTGTGGCAACAGCTATACCGTTAAAACCGAGGCCGTTCCAGATACCATTAATCCCAAACATCAAAATTGGATTCAGCCCGATATTGACACAAAATGCTACCATCATAGCCCGTTGCATTGTGCGGCTATCGCCATGCGCTTGCAAAATACCGTTGCCGCCATATGCAAGAAAAAACCCTGGCAAGGCAAAGATCAAAAACTTGAAGTAACCAAGAGCAGCATCACGGTAGGCGCCAGGTTCAGATACAACATTTATTAGCAATGGACCGATGAACCAACCGATGATCATTGAACCTAAAGTCGCGATTACTCCAAAAGACAAACCCTGTGCAGCAAAGCGTTGGGTCTGTGAACTGTCACCGCTGCCTTTGGCATTTGACACCAACGCACTGAGTGCAGAGCTGAGGCCAAAACCAATGGCCATCAAGATAAAAAAGGCCTGATATCCGATCGCAAGGCCAGCTTGGGCATCCGTCGATAATCGCCCAGCCCAATAAACGTCAACAACATTATACAACGTTGCAAACAGCATCCCTAACGCAGCGGGAATCGCAAGTGTACGAAAGTGAGTCGCCATCGGACCCTTTGTTAGATCTTCTGTTTGCATCAGGTGTCACTAGCTTTCAGGCGTCGTTCAAACCAGCGCACGCCAGCAGAAACAATGAGTATAAGAACAAGGTATTCTAAAACCAAAATGGTATAGATCTCGAGGGGTCGATATTCTGATACAACCAACTCGTTGGCTTTTCGAGTTAATTCTTGCAGTCCAATCACTGAGACTAGCGAAGACATTTTCAGCATATATACAAGCTGGTTGCCTAACGCGGGCAGAATACGACGAATAGCTTGTGGCAAGATTATGTACCGCATTGTATCTTTATAATTTAAAGAAATAGACTGTGCCGCCTCGTATTGTCCGCGCCCAATGGATTGAATTCCAGCGCGAAAAATCTCAGCTTGAAATGCACTATCGCTCAGGGCCAAAGCTAATACACCCGCCCAAAATACGCTAAGTGTGATGCCTGAGACTGTAGGGAGACCGTAGTAAACCCAGAGGATCAGCACGAGTATCGGTACCGAGCGCACGATTTCAACATAAGTTCTGTTGAACATACGCCAGCTGCGTTTTTCAGACAGCCCCGGGAGGGCAACAAGGAGGCCTACAACAACCGAAATCAAGATCGCAGTCACAGAAATTAAGATTGTGTAATAGGCACCAAATGCCATAAATTTTAAGTTAATCCAGCCAGACGAAGTTGTTGGGTTTACAACATACCAGCCCCAACTGCCAGAACAGCCAGAGAGCAGAAGCAAGATTGTGATGAGGATCAAAAATTTCTTCATGGTCAATCACCTAATGGTTTAAAATTTGTTTGATGAATTGTGCAAAACGCTTTGATTTGGGCATGTTAAATACGTCTTCTGGAGCGCCAACTTCAACGATTTCGCCTTTGTCCATAAACACCATACGGTCAGCTACCCGACGGGCAAACCCCATCTCATGCGTCACTACAATCATAGTTATCCCGCTTGAAGCCAGTTCAGTCATAACTTCTAGAACCTCCGCAATCATTTCGGGGTCCAGTGCTGAGGTTGGTTCGTCGAACAACAAAATTCGTGGTTCCATACACAACGATCTTGCAATCGCGACACGTTGTTGCTGACCACCAGATAGTTGACGCGGAAATTTATCAGCCTGTTCGGAGATCTGCACCCTATCAAGGTAAGTCATGGCACGTTCACGTGCCGCTGCTTGCGTCAGCCCAAGCACACGGCGAGGGCCCAGGCACAAGTTGTCCAAAACTGTCAGGTGCGGAAATAAATTGAACTGCTGGAAAACCATGCCAACAGTACCGCGGACTTTTTCGAGGTCAGCAAGATCAGCCGTTAAGGTTGTGCCATCAACCACAATCTCGCCAGACTCATGCGCCTCAAGGCCGTTGATACAACGAATTAAAGTAGATTTTCCCGATCCGGATGGACCACAAATGACAACACGCTCACCTAAGGCCACATCCAAAGATACGCTGTTGAGCGCTCGAAAGTCCTCAAAGAACTTTGATACGTTGCACATTGATATAATATTCATGGCAGCTGCGCCCCTAATAGTCTTACAAAAACAACAAAGTGTTGTAGGTTAATTCATTTTGTCGCTTTGTTTGCATTTAATAGTTGTGCCGACGTTCTAAGTCCAACCTAGTACTCTGAAAGGGAAACCAATGAAATTCTTTAAAATAGTCGCCGCCGCGGCGTTATTAGCAACTGGTGCCGTACAGGCAACCGCACAATCAGCTCTAGACGAGATCCTATCCAGTGGAGCTCTTAAAGTTGGAACTACGGGCGACTGGAACCCGATGACAATGCGTGACATAGCTACAAATTCGTATGTAGGTTACGATATCGATGTTATGACTGCGCTGGCCAATGATTTGGGTGTCGAAATTGAATTTGTGCCGACAGACTGGAAGACTCTGGTCGCTGGTGTAACTTCTGGTCAATATCATATCACAGGATCTGCGTCAGTATCACCAGCCCGTGCCAAGGCAGCTGGTTATTCCAACAGTTATTTCTCCCTAGTTACTGTGCCACTTACATTGCGAGAAAACGCTGACCGTTTTGCAAACTGGGATGATTTGAACGTTGAAGGTGTGTCGGTGGCTGCAACGCTGGGCACTACCCAAGAAACTCAAGTTAAACAGTACTTCCCGGCAGCGACACACCGCATCGTAGAAGCGCCTGCTCGCGATTTTCAAGAAGTCTTGTCAGGCCGCGCAGATGCCAGCATCACATCAAACATTGAAGCTGCTACGCTTGTTGAACAGTATGAAAATTTGATTATTATTCCAGTCGATGCTGGACGTTCGCCAACGCCAGTTGCAATGTTGTTGCCTCAAGCTGATCAGGTTTGGATTAATTATGTAAATACATGGATCGGATTGAAGCAGGAACAGGGTTTCTTTGTAGATCTTGGTGATAAATGGGGTTTAAACGCTGAGTAATCTGATTCTGATGACTAAGGCATTTGGGCCAACCCTGAGTGGTTGGCCCTTTTAATTTCTGCTACTCGGAGGCTCTTCATGCTGACAATTTATTCGGTTCCTGTTGCAGTATATTGCGCGAAATTGCGTATCATGCTGCGTTACAAATTTATTCAGTTCGAACAACTATCTCCACCGGGTGGATACGGATCAGATGCATACCGCGGAATTGTTCCTTCTGGAAATTTACCCGCAATGTTACATGATGGGTTCATGTTGTCAGATTCAGAAGCAATTGCAGAATATCTGGAAGAAACATTCCATGATGTGCCAATGCTGCCAAACACCGTAAAATTACGCGCAAAAGCACGCGAATTCAGTCGTTTGCACGATACACGATTAGAACCTGCGGTGCGGGCTATGTATCCACAGGTTGCTCACCTAACCCGTGATGAAAATGTGGTGCAGATAGGTGGGCTTGCAATCTCTAAACATCTGTCGTCCCTTGAGTTGTTACTTGCAGCCAATCCACTGGATGAACACAAACTATGGCTATGCGATTGTGGATTTGCAGTAACTTTTGCTTGGATCAGGGCATTCCAAAATGCTTTAAATCTTCCAGTAGAATGGCCACAGATCGTATCTGACTATGAGACTCGCCTCAAAGGGTTTAAAGTGGTTTTCGATGAGTTAGAAGCTTACCGTTCTGCAATGGACGCGTATTTGGAAAAAGCCAAACCTAGCTAGATTGTAGGGTGCTTTAAGTGTCTTTGTCGGAGGCGGTCTTTACTGATCGATGCAACGCAGGCAGCAAATTTTCTTGCTACGGTTTGATGCCATTAGGATAAAGCTTCGCAAAAGTAACAAAGCTTTCTTCCCCAAGTAAAAAAACACATTTGTTCGTGACCTAGTCATTCTGCCCCAAAATTGCCATTCAGACCCAATGACTGCGCCTTATATCAGAGCAGCCCCCAAGTTTATGGTCACAAATATTTATGACATAAAGGCATCAAAAAAGATGTTGAAACTTCAAAATCTTGTGGCTTAAAGTCAAGTGTTAGATCATACCTGAAGTGCTTAACTGTAACATCAGCAACCCATTGATGTAGAATCTCACCATAGTTTGTTGGGTTTATGCACAACATGCATCGTTTTGGGCGCCATTATCAATCTGGCAGGCGTTCACCGGTTTGTGGATCAAAGAAATGCAAGTTTTTGGGATCAAAGCCAAAGCGGATGACATCACCCGTTACAGTGTGGTGCACGCCCGTAAGACTGACTGTGAAGGCATCGCGAGTGCTAAACATTCGGCCGTGTAAAAGCGTATTTGCCCCAAGGGGTTCGCCCATTTGCACCATCATTGATAATGGCCCATCAGGATCGGGAATGATGTGTTCAGGTCGGATGCCGACAGTCACTGATCCCGTTATGGCAAGGTTCTCAGCCACGGTTGCGCCAGAAATCTTAAGGCTGCCATTTTCAATTGACCCATCAAGGACATTCATTGATGGGCTGCCAATGAATTGCGCAGCAAACAGGGTTTGGGGGCGTTCATAAACCTCAAGTGGGGTGCCTATTTGCTCAGCACGTCCCATGTTCATCACGATCATGCGGTCCGCCATTGTCATGGCTTCTACCTGATCATGTGTGACGTATAATGATGTGATACCAAGCCGGTTTTGCAGATCGCGAATTTCAAGGCGCATCTGAACGCGCAGTTTCGCGTCAAGGTTGGACAATGGTTCGTCGAATAGAAAAACTGCTGGTTCTCGAACGATAGCACGCCCCATTGCGACTCGTTGGCGCTGGCCGCCCGACAGATCACGTGGCCTACGATTGAGGAAGTCTTCGAGCTGCAGAAGTTTGGCTGCCGCTTGCACCTTTTCGTTAATCTCGGCCTTGGGCAGTTTTGCGATCTTAAGCCCATAGCCCATATTTTCACTTACTGACATATGCGGATAAAGTGCGTAATTCTGAAATACCATCGCGATATCGCGATCCATTGGTTCCAGTTCATTGACGCGGTTGCCGCCAATTTTGACCTCACCCTCGGACACTGTCTCTAGCCCCGCTACCATGCGCAGGAGTGTGGACTTGCCACAGCCGGACGGCCCAACAATTACGATGAATTCTCCATCTGCAATTGTGGTTGTGATTCCGTGGATTACTTCGATACTGCCAAAGCGTTTTTTGACGGCGTTGAGTTCTACAGTTGCCATTTTGCGCCTATTTTTCGCTGTCCACAAGACCGCGGATGAAGAGTTTTTGCATTGAGATAACGACGATCACTGGTGGGATCATCGCAAGAATGGACGTGGCCATAATAACGGGCCAATTTGCCACATCATCGCCTGACGGGAACATTTGTTTTATACCCATAACTATGGTGTTCATTGACGGATCGGTTGTGATCAGTAGCGGCCACAGATATTGATTCCAGCCATAAATGAACAAAATAACGAAAAGGGCGGCGATGTTTGTGCGGCTCATTGGGAATAGGATATCCCAGAAAAATCGCATCGGAGATGCGCCGTCAACGCGCGCGGCCTCGGCTAATTCATCTGGAACCGTCATGAAAAACTGGCGGAAAAGAAATGTGGCTGTGGCCGACGCAATCAGTGGTAGTATCAAGCCACTGTAGCTGTTGAGCATCCCAAAGCCTGCGATAACTTCATACGTTGGCACTATTCGAACTTCGACGGGTAACATCAGCGTCATGAATATCAGCCAGAAGAAAATCATCTTGCCAGGAAATTTAAAGTAAACGATGGCGAAGGCAGACAAGAGTGAAATAACAATTTTTCCGATCGCGATGCCCATAGCCATGATCAGGCTGTTTAGTAGCATTGTTGCGACGGGGACGTTTACACCAGAAACCAATGCTTCGTGATAATTGTTGAAAAATTGATCGCCTGGCCACAAGGGCATCGGCGGTTGTACAATTTCGGGCTGTGTAACTGTGGATGCAACAAATGCCAGCCAGATCGGGAAGAACACGACCAGCACGCCTAGTATCATAATTGCATGGCTAAACCAAATCGACGCGCCGCGTGTTTCCACCATGCCAGATGGCGGATCATTAGGATAAATCTTTAAATTACTGCTCAATAGTGCACCCTCCGCTCAATAAATTTGAACTGAAAGATTGTGAGCGCGCCAACCACAAACAACAGAATGACAGATTGCGCGGCGGATGAGCCAAGATCCTGACCGACGAACCCGTCAGAGAAAACCTTATAGACCAGAATTGTGGTGGATTGTTGTGGGCCGCCAGACGTGATCGTGTGGATTACTCCAAAGGTTTCAAAGAACGCATAGACGACATTGACGACTAAGAGAAAAAATGTAGTGGGTGATAGCAGTGGTAGAACGATGGTCAAGAACCTCCGCCAAAAACGGGCGCCGTCGATGGCGGCGGCCTCAATTACTGATTTTGGAATCGACTGAAGGGCTGCAAAGAAGAATAGGAAGTTATAACTGATGCGCCCCCATGCTGAGGCGACAACAACAAGGCCCATAGCCTCACCGCCATTAAGTACATGATTCCAATCGTAGCCCAGATTTCCCAAGTACCACGACACAACTCCGACACGGGTGTTGAACATAAATAACCACAGCACCCCAGCGATGGCAGGTGCTACTGCATATGGCCAGATTAACATTGTGCGATAGACGCCAGCGCCTTTGATTAGGCGGTCAGCGACAACTGCTAAAAATAATGCAGGGATCATTGAGGCCAGTGTTACGAGGGTAGAAAAAATTGCTGTGGTCAGAAATGAGGTGCGGTAATACGGGTCTGACAATAGGTATTCAAAATTTCCGAGACCCACATATTGCATCGATAACCCGAATGGATCGGGAATGAACAAGGATTGCCAAATCGCTTGTCCTGCGGGGTAGAAAAAAAACACCGCAGTTACGAGGACCTGCGGCGCAATGAGAAATAGCGGCAGTAGCCATCCTTTGAATGTTACCCGTTTTTCCATGATGCCCTGCCTCACAATTTGTATGGGCGACCAAATTGGCCGCCCATCCGTTAGATTTTATTGGTTAGCTTGTTCGAAGCGGCGCAGCAATTGGTTGCCACGCTCAACTGCTGTATCAAGTGCTGACTGGGCGTCCTTGTCACCAACCCAAACTGCCTCAAGCTCTTCGTCGATAATACCGCGAATCTGATCGAAAGATCCAAGCCGCAGACCTTTGGAATTCGCAGTTGGTTCATTGGTGGTCATCTGGATGACTGCTACTTCGGTACCAATGTTTGCCTCATAGAACCCAGCAGCGCGTGTCGCGTCCGCCGCTGCCGTTGTGATTGGCAGATAACCCGTGTCCTGATGCCATTGAGCCTGAACATCCGAAGACGACAAATATGCAAGGAACTGTGCCGCGCCTTCATATTCAGCAGTTTTGTGACCTTCCATTACCCACAAAGATGCACCACCAATGATGGTGTTTTGTGGGCTGTTTCCAACGCCTTCCCAGTACGGAAGTGGGCGCACATCAAAATCAAACTTGGCTTCGGCCTTGATGCCAGCATAGCCGGCGGAGCTTTCGGTGAACAAAGCACATTCGCCTGCGCGGAAGTTCGCGCCTCCTTCGTTGCGACGACCGGCGTAGAAGAACTTGCCATCCTGCGCCCATTCACCCATGGCGGAAATATGCGCGACCTGAGCTGGTCCATTAAACGACAATTCGGTATCGACGCCGGCAAAACCATTGTCTTGCGTAGCGAACGGCACATCATGGTAAGCTGAGAAATTTTCAAGATGAATCCAGCTTTGCCATGCAGTTGTAAGTGGACACGTGCTTCCGCCATCCTGCAACATTGTCAGCACATCACTGACGTTCTGCCATGTGGACAGATCGGTATCTGGGTCAACGCCTGCCGCATCGAATTCATTGCGGTTCACCCACAATACAGGTGTGGATGCATTAAATGGCAGTGACAACATCTCGCCGTCTGTGCTTGTATAGTAGCCATTAACTGCACTGATATAAGCGTCTGGATTAAAGTCAGCGCCTGACGCTTCCATGACTTTTGTTACTGAACGCACAGCACCTTCGGCGGACATCATAGTGGCCGTACCGACTTCAAATACCATCAAAATTTGCGGCTGTTCACCTGCGCGGAATGCGGCGATACCCGCGTTCAAAGTTTCGGAATAGTTGCCCTTGTGGGATGCGATAACGGTAAAATCGTTTTGGCCAGCGTTGAAATCTTCAACTTGGGCCGCAACCAATTCACCAAGACGGCCTGTAAAGGCATGCCAAAATTTAATTTCGGTCTCAGCGTAAGCCGCGAATGGCGACAACATCGTGGACCCAGCGATTAATGCGCTAGTTGTTAGGTTTTTCATATGTTCCTCCCAGGAATCCCGCCGAGATTGTAAGTCGACGATGGGAATAATGTTATCTAAGCGCTTGCATAATACAAGACTATTTCTGACAGTGTTTATATAATGCAATGTTATAGATCCAGTGAAGCAGGCAATTACCATGACAACACGACCCAGAATTCGCCAGCTTGAGGCGCTTAAATCAGTAGCAGATCACGGGACGATGACGCGTGCGGCCGATAGTTTGAATATTTCACAACCCGCAGTCAGTCGATTGCTGTCAGACTTGTCCGATGAACTTGGGTTTACCTTATTGAAACGCAAAAATGGACGGTTGGTCCCAACGCAAGAAGCTAGGTATATCTTGCCCGATATTGCGCGTGTACTTGATATGATGACAAACATTACTGAAATAAGTCAAAATTTGAACGCGCGTACTGCTGGGCACCTTAGTATTGCATGTCTGCCTGGATTTGCGACCAGCCATTTGCCGGCTGTGATAACCGAGTTCCTAAAAGAACGCCCTGACGTTACTCTGACGCTGGAACCGGATCGCCCAGAACGCATCCTCGAATGGATTATAGGTGAACAATACGACTGTGGCATTACAGACGGTTTTGGCGGTCACCCGGCTGTTGATGCCATAACGCTAAGTATTCGGACGGTTTGCATCTTTCCAATTGGCCACCATTTCGCCAAACTTGATACGATAGAACCGAAGCACCTTGCGGCTGAACGGCTGATTCACTCGCGGCGAGACAGTAGTTTTTTCCAATCGCTTGCGGACGTATTCCGCAAATTTGGCGTTATGCCTAAATCCATAGTTGAGGCCCGTCAGTTTACCGCCGCCTGTGAACTCGTTATGCGCAGTGTCGGAGTCGCTGTTGTAAGCGAGCTTGATGCGTGCAATTATAAAACCCGTCTGGACTATCGCCCCTTTGTACCAAGCATTCCCCACCAGATATCACTTGTAAGACCAATTCATAAAATGCCTTCAAAGATCACGTTAGATTTTTTGGAGATGTTTGAGAAGAGTTTAGGCGATCTGCTTGTTGAAGTAAGTATTTGAGATCAGTTTCTGACAAATTGGTGTAATGTTTTTATTTGATGTGGACATTCTGGGCTAATCGCTATGCTCAAAGCACAGGTCATGAGTTTTTGAAAAAAGGGCCAAAAAAATTAACTCAGATTTTCTTTAGTGGGTACATATTGCATTGATCAGTTTTAATATCTTAATCCAGTCTGGCCCAGAATGATGATTTGTTACCGTGGTGGCTTTGAAGGGTCAGAACGTAGGTCTCATGGGATGGAAATGTGCCATAATCCAAAATGCCTGCATCCAATGCGGCGCAATCTGCAAGCTCATCGGCTGCGTCACTGTATCGTGAAGATCGATCGTGTTGGAGTGTATCATTAATCATTGATCGACAAAGTATGACTGACGCAAGTGTATATTTTAATCTAAGAGCTTCGACGGCGGATGTTAAAAGAGAGTAGAGACCGCCATTTATTTCATCTGCACGTGTTTCAACTAGTTTGGCTGCCGCACTAAGGTCTGGCCAATTGAGGCAGAATTCCAAAGCGGTCGTAACGCTTGGAAACTCTAAGACGTGTTGCTTGGCTGCGTTCTCTGTTTCGACGTCGTCGAAATCTGGCAGAAACTTTAGATGATCGCGCAAATGTTCGGCGTTCAGGTTTACCATGAAACAATCCCAGCGGTGTGTTTGCGCGTTTTCATTATGCCCAAGTGCGGTCAGGCTAGCAATATAGGCCGTGTCCCATGCGTCTTGCCCACTGTCATATTCTACGTGTTGCACGCTTAATAACAACTCTAGGGCTTCTTCGGCCTTTTCATCGTCGAGCAGCAACATTGCGACTTCAGCTGCGATGCTGCTACGCTTCAGATCGACTTTGGAAAACTGGGCAACATATGCTTTCATGTCCCCTGCAGCGATTGCGATTTCTTGCAGGCACGATTTGACGAAACGGGCTTTGCGCTGGGCTGTGTAATCACCACCACGCAGTCGGCGCAAAAATTGTATTGCTTCATGGTCATCGCCGCCCTTTTCAACCAAGGTCGTGCCATAGTCTTCAACATTTGCAGTGAGCTGAGCCAAACCTGATGGCCCAAGGTTGTGTGCCATCAGGGAGATAATCCCGTCCCATTCGCCGTAATCGTTGTCTTGTACGGCAGACCAAACTCGTTCCGCTAATACTTTGTTGTCAAGGCGCGCACGTGGTGCAATTTCTTTAAAATGATTTAGCGCAGTGCGAAATAGATCACAGATATCGCCTTTGCTGTCGTCCACGCGGCCGTACACAGATGGAGCCATCTCTATGAACTGCCAAAGTAAATCAAATGCGATGTTTGGATCTTCAGGGGCAATTTTTTCAATTATCATAGTCACTTGAATATCAAGATCCTTGATCAGTGCCTTGCGCTTTCGCCAACCTACAAAACTCGTTGATCTTCGAAGCGCGGTAAGTCGTTTGCGTACATCTTGTGCCAGTTCAACTGGGCCAAGCTTATGACTTAACTCCAATCGCAGCCGACGCTTGATATCTGCACTGCCCATGCTGACCTCCATGAGGAGGGCAGCTAATTGTTCAGTCCCCAGTGTTTCTAGGTTAGTTTTGTTGAGAGTCTTTTTTGACATATTTTTTACAGCTTGTATGACTGAAGTGAAGGGGACCGCATCGTCACGGCAATAAAATTAAAGCTAATATAACCGCATGCCGGCTACAGCCACGAGTGCCTTAAACTTCCGACCAATCGCAAGAATGCCAATTCTACGAAGCTGCGCCTGATCAAATTTGGCGTCGGTTTTATGAGATGTGAAGGTGTTAAAAGGAATTCTATACGTCTGCCATTCTGACAACGCAGTGAACTCAGTTCGAAAAGATTGCCATGGCCGCGTCAGTTGATCTGTGCGTAGGCGGATATCGTACCGTTCGCCGTTACCGCTGATATCCAGTTCAAGGCCAATCCATTCGCTTGCATCAAAAGCGTTCGCACTGTCCCCTAAGTTACAAGCGATCTGTATGAAACCTCCATTGTTTTCAAGGGATACATCCCCGTACAAAATTGACGCTTTGCAACCATGATGCCTTTCTCTTCTTATACCGCCGCTGGATACGCCGCCCATCACACTGTCAGCCACATATTCCCACGTTGGGTTAAGGTCCATCTTGGTGCGCCTTTTCATAATTGCCTTTTGATAACAGCATGTTGTAGGATTATTCAGTAATTAGCAACCATCGCCAGAAAACATCATAACGATTGATAACAGGTCAATCACGTAATAAATTTATACATGATATTCTTAGGTAGGTCCGCTCAACCGCTGTGCCGCCTTTTTTTAAGTTTTTTATCGGTTTGCTTTGCTTTTTTGCCCAAGTACCCATTCCAGCGCTAGATCATGCACTTGTTTTTTCTGCTTTCTTGCGAACATATCATACTATATTTAAAAGATTGGCAGTAGAGACCAATCTTTTGCTGAGTGTAGTTTATTGTAGTATAATGCATCTAAAAATTCAGTCCATTGTGTTAAATGAGCAAGTATGGATGTGATTGCTGTAGCGCACCTGTGAAAGGCGTGATCGAAGCAAAGAATTGATAGCACTAGTTAGTGTTTAGAATTCGAAATTTAAGGGCGCAGTTTGACAATAAGATTGTGGATATGTTGGCCATCTTTGAAGCTTAAAAGGAGCGTTTATATTAGTATGTGTGGTGTTTAAAAAAATACAGGTAATTATGCGTTCGCATAAATGATCCTAGAAAACGATCCCTATGAGAAAAATATAAGAATACCAAAATTACGTTCGTGTTACAAAAAAATTCCAAACGTAAAATGTACGACATGTGCACCAATCCTGAATTTTTCATATGTGACTGTTGAACCAAGTGAAACTGTAAGTGGCCATTTTATTTGTGGCTATTCAAATGTATTGGGAGGATGTTTTAAAACTGTTCAATCGTGTCATAATTAATAGTTTTGAGCTTAATAAAATATGGTAACATATTGCATATGCAAATTATCACTTTGTCAGTGATCAGCATGCCCTGACTATTGGTAAGTTTGAAAACACTATAGTATTTATCAAAAAAAACGAGAAAATTACCTTGATTTAAGTTATTTATGATCGTGGTTTTGTAAAAAATATGTTTAAATTTGTCTGTAGCGTGGCGAACAAATGCAAGCTTGTGTTGTTTGCTGACATCAATTTCTGAGATGATATGGGGCCTGCTGAAGCGAGGTATCTCAAAGCGATGAATTTCTGTCTGTCTTATAATTGAGGAGTCGGGTTAGTGATGTGAAATTGCTCTAGTAACGGGCCCTTAAAAGGATAATATTAGATGGCTCATCTGACAGATCCCAATGGATTTTTGCATGATTTGTTTATGGCAGCTGTTGCGCAGGCAGATCCGATGCTGTGCGTGCCGCGACATTTGCCGCCCAAACCTAAAGGCCGTGTTGTCGTGCTGGGGGCAGGCAAGGCATCGGCGCGTATGGCTGAGGCGGTGGAAGCCACTTGGGGCCCTTGTGAAGGGTTTGTGATTACCCAATATGGTTATAAGCGGCCTTGTCAGCGCATCGAAATTATTGAGGCATCCCATCCAGTGCCTGATAGTGCAGGGGTTGATGCAACACGGCGATTGTTAGAAATTGCCCATGGGTTGGGCGTTGATGACACCGTCATAATGCTTTTATCTGGTGGTGGATCAGCGTTGCTTTGTGCGCCAGCTGATGAAATTACCTTGATTGACAAACAATCTTTAAGTGCTGGGATGTTGGCCAGTGGAATGCCCATTAGTGACATCAATGCCATCCGCAAAGAATTGTCTGTTGTCAAAGGTGGGCGGTTGGCTGCGGCGATCTATCCAGCAAAATTGTATGCGCTGCTTATTTCGGATGTACCGGGCGATGACCCAAGCGACATCGCAAGTGGGCCAACGGTTGGGTACGCGGGTGACGCAACGCGTGCGATCGTAACTTTGGCGACTTGGGGGCTGGTCCCTCCCGTCGCAACCGCAGCGTTTTTAGTGGCTGGTGGTAATCCAATGGCTGCTGATGATCCCCGTTTGTTTGGAGTTGAGAATTTGATTATTGCGGCCCCGTCACAATCATTGGCAGCGGCAGCTGATATCGCCACAATGGCGGGCGTTGAGGTCCGTATTTTGGGTGATGCGATTGAAGGCGAAGCACGTGAGGTTGCGGTTGAGCAGGTGGCACTGGCAATTAAAATCGCCGCGCAGCAATTGGACCATGCTGTGCTGTTGCTGTCAGGTGGTGAATGCACAGTAACGCGTCGAGGCGATGGTGTTGGTGGCCCAAACTCAGAATTCGCTTTGGCGGCGGTTGTGGCATTAAAGGGTCATCCGAAAATCCATCTAATTGCCTGTGATACTGATGGTGTCGATGGTGTGGCTGAGGTCGCGGGTGCAATCGGGGACCCAAGTACATTAGCGTTATCTGAAGCGATGGAGATTTCGGCAGCGTTGGCTTTGCATAAAAATGATGCACACGGGTTTTTTGCAGGCATTGGCGCCCAAGTGGTGACGGGGCCGACGATGACAAATGTGAATGATTTTCGTGCTATTCTTGTTTTGCCATAGTGGAGATTGTACGGCATGAGGTTAAATGAATTCGAAATTTTTTTAGCAATAAAATTTTAAACCTTGTCTGAGCGACGGTGGCGATCAGGCAACTTCCCCGCAAATTTAGAAGGTTTTCTATCTCGAAAGCTTTTAATTATGTGCTATTGAGTTGTGCTCTTTTTCCCAACACGGTGCATGCCATTCTGCGACACTGGGCGCTCTTGAGGAAGTAAATATCACATCTCGCCTTTCGCAGGGATCTACATTCCACTTCAGTCACGGCCTTAACTTATTTCTGGTGCTTAATCACACTGGTGGGTCTGATGGGATCGCAGCCTTGGTAATTTTATAATTTAAAAATAGTATTTTTTACCAGTAGATCAGTTAAATGATTTGGTAAAAAATCTTGCAGCGCAAGTCAAACTCTCCAGCTAATCGACTAATCTAACTTGGTCAGAGATCAGGTGTTACAAGTCTTTAACGCGACGATCTGCTTTGAACATGGCAAAGACCAGATAGTCGAATTGATTTCCTCAATTGCGCACGCCGCATCCTTTTCGAAGTTTTGGGTGCGCAGGTTTTCAATTCCATCACCCATGATCTGCGTTTCAGCGCACAAATTCATAGTGTCACGCAGGGCTGTGCGACGGATTTTGATTTTTTAGGCCTTAGGATGTTCTTTGAAATTCGCTCAAAACAGGAATATTACGAGGCTCTGTAAACGACATTTGATTTACTTTCTTTATATGAGGCAAAAAAACATGTTATTAACACCTTATGAAATGGGGCCTATGTTTGGCACTTCACTGGAGCTCCGCCTGCAAACAAATTTGGTGCGTGGTAACTGATCGGTTCATGTTGCATTTGTAGGTGCAGTCCGTCGTTGGTGAGCGGGTGCGCCCTCGCGAGGGCTTCGTCCACTTCTATGCCCAAGCCGGCGGCAGTTGGGACGTTGACATAGCCGTTTTCTATTGTGATCGACGATTTGATAAGTGAATCGTGGAACGGCGTTTCAATCGTTTCGCACATGAGGATGTTTGGTAGCGTTGCTGCAAGTTGGACATTGGCAGCCCATTCTATTGGACCTGCATAAAGGTGTGGCGCAATTTGAGCGTTGTAGACTTCTGCAATAGTTGCGATTTTTTTAGTTTCCCAAATGCCACCAGATCGACCTAGGGCAGGTTGTAAAATATTCGCTGCACCTGCGCGCAATACTTGCATAAATTCAGCTTTTGTTGTCAGACGTTCGCCTGTGGCAATGGGGATGCGCACGGCGCGCGCAACTTTAGCCATTTCTTCAACAGCGTCCGGCGGAATAGGTTCTTCATACCAAAGTGGGGAGAACTGTTCGACGGCTTGGCCAATGCGGATAGCACCGCCCGTTGAAAATTGACCGTGTGTACCCAAAAGCAGATCAGCACGTGGACCGACAGCTTCGCGAATTTTGCGGCAGAACGCGATGGAGATTTCAATATCGTGTAAGGATGGCATGTGGCCGGCGCGGATTGTGTAGGGACCTGCTGGGTCAAATTTAACGGCTGTATAGCCTTTTTCTACTAAGTTTACAGCGACATCAGCGGCCATGTCGGCGCTTGCCCAGAAGTCGGGTAGGGGGTGGTTTTTTTGTGGGTAAAGATAGGTATATGCGCGAATTTTGTCGTTCAGTCGCCCGCCTATTAGGGCATGTACGGGGCGGTCACGGTCTTTTCCCAAGATGTCCCAGCATGCAATTTCAAGCCCGCTGAACGCGCCCATGACCGTAAGGTCAGGGCGTTGAGTGAAACCACTAGAGTAAACTCTGCGAAACATAAGTTCGATATTTTCAGGATTTTCATCTGACATGTGGCGTTCAAACACATCACGAATCACATGGGACATTGCATTTGGTCCGATGGATGACGCGTAGCATTCGCCCCAACCTGTAATACCCGTATCAGTGGTTACTTTTACTAAAACCCAATAGCGTCCACCCCAACCAGGTGCAGGTGGAGCGGTGATGATGATGTCGAGGTCCTGGAGTTTCATGGTAAGCTCCGGTCATGGGAAACGTTGTAAAAAGGAATTATAAAAGGTAGCTTTCTTCGTGTACTCAACATGCACTAGCTGAATAGATTTGTGTAGGGCTAGAAAATGACGAACATTACGTTCGTCAGCCCATGTTTTGGTATCGTCAATGGCTTTGTTGATTTGATCGAGTGATCAAGTGCCAGAAACAAGCTTATCCAATTTCAGCCGGCTTTGGGTGTAGAGATCGACCATCCAAGGGACATTATGTTGGATGATAACTTTGCCCATTTTGGAACGGATCGTGCCTTGGCTGGAGCCTAAAAAATTTGTGGCCTCTTAATTTGAGATCATAGTAGACGCTTGCATGCCAACTATGATCACGTTGCCGTCTCTTGCAAGGCAAAGGGGCGGGCGCTTTGTCATAAACGGTGGCAACGCTGACTGTGACGAGGACTGCGTATGCGCTGAGCCCGATCAGAGCTTTGGCTTCATTCCAAGGCTGATCTGTGTTGGCTAACACGGCGTCTGTTGCCCCGAATTTGCGTGCAACAGCAAGTGAGTTCCATGTCAACGGTAATGTTGTGTCGTGCATCTACAAATTTAGCGCCCTGATTTGCATTCAGCCCAACGTCGCCTGTACCGATAATAACAACGTCTTGACCCGGGTGGACTTTGGCACTGTTTAGAACAGCGCCGATGCCGGTGATGACGCTACAGGTAAAAAGCGATGCAGCCTTTATACTTATCCCGTCGGGTAGGATGACGACTTGTGAAGCATTGACGATGAAACTTTCAGCGAAGCCACCGTAGGCAATCTTATGATGCAGCTTGCCGCCATCGGCAGTTTTTAATTGGGTCCTGGTATTGGTCATAAGCTTCTTCACAATTAGTGGGCCACGTGGCTTAACAGTTTGGGCAATTTCCATAAGCCTCAATCTAGGCTACAACAACATTGTCACTATTTTTATTTTTTTTAGCGTTGGGTTTTGTTGCAGTGACGGAGTCCGATGCCTCAAGTTCATATATACTATGGGAGGGATCCACCCTAATGGCCTTTGGCATAGGTTATGATTGAACGGCAGATCGCACAGGTGGCGAGGGTAACTTCGACTTCGCCGTCAATTGGAATGCTAATTTCAATGTCTTTGATGATAATCTGTTCGCCAAATGTATGGCAAATGGCTGCTTTGATGCGGGACATTGCGCACCTTTGGTAAAATGAAGTTGTTTTAAAGTGGTGGTGGGAGCTATTTGGCGCAAGTGTGAATCAATAGTTGGTGTTGGTTAAGTTTCCGGTTGGCGGACGCGGCCAAGAAAGACCAAGATGCAGGTTACCATAATGCCAGCAGAGATCACTAAGGTTGCGCCAGGGAAATAAAAGCTTGTGTCTGTCGTAAAAGCATAAATAATTTAAGTCACGACATATGGTGGAAAAATTTATTACCACAGATTTAGCCAATAAAATTATGCCTTAGGATTCGTCCTGCTAATCGTCACCTGCACGTTGTAACATCAAGCCTTGTGGGGCTAGTGTGATTACCGCTCAAAGAACTTTAGCAGGGATGAACGCTAGTGCAATCCAGCCATTGGTGATCGGAGTCACAACAACAAAGGCCAGAAAATTGAAAGTAATGGTATATATGAATGTGCCATGTTCGCTAAATCGGGCAGGGCGGGGCGGATCAGCACACCTTGGACAATTACGTTGCCGATCCCGAACAGCGCATGGGATGCGCCAACCATGCCTGTGGACTAGCCTAACGCCATTTTGTTAAATTAAGCCGATATTGAAGAGTATAAGATGAAGGCGAATTCATAAAAGAAAACAACGAAGATTTAGAGTGGCGCACTATTTAGTTGCCTCAGCGCTTTAAAGGAACTGAAAGGGTTGGTGCCGCCCAGCCAGAACGTGCGGCAGATGTGGTCTGTGACGTTCTTAAGCAGCATATAGTACCTAAAAATGAAGTCTGCTAGCCAAGTGTAGCAGCGGCACAGAATGGCGCGCGGGTGGCATATTCACTGAGTAAGCCACCAATAACGGGGCCAAGTACGAAATTAATTCCAAAGGCTGTGCAGATATGGCTGAAGTTGGCAGATTTTCTCTATGGTTTGGAAATGTCAGGGATGAAGCCCTATGCTGCCGACATAGCTGCTGCGGTGATTCCGCTAATGACGCGGGCTGCGAACAGCACCAGATGAAGCCTGCAACGGTCATGACCAGATAGTCCATGGTCATGACCTGTAACGAGACTAGCAGCACAGGGCTTTGACCATATCGATCAGAGAGCGAGCCAAAAATTGAGCCAAAGATAACTGGCATCACAACAAATGCCATCGATGCCAAGGGTGCCACTGATTATATTATGGATAAGCTCCGGCATCACGGGCAACATCAGCCTGATGGCCATTGCATTAAAGCTTAGCGTGATCAGGATGAACATGAATGCGCATTTGCGCTATGGGGAGTCCATTGTCTGATTTTAGCGGTAAAATCTCAGGGATCGCAAGAGGTCAGATATGACCAATTTGGAGGAAGAATTCATGAAGATGCACCGCGACAACATTTGCGTGGGTTTCAGGTGCTAGGTGCCCCGCACCGTGTATCAGCTGAAACTTAGATCCACGAATAAGGTCAGTTGTTTCGCGCACCTGATCTGGTGGTGTCGATTTATCGAGGTCGCCCCCAAGGCCAAGCGTCGCCAGACGCAGGCTTGACGTAGGAGTGTAAAAATTGCTACCCGCAATTGCCTCGCAGGAGGCAGCATAGCCTTCGGGGTTGGCGGAAATAAACTGCGCGCGGTTTAATTTACGAGTCTGAACGCCACTGTATTTCACGTTCCAACGTTCCAGTTTTTCATCGACAAGTGCGACCATGCCTTTGGTGCGGGCAGTAGCAGCGCGGACATGCCATTGATTGGCCTGACCGAACTTTGCAGCAGTAGCGCATAGAACCAGTCCTCTTACTTGATTGAGGCGTTTCAAAGCTAGGCCTTGCGCGATCATGCCACCTATTGACAGGTCGAAAACGACTTCATCGTGTACTTCATAATAGTCAATCACGGCTTCGGTATCAGCAATCAGACCACCCATTGTGTATGGGCCTTCAGGTACGGTTGACTGCCCTTGGCCGCGCAGGTCGAAACGGATAATTTTATGGTTGGAAAAGTATTTTATTAGGTCTCCAAATATTGACATGTCCATACCAAGACCGTGCAGACACACGATAGGTGGTCCTTCACCCACAACGTGGGCGTTCAGCGTCGCATCTTTGACTTGGATTTTGTCGGTCACGATCTGGCTGTGCCCATCACCACGTGTGCGATGATCTGGCCGGGTTCTGAGGGAATTTTGTTACAGGGTGTTTTGGGGTGTGATCCGTTTGTGAGTTGATCATTGAGTGCGGAAAAGAACTTGATTTCACAAATAAGTTTTTTCGTTGAAGCTGGCATTGTTGAAATAGGTCACAGCAAATTTTTTGGCTTCGGTCAGGAATCTTCTGTGGGAGTGTTTAAAAAGTAAAGGCGCGGTTGAAAGAAAATTTTTTTTAGTCAAGGGTAGCTATAGCTTTTGCGAATTGGGCGGGGTCGACGTTGCCGCCCGAGATGGTGACGATGACTGCGTTACCTGTGATGTCGTCTGGTCGATAAAGGGCTGCTGCTAGGGCCGCTGCACCGCCGGGCTCAGCAACGAGCTTCAGGCGCAAGAAAGCTTGTGCCATGGCTTTTTGCACTTCATTTTCAGTGATTATAAGACCGGGACCACACAGACGGTGTAAAATTGGAAAGGTCAGGTCGCCTGGTTGTGGCGTGATAATTGCGTCGCAGATGTTGCCGGAGGTTACTGTGTTGCGTTCTATTTTGCCCGAGATCAGCGAACGTGCGACATCATCAAAACCTTCCGGTTCAACGGGTCGGACGCGCAGAGTTGGGGCATCAGCCTCACAAGCTAGAGCTATACCAGACGTGAAACCGCCGCCGCCGCAACAAACAAGGACGTCGGCATTTTTAATTCCAAGGGCGTTGACATCTTCAGCAATCTCAAGTCCTGCGGTGCCTTGGCCTGCAATCACAAGTGGATCGTCAAATGGTTTCACCAAAGTTAGGCCGCGTTCTTTGGCGAGACGGGCACCGATCTTGTCACGGTCTTCTGTATCGCGATCATATAGAATCACTTCTGCGCCAAGGGCGCGGGTGTTTTCAATTTTAAGTTTGGGTGCATCAGAGGGCATGATGATCACGGATGGCACGCCGTGCATGCGGGCGGCCAATGCGACTCCTTGTGCGTGATTGCCCGATGAATATGCGATGACACCATTTTTGCTTGCGTCATCGTTCATGCCCGACAGGGCTGACCAGCCGCCACGGAACTTGAACGATCCAGTGTGTTGTAGACATTCTGGCTTGATGTAGACTCTTCGGCCTGCAATTTCATCAAGGAACGGCGACGACAGCAGCGGCGTGCGACGCGCATGGCCATGCAGACGTTTGGCCGCGTAGCGAATCATGTCAATATCGACAGGTGAGTTCATAAGTTCAGGATCCAGCTGTCAAGAATTGCGAGAGATTCTGGTTCGTCGAGGAAAGGGACATGGCCGCGTCCCGATACTGTGGCTGCATGGGCGTCGGGCCGGCGATACCGCATCTGATCGAATGTGATAGCTGATAATAAATCAGAGGCATCGCCGCGTAGCATGGCAAGAGGCAGGTTGGCGATTGCGTCATAGAGCGCCCAGAGATTGAGGTTGAATTGTGTGCTTGGCTCTAAAATAGCTTCGCGCAATTTTGGGTCGTATTTGATGACGAGTCCATCTGCGGTTTCAACGAAGTGGTTGGAAACTTCATGCAGCCAGCGCCCCTGAGGTACGCCGTTAAAATGTGACCACGCGCGGGCGCGAAAGTCGGCGGCTTCAGCAAGGGTGGCATGCGCTGGATTGCAGCCGATGTAGTCTTTGATGACGCTTAGGCCTGCGGCTTCGATTTGTGGTCCGATATCGTTGAGTGCCACACCAAGCAGGCGGTCTTTGAAGGTAAACGCAAGCATCATTGCGACTAGACCGCCACGTGACGTACCAAGGATCGCCGCCTTGTCGATGTTCAGGTGATCGAGCAGGAGGATCACGTCAGCGGCTTCTTGTTGGATCGTGTAGCTGGCGGGATCGGCCCAATCGGACTGCCCACGCCCTCGGTAATCCATGCGGATCAGGCGGATGGCCTCTTTTTTAAGAAGGAATGGCGCGACGTGGTCAAAATCACCAGTATTGCGGGTCAGCCCGGCCAAGGCCAGGATCGGTAGCCCAAACCCTTCGTCAGTATAATAAAGCTGAGTGCCGTCAGCTGCTGTAAACTTCGCCATTAAACAAGATCAGGAATCGTGCTAAGGTCGTTGAGCGTGCGGTGGGGCGTCGCCCATAAACGATCTTGCGGAGCGCCGTCACGGTTTACCCAAACGGTGCCAAAGCCGTACCCCGCTGCACCAGCGGCGTCCCAGCCGTTGGAAGACGCGAACAGGACTTCTGTTTGTGGTACATCAAAGCGTTCCCAAACCATGTCATAGACCAGCCGATGCGGCTTGAAGATTTCCACTTCTTCTACTGACAGCACATCATCAAGATATTCACCTATTCCGGCTGAGCGCACGGCGTTGACCAGCATGTCCGGTGAGCCGTTAGATAGGATCGCAATGTTAACGTTCTTTTCTTTCAGTGCTTTCAGCATGTCGGGTACTTCGGGAAAGGCGGGCAACTCTTTATAGACCGAAAGTAATTTGGCGCGAAGGGCATTGTCGTGCAGACCGTTGTTGTCCATCGCCCAATCAAGTGCGTCCTGTGTGACTTGCCAGAACGGAACGTAGGTGCCGCTGATCGCGCGCAACCATGAATATTCTAACTGCTTGGTGCGCCAGTCCTTTGACAAGGTACCCCAGACGGCTGCCAATTGCGCCTGCCCTGGCTCTTTGGCCACGTTGCGCGCGGCTGCGCCCACGTCAAACAGTGTGCCATAGGCGTCGAAGATGCAGGTGGTGATTGTCATGTGAGACCTTTCAGTTGGTGTCAGCTTGGCATGGAGGCTGGCGGTTGGGAAGCCTCAAAGGCGACAGGTTAGGGATGCGGGTATTAATGGTGTGAGTTTGTCCAGTTTGACACGTGATTTTTGTAAATGCATAGCGTAAGTTCTATCAAATTTTAGCTCTTGTAGGCTGAGGTTGCAAAAATCAGTCATAATGTTTGCTTGGCAATGGGTAAAAATTTGTGGGTTGCCAGCCTTGAACAAGTCAAGCCAGATTAATGTGATGCGGGGTCTGGTGCGACTTGGTGAACGAATCCCGTATTGCGGTTGATATAAAAGCTTATGACATGGGATGATTTTGGTGTGGCTTTCAGTGATTTGCAATATCGGTCCGTGATTGTTAGGCACCGCCGAAATTCACGCCTAAAGCAGACAAAGGAAATCTCTATGAGCGAAGTAAAAGCAGGTGACACGGTTGCCATTCATTACACAGGTACGCTGACAGACGGCACCACCTTCGATTCCAGTGATGGTCGTGATCCTTTAGAGTTTGAGGTTGGGTCTGGACAGATTATTCCAGGATTAGACAAAGCAATGTCAGGTATGGTTATCGGCGACAAGAAAGTTGTCGAGATCCCGTGTGATGAAGCTTATGGGGCGGTAAATCCTGAAAATCGCCAGTCTGTTCCTCGTGAACAGATTCCTGATGACATCCCTTTGGAAATGGGTTTGACATTACAAATGCAATCTCCAGACGGGGAACAAGTGATGCCAGTGACCGTAGTTGAGATCAACGAAACAGAAGTGGTTATGGACGCAAACCATATGCTGGCTGGCAAAGATTTAACCTTCGAGATTGAAGTTATTTCGATCAAAGCGGCGTAAATTTATCTGCTAGAAAATAAGAGGACGGTCCGGAAACAGACCGTCCGTTTTCGTTTTGGGAGATTAGTACTTAAAAGATTCGAGTTTTTGCTTTTTTGCGAGTTATGTGCGTCAGGCTCCACTAATATTGCATGAGTTGTATTAGTAGAGCCATTGACAGGCAATCGAAGGCATCGTCACTTTGTTTCAAAGGGGCTAAAGTCAGGGTAAGTAAATGTAAATCATAAATTACTTTGATGTTTTCAGCCGCAATAGTGCGGATCTTCTGACAATTGAGAAGGACAGCACATCTTCCGATATCGGACGCGTTAATAAGTGATGTTTAGTAAGAATTTCAAAAATGTAAAATTAAACATCTTTTGACCAAAAAAGTCTTTATTTTATGTACATTTTTTAAATGAACCGCAAAATAGTCGCCAACCCACCCATAAATAACGCTGCGGCGGTGAACAACCATGCACCAAGGCAAAGTAAGGCGTGGTTTTTGGACATGTGGGTGTGGCGCGAGCGGCCATCACCTCCACCGGTTTTCATCAAGTGCTGCACTCCGATGACGACGATAAAAATTAAAAAGAGGCGTTGTGTTAGTACCGCTAGTAGCCCGATGAGCGTGGTTGTTGAGGCTAGGATATAGAACGGTGCACGGTCGTGAAACACTGATGTGATTGACGCCGTGAGCTTGCCGCCGTCCAGTGGCCAGATTGGCAATAGGTTAAAAAAGTTTAATGCTCCGCATATGCTGGCGAACGTCAATAGTGGAGAGATTGCCGCTGGGTAATACTGTGCGGCAAACGGGGTTAGGCCGTACGCCAGTAACATTGGTGCGATGCCGATTGCCGGACCCATTAGAGAGATAAAGACCTGCTCTTCTTGAGTGTCTATGGGGCGGTTGGAAATCGCGTAGCCGCCGAGCATTGGCACCAATCGAAACCGGGCGTCTTTATGTCCTGCTACGCGAAATGCTGCTACGTGCCCAAATTCATGGATTATGAGGACGGCGACCAAGGCTAGCCCGAAGGTTGCGCCAAAAACCCAGATTGCCGTTGCGACCGACAGGATCAATATTCCGATGCCCTTCAAGTCCATCCCCAACACGGTCATTTTGTTTGTAGACATGAGCCCGAAACGCAAAGCATAGCCTGTCGCAAAGCAAGCTGCGAAGGAGCAAAAAAGTAGAATAGTTGGTGTCACTGTCAAATAATCTTCGGGTTAGTTTAGGTTATCAAGTGCTGGCATCATTATGGTATGAAGGCCAGAATCGACGTGGATGATTTCGCCTGTCGTGCAAGACCCCGCATCTGACGCCAGATAGACAGCAGTACCACCGACGGCATCAAGTGTCGCGTTATGCCGCAGAGGGGAGTTTTGTTCGGCGTAGCGGAAAGTTTGCCGCGCCCCTGAGATGGCGGCCCCAGCAAGGGTTTTCATTGGGCCGGGTGAGATTGCGTTGACACGAATTTGTTGTGGGCCGAGGTCGGCTGCTAAGTACATTGTAGCAGATTCTAGTGCTGCCTTAGCGATACCCATGACGTTATAATTGGGCGTGACGCCGTGGCTGCCTTGGTAGGTCAACGTCAACAATGTGCCGCCGTCTGGCATGATTTTCGCTGCACGGCGCGCTACGTCGATGAAACTGAAACAGCTGATCGCCATGGTTGCATTAAAGTTAGAACGGCTGGTATCAGACACGCGGCCCGTTAATTCATTTTTGTCTGAAAAAGCAATGGCGTGGACTAGAAAATCAATCTTGCCCCACTTTTCTTTTAAAGTGGAAAAGCAAAGATCCAGCGATGCGTCATCCATAACGTCAACCTCGATTAATGTGTCAGATTCTAGTGTTTCAGCCAAAGGTCTAACGCGTTTTAGGAGTTGTTCGCCTTGGTATGAAAAAGCTAAGTCTGCGCCGGCCTTACGCATAGATAACGCAATTCCCCACGCGATGGAGCGGTTATTCGCGACACCCATAATGAGTCCGCGCTTGCCATTCATGTTTATAGTCATGTTCTAACCCTCATATTTTGAAAGTAGCATGGAACCGTTAGTGCCGCCAAACCCGAAAGAGTTTGTCATAACGGTATCAAGCCCAGCATTTTTGACAAAAGATGTGGCAATTTCGCCTTCGTTGATGGCGGGATCAAGCGTTTCGATATTGATGCTTGGGATAATATAGTCACCTTGCAGAGCAAGCAGGCAATATATTGCTTCTTGTGCACCTGTTGCGCCTTGGCTGTGACCCGTCATGGATTTGGTGGAGCTGATTGGGGGCGTCTTGCCTGTTCCAAATACGCGGCGGACTGCCTCAACCTCACCAACGTCACCTACTGGCGTAGATGTGCCATGGGCATTAATATAACTTATTTTGCGACCTTCAGGGAGAGCTTTGAGCGCACCGCGCATGGCACGTTCTCCACCCTCACCACTGGGTGCAACCATG
>JAPKAD010000122.1 GCA_028825445.1 Octadecabacter sp.
GCAGAACTAGGAGGCAAAGGTGGTGGTGGTCGCGCTGACTTGGCGCAGGGCGGTGCTAAATCTGTTGAAAATGCCGAGGCCGCGATTGCCGCTATTAAAACACTTATGGAAGGTTGAAAAATGCCAAAAGCTTTATGGATTGCACATGTAAATGTCTTGGATTCAGATTTACTTGGGGCATATGCCTCAGCTGCCACGCCTATAATATTAGAGCATGGTGGCATATTTCTTGCTCGAGGGGGTTCCTATGAGCAATTAGAAGGACAAGATCACACTCGCAATGTTGTGGCTCAGTTCCCTAGCCTGCAAGCCGCACACGATTGCTATCATTCTGAGGGCTATCAAGCAGCTATAAAATTGGGTGAGGGCGGATTTGAACGCAGCTTAATGATTGTAGAAACTGTGGACTAAACTGTGGAGGATGTAGGCCTGAACCTACATCCGTCTTTACTTTAAGCAGTACGAGCCGCGCGTTTGCGCTCATGCGAGTCCAAGTGTATTTTACGTAAACGGATTGCCTTTGGTGTTACTTCTACCAATTCATCATTGTCGATATAGGCAATGGCCTCTTCTAATGACATTATGATTGGTGTAGTGAGGCGCACCGCTTCGTCTGTACCACTGGCACGTACGTTGCTAAGTTTTTTACCTTTTAACGGGTTTACTTCCAAATCGTTTTCGCGATTGTGCTCACCGATAATCATACCTTGATAAACATCTTCTTGGCTACCGATAAAGAACTTACCGCGATCTTCAAGATTGAAAATAGCATAAGGAACGGATGAACCATTTTCCATCGAAATCAATACACCAGCTCGACGACCAGGAATGGCCCCTTTATGTGGCGCCCATGTGTGGAATACGCGGTTCAAAACCCCAGTACCCCGTGTGTCGGTCATGAACTCACCCTGATAGCCGATCAGTCCACGTGACGGCACATGTGCAATAATCCGAGTTTTTCCAGCACCAGCTGATTTCATCTCAGCTAAATCACCTTTCCGATGACCGGTAAGTTTCTCAATCACGACGCCTGAGTAATCTTCGTCTACATCGATTGTGACTTCTTCAATAGGCTCAAGCCGCACGCCACCTTCTTCACGAAACAAAACCCGTGGACGACTTATAGATAGCTCAAAACCTTCGCGACGCATGTTTTCAATCAACACACCCATTTGCAATTCACCCCGACCAGCTACCTCAAAGGCCTCGCCGCTGAGAGTATCGGTTACATGGATTGCAACATTTGTCTCTGCTTCCTCCATAAGACGCTTGCGTATGACCCGGCTCTGTACTTTTTTACCATCGCGGCCAGCAAGTGGACTGTCATTAATGCCAAATGTTACAGAGATAGTTGGTGGGTCAATAGGAAGTGAAGGTAGGGCATCTGTGATCTCTGGAGAACAAATCGTATCAGCTACTGTGGCTTTTGTCATACCTGCCAACGAAACGATATCTCCAGCGACCGCCTCATCAATTGCAGTTTTAGATAGTCCACGGAATGCCAAGATTTTTGTACAACGAAATTGCTCAATTTTTGTACCATCTCGCGATAAAGCTTTTACTGTTTCACCAGCTTTTAGGCGGCCCGTTTCAACTCGACCTGTCAAAATGCGGCCAATGAAGGGGTCAGCGCCTAAAGTTGTAGCCAACATTGAAAATGGCTCTTCTGATTTATCCGCTTGTTTTGGAGATTCCACATGGCGAACAATCAATTCAAACAGCGCTGAAAGATCTTTACGTGGACCATCAAGGTCAACATCTGCCCAGCCAGCACGACCAGATGCATAGAGAACCGGAAAATCCAGTTGTTGCTCATCTGCATCCAAAGCCGCGAAGAGGTCAAAACATTCATCCAGTGCACGGTCTGGTTCGCCATCCGGCTTATCAACTTTATTAACTACAACAATAGGTTTTAGACCCAAAGCTAGAGCTTTGGAGGTTACAAATTTTGTTTGAGGCATTGGTCCTTCGGCCGCATCTACAAGTAAAACCACTCCGTCTACCATAGACAAAATACGTTCCACTTCACCGCCAAAGTCAGCGTGGCCTGGCGTGTCAACGATGTTTATCCGCGTACCCTTCCATTCTACGGAAGTTGCCTTCGCCAAAATAGTGATACCGCGCTCGCGTTCCAGGTCATTACTGTCCATGGCCCGTTCGGTTGTGGCCTGGTTTTCACGGTAAGTTCCAGATTGTTTTAGTAGCTCATCCACCAAAGTGGTTTTGCCGTGGTCAACGTGTGCTATGATCGCGATGTTACGCAGGTCCATTGGGTGCCTCTTCCTTGCTCA
>JAPKAD010000086.1 GCA_028825445.1 Octadecabacter sp.
AATTGTTACCGTAGACCAAACCGTAGACCAAATTGCTCCTGTTGCAGGAGGCTCATGGAAACAGTAGTATTATGTTGTGGGGTTAATGCGTTGGGTCGTCTCCTGTAGGCGGAGCCATCCCCTCCTCTGAGTACCATTTATGAGTTCAACGCATTGTAATACCTTACTAAACTGAATTCTTTAGTGAGCCGTAGACTATGCTAACAACCAAATCTAATAGCTACACGTTTCAAAAGGACGGCATTTGGTATTTCTCGAGAAGAGTGCCAAACGATTTAAGGCGGCATTATAGAACAGGTAGGATAGCTTACTCTCTGAAGACTAAATCAATCAGGGATGCCCGTGTTAGGGCTATGGGTGATTATTTTTATGGACGATAATCTTCTAGCCGTATCATACCATTCTCAGATTATCGAACTCGTTAATCAATATAACGACGCTGAAGGTCTGATGATGAAACTTGCTAACTTTGCTGGCGATAAAATTGAGGGCTTATTGAAAAGTATACCTGATGGTTTTGAAGCTGAAATACATAAGATGATAAAGACAGGACTTGAAAAAGCTTACGACACATCAGAAGCGATTAATAAAAATTCATTGTTACCAAATGTCCCAAACTATTTCCATAAAACTGCGGTGACGCTTTCTGGTGCAGTTGGTGGACTCACAGGTTTGCCAGGCGCTGTTGCTGAATTACCAATTACCATTACTACTATGTTCTCCTCATTTCAAAGGATATCGGAGCAGTATGGATTCGATCGTTCTGAGCCAGAAACCAGACTCGAATGCTTGAAGGTATTTTCTATGGGAGGTCCATTGAATTCAGACGATGATTTAGACCTTTCTTTCGTATCTGCACGCATAGGTCTTAATGGTCAGATCGTTAGTAATATTATATCCGCAGCCTCAAAGAAGTTAATAGTAGTTATAACTAACAAACTGGGAGCACAATCTGTTCCCATATTGGGTGCAATCACTGGTGCAACGCTAAATTATGCATTCATAAATTATTATGAAGAGATGGCTCACATCAGATTTAAACTTAAACAGCTTCAGTTGTTGCATCCAAATAACCATCCTCTATCGGATTTCATCCAAGCATTAAAAGAACAAAAAAATAAAGTTTATGATGGATAATCAAACGGAATAGAACTTATATCTGCCATCTTGGCTTGCCATTTAAATTGCAACGTAACTGCATAGCCCTCTCCGTAAACACACCCTACAACGTTTGTTAGCCATTCCCCAATTTGATCAATCAAATCATTAGGACACTCTAAGGCCCTTAGTCTACCCCGCATGGAATGCCTAAAGCTATGAATAGTATACCCTAATCCAATCTTCTGCTTCAGCCATTTATCTAAAGCGGCACTGGCTTAGTTAGCATTGGTTCTCTGTCCATCATTATAGTTGGGGAAAGCAAACTGTGAGGTCCCACTAGATTTGTAGACGCTTTGCTTGGTAATTTTGGAAGCAAGGAGAGACGGATATGAACAAGGGAATTCGGTTTAATGATGAGTTTAAGCAGGATGCTGTGGCACAGGTTGTTGAGCGTGGATACGCGGTCAGTGAGGTGGCCGAGCGGTTTGGGATCAGCACTAAGTCGCTTTACGCATGGAGGTCACAGTTCGCGAAGTCGCCGCGCATCAGAACAGAGACTTCCGAGCAGGCTGCTGAGATTAAGCGCCTGAAGCGGGAACTGGCGCGGGTCACCGAGGAACGCAATATATTAAAAAAGGCGGCGGTGGGTTCAAGCGGTCAGCGCAATAGGGTGTATTTGTCTTTGCCCTGAAAGGATCAGCCTATGCCCCGCACTGGTCGCCCCGGCTTATCAGCCGCATAGAAGTCGGAACTCTGGACACGTTGGAAGAAAGGAGAGTCGCTCAGCGACATCGGCCGCGCACTGGGTAAGCACGCAGCTTCGGTTTTTACTGTTGTCGTAGCCAAAGGTGGCATCGCGCCAGCCATCAGGCACCGGCGACTTGGATCGCTGACCAAATCGGAGCGCGAAGAAATATCGCGTGGGCTCTGTGCCGGCTATTCACAACACCATATTGCCCTTAATCCTGGACGCTCGGCCTCCACAGTCAGCCGGGAAGTTAGACGCAACGGTGGGCGGCGTGCATACCGTGCTGTCAAAGCCGAAGACCGCGCACTGCAGTCTGCACTTCGTCCCAAGCCCTGTTTCATCTCGACGCATCCTGTCGTGCGGGCCATTGTTGCGGAGAAATTGCAGGAGCAATGGTCACCTCAGCAGATAGTGGGATGGCTAAGGATCACGTCCGACGGAGACGAGATCATGCAAATCAGCCACGAGACAATCTATAAGAGCCTGTTCATTCAAGCCCGTGGCGTACTGAAGAAAGAGTTGCGGGCCCATCTACGCAGCCGTCAGATTATGCGGTGGGGCAAGACGGCCAGCACAGCAGGGCAGACCCGTGGCCAGATTATCGATGCTTTGTCGATCCGAGACAGGCCTGCCGAGATTGAGGATCGCGCCGTACCAGGGCATTGGGAAGGAGATCTGCTGAGCGGTGCCAAAAATAGCCACATCGCCACGCTGGTGGAGAGAACTTCCCGCTTTGTCATGTTGGTCCAGGTGGCCGGCAAAGATAGTAACACAGTTGTGGACGCCCTCATCCGGCAGGTTGGCCAACTTCCCAAAAATGTCATGGCATCGCTGACTTGGGATCGTGGCACTGAGTTGGCATATCATAGCAGATTCAGCGTCACGACGGATATCTCTGTCTATTTCTGTGACCCTCAGAGCCCATGGCGGCGCGGCAGTAACGAGAATACCAACGGGATTTTGCGACAATATTTCCCTAAGGGCACCGATCTATCATCTTTCACCCAAGACGATCTCGACCAAATGGCGTTGAAGCTCAATACGCGCCCACAGAAAACCCTTGGTTATGCTACGCCGTCTGATAGGTTAAATGCAGCCCTTGCGCTGACTGCTTGAACCCACCACGATCTTCTTTGCAGGCCAAAGCCAGTGAGATTTTCTTTCATTGACGTCTGGAAGGACGAGTGGTCAGTTGAGTTTTTGTGCCGCGTTATAAGGGTTACATCGCGGGGTTTCCGGGCGTGGCGGGTGCGTCCGATGAGCCAGCTGCAACGCCCCTCTCATGCGCGTAAACATGCACTGCTGGGCAGTGGACGATATAGAGTTTCTGACGCATATACGTGAATAACTCCGTCTCAGCCTTCAAAGCTATGGCCGCCCCGGTATGACTGACGAGTTGCAGGAACTAGGAATGAAGGTCGAGCACAGGCGTGTAGGTCGTCTGATGGGCGAGAATGGCATCAAGATCATCAGAACCCCGAAATACAAGGTAACGACGGACAGCAACCACACGTTTAACGTCGCCCCAAATCTGTTGGATCAAGATTTCTCAGTGGATGGCCCCAACCAGAAATGGGCTGGCGACATATCCTATATCTGGACCAGTGAAGGGTGGCTGTATCTGGCCGTCATCCTTGATTGGCACTCCCGTCGCGTCATCGGATGGGCCGTTAACAATCGATTGAACCGGGATCTGGCCATATGTGAATTGGATATGGCAGTGGCTTTGCGTCAGCCACCCAAAGGTTGCATTCATCACACAGATCGTGGCTCGCAATATTGCTAAAATGAGTATCAAAAGCATCTGTCCAAGCACAGCTTTGAAGTATCAATAAGCTGTAAAGGGAATTGTTATGATAATTCTATGGTTGGGACGTTCTTCAAGTCAATCAAGACGGAGCTGATCTGGCGCAACAAGTGGGAAACAAGACGCCAAACAGAAGGGGCCATATTTCAGTATATCAAAGGATTCTAAAACCCGCGCCACCGCCATTCATCGTTGGAGGGCAAAAGTCCCTTGGCATTTGAACGAAAGGCCGCATAAGTAAGTTGGGAGTCCGGAATGTAAGCGAGACAAGACCAAATATAAATATTCTCAGAATAGATTTCCGGCCCTCCGACAATACGAAGGACACAAACTGGCGTTATTTTACTCCGCTACAACTGTGATACGCTGTTTTGTCGTCTATTATTGCTCCGCGTTTTACATGATGAGTGGTCTCATTTGTCTAACAGTACACTCATCAATGCTTCGACCATGTCGCGACTGGGCATTGAGGGGGCGGTTCCAGCTTTCGTGACGGAGATTCCTGCTGTAGCGCAGCCATAGCATACTGCATCTAATGGTGTTCTTTTTTCAGCCAAAGCCGCAGCAAACCCGCCATTAAATGCGTCTCCAGCGCCGGTTGTTTCAATAACGTCACCAGCTATCACAGCTGGGACAAGTCCGTGGCCATGCACAAAGGCACCCTGTTTGCCCATCGTTATAATAGGCGTTCCAACGCCCAAATCGCGCAAAGCGTCGCAAGCTCGCTTCGCTTGCGGCTGTGTTCTAACGGAAATACCGGTTAAAAATTCACACTCCGTTTCGTTTGGTGTCACATAATCGCAAAGAGCTAGCATGCCGTCAGGCAAGATTGCGGCGGGTGCAGGGTTGAGTACTGTGGTCACGCCAGCTGCTCGAGCTATTTCAAGCCCACACATGGCGGCATCCATTGGTTGTTCCAGCTGCGTTACAAAGACATCCGAGTCCGCGATCAATGCAGCGTGGGCCTGAACATAAGAAATATCAATCAATGATGCAGCCCCGGGCGCAACGATAATTGCGTTATCACCTGTACTGTCTTCGATAAAGATGTGAGCTGCGCCAGTATAGGAACTACTGAGTTGCTGCACATGGGGAATAACGCCTGCTTTCTTCCAAGTATCAAACGCTAGTTTTGAAAAGTCGTCTTGGCCCAATTTTGAAATCATATGGGTTTCAGCACCCATGCGGGCACAGGCAACGGCCTGATTTGAGCCTTTTCCACCAGGACCAAGCGCAAAGGCGGTGCCCATGATGGTCTCTCCCATAATTGGCATCCGTGCCGCGCGATAGGCAGTATCAGCAACGAAGACCCCGAGGATTACGACTTTGCCCATAATTATCCTTCATCTGGCGGCACTACGCCTTTGCGGAAAGCAAAGCAGCCGTAAAAACGACGCTCACCAGTTTGAATTAGTGCGTAGGCCATCTTTGAACGCTCATAGAAGGCGAAGCGTTCAATGCCAATCATTGTTGAGCCACCAGCAGCAAGCACTTCGGCTTGAACCTCTTCCATCACTGGTAGTATTTTGTTGGGCTTGCCTACTACCTCCATTCTTGCCACGGCATCGTCTACAAATGTATCAAGTGGGTAAAGTGAGAGAACCGCGCGCACTACTTCTGCTGCAGGGCTTTCTATACGTAACACCTTTCCCAGCACAGTTTCCCGTGCGACGCTGTCTGATGGGAAATTAGTATCTGCAATAATCAAATCGTCTCCGTGCCCCATTGCGCGCAATGCAAAAAGCACGTCTGCATTCAGAATTGGATTGATATTTTTAAGCATATAGGATCCCTAAAAGTAATTACTAAAGTTGTGCGCCAGTATCAGCATCGAAAACATGCAGGTGGTCTGGATCAGGCTTTAGGTAAATTGTTTGACCGCTTTCAAAGTTATGGCGCTCCCGGAAGACTGCGGTTATGTCCTGACCTTCAAAACGCAAGAACACCATAGTCTCGGCACCCGTTGGTTCAACAACCTTGACCTGCATTGGCAAGCCGCCTTTCTTAGCCAAGATTAAATGTTCTGGCCGTACGCCAAGTTTAACTTTGCCCGCCCCCTTTGGGCCCACAAACAGTTCCTCACCAACCTTCACCATACCTTTTGAAAGAATCCCACCAAGTAAGTTCATTGATGGCGCACCGATGAATGTTGCCACAAATTGATTGGCGGGGTTGTCGTACAACTCAAGTGGTGTGCCAACCTGTTCTATAATTCCGCCCTGCATGACCACAATTCGGTCGGCTAATGTCATGGCCTCGATCTGGTCGTGAGTCACAAATATCGTTGTAGTTTTTAGGCGTTGGTGCAGTTCTTTGATTTCGGTTCGCATCTGAATGCGCAGTTTTGCGTCAAGGTTAGACAGTGGTTCATCAAACAAAAACACCTGAGGGTCGCGCACAATAGCCCGGCCCATTGCAACACGTTGGCGTTGGCCACCAGACAGATGACGAGGTTTGCGGCCTAAGTATTCTGTCAAGCTGAGTATTTCAGCGGCTTCTCTTACCCTGCGGTCAATCTCTGACTTACTAGTTTTAGCGACTTTTAGCGCAAAGCCCATATTTTCTGCTACTGATTTGTGTGGGTACAAAGCGTAGGTCTGGA
>JAPKAD010000029.1 GCA_028825445.1 Octadecabacter sp.
CGGTTCTAACGTTTCAAAGTTTTGGCATGCGCAGGAAAATATCACTGCGCATGCCATCTTAACTTTTGCTACGGATAATAAATGAAAACACGATCCTTATTTGCTTTTATGATTGTCCTGTTTGCATCACCTTTTGTCGTGGCTGAAGTGGATCGTTACGCCACTATTACGGGTGATCCACATCTAAACATCGTGCCACGTACCGACGCAGAACGCGCGCGCATTATAGATGTGGTGGCGTTTCCGTCAAATTTTAATGTACCGCAGCGGTTTGAGGAACGCCCGGCAGGCGCTGCAACTGTCCGCGTCATGCTGGACTCAAATGCATTCAGCCAGCCGTCAGAAAACCTGTCCTTTGATAACGAATTAAACTTCAGGGTTGGGAAGGGGCTGTTTCGAAAAATTTGGGTTTCATCGCCATCCTCCACTCTAGCGTCCGATGGTTTAGGTCCATTGTTTAATGCGCGATCTTGTCAGCGATGCCATATTGAAAATGGGCGTGGCCATGTGCCTGATGGGCCTGACGATATCGCGATTTCGATGCTTATGCGTGTGTCTGTTCCTGATGTTAAAGCTGCTTTGTATCCTATTGAAGGCTATCATAGTACGGGACCTGAACCAAATTATGGTGAACAGTTACAAGACTTTTCTTTGCCTGGGATAGCCCCCGAATACAGTCTAAACATTACATATAAAGATATCGTAGTTCAAATGGCAGGCGGCGAAGTTGCAACGTTGCGTGCACCGACTTATGTGACAAAAAACCTTGGTTATGGCCCACTGGCAGTTGGCACGATGCTGTCGCCGCGCATCGCGCCTCAGATGATTGGTTTAGGCTTGCTTGAGGCCATTCCAGCGGCAGATATTCTTGCGCTAGCTGATCCTGAAGACTTGAATAATGATGGTATTTCAGGACGCCCAAATATTGTCTGGTCGCTAGAGTTTGATCGCCCCATGTTGGGTCGTTTTGGCTTAAAGGCTGGTTCGCCAAGTTTAGTGGAACAGTCTGCCAGTGCATTCGCAGGCGACATTGGTATCTCCAATCCCCTGCATCCCAATGGCGCAGGGGAATGCATGCCTGCTCAGACTGATTGTATCAATGCGCCACATGGAGACGGTGATGCGCGTGAGTTTGAAGTTGATAAAGAAATCCTTGATCTTGTAACGTTTTATAGCCGCAATTTAGGTGTGCCAGCCCGACGCAATATGGACGATGTGGACGTTCTGCGAGGCAAAGACCTGTTTTACAATACAGGCTGTGTTGCATGTCACCAGCCATCATTTGTGACTAATCGACTAATTGATCAGCCGGCGCAAAGTTTTCAACTTATCTGGCCTTACACGGACGTATTGCTGCATGACATGGGTGACGGATTAGCCGACAATCGCCCAGAAGCGGTAGCAAATGGGCGGGAATGGCGCACGCCGCCACTTTGGGGCATCGGGCTGACTGAACAGGTATTGGGACATACTCAATTCTTGCATGATGGCCGAGCAAGGTCGTTATTAGAAGCGGTTTTATGGCATGGTGGCGAAGGCCAAGCCGCACGTGATCGCGTGGTTAAAATGTCGGTTAACGACCGTTCGGCGCTTATAAAATTTTTGGAGAGTCTTTAAATGAAACTAGCAATTGCATTTATTCTTGCACCTGTCTTTGTAGCTGCAGATTCACGCGTTAGGGAAGTGTTAGACGATCATATCCTACCTCGATTTGCGGCTTTGAGTGTTGCCACAAGCGCGCTAGCGGACGCACAAAATTGCGACATCATGGATAAGTGGAACACAGCTGCTGCCGCATGGATTGCAGTGTCACACCTGCGGTTTGGCCCAAGTGAGGCTGAAAACAGAGCCTTTGCACTGGCGTTCTGGCCTGATCCGCGTGGTTCAACGCCTAAATCTTTGGTCGATCTTTTGGCCGATGATGACCCCGTTATCGTAGATGCTTCCGTTGCTGGCCGTGGGTTCTATGCAATGGAGTTCCTTTTGTTCGATCTAGCTTTTTCAGAAGCGAATGGCCGCTGTGATCTTGTCGCCGCACTAGCAAGAGACGCTCACACTACGGTTCAGGAAATTGAAAAAGACTGGCAGAATCGCTATGCTGAACTGATGCGCAACACTGGAAACGATACGTATCGCAACGATACTGAAGCGCTGCAAGAACTGTATAAATCATTGACTAGTGGCCTCGACTTTACTGCGTCTATGCGCCTTGGTCGCCCGCTTGGTACGTTTGATCGACCACGTCCGCTGCGAGCCGAAATGCGTCGATCTGCGCAGTCTTTAAATAATATCGCTGTATCATTGAGAAGCCTTGAGGAATTAGCGTTTATATTATCAGCTGATGAGCCCGACGCTGCAATTGGCATTAAGTTTAATGAGGCAATGTCGGCTTGGAATAGTGTCGAATTACTTGAAGGTAGTGACGATTTAAGTGTTGTGACTGTTCACACTAGCCGATTGAAAGTTGAAACCTTGCAGCAACGTATTTTTGATATACGAGTATTTTTAAGTGAAAATCTTGGCCCTGAGTTGGGTGTTATCGAAGGTTTTAATTCACTGGATGGCGATTGATGCCGTCGCGTCGTGGATTTCTGATTGGATTTATGGCGACAGGTCTTGCGCCTTTGCCGACATGGGCTGACGCAGGCGATCCGTCGTTTCTGTCTGCGGCGCGCACACCGGGCGGCAATTATGTGTTGGTTGGTCTGGATGATGCGGGCGCGGAACGATTCCGCATTCCATTGCCTGCGCGCGGACACGCTGCTGCCGCCCATCCTTTACGCCCTGAAGCGGTCGCTTTTGCTCGCAGACCAGGCACATTTGCTGTTGTTCTTGATTGCCGCTCTGGCGATGTTCTGGCAAAATTAAACTGCCCTAAGGGACGACATTTTTATGGGCACGGCACTTTTGATCGATTGGGTGATATGCTTTTTACCACTGAAAACGATTACCATTCAATGCGGGGGTGTATCGGGATTTGGGATGCGAGGCGCGGCTATATTCGCATCGGTGAAATTGCGTCCCATGGCGTTGGGCCGCACGATTTGCGCCTTATGCCGGACGGCACTTTGGTTGTTGCAAATGGTGGGATTGATACGCACCCCGCCTCGGGTCGTGAAAAGCTGAATATTCCTACAATGCGCCCTAACTTAGCTTATATTAGTGTAGATGGATTTCTGCTCGATCAGGTAGAACCGTCCCACCATCATGCTAGTGTTCGCCACCTCAGCGTTCGCCCAGATGGTTTGGTGGGAGTTGCGATGCAATGGCAGGGCGAGGTCACTAGTGCACCAGCGCTTGTCGCAACACACCTGCGCGGGGAAGATATGCGCGCCATAGGCGATGGTTCTGGCCTGAACGGATATGTAGGAAGCATAGCATTCTCAGGTGATGGATCACGATTGGCGATTACGTCACCACGGGCAGGTGTCGCTCAGGTCTTTGACACCACAACAGGTTTTGTTGCGTTTTGTGTGCATGAAGCTGACATTTGTGGTGTTGCTGCGTGGAGCAGTGGAATGATTTTTACCAGTGGGCAAGGCACAGTCTTTGATTTGGTAAAGGGCAAACGCGCTAACGCTATGCATGACTTAATGTGGGATAACCACTTGGTTAAAATTAAACATGCATAAATAGTTAACCGATTATTCTTCGCACCGTTACTTCGTCAAAATCAACTTGCCCGCGCGCGTGACCCGTAAAATATAGGTCTGATCTTCGAGAACAATTTGCGCCAAATCGCCACCTTCAGTCAGGGCCTTAGCCTCATAAGTTGGTAGAGTTTCAGTTGGTGTGTGTTTTGGAGGGGTTGCATGAAAAGTCATGATAATAAGCTAGTCAAATTTAAATTTAATAGATTTGCGCGTTCGAACGCCCACTCAACGGGCATACCTTCTGCTGAACATGAAGATTGCAAAATTTCTTGAGGTTTTAGGGGTGGCTCGTTGCGGTGATGTTCAACATTATTATGATGACTTTGCGTTTGGTCATTTGGCTGCATATTGAAAGTCCTCACATGGATCACGTGTCGGGCTTCCCTCGATCTAATCTTTGGGTGGCTAGACTTTATGTATACCTGAGTGAATTTGTCAGATATGTCAACCTGACAGTTGGTCTGATACAATTTATGTGAACCATTTTAAAAAATTTATTAGTTGACAAAAATTGTCACCTAATAAACGTTAATGTGTGAAACTGTTTTGTTTTAAAATACGGGAAACTGCCATGAACTATGAATTCACGCGTCATGGCTTTGCTCTCGCTACCGAAGCCACCGCGATATTCCACGCGAGAGCCCCGCAAGCATTTGCAGAAGCTATGACTCTGACAGACATCGTGGAGTGCGAAGTCAACTTGAGGGATGCGCAATCTCGTATAATCAATGTTGAAAGCATGACGATTTATGACTTCGCCTTTTTGACAACTGACGATCTAAAATAAAATCATCGATTGGAAAATGATTTGAACTTTTACGACTCCAGTCCGTTCTACCGTTTGGAGGCAGGATTTTCTGAAGAAACTATACAAAGGGTGAACCTTGGTAGTTCTTCAATTAGCAAATTCAGCATCAAAATTGTTTTAGAAAAAATATTTGTACTACAGATCCTCAAGCTTGCGGACTTTTTCAAAAAGCATGAAACTAATTTTTCATGCTCCTAAGTATGAAATTTTTCCGTAGTTTAGTAAATTACGCCCTGACGGGAGCCACGCCGTTTGCCGCCGCTTCTGAAGAGTTTCAATTATTGATGTTAAACGCTGTAAGTGAGGACGCCAAGCACACGAAAGTATTAGTACCCGATCTTTTGCATGTTGAGGTTAGCGACATAGTTACATTCACTCCGAACGAAGACGGACAAAACACCGCGTCTAAAATTGATATATTGCCAGACATTGCCAAGCCATGAACTAAAAATTTAGAATTACTTTAAAAATAGAAAGTGTCTATAATTTAGCCTGTATTTTGCATGACAGAATTGGGATGCTCGGGTTAACTATTTTTACTGAAAGATAGCCAACTTTAGAGATACCAGCGATGTGCGACGGTTGGGTAGTGCGCATGCTGCTAATTATGCCCTGCTCGAACTTCTAAAGACAGAGCAATGACCAAGCCCAACCGTATCCAACCCCCAACGCGGCGCTGTGATCAAAAGGTCAGGCACAGGGGATAGGCTCCTTACCGCGTTGGACCTTTGTGCGACAGACTATTGCGTGTTGATGACTGCCCGTTATTTTTTTGTATCCTTTACTAATCCAAAAGAGGCGGCGTGGATGTCAGTTATACTAAGCAGTGAGGATTTCTTTCCGAACCATTGCAACAGTCCAGCTATTGTCCAATCAGTCTTGAGGGTTGTTCATGCGATCCGAACGTCACGAAGACCTATGCTGCGATTTTCCAACCCGCATTGTTTAAATTGTAATAACATCGTGACGGCTGCAGAATGTCACTTCATAGCTATTTTAAGTCACGTCCGATCTGGCAATTTTTCAACTGCAACAACGCACGCCATGTTACTGTGCGAGGGCAACGACATGAAAGGTGTATTGGGCGCTGTGACGCGTCTTACTGAACTAACTGCTGATACGCGCGACGTCTAACAGGACTATCATAAAATAATAGTACAAGATGATGTTATTCAATGGCCTCGGTAACTCTGACTCAATTGTTAACGCTGTTGGTTTCGCCAGCAAACTAAATTCAATGAGTTTAAACGAAGGCAATTCGATATATAACGGTATAGTATTCGTTTGAGTGGATGCATAAATGCCCAAAGTCGGTTTGATAAAAACATAACACTTTTTAGGATCTTCATTTTAACATTGGATCTTAATGCCTGCTAGCATGAAAAATACCAACGTAAGCACGCAGTTCAGCTATTACTCCAGCTAATGTTCTTACCGCAGAATAAGCAAATTGGATTTATCTTTGTTGAGTACCATATGATCTGAAATTATGTTAAACTGAATGGTCGACTTTAAGAAAACTTCGTGTGGCCGAAATATTGAATGTTTTAACAATACAAAGTTAAAGGCTGCCCGTCTCGTTCAACTGTAAAGGTGAGACTACAGGGCTTTTTCCAAACTAAGGGTCTATAAATATTATCTATGTGAATTTTACTAAAAAACGGTTTGATGTTGAGAAATAAATATTTAAAATATTAATTTTTTAAAATTGTTATACAACGCACAGTTTAAAAAAAGACAATATAAAAGATCACGTGATCGTGAAGGTGATTTTCTTTGGAATGAGTTGGTACGGTTGCACGCTAACCTTAAAAATGTAGAAACTTAATCAAAAAAAAGGGCCTAATTTAGAAAAATACTGTTTTTCTAGGTTACTTTTTGATAAGAAATAATTGTCTGAAAATGCTTATATTGTACCAATGTGTTGGTTTAGGCTGTTGTGATTTAAAAGGATTTAAAATAAAAAGAATAAACTATTACAGCCTTTTATCTGAGGTTAAACGATAAAAATTTATCCGTCGGGGAGCCCTTTTGGGTTGAGAGGTGTGAACCGACCCGTCGAACCTGATCCGGGTAATGCCGGCGTAGGGAACGGGTGTCCGCGCAGTTCTATGGCGCTCCCTTATTCTTTCGCTGGCAGTCCTCTAATAAGATGGAAAATATGCCAATGAAGACTCCGATTGCTCTTACAATTGCAGGTTCAGACAGCAGTGGCGGTGCTGGTGTGCAGGCAGATATCAAAGCGATTTCGGCTAGTGGTGCATTTGCGGCAAGCGTAATTACAGCTGTAACGGCGCAAAATACAACATCGGTGACCCGTGTTCACGAAGTGCCGTCAGATGTTGTATTTGACCAAATTGAAGCGGTGCTTTCAGATCTTGAGGTGCAGGCGATCAAGCTTGGTATGTTGTTTTCCGCACCGATTATTGACGCTGTTGCCCAAGGCCTTGTAGTTTTTTCAGCTCCAATTGTGGTTGATCCTGTGATGATTGCCAAATCAGGCGATGCTCTTTTGCACAGGTCTGCCATTGATGCGATGATCCGTAAAATTTTACCCCTTGCAACGCTTTTGACCCCAAACCTTCCAGAGGCGGCATGCCTGTTGGGCGTATCGCAAGCCCAAAGTCCAACAGACATTATCGCTCAAGGTCAGCAGCTTTTGGCAATGGGACCTAAGGTGGTATTGATGAAAGGAGGACATGCGGATGGCGATATTTGCACTGACTATTTGATTGACGTAACTGGGGTTGTGGTCACGTTAACGGCACCAAGAGTACAAACCCGCAACACGCATGGCACAGGTTGCACTTATTCAGCAGCAATCGCCGCTCAATTGGCAAAGGGTCATGATTTACACAGTGCAGTCGCGACCGCGCATAACTATTTGCAGACTGCAATTAAGACTGCAGATCAGTTAAGTATTGGCCGTGGCCATGGACCAGTCCATCATTTTCATGGTCAGTGGTGATGCGTGCAATTACGATTATTGGGGCAGGTGTTGCGGGACTTTGCGTGGCGCGGGCTTTGCTGGATCGTGGGGCGCATGTGACTTTGGTTGATCGTCATGCAACATCAGGGCCACATGCTTGTTCGTGGTGGGCGGGTGGTATGCTTGCACCTTTTTGCGAAGGTGAAAGTGCAGAAGAGCCCGTTGTGCGGCTGGGCCATGAAGCTGCTGATTGGTGGAGCGTAAAAACGCAAGCAGTTTATCGCTGTGGATCACTCGTTATTTCACCTGCTCGCGACAAGGCAGATCTGAACAGGTTTGCACGTCGCACAAACACATTCCGTGAAGTTGGGGCTGACGAGATTAGGATACTTGAGCCTGATTTGGGCGGTCGTTTTACCAAAGGGCTGTTCTTTGAAAGTGAGGCACATCTGGCCCCGCGCGAAGCTCTGTTTCAATTACGCGCTGGTTTGATCGCGGATGGCGCTGTGTTCAAGGTTGCAGACGCTGATCCTGATGACTTTGCACGCCGTGGTTTGACGGTCGACTGTCGGGGGTTTCAGGCGCGTGCCCAATTGAGTGACTTGCGGGGTGTAAAGGGCGAGATGCTTGTGTTGTCGTGTCCTGACATTACTCTGAACCGGCCCATCCGGATGCTACATCCACGCATTCCACTATATATTGTTCCGCGCGGTAGCGGGGTTTTCATGCTGGGTGCGACGATGATCGAAGGCCAAGCAGGGCGCCATGTTACAGCACGCTCGATGCTTGAACTACTCAGTGCGGCCTACGCTTTGAACCCTGCTTTTGGAGAGGCAGAAGTGCTTGAAATCGGTGTCGACAGTCGTCCTGCATTTCCAGACAATTTGCCTCGCATTCAACGTGAAGGTAATCTAATTCGCGCAAACGGACTTTTCCGGCACGGATTTTTGTTGGCGCCTGCGCTGGCCCGGATGGTGACAGAATTGATTTTTGATAGTAAAATACCAGAGGTGATGAATGAGACTGCAGCTTAATGGTGAAACAATTGATGCAGTGGCCTGTTCACTGGCTGATTTGCTTGAGGCACAAGGTTTTGGTGGGGCTAAAATTGCAACGGCTGTAAACGGGTGTTTTGTGCCTAGCACCGTCCGCGCTGATCACTCGTTAACTGATGGTGACATGATCGAAGTTCTTGCTCCGATGCAGGGGGGCTAAGATGCGCAGTTTTTATGGTGTAACTCTTGCTAACGGCTTTATGCTTGGGACTGCGCAATATCCATCACCAGCAATTTTGGCAGACGCGTTTAAACGTAGTGTGGCCAGTGTAGCGACAGTGTCCTTGCGTCGTGAAAGTGGAAAAAATCGTGCGGGGCAAGCTTTCTGGCAGTTAATTCGTGATTTGAATGTACATATTTTGCCCAACACTGCTGGCTGTCATAGTGTGAAAGAGGCGGTGACTACAGCGCATATGGCCCGTGAAGTGTTCAACACCAAGTGGATCAAACTTGAGGTGATTGGTGAGGAAGACACTCTGCAACCTGATGTTTTTGGACTAGTCGAAGCAGCGCGAATTTTGACTGAAGACGGGTTTCAAGTCTTTCCCTATACAACTGAAGATTTGGTTGTCGCGGACCGGTTGCTACAGGCCGGTTGCGAGGTTTTGATGCCATGGGGCGCACCGATAGGATCAGGTTTAGGGCTTAACAATATCTTTGGATTGCGGGCAATGCGCGCGCATTTCCCGGATGTGCCCTTAGTGATTGACGCTGGACTTGGTTTGCCTTCACAGGCAGCACAGGCCATGGAATTAGGATTTGATGCGGTCCTATTAAACACCGCTGTTGCAAAAGCAGGTGATCCAGCTGCAATGGCTGAAGCGTTCGCAACAGCAGTTCGTGCAGGTCAGTTAGTCCAAGCCGCCGACCCGATAGAGCCGCGCGACATGGCCGCTCCGTCTACACCTGTTATCGGAAAGGCTTTTCTAACATGAAGTTAGATCGTTTCTATCCTATTTTTGACAGTGCAGATTGGATCGTACGTTTGGTGCCCCTTGGCATAAAGCTGGTACAGTTGAGGATAAAAAACGCAAGTCAAGATATGATCCACGATCATGTGCGACGTGCGAAAGTGGTCTGTGCTGATTACGATTGCACTCTTGTGATCAATGATCATTGGCAAATCGCAATTAATGAGGGGTGTGACTATGTTCACCTTGGTCAAGAAGATCTTGATAATGCTGATATTTCAGCAATTCGGCAAGCGGGGTTGTGTATTGGGATTAGCACTCATGACAAAGCAGAACTTATGCGCGCAAAAGCGCTCAATCCAGATTATGTTGCGCTTGGGCCAATTTACCCGACCATTTTTAAAAAGATGAAATGGAATGAACAAGGTAATGCAAAGCTGACAAAATGGCGGGAATTGATATGGGACACGCCATTGGTTGCGATTGGTGGGATGCGGATTGATCGAGCGCAAGGTGCTTTTGATGCGGGTGCGGATGTTGTGGCGGCGGTGACAGATATCACTTTGAACGTCTGCCCCGAAGATCGTGTGGCTGCATGGTTAGCGGCCACACGATGAGTAGATACAATCGACAGGTCATTTTGCCCGAGGTCGGCAGCGCTGGTCAAGCGGCGATACGTACAGCCCATGTGCTTGTGGTAGGTGCTGGCGGGCTTGGTGCTCCGGTGCTGCAGTATCTTGTGGGGGCAGGTGTAGGGCATATAACTCTCGTAGACGATGATAAGGTATCACTGTCTAACCTGCACCGGCAAACACTGTTTCGCGAGGATGACGTCGGTCAGCCTAAAGTCACGGTTGCCGCCGCTACATTGCGCCGTTTAAATGCAGATTGCGAGATCGTTACGGTTACTGAAGCGCTGTCCCCCGTGAATGCGCAAAAGCTTATCGCGCCATGTACCCTTGTTTTGGATTGTGCTGATAGTTTCGCTGCAAGCTATATTTTGTCAGATAAGTGCCTTGCTGCCAATATCCCATTAATCAGCGCATCTTCTCTCGGGTTTTCTGGATATGTAGGTGGGTTTTGTGCCACTGCCCCTTCATTGCGAGCTGTCTTCCCTGATCTGCCAGAGCGGACAAAAACTTGTACGACAGGCGGTGTATTGGGGCCAGTTGTGGGTCTGATTGGTGCGGCGCAGGCGCAAATGGCATTGGGACATCTGATCGGACAATCCCCATCTCCGCTTGGTCAGTTGATCAGTTTTGACATGCTAGCCTACCGCACTGGTGGCTTTCGTTTTGATGGTGCCCCAGAACCTGAAACCTGCCTTGGGTTTATTGTGGCCTCTGACATTACCATGTCCGATTTTGTTGTGGAATTGCGCGATGACATCGAAGCGCCTGTCCTAGTTGCACACATCGCGCAGCGCATGACCGTCGCGCAGTTTAAACAAGAAAGCACCACACCACACACGGGCCAACGCGCTGTTTTCGCGTGCCGATCAGGCCTCCGAGCATGGCAGGCAGCAACTCATCTACGGTCATATTGGGCTGGAGAAATTTCACTTATAGCAATGGGTGACACGTCCAATAACATGAAGCTAACCACAGAAAATTGATATTACTTACCGTTGCAATTACCTCTGCAGTATCACCTTTGATGTTACACCATTAGTATCTTATGGGATTTACGGCGGTTGCCAACTAGACGGGTGGAATGTGATGCTTTTATAAGCAGCCAGATTAGTGGAAATTGTCGTGACTGAATTGGGCAGCGCTTTCAGAGTTCACTTTAAATCCTGCATTTAAAACGTAGTTTATACTACGAGAAAAAATTGTTTGCGCTTTGGTTATTTGTAGGTCGTTTAGGACTGTAGCGGAGTTGTGCTCGTGACAGATTTAAAATAGTTCCCGGCCCTTTCGAAAACGCTGATAGAGAACTTACGATTACAGCGAATATTAAATCAGCTAAAATGATCAAGAAAAGCGTCTAACTCCAACTGGCTTGGTACTTCATTTGCAAATATCCCTATCTGTAATGGGGAGATTTGATTAGTTGTGGCCGCAGGCTACCGAGATACTCACAGTTTTTCTATGACATTGAATAAAGTGGACCTTTGTTGCGCTGCATATCCAGGTCTGCTTTTAGCCGAATTGATACCACTTAAGACTGTACCTCTTTTCGTGCCAGAAAGCCGCCTGATTGTCGGGCCCAGAGGCGGGCGTAGAGGCCATCTTGTGTCAGCAGGGTATCGTGCGTGCCTTGCTCGACGATTTGGCCAGCATCCATAACAACGATACGGTCCATAGCTGCGATGGTGGATAGGCGGTGCGCGATGGCCAAGGTTGTTTTTCCAGCCATCAGCAAGTCCAGATTCTCTTGGATTGCGGCTTCTGCTTCACTATCAAGCGCGCTTGTGGCCTCGTCTAACACAAGGATCGGAGCGTCTTTGAGCAGTGCACGTGCTATGGTAACCCTTTGGCGTTGACCACCCGAGAGTTTAACGCCTTTGTCACCAACGAATGCGTCAAGCCCGATGCGGCCTTTGTCATCATGCAGACCTTGAATAAAGTCCATGGCTTGTGCGGATTCGGCGGCCGCCTTGACCTCGGAGTCTGTGGCATTGGGGCGGCCATATCGGATATTGTCACGTATGGAACGATGTAGAAGACCGATATCCTGTGTCACGACACCAATCTGCTCTCGCAAGGAGGTCTGCGTAACATCGCGGACGTTCTGGCCGTCAACGGTAACACGGCCGGCATCAACGTCGCGCAATCGCATCAAGAGGGATACGAGTGTGGATTTTCCTGCACCAGACAGACCGACCAGGGCAACCCTCTCGCCAGCGGCTATGGAGAGCGATAGGTCACACACCACTGCGTCTGTTTTTCCATACCCAAAGGTCACATGATCGAACAGGATTTGCCCAGTGGTCAAGTTTAGGTCAGGTGCATTCACCGTGTCAATCAGAGTTGGTGTTGTTGTCATAATCGGCATGGCATCTGCGATCGTTCCATATGCACGGCTGACAGACTGGCCCAACCCAATAAACATTCCTGATGACGCTGACAGGGTACGCGCGATAGTGGCCCCCGCAACAAAATCACCCAAACTGACAAAACCGGAGATTAAACCCCACAGGCCCACTGCGAAAATAGACACAACCAGCGACACATTTAGCAGATGCACCAAAGCATCTGTTGAGACATATGCGCGGTTCTCACGATGTTGGGTGTCAATTGTCTCACCAATAACTTTTTGGATTGCACCTGCCTCACTGTCCTCAGCGGCAAAAAGTTTGACCATCGCGATGTTGGAATAAACATCTGTCATGGCACCTGTGGCTCGGCTGGTGGCTGCTGCCACTTTGCGGGACCGCGCTGCGTAGACCGGAACCGCAAACCAAGCCAAAATGATGTTAAGTGCGATCCAGATCACAACGGGCAAGGCCATCATTGGTGATAAGGCAGCCAGTAATATAGCGGCGCCGCCAAAGGACACAATCACGCGTGGTACCATCTGCATGGCTATCATCATGGATCGCTTCACCGCGCTGGTGACCTGAACGATGCGGCTGGCAACCTGACCCGCAAACACATCTTCAAAGAATGCGACGTCCTGGCCTTCAACCGCTTTGTGGGCCTGCCACTGCATTGCTGCTGGTAACAAAACCTGCACGGTTTGGGCCATGAATGCCCCGCGCACAAAGGTTACGACTGGGTCAACAACAGCGAACAGGAAGACCAAAGCGGCTAGTACCCATATTTCGTTCGCAACAAATGGAGCTGCACCTTGCACAGTGACGCCGTCAACCACAAAAGCCAGTGCCCAGACCATTGCCAGTCCGATCCCGGCTGAGATGACTGACAAACCGGCAACCGCCACCAAGATGCCACGAAAGAGCTGCGCAAAATGCCAGATTAAACTCCAGACCCCTGCCGTAGGCAGGGTGCGCAGGGGAAGGTTGAAAGGACGGACAAGATGTTCAAAGGGGCGGAAGATGCGGTCTGATATGTTCATAAAATATCACATAGGGCTAGAGCTTATGATCGCCAATGCAACGTAAGTGCTTAATTTTAGTCACAGTGTTTTGTTCAAGAAATAACTTTTGTACTTTAGTAACTAATCGCGTGGGACTTTACTCCTGTGCTGGGAACGATTCTTCACCATTCATCGTATCAGCTCGTTGTAATTATGAAGACTGTAAAACAAAGAAATCAGTCGAGCAGAGAAAATCAATAAAGGTGCTAAATCTAAATTTATTATTTATGTAATTAACGGGCTGTTGGCTAAGGATATGCAAGCACTATTCCTCTTAATTGCCATTCTTGCAGTACTGATTGTAGTCTGTCGTGCCTTTGATACGCGTATTTTCGGCACACGCCACCAACCTAGCTTTATCATCCTTGAATGCGTTGCTAGGGATGGGACGCAAGCTGGCAAATTTTCTTGAGGCTGACCCACCGCTAACGATGCTGGTAACATACATTTTCTTTCAAGGCCGTTTCTATTAGCTCAACGGCCAACTTAACCTGCATGCTGAACGACAGATTGCCATTCTTGAGAAATGCAAACCGCAAAGACTTTTGACACACCTGATGCGTTTGCGCCGCATTGAGGTGCAGATATCTTATGTAAAAAATATAGTATATTATGCGGTATTTGTCGTTTTTTTTGAATTGGTAATGTTTAACCTTTGTAACGTGTCTGTCAATTTGACGACCACATCAGATACCATCTCTTGGATTGTCACCTAATCATATGAACTTGTTGACGTAGCATTTTCTTTTCTGATGGTGCTTCAAGATTGGTAACGCTTGTCTGGAAATATGAAATGGATGAACCACGCAGTTTAAGTTTTTACTGTTGTGGCTGCCAAAGGTGGTATTACACCGGCTATCATGCACTAGCGGCTTGGATCGCAGGCAAAATTATGGCCTCTGTGCCAGTTATTCACAGTACCTTAATACATTTGATTTTAAACATACTGCATCCACAGCCAGCTGGAAAAATATATGCAACGGTAGGTGAGGTGTTTACCATACTCCCAAAGCCGAAGATGGTGCAATGCAGGCTGCACTTGGTCTCAAGCCATGCTTTATTTCGACGCATTCTGTGGTGAGGCCCATTGTTGCAGAAAAATATACAAGCAATAGTCCTTTCAACAAATAGTAGGATGGCTCAGAATCATGCTTGATGAAAATTATACCATATAAATCAGCTATGAGACGATTTATAAGAAAGCGTTGATTCAAGCCGGTGGCGTAATAAAGAAAGAGTTACTCGCCTGTCTAGGCAGCACTCAAAATTCGTTTACATGTAAAAATACTCTTTCATTTCTTTACGGACGTAAAAAAATAATGATATGTGCACACTGAAGTTTATAATACTTGGACTAAACTTGGAGGAGTAATAAAATGACGAAGCCGCGCATCAACACCATGGGCGAATTATCCGTTGCAATTGGGGTTTCGCGGCCAACACTTTCGCGCTTTTTTCAGGATCCAAACCGTGTCAAAGCGGCCACTGTTAAGCGGATTGAGGCGGGTCTAGAGCGCGTTGAATATGTTCCTAACTTTTTTGCTACCCGCTTGAACCGAAAGTCGACAGGTATAATCGGTGTTATTATTCCCTACCTAAATGATCTGTTTTTTACTAAGTTATTGGAACAAATTGAGAAGGCTGCGATGACGGCTGGATACACTGTTATCAGCCAATGCTCGCATTCTGATCCAGCGATTGAAGCTCGTGCGGCCCGAACATTCATGTCTATGAGTGTTGATGGTGCGCTTGTGGCGCCCTTGGGTAATCAAAGTGATACGGTCGTACATGAACGCTTGCGCACACGTCTTCCATTTGTGTTGGTGGATTCACGCCCAAAGACGATGCCCAATGTAGAATACGTTGGGACCGATCATGATCAAAGTACTGGTTTGATTATAGATTATCTTTGCAGAGTGGGAGCACCACCAGTGTTCCTTGCGATGCCCCGCGTCAACTTCAATGCAGTTCAACATGAAAATGCATACTGCGCACGAATGCAAAGTTTAGGATTTGAACCAAAGGTTATTGGAACCGAATCGGTTAATGATCAAGGGCATTATGAGGCACATGGAGAAGCTGTGTTAGACGGTTACTTCTCTCGAGGGGTCTTCACGGACCGTTCAATTCTGTGTGCAAATGATCGTGTCGGGATTGGTGCGCTTCGTGCCGCAGCGCGGCATGGGCTCGTGCCGGGTAGAAGCCGTAGAGGTGGATTGCGAATTGCTGGCCATGACGATTACCCGTTGTGTCCGTTCACAACGCCAGCGTTAACGACCGTAGCTCAAGACTTTGAAGCAATTGGAAACGCAGCAGTTTCTCGTCTTGTTGAGATAATTAATGGTGCAGTGACTGATCCCACGAACCCACAGGTCCAGCTCTTTGACGGTGTTCTGAAGCTGCGTGAATCCGCTTAGACCAGAGTTTCACGCTGCAGCGCAGAAATTCAGCAGTAATAAAATCCTGTTGACTTGAAGCTTTACCCACGTCAGTTTTACACGTGTAAAAGGGAGGACTTCAATGTCTATTACAAAAACACTGATGACCACTGCGGTTAGCTTTGGCCTAACTGCAGGCATTGCTGCCGCAGACGGTCATGCAGCAGAACTAACAATTGCGATCGTTAACAACGGTCATATGATTAACATGCAAAAAGTTGCAGAAGCCTACACTGAAGAAACTGGTGTCATTCTGAATTGGGTTTCTTTGGAAGAAGGCGTGTTACGCGAACAGGTTACGTCCGACACCGCAACAGGCGGCGGCCAGTACGACATTATTAACATTGGCATGCAAGAAGCGCCAATTTGGGGCGCTGCCGGCTGGATCGAACCACTTGAATTTGGCGCCGAATACGACGTGGGTGACCTATTACCAGCAATGCGCAACGGTTTGTCTGCAGACGGCACACTGTATGCGGCACCTTTTTATGGTGAATCGTCCATGGTCATGTATCGTAAAGATTTAACAGATGCTGCAGGTGTGACAATTAAAGACAATGACAGCTGGGACAACATTCTAACGGCAGCAGCTGCCATACATGATCCAGACAACGGCCTTTATGGTGTCTGTCTGCGCGGTAAGCCTGGTTGGGGCGACAATATGGCATTTGTTACAACAATAGCGAACTCCTTTGGTGCGGCTTGGTTTGATGCAGACATGCGTCCAGCGCTGGACACACCTGAGTGGAATGCTGCAGTAAACTTCTATGTTGAACTGCTGGGAACATATGGTCCTCCAGGTTCCGAAGGTAATTCCTTCAACGAGATCCTCGCGCTTTACAACGAAGGCAAGTGTGGTCTCTGGATCGATGCGACGATTGCTGCGTCTTTCTTGACAGTTGATGGTGTCGCATATGCGCAGTCGCCAAATGCCGGTAACCCAGTTGGTGCGAATTGGCTTTGGGCTTGGGCAATGGCTGTTCCAACAGGTTCACCAAACTCCGAAGCTGCACACGCTTTCATCGAGTGGGCAACGTCCAAAGAATACATCCAAGCTGTCGGTAATCACCCAGACTTTGGTTGGGGTGCAGTTCCAACAGGAACACGAGCATCTACATACGACATTCCCGAGTTCTTGGCAGCTGCTCCTTTCGCAGAAGCTGAAATGACGGCGATTAATTCTGCTGCTCCAGAAGCAACAGACCTAAAGCCATACGTTGGTGTTCAGTTTGCTGCGATCCCTGAGTTTCCAGAAGTGGGTTCTGCTGTTTCACAAGAAATCGCAGCGGCACTGTCCGGTGCGAAATCTGTCGAAGATGCACTTGCAGCTGGACAAGCTGCTTCTGACTCTATCATGCGTGAGGCTGGATACTACGAATAAGTAGCCATACTTTGTAGGAACCCGGTCACGGTCGGGTTTCTACTGCAATGGTAAAAATTTTAAATTACTGCCGTTTGATGAGCCTGACTTTCAGAAGACTGATTGACTGACGGCATTGCTAAATTCACCCTTCCATCTCCACGCGCCTTTCAACAAGCTGAGAGTCCTGACGCCATGGCCAATAGAACAATTCCACGTCTTCTCCAGACGCCGGCAGTTATCTTACTTTTGATTTGGATGATCGTCCCATTGAGTTTGACACTTTTCTATTCGTTTATTCGATATGTGCTCAACAGCACCGTCCGTCCTGAATGGACGTCACCGTTGTGGTCCAACTGGCGTGGATTTGGTAATTACGAATTTGTTCTGAATTCGAAAGACTTTCTGTTGGCAATTAAAAACAGCATTTTTATCGTGACAAGTATATTGACACTGACGGTTGTTCTAGGAGTGCTGATCGCAGTGTTGATCAACCGCTCGTTTCCAGGAAGGGGTATGGTACGAGTCTTGCTGATTTCACCATTCTTTGTGATGCCTGCCGTGAATGCCGTTTTGTGGATTAACATGTTGCTTGATCCGGTTTTGGGTTTGCAAGGAATTGCAATTGGCAACATCAACAGCGTAATTGAGGGACTGCGTGACGCGCCTGTAGTTGGGTGGTTTTTCAATATGTGGCCAGTGTTTGAACCAATATCGTTCCGTGCCACGCAAACGTCATCCATTGCCGTAATCATGATGGTGACATGGCAGTGGACACCCTTTGCAGTTTTAATTTTTATGACGTCGTTACAATCTGAAGACCAACAGCAAAAAGAGGCCGCCATTTTAGATGGTGCAAGCCGCTGGTCACAATTTCGATTTCTGACACTGCCACACCTTGGTCGCCCCATGGCGATCGTGGTGATGATCCAAGCAATTTTCCATCTTTCTCTGTATGCAGAAATTGAAATTGTAAGTCGTGGTAACGGAAACAAAAACCTGCCTTATCTTATTGGTGAGTTCGCTAACAACAATATTGGTGCTGCAAGCGCCACAGGTATTTTCGCAGTTATTCTCGCCAATATCGTAGCCATATTCTTGCTGCGAATGGTTGGCAAAACGTTGATGGAATAGGGAGCCGGATAATGGCAATTGTTGCACAAAATTCTAGATTTACAAAAATTGTATGGCCCGTCGTGGCGTGGATCGTAGCGCTGATCTTTTTCTTCCCAATATTTTATATGGTGATGACCAGCTTCAAAACGGATGCAGACGCGGTGAATCCAGATTTCCTTTTTTCGTTTACACCAACGTTGGAAAATTACGCCAACATGACAGATAACTATGATTATTGGCGCTTTGCCATTAACTCAGTGATCACGTCTGTCTTCGCAACGGCCTTCGCATTGGTGGTCGGTGTGCCCTGTGCCTATTCAATGGCGTTTAGCCCAACACGCAGTACCAAAGATATCTTGATGTGGATGTTATCTACCAAGATGCTTCCAGCCGCGGCTGTGTTGTATCCGATGACGTTCCTGACAAAGAACGTTTTGGGCATCTTTGACACCCATTTTTTAGTTATAATTGTCTTGTGCTTGATCAACCTGCCAATCGTGATTTGGATGTTGTTCACCTATTTCAAAGACATCCCCAGAGACATCATTGAAGCGGGCCAAATGGATGGTCTGAACACATGGGGCGAGATTAGAGAAATCCTTATACCACTGGCATGGGGTGGGATCGTATCAACGGCATTACTCACCTTTATATTTTGTTGGAACGAGGCCTACTGGACGGTCCGGCTTACAACAATCGACGCGGCAACTCTTTCCAAACTTATCGAAGGCAACCGTGCTCCAGAAGGTTTGTTCTTTGGGCGTTTATCAGCGGTCTCAACCGCGGCAGTCGGGCCAATAATCGTATTGGGCTGGTTCTGTCAGAAACAATTGGTCCAAGGCTTGACCTTTGGCGCAGTGAAATAAGGAACGGATCATGGGAAGCGTTACTCTTAATCAAATAAACAAAAGCTTTGGCGATGTGGAGGTTATCCCCCCGCTGGATCTAATCATCGAAGACGGTGAGTTTGTTGTTTTCGTAGGCCCGTCAGGTTGTGGTAAATCCACACTACTGCGCCTGATTGCGGGCCTGGAAGAAGCATCTGGCGGCCACGTTAGTATCGATGGCGTTGATATGACTGAAACCTCACCCGCCAAACGTGGCCTTGCAATGGTGTTCCAGTCTTACGCTTTGTATCCGCATATGACTGTGCGTAAAAATATTGCGTTTCCGATGCGTATGGCGAAGATGCCTCAAGACCAGCAGGATGCTAAGGTGGCAGCCGCAGCGACGGCACTGAACCTTACCGATTATCTAGACCGTAAGCCAGGTCAGTTGTCGGGTGGCCAGCGCCAGCGAGTGGCCATTGGTCGTGCAATTGTGCGCGAACCTGCAGCATTCCTGTTTGACGAACCGCTGTCCAACCTTGATGCAGCGCTGCGTGTCGGTATGCGTCTTGAGATCATGGAACTTCACGCAAAGCTAAAAACCACAATGATCTACGTGACCCATGATCAGGTCGAAGCCATGACAATGGCAGACAAAATAGTTGTATTGCGCGCAGGTGTGATTGAACAGGTTGGTAGCCCACTTGATCTGTATCGCGCACCTCTAAATAAGTTTGTAGCTAGCTTCATAGGGTCGCCAAAGATGAACCAGATTGAGGGACCAGAGGCTGCAAAATATGGTGCAAGCACCATTGGTATCCGCCCTGAACATGTGACTGTCTCAAAGACTGAAGGCATGTGGAGTGGAAAAGTTGGCGTTGCTGAACACCTTGGTTCTGATACATTTATTCACGTCTACGATACTGGACTTATGGATATGATGACTGTCCGCATTACTGGTGACATAGAGGTATTCCAGGGTGACACAATCTATCTGACGCCTGACATCGAAAAGATGCACAAGTTTGATCTTCAAGGTTTGCGTCAGACATGAAACGACTTGATGGAAAATCTGCCCTCATCACCGGGTCTGCGCGTGGTATCGGACGTGGCTTCGCTGAAAGTTTTATTGCCGAGGGTGCAACGGTCGCGATTGCTGACATCAATCTTGACGCTGCAAAAGAAACCGCGGCGATGTTGGGCGATCTTGCCTATGCTGTTCAGATTGATGTGTCCGATCAGGCCAGCATCGACGCGATGATTGCGTCTGTTGTGTCCCACGCGGGAAAACTTGATATTCTGGTCAACAATGCTGCGTTGTTTGATGCTGCTGAGACTCTTAATATTACACGCGCAAGCTATGACAGGCTTTATGCGGTCAATGTTGCCGGCACGTTGTTTACGATGCAAGCCGCAGCTGCGCTGATGATCAAACAAGGCCATGGAGGCAAGATCATCAACATGGCATCGCAAGCGGGGCGTCGTGGCGAACCGCTGGTGCTGGTATATTGTTCCACTAAAGCAGCTGTTATTTCCATGACACAATCTGCGGGCCTTGATTTGATCGGTCATGGCATCAACGTTAATGCGATTGCTCCTGGTGTGGTTGACGGGGAACATTGGGATCACGTAGATGCCATGTTCGCCAAGCTGGAAAATAAGAAATTTGGCCAGAAAAAAGCAGAAGTAACATCTTCCATTCCGGCAGGTCGTTTTGCTGTTCCAGCCGATTTGACAGGTATGGCAATTTTTCTTGCTTCACCAGAATCTGATTATATCGTGTCGCAGACTTATAACGTCGACGGTGGGCAATGGATGAGTTGATGAAACTGAACTTAGAAACACTGGCTGATTTACCTAATTACGTTCAAAGGCCCTCTTATGACCGCGCTGGCTTATCTGCAGGCATTATACATATTGGTTTGGGAAATTTTCATCGTGCCCATCAGGCATGGTATTTGCACAGCCTGATGAACCTTGGGCTGGCACATGACTGGGCCATCCTCGGGGCCGGTGTCCGCCCCGCTGATTCAGCGCAACGCGAACGTTTGTTGGCACAAGATTGCCTAAGTACACTTATCGAACTAGATCCTTCTAGTAAATCGGCAGAAGTTATTGGATCAATGATCGATTTCATCCTAATTGCTGAGGATAATGCACCCCTGATTGCGCATATGATCGAACCTGCAATACGCATTGTGGCTCTTACGGTTACGGAAGGTGGTTACTATCAAACCAACAGTGGTGAGTTCGATTCAGATCATCCTGACATTCAGTACGACGTTTCGAATTCTGCCGCACCAATGACAGCATTTGGTGCCATTGTTGCGGCCCTTGCCAAACGTCGTGCTTCTGGTGCAGGCCCCTTCACCTGCCAGAGCTGTGACAACCTGCAAGGTAACGGTAAGGTTCTGCGTCAAACCATAGTTGGCCTCGCCATCTTGTCAGATCCTGAACTCGCGCTGTGGATTGATCAAAATGTGACCTTTCCAAACGCAATGGTCGATTGTATCGTCCCGGCAACTGGTCCAACTGAACTAACCTTAGTGCGTGAATTTGGCATCGAAGACGCTGCACCCGTAACCCACGAAAATTTTCGTCAGTGGGTGATAGAGGATAACTTCTGTGCTGGTCGTCCTGACTGGGACAAGGCTGGCGCGACGTTCACAGATGATGTCCATGCGTTTGAAACCATGAAATTGCGTCAGCTTAATGCGGGCCATCAGATCATTGCGACACTGGGTGAATTGCTGTCGGTCCACACAATTGCGGGCACTATGGCGTATCCACTAATTCAAAGTTTGTTTCGCAAAATCCAGACCGAAGAAATTGTACCTCATGTTGCGGCGGTTCCAGGAATGACACCGCTTGATTATTTTGATCTGATCAACAGCCGCTTTACCAACCCAGAAATCCGTGACACCACACGTCGCGTTGCATTTGACGGGTCGTCGCGCCATGCTGGATTCCTGCATCCGATTATTCGTGATGCCCTTGCAGGCAAAATGCCCCTAGAGGGTCTTGCATTGGTTGAAGCCCTTTGGGCGCGAATGTGTTACGGCACTCGCGAAGACGGCAGCATTATTTTGCCAAATGATCCGTTTTGGGACAGCCTGACGACCGCAGCACAAACGGCCAAAAACACGCCACAGGCCTGGATTGACCAAAAGCAGTTTTATGGTGACCTTGGTCAAAATACACGTTTTGCAGGCAGCTTTAAGCGTTGGCTTGAACTGATTTGGCGTGATGGTACTGAGGCTGCGCTGCATAAATATCTGTTAAACTAATTTTCGAAATCCAACGTTAACTTTAGTTGTTGCTCATATTGGCTGAGTCAAAATTTATGATGTTTTATTAGTCACCATACGCCGGTTTAACTGTGGCTTTGGCTACTTTACGCAGTTCGCCTGGAAAAAAGTAGTCTTATCGTTAATTATCCTAGGAAAGTGCAAGCGTTCCGTGAAGCGTTTAATGTCAGTTTTCGTTGGCCGCCATAGCGTGGATGCTAGATTTTTTCAAAATTCGAACAGTCTGTATAGACTTCTCTCTCGCTCGGTTCTTTCCGTGTCCTAAACAGCACTGTAATCATCGTGGCGATAGCTTCAGATTGATATATTGGACTTGACGACTTTACTGCGCTGCATTGCCTGTTTCGATCATGATCAAGACCGCGTTAAAGGATATAAGCGTACCAAGGGGGTTGTTGTAGAAGTAAAATCGACCTGAACAATTTTCGTTAAGGAATTTGGATTTAGTCAATAAATTAAATTTTTCGTAATGTGTCGCCAAACGAAAGCTTTGGCGATAGTTCAACTACTTGACCCTCTTCACGGGCACCTTCGGCGTTGCGCGCGGCGATAATGCGGGCAGCAGTCTGGCCAATTTCACGGCGGCACGCGTCCATTGTGGCGAGTTGCAACGGCAGCCCATCCAGAAGTTCAACGCCGTTAAAACCGGCGAGGCCGATCTTTAATGGAATATCTGCGCTTTTTTCATAAAGGTAAAGAAGGCCACCAGCGCCAATCATATCATTAGAATAATACAGAAAATCAAGATCAGGGGTGCGCTCTAGCATCGCAGCCGTCATTTCTCGTCCCTTGGCCAGTGAAGACCCACCAGAATAAAATTCCTGATCTGCAATTTCTATTCCGCCTTTGGCAAGCGTCTGAGTGAACCCCTCAAAGCGTTTGCGCGCACGGTGATCTAAAGGCATTTTTGTACCCATGAATCCGATCCGCTTGTAGCCTGCCTTAAGTATTTCTTCCGCCATGATACGACCTGCGCGGCGGTGCGAAATACCAACTGATGTGTCCACAGCTTCGCCATCGGTATCCATGATCTCAACCACAGGAATTCTAGCTTGCTTCAACATCGAGCGTGATGCATCGGAATGTTCAAGGCCCGCGATAATCACACCGGATGGACGCCAGGACAGCATCTCAAACAAAACCTTTTCTTCTTTTTCGGGCTGATAGTCGGTTACACCAAAGACGGGCTGTAATTCGGTTCCCTCAAGTTCTTCACTGATGCCTGATAGCACCTCTGGAAAAACCATATTTCCCAAGGATGGGATTATCACTGCCACTAGATTCACTCGCTGCGTCGCCAGTGCGCCTGCGATTTTGTTGGGTACATAACCCAATTTACGGGCAGCCTCTTGTACTTTTTCACGAGTTGCGGCGCTCACGTCACCTTTGTTGCGGAGCACGCGGCTAACTGTCATTTCGCTTACGCCGGAGGCCTCAGAGACATCGCGTAACGTGAGAGGGCGTTTGGATCTGGTTTGCAAAGGGAATATCCTATCGATGATCTCACTAAGTGTTACCGCTCTTAGCCAAGGAAGTCCAAGCCCTTGCGACGTGGACCATCCAAAGGCAAACAGGGGCTAAGTGGCCTCTTTTCTCATCTGCCTGAAAAAACAGCGCTTATCTTGCTAGAAGCTACCGAGAAGGGCCGTTGTGCTTTTTTTGTTGAGTGTGCTGCTATGTTTTTCAAGTCTTTAATCCTGCCGAACTTGTGCTCGATACGTTTGCACCGTTTGCAGCGTCTCATATCGTATTTGATGGTTGTCTTGTGTATTTTTCGTCTCGGAATATAGTGGCGAGTTACCTTGTATATGAGGCATTCTTGGAACCCGTCAGTGTTATATTCTGGGGCAAGCAATCAGTTCGCCTATGGTAGGCCGTTCATCAAAGTAGCCGCGTAAGTATAATCACTGACTTGACGCGCCGTGATAAAGTAGCGCACAGGCCCTGGCCGTTTTCTCTGACTGGAATTAGCTTTGTGTTCAACCTAACCTTAGTCTGATTTATCAGAATCTCACACCCCCTTTATAAATCCCCAGGCTTGAGGCAGTATGATACCGTCTTGAGATGGTTTGCATCCGCTGCTTGGCAGTGGATTGCATATCATTCAATAAGAAGGGATCTAGATTACCTCATTATCAGTAGCCTGTTCTGTCAGCTTCATCATAATACGTTTGAACACGCCTAATTTACTTCAACACTTTCAGCGGTAGGATAGGATTTTTGACGATCCATATTTGGCAGGCGTGTAACACCACTGGAAACCATTAAGAGTTATAAAAATGATACTGCTCAAAACGTGGCGATAGTCTATGGGTGCACGGCCGCACTTTTCGTAAAGTAGGGTCGAATCTGTCCTTTTTGCGCTGCACCCAGCCAATAATGACAGCTCATTATATCCCCAAACTTTGCGAAATTGCATCACGAAGACATAGTAACAACAAGCTGTTAAATGGGGCTTGAGCCTAAGGTTTTGGTCCATTTTTGATTCGCTGGTAGCTTTTGTACATCCACAATACTAGGAGTGTGATTAGTAATCCCCAGAACATCCATTTGGGCGCAACGGACAGTGGGTCACATTTCCACAGGGCTAACAGGGTGATGAGCATGGCGAAGTTCATCACTGTTATTGCTCCAAAATAGTAAAACATGCGGTGTGCGATGCGGTTCGCCCAGCCGACATACCACGCCTGTCGCGCTAGGAGGAGCACCGCTACAAAGGTGCCTAACACGCCAAGCATGATCACCGCGCGGTTCGGGCAGACCCGGCCGCAGAAGCTGGTGATAAGTGTTTGAAGATCGGTTGTAACTTTGTTGGGGTCGTCACGTGTAGGTCCAAACTCGACAATTAGTTCATTCGTGAGAGTATCGTATTCGGGGGATTCTGAATGAAGCGCAGACCAGAAGCCAACTCCTGAAAAGTTGTCTCTGAAATATACCAGATCATCGCTGAATTGCGAAAAATTGACTGGTGCAGCGTCGGG
>JAPKAD010000010.1 GCA_028825445.1 Octadecabacter sp.
CGCAGCCTGTTAAACGCTTTGGGGGCACTGGACGGGGCGCGGATTACCGACCACGGCCGCGCATTGGCTCAACTGCCGCTGCATCCGCGTTTGGGGCATATGTTGATAGCGGGCGGCAAACCAGCGGCAGGAATGGCAGCATTACTGTCAGAACGCGATATTTTGAAAGGCGCACCAACAGATTTATTATTGCGCATCAGAGCTTTGGCTGGTGAGCGCGGCAGCTATCCTGTACAGCAAGGTACGCTGGCTCGCGTCAAACAAGAGGCTAAACGGCTGGCAAAACTAGCGCCGCAGCGTCTTGAACAAACGAGCGGAACTTATGCAGCCATGGCTTATCCTGATCGCATTGCACTGCGACGTTCCGGCGATGATCCACGTTACCTACTGTCTGGAGGGAAAGGTGCCGTCATGGACGCCGCAGATCCCCTTGCAGGGGAAAGATTTTTGGTCGTCACAGACACCGACGGCAACCAGCGAGAGGCAAAAATCCGTACCGCTTTGATGATAACCGAGGCGAGCATGCGCGACGTGATGGGAGATAAATTAACTGTAATAAAAATGTGTTCGTGGTCCAAACGCTGCGGCAAAGTGCTGGCGAGAACGCAAGAACAACTTGGCGCAGTGGTGCTGTCGGATGTGTCGTGGATGGATGCGCCAAAAGACGCTGTTGCGCGCGCCATGCTCGACGGGGTGCGCGCACTGGGTTTCAAATTCACCGTTGCAACTGATCGGTTTCGCGCCCGTGTTGAACTGGTGCGCGCCATTGATCCAGACTTACCCGACCTGTCAGATGCAACCCTCATGGACACTATTAACGAATGGCTTTTGCCTTATCTGCAAAACGTACAGACGACAGCACAATGGAAATCTCACGATACATTGCAAGCCTTGCGCGCGATTTTAACGTGGGACCAGATGCAGCGCGTCGATAATGAGGCACCAGCACAATTCACAACACCGCTGGGCCGTCATACGCCTATTGATTACAGCGGCGAAGTACCAAAAATTACGCTGCGTCTGCAAGAAATGTTTGGCACCACCTGCCACCCGACCGTCGCAGGCCGCCCCCTGCGCGTAACGTTCCTGTCACCAGGTCAAAAACCAATCCAAACGACCATGGATGTCCCCGGCTTTTGGGCCACATCGTATAAAGATGTGCGCAAGGATATGCGTGGGCGCTACCCGCGCCACCCATGGCCAGAAGACCCTACACAAGCCAACCCAACCTTGCGTGTCAAACCCCACAAATAACAGCTTCTACTACTTTTTGTTTTTCAAATTTCTCCTAAGACTGCAGGGCAAAGTAGAGCCCCTCTAGGGGCGCCCCAGGTTTCGCAAATCAGTTAATCCCACCATGGGCCCATGTTGATCCTTAGAACTCTCCAGCCGCAAAAAAACCATATCTTGCGAAGAAATCCCACTGTGCATGGATCAAATCTATCGTGACGCGTGCGATGAGCACGGTATCTATAAATTTAAATGCTGAAGCCAACGCGGGCAAACCATGCCCTGCAGCAGCTGCGGCACTCACCACATGGTGTAGGGCTGGCAATGCAATGTCATCGAGCAACATAGACCGGATAATGCAACCTGCTCGTCAAGCTTCGACGGTACCGGCATGAACAATAAACTACGAAATTCAGAGATGTAGTCGCAAGGATCCGAAATCATTGAGCGTTGTACACGCTACGACCCACCAACAAGGCGGGTTCGAGATCAACGTCACTTAGCTCCAATTCGCCATGCAGCGTATCATAAATATTTGGACCAACTGCGCGCTTACTCTTCGAACGACAATGCATGCACAGCAATAGAAAATTCAATAGCACTTGCGAAATGGCCCATGCGAATGGCTTAGATTGCGGTTCAACGAATGGTGCCATTTTTCCAGCCTCATCAAGGATCATATCATCAACAGCGCGGCCAGTCTCTACGTCAAACGCTTACAAAACCTTGCCTGTGATTTTCACCAGATGACTTTCAAGCGCACCCTTTTTCCACGGATCAAACATCACACCAATATTTCTCAGCAATTGAACACGCCCACAGTGCATTAACACTTTCACCTCAGCAGTGAGATGAATATCGGAATATCCAATGCGGTGTGCACGGTTTCTACGTAATGCCCTACCCAGCCAGGGCCAAGGTGATCGGTACACGAGGCATTATTGAATTTGACCGCAATGGCTTCGATAAATTCACGTTTCGCGTGCCACCCAGCGAGACTACCACCAACCATGAAAGACGGGTCCTGCACCACACAATGTCCTTGGTGCTTCAAACAGTATCGCAAAAATCAGAATTTCCTGATTCGATAGTCGTATCGCTCTTGGCAAGCAGCGGGATCAACGTTTTGATTGTCGCATGAACAGGTTTACCAGACGGCACCATTATAATGATCGCACGCAGGGAAGCGCATGGCATCCAGCGCAGTGGGTTTGACGAGCATGGTAACTGCCAGACCGGTGGCTGCCCAGACACATAGACGTGGCCAATGCGCAATTCATTGTTCAAATAATCAATTAGCGCCTGCGTTTAGGCAAGCCAGATGGCGCGCGTCGTACCATGTCGAATGTAGTTCTCACCAAAGCCTAGCACGGCGATATCAGCTTGACGCGAATGCGGCACGTTCACGTGGGACTAAGCCATTGAAGTGGTTACCGTTATGGGACCCAAGCTACTAATAAAACCACATTTATTTTAATTTAAGTTTGACGATCTGGCCCAACAACGCGTCAGATTGGTTGGTGAAGCATACGCCAGCTCTTGAATTGTCGCCAAGGATTAACAACGCAAATCTAGACATGTGCAGATGACACCCACGCGTGGGCTTGTCGTTTCAGAAAGCATCAGGGTGTTCCATCTGATAAATGGACTCCGCGTGAACAGCAAAAGATAAAGCGCAAGCCGATAAAATGCATACAATGGTCGTGACAGAGGAGAAGGATGAACTGTGATGTCTGAGTTGATATCAATTATATTACTCAGGCTAATTTGTTGTAGCTTGGACAATATTGTTGTTTTAAGATATAATAATAGGTATCGTCATTATTTGGATCCCGTTAAAATAAAGTTTCAAAAGATATTAAAAAATATTATTGCTACTTTTGTTCTATATACAATCCAAATTTAGGATTTACGCCTCTCGGTAAGTTTACTGCCGATTCTAGCACCCATTGGGTGAGGTTCAGTCGCTTAACCGCACTGGTCTCAAATCCATTTGATTTATCGACCTAAACAATACCGCAACACAGCCTTTTGCGCATGCATACGGTTTTCAGCTTCATCCCAGATGACAGACCGTGGACCGTCCATGACTTCGGATGTGGCTTCGTCGTCGCGATGCGCAGGCAGGCAATGCATGAAAAGCGCGTTAGGCTTTGCCTTGGACATTAAATCGGCGTTGACCTGATAACTGCGCAACTGGTTGTGACGCCGTTCGCGGGCAGATTGCGGGTCATGCATCGACACCCATGTGTCCGTTACTACAAGATCCGCGCCCTGCACGGCAATGTTGGGATTGCGTTCGGTACTGTAGAGCCCGTGAAGTGCGGCCTCGGGTTGTAGGGTTTCGGGGCCTGTAAACACCAGATCAAAGTCAAACTGTTTGGCTGCGTGCGCGAAGGACGCAAAGACGTTGTTGCCATCACCAGACCAGACGACTTTTTTGCCTTTTATCGGCCCTGAGTGTTCTTCAAACGTCAGGATATCTGCCATGATCTGACATGGATGCGTACGATCGGTCAGACCATTGATAACAGGGACCGATGCATATTCTGCCATTTCAAGTAGGGTCTGTTCTTCGAATGTGCGGATCATGATTAGATCCACGTAACGGGATAATACGCGTGCAGTATCAGCGATAGTTTCCCCATGGCCAAGCTGCATGTCTTTGCCCGACAGCACCATCGTTTCACCACCCATCTGGCGCACACCAACATCAAAACTGATGCGCGTGCGGGTGCTTGGTTTTTCAAAGATTAACGCAACCATATTATTGGCCAGCGGTTGATCTGCATCCAGCGTACCTTTGGGCAAGCCCGCACGAGCTGTTTTCATCGACGCAGCAGTATCAATGATACCTCGCAAATCGGTGGGAGATGTGGTGTGGATATCGAGAAAATGGACCATGAGGTATCTCTTATTGTTGCGCAAGGATGGAGGGTTACCCCCCAGAGATGTTTTTAAAATTAAAAATAGTGAAGAAAAACTTAAAAAGTGAGGGCAACTTGGGTCGCTGCTTTTTCAAGGCGTATGACAGCTTCGTCGATTTCGTTGTCTGAAATATTAAGTGGTGGGATCAGCCGGATGACGTTGTCAGCGGCAGGAACTGTGAGCAAATTTTTAGCGTAGCCTGCCTGCACGATATCCGTATTGGTCGCTTTGCATTTCAGACCGAGCATCAATCCGCTACCGCGCACGCTATCAAACACCATAGGGTTTCCTATCACAAGACTTTCGAGCTTCTGGCGCAGCAGGTCTGCCTTACGGTTCACGTCGTCGATAAAGGCAGATTCAGAAACTATTTCCATCACTTTGCAGCCCACTGCACAAGCCAACGGGTTCCCACCATAGGTCGAACCGTGGGTACCCGCGGTCATGCCAGACGCTGCGTTTTGCGTTGCTAGAACTGCGCCAAGTGGAAAGCCACCGCCAATGCCTTTGGCGACCATCATGATGTCAGGCGTAATACCTGACCATTCATGAGCGAACAATTTGCCCGTACGGGCCACACCACATTGCACTTCATCTAGAATCATCAAAATACCATGTTCATCACAAAGATCGCGCATACCCTTGAGACATGCGTCAGACAACGCGCGAATACCGCCTTCACCCTGTACAGGTTCGACCATTATTGCTCCAACTGTTGCGGATTTGACGGCCTCGGCTAGCGCGTCGTGATCGTCAAACGGCAAATGAACAAATCCGGGCAGTAACGGACCGAAGCCTTTGGTCATTTTTTCGGACCCTGCAGCAGCTATCCCAGCGGCTGAGCGCCCATGAAATGACCCCTCAAAAGTAATGATATCCGTGCGATCGGGCGCACCTTTGTCGTAGTGATATTTACGGGCCATTTTGACTGCTAGCTCGCAAGCTTCAGTCCCAGAATTGCTGAAAAATACTGTGTCAGAAAAGGTATGTTCAACCAATAGATCAGCAAGCTTTTGCTGTGGTTCGATGTGGTACAGATTAGACACATGCCATAATTTATTAGCCTGCTCCATCAGCGCCACAACTAGTTCAGGGTGCGCATGTCCCAGCACGTTCACCGCGATACCAGCCCCAAAATCCAAGAAACGTCGCCCGTCTGCTTCCACCAGCCACGAGCCTGACCCACTAACAAACGTCAGCGGTGCACGGTTATAAATTGGAAGGATAGACGTGATCATTGCGATCTTCCTTTTCAAATCAGTCCCCTAGCTTGATTAGTGGGGCCCATAAATCAACGTAATTGGAGGATTAGGCAAGTTTTAGACGGCAGTCTGCACAACAAATGACAAAAATCAGCGTCGACGTCGGGAGACTGCAAGGGCCAAAAACATAATCATAATGTTTTGTAGGGCAATTTAGTTTGTTATAGCAAGAGGCGAAAGTACCAAAGATTATGTCGCCAATGTGACGACTAATGGTGGACGCTGCTGTTCTAATACGGGGTGCAGAGGCGGCCAGCCGCCTGTGTGTTAATTGCTGCCAGCATAGACAAAAATCGTGTCTTCAGCGCAGAATACCACTTTCATGACAAGCTATCTACAGCTACTTTAACTTCCAAAATCAAAAGGGGCTACCACTTTTGTCACTACCAAAATCATGTTTAATTGAACTTTCTATAGTGACCACATATTGTGGTACCTCAAACTTCGCGACTGAATTGGCACCAGCAATCACATCGAATACCAAATTTCGCGTTGTTAGTTATGGTTTATTGGGTTGCCCTACAAAGGCAATTTCGGTTTTATTACAGCGTAACGCTACGATAATCTATTTCAACATTTAGCGCAAAACAGCGTTTTTTAACAAAAATACATATCTTGATCCGGCATCTTGTCCGTGGCAATAACCTTAATGGCCCGCCCCCAAGCCCCTTTGACAGCCGTTGCGCTAATGATCACCGCAACGTTATTTATCGCGGGAACAATGCTTGCTGCAAAGTCTTTAGGGACTGAAATCCTTGGAGCATCAATGCATCCACTACAAATTACTCAAGGGCGATTTTTATTTGCCTTCATAGGATTTATTGCAGCGAGCTCAGTTTTACGCCCAAAAATTCGTAACCCCAATATTATATTTCACCTGTTACGCACCGTTTATGGCGCAACGGGTGTGACGCTGATGTTTGCCGCTGTTGCATTCATCCCGATGTCTGACGCCACAGCAATTAGTTTTCTGAACCCTGTGTTTGGGATGATTTTGGCAATTCCGTTTCTGGGCGAAAAAATTGGACGCTGGCGCTGGCTTGCCGCAGGAATGGCGTTCATTGGGGCGTTGATCTTGCTACGGCCAGGACCGGATACATTTCAGGTTGCCGCATTACTCGCACTTGGGGCAGCGATGGCAATGGGGTTTGAGCTGGTATTTATCAAGAGGCTCGCAGATCGCGAACCACCGCTACAAATACTGCTGATCAACAACGCAATAGGCTGTGCGTTGTTGAGTGTGGCGGTAATTCCGTTCTGGGCTCCACCAACTTTGGTCCAGTGGAGCGTCTTACTGGCGCTAGGGCTAATGATGGCAGGTGCGCAGACCTGTTTTATCAATGCAATGGCGCGGGCGGATGCATCATATGTGACACCGTTCAGCTACATAACGCTGATCTTTGCAAGCCTATATGACTGGGCAATATTTGCGCAAATCCCTGACTGGATTAGTGTACTGGGGGCGGCGATCATCATATCGGGTGCTGCATTGCTCGCTTGGCGTGAGGCAGTAAACCTCCGCCAGATAAGCTAAACTTATATCAGAATTGAGGGTCGGGTTTAAGCCTTCATCCGATAACCAATTTTGAGCCAATACCAAACCAACATTAGGATAGCCGCTGCGCTACAAAGCACAACTGTAAGGCCAAGCCACGGGGTGCTGTCACTTATGCCGAGCGTACCAAACCGAACACCATCAATGATATAGAAAAACGGGTTCCAATGGCACAGTGTTTGTAAAAACTTTGGTAGTGATTCGATCGAGTAGAATGTGCCTGACAAAAACGCAAGTGGAGTGACAAGGAAGTTACTAATTGCACTTAACTGGTCAAATTTATTGGCAAAAACAGCCGCCACCATGCCAAGTGCACCCATCATGATCGACCCAAGAACAACAAACGTCAGCGCCCAGACGGGATGGGTCACAGGCATGCCGATCAGCCAAACAGCGCCAATGGTAATGACCACCGCAACAATCATGCCACGTGCAACAGCGCCTGCGATATATCCTACTAAAAGTTCCAACGCTGACAGTGGTGGCATCAAGGTATCAACGATATTTCCACCCACCTTAGCGGATGCTATAGACGACGACGTGTTTGCAAACGCATTCTGGATCACTGTCATCGTTAAAATCCCTGGCGCGAGGAATTCCATAAAAGGCACACCCATCACATCACCGCGCAGCGGGCCAATGGCAATCGTAAAGATCAGTAGGAACAGCCCAGCATTCACTAACGGCCCCATAATAGTCTGCGACCAGACGTTCATGAACCGCAAAACTTCACGCCGCGCGAGGGTCCAAGTCCCCAACCAATTCACCACTCCAAAACGACGCACGCCCATGTCATTTGCTAAACCTGCAGCCAAATCTGTCTTGTTCTTGTGCATCGGTGATTCCTTTTTGGTGCGGGGGTGGTTGTATCCGCCGCTAGGGTGCTTAGAATAGGGCATTGAACTATTTCTCAACCCCATACTTTAAATGGGGAGCATACCCAACCTCTGGCTAAATAAGTGGAACTGATATGTCCTGGACCGACGAACGCGTAGACGTGTTAAAAAAAATGTGGGGGGAGGGTCAGTCCGCCAGCCAGATCGCCAAAGAGCTGGGTGGCGTCACCCGGAACGCGGTCATTGGCAAAGTCCACCGTTTAGGGCTTAGCAACCGTGCGGGGCCTGGCAGCGCTAGCAAGCCCGTAACTCCCAAGATAGACGCCAAGCCAAAGACACCCGCCAAGCCAAAGGCACCGCCTAAAGTGGCCTCAACCGAGATTGCCGAGATTCAGGAACCTCGCACTGAATCAGCATCTCCAGCACCCCAACCCAAAGTACCACATGCGCGCCGCCAAATTATTCCGGCCGGGCAGCCTTTGCCACCACAACCATCAGCGAATGAAATCAGCCCCGAGGCTCTGCGTAAAGTTAACGAAGTAGAAAAAACTGCTAAAAAAATAAGCTTAATGGAATTGACTGAAAAGACTTGCAAGTGGCCTGTTGGTGATCCGGCCACAGAGCAATTTTGGTTCTGTGGCTTGGCTGTAAAGCAAGGCAAACCCTATTGCGAAGCCCATGTTAGCGTAGCATTCCAGCCCATGTCATCGCGCCGCGACCGCCGCCGTTAAGGTGAAAAAAGATTTAAGCTTCAAAAGGCCCGTCAAAAATGTCGGGCCTTTTTAGTTTTCGGGTTATGGCATTATGTCAAAACTGAAACCCTAGGTACTCGAAAAATTTCCATCATAAATCCGGTAATAAATACTTAAACTTTAAGCATAATATTTTACAATATTAGCATATGTATTTGCACATGTGCTAAAAAAGACTAACTAGACCTTTTTGACACCCTAAAAGTTTACCGGCCTTAGTATGAAAAATTACCACTCATGAAATACTGGTTTTCAAGAAAACGTCGCTATATCGCAGGGATATAAAGGAAAAAATTCATGCTAATAAATCGCAGATACATAAATACTTCTAGGGCCATTTAAACAACTACTGATAGCTTTGCAGTCAATAGTAAAACGACATTCAGTATTGGATAAAGCAAGCTATGATTGTGGCAATAGTTGTCCTATTCACAAAATAATATTGTTAAAGAATATTATTTTCTAGCTTTGAATATAGCAAAACTTCTGAAAAATCAAAAGTGTATTGGGTGATTAATTCTACTCCCGAGGACCTGTGTCAGGTGTACCTGTTCTTGATTAATTTTTTATATGCCAATGCGAATTGGCAGAAAAATTTAGACTGCATAAGGTATCTTAATGGCAGATTGATTGTGGTACGAAACGGACATGATACTTTCTATTAACATTCTCATTCGATCCGATTCATAATAAGTGGATATATTTAATACAAATTTTGCGTAACAAATTACAGCGTGATTAAGAGGCTACATTTGTTATTTCAAGCCACTAACCTTGGCACATAATATCACAAACTACACGGGGTATTTACAGCCCATTAATGAACTGGCTTAATAAATGTACCATTTCGGAGTTCTTTGATCGCTTTTTTTAATTCATCCTGCGTGTTCATCACTATGGGGCCATGCCAAGCTACGGGTTCTTCGATCGGCGCACCTGAAATGAGCAAGAAGCGCGCACCATTCGGTCCTGCCTGCACAGTTACTTCGTCGCCAGTTCCAAATCGAATCAAGGTGCGATCGCCAGACAGATCACGAATGTTAACTTCTTTACCCATGACTTCCTTTTCCAACAGCACGCCAGATGGAGGGCTGGCGTCGGCGAAGGCCGCAGCCCCGTCGAACACATAAGCAAATGCACGACGGTAGGTGTCAATTTGGAACGTTTTGCAAACCCCTGCTGGCACAGTCACATCAAGATATTGCGGATCAGCAGCTATGCCATCTACAGGACCACGTTTACCCCAGAATTCGCCTGTAATGACCCTCACTAACGTGCCGTCATCATCTATAACTTCTGGAATTTCACGCGCATTCACATCCTGATAGCGCGGATCAGTCATCTTTTGTGCTGACGGCAGATTGCCCCACAATTGAAAACCATGCATTTGGCCGGCAGCGTTACCACACGGCATTTCTTGGTGCATGATGCCCGATCCGGCAGTCATCCATTGCACATCACCGGCACCTAAGGTCCCTGAATTTCCAAGGCTATCTCCATGTTCGACCGTACCGTTCAAAACATAAGTGATAGTTTCAATACCGCGATGAGGGTGCCACGGAAAACCCTTTTCAAAGTGAGCCGGATTCTCGTTACGAAAATCATCAAACAAAAGAAAAGGGTCCAACTCAGACGGGTCCTGAAAGCCAAATGCGCGATGCAAATGCACACCAGCACCTTCCATGGCTTTAACAGCGCGGCGAGTTTCAAGTACAGGACGGATTGACATAGTTGTCTCCTACAAATGCAATGATTAATTGTAGGATAGCGCGAAAGCGCATTCAATCTCCAACTTACCACCAATAGTGTGCGTAAATGCACAGAATGTGCAGTGGCTACTTTACTGTTCACCAAATGAAAATTTCTCTTTCTCCAAAGTTACAAAAACGCTAGATCAGCCCCATGTCACAAAACCCTCCAAGCCTTCGTCCGGACCTAGCACCAAAAATTGTAACGCCTGATACTCGTCGAGGTAATCAACCAACCATCGGGATGGTGTCATTGGGCTGCCCAAAGGCGTTGGTGGACAGCGAACGCATCCTTACGCGGCTGCGAGCCGAAGGCTATGCAATCAGCCCTGATTACGCAGGTGCGGATGCAGTGATCGTTAACACCTGTGGGTTCTTGGATAGTGCCAAGGCTGAAAGCCTTGATGCTGTTGGTGAGGCCCTCACGGAAAATGGCAAGGTCATAGTCACTGGCTGCTTGGGCGCGGAACCTAACTACATTCGCGAACATCACCCGCGAATCCTTGCGGTGACAGGCCCGCACCAATACGAACAAGTGCTAGACGCGGTGCATGCCGCCGTCCCGCCGTCACCCGACCCATTCATTGACCTGCTGCCGGCGTCTGGCGTGTCGCTAACTCCACGCCACTACAGCTACCTCAAAATTTCCGAAGGCTGTAACCACAAATGTAAATTCTGCATTATTCCTGACATGCGCGGCAAATTACAAAGCCGCCCCGCCCATGCAGTCTTGCGCGAAGCTGAAAAGCTAGTCGAAAATGGTGTCAAAGAACTGCTGGTTATCTCACAGGACACGTCTGCCTATGGCGTCGACATTAAACACGCAGAAATTCGCGGGCATCGCGCCCACATTACTGACTTGGCGCGTGATCTTGGTAATTTAGGCAGTGAAAACAAACCATGGGTTCGCCTGCACTACGTCTACCCCTATCCCCACGTACGCAAATTGATCCCGCTGATGGCTGACGGGCTGATCCTGCCCTACCTCGACATTCCGTTTCAGCACGCATCAACGGATGTGTTACGCCGCATGGCCCGCCCCGCCGCAGCTGCTAAAACGCTGGACGAAATCACCGCATGGCGCAAAATTTGTCCCGACATTACCTTGCGATCCACATTTATCGTAGGTTATCCTGGTGAAACTGAGGCAGAATTCCAAGTGCTACTGGATTGGATGGACGAGGCCCAGTTAGATCGCATCGGGTGCTTCAAATACGAAGACGTCGCTGGTGCGCGGTCAAATATCCTTCCCAACCACGTCACAGCCGAAATCAAACAAAACCGCTGGGACCGCTTTATGGAAAAGGCGCAAGCGATATCCAAAGCAAAACTAGCTGCGAAAGTGGGTCAGGTTATGGACGTGATCATTGACGATATCGACGAAGACGGCGTCGCAACCTGCCGCACCAAATCAGACGCCCCAGAAATCGATGGGAACTTATTCATTGATGAAGGAACAGAGAGATTGAAGGTTGGCGAAATTGTGAAGGTGGAGGTCGATGAGGCTGGTGAGTATGATTTATGGGGTCAATTGACCCCATAGAACAGGTTTAGTCTACTTTTGCGGCCAATTGACGGGTGGGGGCTCATAGAGGCATGTAAAAATAACTCAAAGTCATGATATTTATTAATCAACTTTAAATAAACTTCACTTTCATTCAAGCTAAAATTACTTTTGCCGTAATATCCATTTAAAATAATCCTTGTTAGTCGGCAGGCGTTACGAACTCTGCTCAATTATTGTAAATAAACAAATAGACTTTACCTCAGCTCTTCTGATCAATCTATTATACCGTTATCAGCTTTCCACCTTGTTAATTTAACATTTCATTTTTGGCATGTCAGTGTCTCCGCCTCTAAGAAAATCATTCTCGCGAATGGGATTGGGCTGTCAGCCATCAGTCGAAATCATTTAAAGCATAATTATTTCTAGAATCTGCGCTGACCAAGCCATACTAAATCTAAAGCCTATTTCAGCCCAGTGTTGAGTAGTTTTGTCACCAACACAAACATGCCCAGCGCCAAGATCGCTGCCAGTTGTGCGCTATCTTATAGTAAAATCGCCAATGCTCCAGACGCCACACTTATCCAGCACGATGACCAGATCCAGAACTATTTAAATAGTTAAAAAACCACATTAATTCACCAGATTTTGTTACAGCTAGACCAGATTAATCCAAATATATCCGTACCGCATCCTGCACGCGGCGGAACCGATCACCACCGATACGTACACTGCCAAACCAGCGCGTGACGACAACAATTTCACCAAGGCGCGCCTCTCGTTCCAACATACGAATGATCACCAGTCCCGCACCCGCCTCACCGTCATCTGACTTGATCGGTGTGCCGTCCGGCAGGATCAAGCCCCATGTGTTGTGAGTTGCTTTGGCAAATTTCTTGCGCCTACACAGTTGCTTAATAAAGGCCTTAGCCTCAATCGCAGACGCGCATGGCCCACCCGAAACCGCATATTTCGACCCGCGGTCAGTGAAGATATTTTCGTGCACGCGCATCTGTTTCATAAGCCAAACCTGCCTGATGCAGCCACTGATTACAATTAAACACATGAGGATTACTGAGCCTGAACTGGGCCCTAACTAGAATCTCCAAAGCCTATGGTGAATATCTTGTGTACACATATTATAGTTAATTTTTTATTTCTCTGTCCAAATTATATAATGGCAAATGTTTCAAAACCTACCAACCTAGCAGATACACTAAATCTGATGTTGGACCGCGCACTGCCCACCTATCCCATTAATAGCATTAATCTTGCCAATCTCAATTTCACGCTGAACGCCACAAGCGACGCAGTGAAGAAATCTAGAAAATATATTCTATACAACCCAACGATTAAAATAGCAGGAATCTAGAAGATAAGTAAGACGCTTTTATCACCACAAAAATCGATATCAATATTATGCAGCCAGTTGCCGGTGCATTCCAGCTTAGCCCTGTCTGCTCGGGCTTGCATCATGAGATTTTCGCACAAAATGACGGCAGAATAAATTCGTATTCTTAACCCTTCGTGGGCTAAATTATTCGCGTTTATGTCATTGATCAGTTTGGTTTAATCGCCAATTTAACAGACCAGAATTTTGACAGCAGGATGATGGTTGACACCCTGCACGCGGCTACCACCGAAGACTTTACTACTCAATTTGAGAACGCAAAGCTTGAATAACAGGGCTACATTGTTCCAATATATTTAGTTAGTTTTTATGAAACCTCATTCATGATGAATAACGTACTAAAGAACAGTGTCGCCACGCAATAGGACAATCATATCGTACTAGCCAATGAAATTGATTGTATCCACCTGCAAATGTCCCTTGTTTTGTCGAAATAGTTATGGACGAACGTGACCATATTATCGCTAATGGCACATCTTCTGCCCAGGTTGACCTATATCTGGCGCAATAGCGCAGGACAGGTTTTAAAACCGCTAGCCGTTTAATATGATGGTCCAACTCCACGTTCAATCGCCATGCGTAGAGCAATTTCGGGCCAAGTCTGGCGCCCACCACGCTTGCGAATTTCTGATAGCTGTATCCGTGCGCCAGCCAAGTTGCCACGCTCAACCATGCCTTGGCCCATGTAGGACAGCGCTAGCGTGTTGTTGGGATCAATAATTAGCGCCGCTGTATAATGTGCCGTGCTTACGTCGAAATCGCCCAGCTTGCAGGCCATGAACCCGTAGTAGGTCTGTACCATACTTTCGTTGGGGTTAAGTATATCAAGGATGGCTCGTGCATCGGCGTAGCGACCATCATAGGCCAATTCGCGTACTGCATTCATCATCATTCGGTCATCGTTGGTGGATTGATAAAGTCCAATACAGGCCTGCGTCTCGAGATCAAAAATAAATCCCCCAGCGCACTCTTCAGTCGTTTTAGTTGAAATTGGTGGCGTAAAGTCTCTGGCTCCACTCGCAAAGCCCATTATAGGAGTGTAAGCAAAAAATGTTGCAGCAAGGACGATACGCATAAAGTAAATTCCCTTTAAAATTTTCAATCACAATTTTTAAAAATAGTGCGCAAAGGTCTCTATAGCAAAACATTATCGCGAACTGTGCATAAAATGCCCTAGTATCTTAATTTTTCAAAGGACAATGTGCATGCTCCATTTGGCAACTACCTTAGATACATGAATAGATTTGACCCCTACCCAGACTTCACACGCGGCGAGCGGATTGCCGATGGCGCAGTTCACACTGTTGGCATTTTTTTTGCTATTATTGCGACCATTCAACTAATCCTTGCGGCAAGCGGTAATGACAACCTTTGGACTGTCGTCGCACTTAGTATTTATGGCACGGCACTAATTGGGTCGTTTGTAGCCTCTGCGTGTTACCATTTCACCCCTTGGGACCACTATCGTGCTGTGCTGCGCCGCATTGACCACGCGGCAATTTATCTTAAAATTGCTGCGACTTACACACCACTTGTCGTGATGATTGAATCTGCTTTTGCCTTTGGTATTTTAGGCATTGTATGGGCACTCGCCACTGTAGGCATTATTGTAAAACTGTTTTTCTGGACGAGTCCCAGCCGATGGGGTCTAGGCCTCTACCTTGGGCTTGGTTGGCTCAGCGTTGCGCTCGTTCCATCACTCATTCCATTGGTATCAGGATTGACGTTTGGGCTGATAATGACAGGTGGATTAGTCTATTCAGTAGGCGCAATTTTGTTTAACATCGAGGTGTTTCGCTATCAGAATGCAATCTGGCATACCTTTGTGTTAGCTGCATCGCTGTGCTTTTGCATCGCAATCACCATTAGTATTTTACCCACAGGCTAGTCATCAACGCAACACAGATCACAATCGCAAAAAAGTCTGGTATATTAAACTGTATTGATTTTCAGAACTTACGATTAGCAATGCCACCTCTAACTATTTACTGTAATGATTTAAGGCCAACCAGTTTCATAAACGCAATTATCCTTCTACTGCGTTAGTTAAAACGCAAAGATATTGCATACATCTAAGTTTAGCGCCTAAAGTCCAAATACAGTGTCGCGCACAATCTGCACCCGTTCAGCATGGCCCGGGTGGGTGCCAAGGAAACGGTCACCCGGATCGGGGACTCGAAAGAAGAAATCCGCACCGCGCACAGGATCAAAACCTGCAAGGAACGCAATAATGGTGCCAAGGCGGTCTGCCTCAAGTTCAAAATCCTTGGAATAGCTGCGCGCACCAACGGCAGCACCCATTTCTTGCGCCGAGCGAATGGCCTCGTAGCCACCGCCCGTGACGCCGGCTAATCTACCAAAGACAACCGCGCCAACTGTTGCATTGCGGCGCTGCTTATCAAGGTGATTTTCAATATGATGAGCAGCCTCATGGGCCATCACAAACGCCAACTCGTCAGTGTTTTGTGCATCTGATATCAGCGCTAGCGTAAACGCCACAATAGGCCGGCCCTGCTCATCAACTGTCTGAAACGCATTAGCAGGTTGCCCCGGGCGATCATCCACAACAATCAAAAAATCACAGTTCAAACTGCGCGACCGACTTCGGCATTCACGCTCCGCAATGGGTTCTAGCCTGTTCACGACCTCAATGAATGCGCGTGCCATAGCCCGTTGATCTTGCGATATATCCGCAACTAGAGGTGTGGGGGTAGGCTTTGGCACATCTACGGACAATTGTTGCCCTGCAAAATAATCATTAGACTGTATCGCAACACCACACGCTGTCAAAGTCAAAGCACTACCAACCAGCATTAAGGCTGTCAGCATCTTGAATACCTGCATGGTATGAGTTCCTTTGCTACGACACTTGAATCTATTTTAGCAGGGAACCCCGCGCCTTCCAGTCCCATCACGAAATTGTATTCGACGAACGGCCCTTGACGGCTATAAACTTGAACGCACAGGATGCACGGCGACGCAACGAGATTAAAGAAAGGACCACCATGTTTACCATCGAACACGATTATGATTCGACCGTGGTCACGCTAGTAGATGACGGTGAGGTGCCACTGCGAGAAGACGTTATGATCTCCGCGTTCGAGGACTGTATCAACGTGACCCAAATCAATCCGCGATCCAACTTACCTGTGACAATCACAATGTCAATGGCGCAACTACGCGATCTGTCCTTAGCGCTGGACCTGCCAGAAGGGTCTTATCGATTTCGTGAAGCTGGAGATAAATAATGACAACTGGTTTTTTCTGGAACGAAAAATGTTTTTGGCATGGTGGCGGCAATTACGCAGGCATGTTACCGGTGGGTGGCTTGGTGCAGCCGATGAATGGTGGTGGACTGCCAGAAAGCCCTGAATCCAAACGACGCCTTAAAAACCTGATGGATATAACCGGACTGACTGGTGAATTAGACTTACAGAGCGCATCAGAAGCATCGCGAGAAGATTTGCTACGCGTTCACCCAGCTTCCTACCTCGATATATTCAAAGAAGTGTCTGACACAGGGGGGGGTGAATTGGGCCGCCGCACTCCCTTTGGCCCGGGTGGGTATGAAATGGCTGCGCTGTCTGCAGGCCTCAGCATTACCGCACTCGACGCGGTGTTGCGCGGCGACGTCACCAATGCCTATGCATTATCACGCCCACCCGGACATCACTGTTTACCCGATTATCCCAACGGATTCTGTTTGTTCGCCAACCTCGCGCTGGCCATAAAAACAGCCCGCGCAAATGGTCTGGCCCAGCGCTTTGTCGTATTGGATTGGGATGTGCACCACGGAAATGGCACCGAATCTATTTTTTATGAAGACTCCAATGTACTGACAATTTCCATGCACCAAGAACGCAACTACCCAATGGATACAGGAAATTTTTCAGATCGTGGGCGTGGCAAGGGGATGGGTTTCAACCTCAACATCCCACTCCCACCAGGCACTGGACACAACGGCTACCTGTCAACGATGGAGCAGATCGTGATCCCACAAATCCAAGTATTCAAACCCAATGTTATCATCATAGCTTGCGGCTACGACGCGGCTGCCATTGACCCACTTGGTCGGATGCTAGCAACAGCCAAAACATTCCAAGTGCTGACCCAGCAAGTCAAATCTCTCGCCCAAGATCTTTGTGGTGGCCGCTTAATGATGGCCCATGAGGGTGGTTATTCCGAAGTCTATGTCCCGTTCTGTGGACACCACGTCATCGCCGAAATGGCAGGAAGTAATATCGTAGCTCCAGACCCGTTTGGTGAGGTGTTTACACTTCGTCAACCATCAGAAGCATTTGACCAGTTTTTAGATGGGTTGTTGGCTGAAATGACGGCCGCGCTTTAGCGCAGCGTCCAAATATAGTACATCAGAAGTTTGCTTTATTTAATTTTCTCAATCTTCGTACAGAGTGAAACAATTTACTGGTCGAGCCCGCTGTCATTGGTTTGCTATAATAGGTGAATTCACTTAATCAATTGCTGTCTACTTACTCTCAAACAGTGAAACTGCATGCAGTTCAAAATGTGGTATGATAACGTACCTGCATTTAAATAATCCCAATCTAAACCTAAAAATTGAAATGGGACATGTGAAGGGCGGGCCATCCTGTCACGAACGTGACCCCTTGCTAAGCCCGTCCAATTATTGAGGGATTAAACTAAATTGCGATAATCCTTCATTTGGGTGGACCGTATAATTTTCTTAGGAGCGTTTATTGTCGGGAAACAAACAGCTCTAGATCCGCTTTGTTGGCAAAATACCAGCTCCAGCCTTAGGAGTTTCATAGGGTTAAACAGCCTGTTCAGCGCCCCAGACAAAGCCTTTTTCTTTAAGTGTAGTTGAATGCGTGCAGCAGCGGTATGCTGAAATCTCAAACCCTTTTTTCTCAAAAAAGTCGTCTAGTAATCCTGTTATTAAATTTTAAATCTATTTTATATCAACTGCCGGTCTCGTCAGGTTATTAGTTTGTCGAAGGCCTAAATTCACAAATGTCCACTAGGTACGATTCAAATTTAACTAAAAGTTAGCTATAATACAATGCAAAGGAGGATGTGCACGACTGGTCACATACATCCTGAACACGACCTTCAGTCTACCCCCCACATATGTCTCGCTGTTCAGTCATTATCAGCCGCCAGCAGTGCCACGCTCTGCTAAAAATAGGTGTGATAACTTCACCAAAAAAAATGCAGATTTGAGACCGTCCGTCAAAGATAACGAACGTTTTTATAACATAACGTAGCCAATAATCCGCAAAAATTCGCATCTAAACGGTTTGAACCTTTCAGATCTAGATTTTATACTTTGACATCTTGATGACCGTGATTGTAAAAAGGCCTCCCTTAAACAGGCGCACATGGAAAGCAATTTTCAATGGATGCCACGCTACGAACGCAAGGCTTTTGAATGCAACATTATAGGAAAATATAATTAAAAATGGAAATTTTAACAACAAAATTTCAGAATACCTTACGATCCACCTGATGATACACCACCGCAAGGTTTCAGTTACCTATACAGCTGACGCGAAAGCCGCCAACCTAGTATTGAAGGATGTGCTAATTATTTTTACCATGCCCTAAAATTTTGATTTATAAAAGATCACCCTGAAGCGCATTAATTTCACCAAAACGGACATGCGGTCGTATAAGGTTCTCAATGTCATTTTCGACGACTGCTCCTTGCACTGTGCAAATCTAGCAAACTACAAGTTTGAAAAGGCCAATTTGTTCAGCTTTGACTTTGGCAGCACAGATTTAAGCAATGCACACCTCTTAAAAAAGTGCTCACATCTCTAAACAACAAGCCGCTGAACTGCTTGGATAGCTTAGCTTACATATCTTATAAAGCGTAACCATTACCGTATACCCGTGATGGCTCACTATTCGTAAGCCGCATCAACCATAAATTCGACCTTCAGTTCTGTCCGCGCTAATTTAGCATTTACGCAAGCACGCGCTGGGGCATGGCCAGCCGGAACCCATGCGTTCCAAACCGAATTAAGCCCTGCAAAGTCATCCATGTCTACCAACCAAACTGTTACCCGCAGAATATTTTTTCGTGACGATCCCGCTTTGATCAACAGTGCATCAATCTTATCCAAACAGGTCTGCACCTGAACCTCTATCGTATCGCCATCGGCTACTTGACCTGTCAAATAAACCACACCATTATGTTTGACGATTTTTGAGGAACGTTCACCCGTTTCAATGCGTTCAATCATTCTTTTTTCCTTTAATATTTTACTGTATATTGACCCATAACCTAGCAGATTGCGCATTAAGAAACTATCTGCTTGCTACCACATCGGAGACCAAAAATGCCCATACCAAACCAAGCCGCACTCGACTTTCTGCTTACGCGGCGTTCGCGCCCAGCCAAAACCCTACGCGCGCCAGTGCCAGACCACGCCACGCTGGAAATGCTGTTGACCGCCGCAGCCCGCACACCGGATCATGGTAAACTGGAACCATGGCGTTTTATCGTGCTAGAAAAACCTGCATTGTCACGACTGGCGGGCTTGATTCCAGATCGGGCGGTTGCATTAAATATAGCGCCTGATACCCTTGAAAAATCAATCTCGCAATACCGTGACGCTAATCTTGCGGTTGCGGTGGTCGATAGCCCTGTAGCGTCTAAAAAAGTGCCTCAGATCGAACAAACCTATTCGGCTGGGGCTGTCTGTCTATCACTTCTCAACGCAACCCTCGCAGCGGGCTGGGGGGCAAATTGGTTATCTGGCTGGGCATCCCATGATCGTGTGTTTTGTGAAGACGGCATAGGCATCATGGCCCACGAACGCATCGCAGGGCTAATTTATATTGGCACTGAAACCAATGCCCCACCCGAACGCCCGCGCCCCAATCTGGCACAGAAAATCACGTGGGTTGACGCATAATATTCTTAGATTTCACAAAGGAAAATGGTCAGACGAGCGAATGCACATTTAGCGGCGTATTGCTTCTTAACCTCGGCATGCCTGTGGCACTGCTGGTTCTCAACTTCACGGATTTTTAACCCTAATTGCTCGTTGGCAATCCTGTGAAAATTCCCTTTTTGGGAGAAATCACATAGATCGGCAACCTGCTCAACTGGGGGGCAGTCTTGGTATGTTTATCCTAAATCGATCTCTGTAGTGTTTCCAGCATTATCCATTATTATATTGCTCTTTTTCAAAATCCTGGCAGAAACTGTCAAAATTAAACATTTCTCTAATCTGCTGATCACACCCAAATGCTACAATAAATGCACTGCGCAATACCGTATTCTTTTTGGCGTATTTATCGGAACAAATATCAAAAAGTTTAACAACTGTGTATCAAGTCTGTTCCTTGCAATGCCAATTTTTTATGCCCTAAACGATTTCCTGCTTGGCCAATAATACTTCACCCTCACTACCATCCACCACGAAGGCCGGATCATTGCGCGCCAAATACGACTCAAATACTTCTCACCGATTTGGATAGCAGTCTTTCTAATTAACTACCGCTAAGAAGCACACTGATAAACCAGTTCATCACAATCCTTGGGTAGCGATTTTCACAATTATACTGCAAAGCCTTGCTAGTCATAATGGTCAAATTTAACTTGTTAAAGGCATCCATTTCCCCAGACTGATTTGCTCCATACCTCCACATAGTAGACCCGTCGACACGTTCACATTTGGGTGGGGATTGTAAAAACTCCCATCATTGATGCGCATTTCGATCTGTGCAAAGTGCCGTCCCCTGCGAATGCTTCTATTGCTGATTAGCTGAAACATCGCAACTTGGGTGTTCAAAGCCACCACTAAAAGGCGCTAGATGGGCTAACCCATATCTGCTCACGATTTGGTCTAATCCTCCTACAAGAAGTGAACAAAAACCAGCAACGGTTGGCTGATATGGTCGACCGCATAGAAAAATTATAGACTTTTATGTCATATGATATTCATGGCAATTCCGAGCGTTTGGCGCATGTGTTTGATCGCGCCCAAGTCACTTCAAAACAACTGTTTGGAGAGGTGGCATTGCACACAAGCGATTTCCCAAAACGCAAAATAACTGTGAAATTTAATTACTACAACAAATCCTACATCTTCGAAGACCTCACGTTTGAACCCTTTGATCGAAATACCTATTCGCCTCCCTCACCTGCAGATTTCGCAACATAAAACTTATGCGCTATCATTTGTATTGCTTCAAAGGTGGCAACCCAGCAACACAGACTAAACTCTAAGTCTAAGAGAATTGCATGATTGAAATCAAAAAATAGAATGCTGGGCTAAGAAACGGTCACAAAAAATATGATTTACAACTAAAATATCGCTTTACCCAATGACGTGAAAGAGTGGGATATGACCCTGAAATAAATTCACCTTGATAGAATTTGGTATGCCGTCACTGAAATATGCATCCGTTTGGGTGACTGAACCTTTCAGGTGCAAACACTTTTGAACAAATGCTGTTAACGTTTGAATGAATGTAGGACCGGTTCATTTGCTGCGATGTATTCACAAGTCTTTTTTGAAAGCTTGATAAAGTCATAGAAGACAAAAATGCATTTCAGAACTGTGTAGCCAAGTGAACTATCACAGTTTGTATCATCGTTCGCTATTGGCTCAGTTGGAAGTGTTCTGAACGCTTGCTGGCGTGGCCATACGGTCAAACCAGTCCAGATCACGCACTGAAATCCAGCCTGACAAAATGATAAATGCCAAAAAGGCCCAAATAGGCACTGCAAAATAGGTGGTGATCCGTGCCTTGCGCCCGACGACCGCCCCAGATGGCGCAGATTTATGGGTTCCAGGCACCACCTCACCGATGTCGCCTTGAGTTTCCAGACGAAGCGGCAAAACAATGAAAAACGTCATAAACCAGACGACTGCAAACAGAACGATTGCGGATGTGATAGCCATTAGACTTGCTCCAATTCAATTAGGCAGCCATTAAAATCTTTTGGGTGAAGAAACAATACGGGTTTGCCGTGAGCGCCAATTTTCGGCTCCCCATTGCCCAAAACGCGCGCGCCCTCAGCCAGCAGCTTTTCGCGCGCTGCTATGATATCATCAACCTCATAACAAATATGGTGAATCCCTCCTGATGGATTTTTTTCTAAAAACACCTTGATAGGACTATCATTTCCTAATGGGTACAAAAATTCAATCTTGGTGTTGGGCAATTCGATAAAGACCACAGTCACACCGTGGTCGGGTTCATCCTGCGGCGCCCCAACTATGGCACCTAAAGCTCCCCGATACTGGGCACAGGCAACTTCAAGATCAGGCACCGCAATAGCCACATGGTTCAAACGTCCAATCATCTTGCACCCCTGCATTGTAATGAAAGCTTTATCACGCATGGAGCACAAACGCGCAACGGCCAGCATGTCGCGGGCACATACAACATTGGATATACCAGAATAATGTTTAATAAAATTAAATACAACTAATTGCGACCAAACAAGAAATAATCATGGGTAGTCTTGACTATTTTATACAGAAGCGCTCACTATTTGATCTCATAATTTTGGTGGATTAAGACAGCTCTTTCGAGACGAAGACGATCCACCTTTTGTGCCTGTGATCAAGCGCCAACACCTTGTTTTACGCTCAGTACCACTATAAATTTTCTCCCATCCGTCGTGATTATTGACATATTCAACAGGTAGCGCGTGGATTCAGCCTGCAAACTGATGATCGGAACGTTGCGCGTTGAAGTGATGCGAGGAATATTCAATGATAAAAGCAGTGCACTCAAATCCATCAAAGCAACCGCTGATAATTTGGCAAAACAATTGTCTAGCATCAGTTGCTTCCAACTCACCCACAGACCCTGCCAGCAAAATGGTCAGTGTCAGATCCATCCGAAAGGATCTCGGCAATGGTGAGATCGAACCGCACGACAATACTTATGTTTATAAATTAAAAAATTTATGTGGCCCTGTTAAGTTTAAAAGGCGTTTTTACACATTAGAAAAAATCAACGCACATTAAAATCAAAACTGCCATGAATGCTTCAGTCACGAAACGGGCAGAGTGAAACCTGCCCGTTTTAAATCGTAACAGTATTAGATTGCGGATTATCAAATCAATCGTCAGCTGGAATAATCCGCAAACGTAATTCGCGCATTTGTTCGTTATGCGGCATGGATGGAGCAGACATCATCAAATCTTCTGCCCTTTGATTCATCGGAAACATGATGACATCGCGCAAGTTGTCAGCATCTGCCAAAAGCATCACAATACGGTCCACACCCGCCGCACATCCACCGTGGGGTGGGGCACCATATTGAAACGCATTCACCATACCTCCAAAGCGCTTTTCAACTTCGTCTTTGCCATAACCTGCAATTTCGAACGCCTTGAACATAATCTCAGGGCGATGGTTTCGAATCGCACCAGACACCAATTCATAGCCGTTGCACGCGAGATCGTATTGGAAACCCAGCACATCTTCTGGCTTGCCATTCAGCGCTGCCATTCCACCTTGGGGCATAGAAAACGGGTTGTGTTCAAAATCAATCTTACCAGTTTCAGAGTCGCGTTCGTATATCGGAAAATCGACGATCCACGCGAATGCAAAGCGATTAAGATCAGTCAAACCCAACTCATCACCGATAACAGCCCGAGCCTTACCAGCAATAGGTTCGAACGTTTTTGGTTTACCGCCAAGAAAGAAGGCCGCATCTCCGACGGTTAGACCCAACTGCTGGCGGATTGCTTCCGTACGCGCCGGTCCAATATTTTTGGCCAATGGACCCGCGGCCTCATTACCCAAAATAATTTCACCTGATTTAATTAGTGCGTTTACGTTTTTCACCGTAATTCCACGTTCTTGCGCAATGGAATCCGCAGACTGCTTGCGCCAGAAGATATAGCCCATTCCGGGCAATCCTTCTTTCTGAGCAAATACATTCATGCGATCACAGAATTTGCGTCCACCGCCTGTTGGTGCTGGAATTGCTCGCACTTCCGTGCCGTCTTGTTCCAAAAGTTTGGCAAAAATTGCAAAACCAGAATCGCGGAAATGCTCAGACACAACCTGCATTTTAATCGGGTTGCGCAAGTCCGGCTTGTCGCTACCATACCAGAGTGCAGCATCGCGGTACGAAATCTGCTCCCAAGTTTGGTCAACTTTGCGACCCTTGCCAAATTCTTCGAAAATGCCTGTGATGACAGGCTGGATCGTGTCGAATACATCTTGTTGTTCAACGAACGACATCTCAAGGTCAAGCTGGTAGAAATCTGTAGGGGATCGATCTGCCCGCGGGTCTTCATCCCTGAAACACGGCGCAATTTGAAAATATTTATCGTATCCGCTGACCATAATCAACTGTTTAAATTGCTGGGGCGCTTGCGGGAGCGCATAGAATTTTCCAGGATGTAGTCGGGACGGGATCAAAAAATCTCGTGCTCCTTCGGGACTGGACGACGTGATGATCGGCGTCTGAAATTCACGAAACCCCTTATCCCACATCCGCTTGCGCATAGATGAAACAACATCACTGCGCAGCTTCATGTTTTTTTGCATCTTTTCACGGCGCAGGTCGAGGTAACGATATTTTAAGCGGGTTTCTTCAGGATACTCCTGATCACCAAACACCATCAATGGCAATTCTTCGGCCGCCCCCAAAATTTCAATATCACGAACAAAAACCTCAACTTCGCCAGTAGACAGCTTGTCATTCACAAGACTAGCATCGCGCGCCCGAACTTCACCATCAATGCGGATACACCATTCATTACGCACCTTTTCAATCTCACTGAACACGGGACTGTCGGGATCGGCCATAACCTGCGTGATACCGTAATGATCGCGCAGATCAATAAACAATAACCCACCATGATCGCGCACACGGTGCACCCAGCCGGACAGACGAACGGTCTCGCCTACGTTATCCTTGTTTAAGTCGGTGCAAGTGTGGCTGCGGTAGGCGTGCATGAGAATTCCTTACTTCGGATAAATCGGGCTCGAAAAAGTTGTTTTCTGATACACCCCGCTCAGACCTTGAAGTCAAGTCTTGAAGGTTACCATCATCAGCAGCACCGCAACAAATTGCACCGCCCCATTGTCAAATTTTCCATGATACGAAGCCCATGATTAAACCAATTAAATAAAGAAACTGCCCAAGACATATTGCCCAATAGCGTACTTTTGATGCAAATAGTCCTCCAGTGCGTCATTGACCACACTGCCTATCAGCGTTGCCATACCCAGCCCCAACATTAATTTTTCACCTATGCCAATTAGGCTATTTTAAATTAAAGTGGAATTTTTAACGATATTAAGCGTCTCCAGAGGATCCAACAATACTATTTGCGTCAGCGGCTGCAATTCCAACGTAAGCCTCCCACATCCACCTTATAATTTAGACCATTTATATGATGCCCTAAATGCTCAAGATTGTAAAAAACGCTTAAATAATAAAATATAGATTCTCTTGATGAGCTCCTATTTAGCGATGCCGCACTTGTATTAATGTAAACAATTCAAACATCACAGCGCTAAAAATTAACTATAATTGCTTTAATTTACTTTTATTTAACGTATTTATACACATTTCGCAAAACGACGTGACTAAAACAACACCCTTTCCGTCTAAAGCCATAAACACTGCCTTCAGGGGCGTTTTCACCAGACTCCCCTTGCACCTACACGCCCCACGCCTATAACTCCCAAAGATTTGCACATAGGGGGCGTTTCAATGCCGAAGAGAACCGATATCCAATCAATCATGATTATTGGTGCGGGCCCCATCGTCATCGGCCAAGCCTGTGAATTCGACTATTCGGGCGCGCAAGCCTGCAAGGCCCTGCGCGAAGAAGGCTACCGAGTTGTACTCGTTAACTCTAACCCGGCCACGATCATGACCGATCCCAACATGGCTGATGCAACTTATATCGAACCGATTACCCCTGCCGTGGTTGCCAAAATCATCCTTAAAGAGCGCCCAGACGCTTTGCTGCCAACCATGGGTGGGCAAACCGGCTTAAACACGTCGCTTGCCTTGGATGAAATGACAATCTCGCAATTATTTACAGGCTTAGATTTTGATGCGGTAGTTCTAGAATTTGGGTCAGATGCTGCTGATAAATCCATCCTCGAACTCCTCGGCGTGGAAATGATTGGTGCAAAGCGCAAAGCTATTGAAATGGCTGAAGACCGCCAGCTATTTCGCGAAGCTATGGATCGCTTGGGGATCGAAAACCCCAAAGCAACCATAGTCACAGCGCCCACCAAAGATAAAACTGCACCTCGGGTAAATGATAAATTTGATATCCCAACAGGTATTGCAATTGCCCTTGACGCCTTGGAAGACATCGGTCTTCCCGCGATCATCCGCCCAGCGTTCACTATGGGCGGCACGGGAGGTGGCGTAGCATACAATCGCGTTGAATACGAACACTTCTGCCGCACAGGTATGGAAGCGTCCCCGGTGGCGCAAATTCTAGTCGACCAGTCGCTACTGGGTTGGAAAGAATTTGAAATGGAAGTTGTGCGCGACACCGCTGACAATGCAATTATAGTATGTGCTATTGAAAATATCGATCCAATGGGCGTGCATACGGGCGATTCTATCACGGTCGCCCCCGCCCTGACGTTGACCGATAAAGAGTACCAGTTAATGCGCACACATTCGATCAACGTGCTTCGCGAAATCGGAGTCGAAACTGGTGGATCCAACGTGCAATGGGCCGTGAACCCAGCCGATGGGAGAATGGTCGTCATTGAAATGAACCCGCGCGTGTCGCGGTCTTCCGCGTTGGCGTCCAAGGCTACGGGCTTCCCGATAGCCAAGATAGCGGCTAAGCTTGCCGTCGGTTTCACACTGGATGAACTGGACAACGATATCACTGGCACCACGCCCGCATCGTTTGAGCCTAGCATTGACTACGTCGTCACCAAAATCCCCCGTTTTGCATTTGAAAAATTTCCTGGCTCCAAACCTTACCTGACCACGGCGATGAAATCTGTGGGCGAAGCTATGGCCATTGGCCGCACGTTTCATGAATCCATACAAAAAGCGCTGGCGTCGATGGAAACCGGCCTGACAGGGTTTGATGACATAGAAATTGAGGGGGCGACCGATCCCGTTTCTGGCGTCGCCGCGATCACCAAAGCACTGACAAAGCAAACACCTGACCGCATACGCGTCATAGCACAAGCCATGCGCCACGGTTTGTCAGATGAATGCATCAACGCGGTTACGTCGTTTGACCCATGGTTTCTTGCGCGCATCCGCGAAATTATTGACACCGAAGCGGTTGTGAAAAAGAATGGCTTGCCAACAAACGAACACGGATTGCGCCAACTCAAAATGCTTGGCTTTACTGACGCCCGTCTCGCAACCTTATCGGGCCGTCATGAAGACAACGTGCGCCGCGCGCGCATCAACCTTGGCGTTGTCGCCGCCTTCAAACGCATCGACACTTGTGCAGCTGAGTTTGAGGCGCAAACCCCCTACATGTATTCAACTTATGAAACTCCGATGATGGACGAAGTTGAATGCGAGGCTCGCCCATCAGATCGCAAAAAGGTTGTGATTCTTGGCGGTGGCCCAAACCGCATTGGTCAAGGAATAGAATTTGATTATTGCTGCTGCCACGCCTGCTACGCACTGACTGATCAGGGCTATGAAACTATTATGATTAACTGCAACCCCGAAACCGTATCGACAGACTATGATACCTCTGATCGATTGTATTTTGAACCGCTAACGTTCGAGCATGTTATGGAAATCCTACGCGTTGAGCAATCCAACGGCACCCTTCACGGGGTCATTGTGCAATTTGGCGGCCAGACTCCACTCAAGATTGCACAAGCGTTGCAAGACGAAGGCATCCCGATCCTCGGAACGTCACCCGACAGTATTGACTGGGCTGAAGACCGCGAACGTTTTCAGGCGCTGGTCAACGACATTGGTTTAAAGCAGCCACACAACGGCATCGCATCCACAGATGAACAAGCCATTGTAATCGCAGAAAGTATCGGCTTTCCACTTGTCATTCGCCCATCCTATGTTCTCGGTGGTCGAGCTATGGAAATTGTGCGCGATATGGCCCAGTTAAAACGCTACATAACATCTGCTGTGGTAGTGTCTGGTGATAGCCCCGTTCTCTTAGACAGTTATCTGTCCGGCGCGATCGAAGTAGATGTTGACTGCTTGTCAGACGGTACAAACACTCACGTCGCAGGAATTATGCAGCACATCGAAGAGGCCGGCGTGCATTCCGGTGATTCAGCATGTTCTCTGCCACCCCACACATTGTCAGACGCTATAATCGTCGAAATCACCCGCCAGACCAACGCATTGGCACTTGCCCTTAAGGTTATCGGATTGATGAACGTTCAGTTCGCTGTAAAAGCCAACGAAAACGGTGTTGAAGAGGTCTATCTTATCGAAGTAAACCCTCGCGCATCCCGCACGGTTCCCTTCGTTGCTAAGGCCACGGACTCTGCCATCGCGTCTATCGCCGCCCGTCTGATGGCCGGTGAACCGCTGTCAAACTTCCCGCAGCGCGAACCCTACGCACCAGCTGAAAATCCCATGGACATAATGCCGCTCGGCAACCCATTCACGCTGGCTAATCCAAAAACTCCATGGTTTTCTGTGAAAGAAGCCGTTTTACCTTTCAGCCGTTTCCCAGGAGTTGACACAATTCTTGGACCAGAAATGCGCTCAACCGGTGAAGTTATGGGCTGGGCACGCTCGTTTGATCGCGCCTTCCTGAAGGCGCAAATGGGTGCTGGCGTTGTCCTACCAACTAAAGGCTGCGTATTTTTTTCTATCAAAGACAGCGACAAGACCACGCAACTGCTCGAGACCGCACAGCTTGTCACCAACCTTGGCATGACCATCTGCGCCACCAGAGGCACCGCAGAATGGCTCACAGATCAAGGCATCAAAGCTGAACGCGTCAACAAGGTTTACGAAGGCGGGCGCACAATCGTTGACCTGCTCAAAGACGGAGAAATAGCATTGGTTTTCAACTCAACCGAAGGCAATGCCGCCGTTGAAGACAGCCGCTCTATCCGCGCTGTCGCCCTGAACGACCGCATCCCGTATTACACAACTCTCTCTGGTTCACACGCAGCAGCTTTGGCTATGAAGGCAAAAGTAAAAGGAGACGTAAAGGTGAGAGCATTGCAAGGTTAGTTTTCAAAACAAATCTCAACCTGAGAACCCAGATTGCGCTCAAATTTGAAGATAACAAAAAACAAAAAGTAATTAATAACATTTTATAAATAATTACTAAGGTCAAATATTGTAATATTCAGTAGGTAAATACAAACAACACAATCACAAACGTGTTTCCCACAAAATCTAGAAACAAAATCCATATGCCTGCATGATAAGCCCTTTTTAACCGCCATAGTGTGCCTAAAACCTCTAGCGCCACTATCTCACCCGCTGCCAATAGACTGTGCGCTGGTGATGTACGTCGCGTTCCACTTGCTATATTTTCCCCAATGCCTAAAAAACGCAAACTTAAAGGGGCCCCAATATGTACAGCGCAGCCATCACCGGATCAGGGGTTTTTACCCCGGAACACAGCATCACAAACGATGAATTAGTGGTTGCCTTCAACGCCCATGTAGATCTTTATAATGCTGAAAACATAGACGCTATAGCGGCAGACATAATTACCAAAAAATCTCATTCATCAAGTGAATTTATCTTTGCCGCTTCAGGTATTGAGCGCCGTTATGTCATTGATAAGGAAGGGGTTCTTGACCCCACACGCATGTATCCTAAAATGCCAATTCGCGGTGAGGACGAACCAAGTCTGATGGCAGAAATGGCTGTGGATGCCGCATTGCAAGCAATGGCGCAGGCAGGTAAATCTGCTGATGACATTGATGCTGTCATTTGTGCAGCGTCCAATCATGAACGCGCCTATCCCGCTATCGCGGTGGAAATCCAAAGCTTGCTTGAAATCGACGGCTTTGCGTTTGACATGAATGTTGCTTGTTCAAGCGCCACTTTTGGCATCAAAATAGCAACTGATATGATAAAATCTGGAAGTATTTTAAGCGCCTTAGTCATATGTCCGGAAATTTGTTCTGCCCATCTGGAATGGCGCGACCGCGACTGCCATTTTATTTTTGGCGACGTCGCAACGGCCCTGTTGATTGAACGCGACGAAAACCTGCATGGCACCTATTTCAAAATCAAATCCACCAAGCTGGCGACCAAATTTTCCAACAATATTCGCAACAACAACGGCTTCTTGCGCCGCACCCGCGATCAAATGGAAGACCGCCGCGATATGCAATTCATGCAAAACGGTCGCAAGGTTTTTAAAGAGGTTCTACCAATGGTTAGTAAACATATTTTGAACCACATTGACGATAACGGGCTGAAAGTGACTGATCTTAAACGATTTTGGCTCCACCAAGCAAACAAAACTATGAACGATTATATCGGCAGAAATGTCTTAGGTCGCGAACCGCTATCCAATGAGCAGCCAAATATCCTGCAAAATTATGCCAATACGTCCTCGGCAGGATCAATCATTGCGTTTGCAAAACATTCATCTGATATGGTTAAAGGCGATATCGGCTTGATCTGCTCCTTCGGGGCAGGATATTCAGTCGGATCCGTCATTCTAGAACGCGCATAGGTCAAATTATGAAAACAACAATCGCAATTGCAGCACTTTTAACTCTCACAGCTTGCGGCATCCCATTGGTACCATTCATCTAAATCGATATTCGATTGTGAACGTCTTCCAGAGTTTCGACACGCTCAGAATAGCGATCCACCGGCATGTCGTTGCGACCACGCGTCATCGCCGTAAACAGCACGATTTTCCCATAACGTCGACAATCCTGTTGTAAAGCGACGATGGCTTCATCCGGCCATCATCAAATTCTTTTCATGCCATTGGTACGGAAGATTGGTTTTGGAATTGTCAATATTCGCATTCACCTCCCCAAAACCCGCATTTAGCTAATAGTGTTGAATGACTGGGATCCACCCGAGACCTGCATCACAGCAAGCGTTTTTCCCAGCGCCGGGCGTACCCCGCCAACAGGCGATAGCGGGAACCAATCAATTTATTTTTTCATAATTCCTGTCATTGCACCGTGACGTTTGGGTGACGAACAGACCATATCTTAACATCATAATGCTAGTTCACACAGCTCAGCCACCTTGGGATGATCAATAGACGCATCATCAGGCAACGGCAGCCCACTTGGATTAAAAGTTTCAGTTTCACAGCCCAGTGCACGCAGCACGCGCGCGCCTTCATCAGCTGCTGCAAATGAATAACTCTTCTTGCGCACAGAACCGTACAAACCATTGCCCGCGATGCATGGTATGGCTTGCCCAACCCAGACAAAGCGAAAATATTCAGTAGTTTTAGCGTATAAGATTTTATATTTGTCATGCCTGAAAGATAACGCTCATCATTTTATTTTAAAATTCAGATTAATATTGATTTAAATTTTTTGTATTTTGACACTTTTACGCAGTAGCCGCTTGAATTCATCTTTGGTAATGACGTCATATTCAATCTATCACTGATACTCATTTTCACTATTGTGAAACGCTGAATGGAGGGAATCTTGTCAGCCCCCAAAGCAAGAAATCATGCATTAATGTTGTTAAACATATCACCATAGAATTCTACTAAAGTGGATGTTACAAGAGAATGAATCTCTCGACTTGAAACCGTGCATCAGGGTCCAATGACATAAATCTGTCCGCGTGCTCTTCATATTCCGAGGAATATTCACCCAAGAAAAGCTTTAATTTATCCATCAATTGACATGCAGGTTAAATCCACAAATTCTTAACTAAGTCTTCTGTATGTTTGTTATCTAACTGCTTATGGCAACGATATGTGTCGTTTTTGCAGAAACAGAAAAAGACCCCAATCTTTTTTCATAAATAACCCAAGATAGTTTTAAAAAGTATGGACACAAAGTTAAGTTAAAAAAACATAAAACGAAAAAATCAGTGCCCCCACCTCGCGAGGATGTTAAGATTTATGCCCTTATTCAAGGTCAGATGGTTTGCTATTTGAAATCTCAGTGTAATTGGTTCTCTACTTTTAAGCTGCTTTATATGTTGCCACTCGCAAGCAAAATACGTTGAATCATAGCTGTGCTCTTGCAACGATGCCAGCAACGGTCCATTCCTTTATATTATGGCAAAGCTGTATTTTAACTATTCCACTATGAACGCTGGCAAATCGACAGTGCTATTGCAAGCAGCGCACAATTACGCGGAACGCGGCATGCAGACCTATTTATTAACAGCGCAATTTGACAATCGTGCTGGAGCTGGCCGCATCTCAAGCCGGATTGGTATCTGTGAGCCTGCCGATACCTTTGCATGCAACGATGACTTATTTCGCAAGATCGAACAGCGCATTACTGTTGGTCCCTGCGCTTGCGTGTTCATTGACGAGGCGCAGTTCCTTAGCCCCGATCAGGTCTGGCAGTTGGCCCGGGCGGTCGACCACCTTAGCTTACCAGTTATGACCTATGGATTGCGCGTTGATTTCATGGGAGAGCTGTTCCCGGGTTCAGCGACGCTTCTCGCGCTTGCAGATGAAATGCGCGAGATCAGGACTATTTGCTATTGCGGTAAAAAAGCAACGATGGTCGTGCGCAAAGATGGCAACGGCGATATAGTAACAGGCGGCAATCAAGTTCAGATTGGCGGCAACGAAACTTATGTTAGTCTGTGCCGTCGTCACTGGCGCGAAGCCATCGACGATGGTGACGCCACTTTAGTTTAAATCCCACTAATTCACTCGCTGTGGTGGATCGCCCCCGTCCGCCCACGAGATAATATTATCCAGCGCCATCTGTGCCATAGCCTGACGGGTTTCCTGAGTAGCTGATCCAAGATGGGGCAACAAAACGCAGTTATCCAAAGCCAACAAGCGCGGCGGCACGTAGGGTTCTTTTTCGTACACATCAAGGCCCGCACCTGCAATACGATTATTTTCTAAGGCGACGATCAAAGCGCTTTCGTCTACCACTTCGCCTCGCGAAACATTAACGAATATACCTGTGGGTTTCATTGCAGCTAGTGCGGCCTCATCGATCATCTTGGTAGTTTTCGCACCACCTGGGGTCGCCACAACTACGAAATCAGCCACTGCCATAACGTCATGCAGCCCGTCCAATTGCCGCGCTGGAACTGATACAACTTTGGGAGATCGGTTATGAAACACAACATCCATGTCAAACCCATAGTGGCACCGCGCTGCAATCGCTTGCCCAATCCGCCCCATGCCAACCACGCCTAGTGTTTTGCCCGTTACATGAGTGCCTAATATACCGCCACCGTCAAAGCCGCCCCATTTGCCAGATCGCACGATCCGCTCACCCTCGCCTGCACGCCGTGCTGTTGCCAGCAATAATGTCAATGCAATGTCCGCTGTGGCATCAGTCAACACATCCGGCGTGTTTGAGACAATCACACCCGCTTTCGCCGCAGCATCCGTGTCAATATGGTTGTAGCCGACACCAAAATTACCAATCATTTTACATCGCATTTCACCTACAAAAGCGTCTGCTTTGAATGCATCGCCCAATGTCGGCAGTATCGCGTCAAACTGTGCTAGCGCCCGTGCCGTATCAACAACTGATAGCTTGCCACCTTTATGAACAGTTACCGCAAACGTAGCATTAGCCTGCTCCAGAACTGGCGCAGCTATGGGCCGCGTGATGAGAAGTTTTTTCAACACATTCTTGCTCCTAATGGGATTTCCTTATCCGGTGCGATTAAAACCACGCCTGTATCGTCATTAGCACCCAGCACCAGCACCTCAGACATGAAAGGACCAATCTGGCGGGGTGGAAAATTTACGACACCCATGACCTGTCTTCCAATCAAATCATCGGGCGTATAATGGTCCGTGATCTGAGCTGAGGTCTTGCGCTCACCAATCTCAGCCCCAAAATCGATCCATATCTTAATTGCGGGTTTGCGCGCTTCTGGAAATGCTTCAGCCCGCACGATACGGCCAACGCGGATGTCGACCTTCATGAATTCATCAAAGGTAATGTCGCTCATTTACCAAGTTCCAGACTACGATCTGCTGCCGCTTTGACAGCCCGGCGCAACAAAGGTGGAAAACCTGTAACCTCATCCATCAACACCTGTAACGCTGCATGTGTTGTACCGTTTGGTGACGTTACATTAATACGCAACTGGCTAGGGTCTTCATCAGAATCTTCAGCCAATTTTCCTGCCCCCCCAACCGTTGCTTTGGCCAACTTCATAGCCAAATCTGCGGATAGCCCTTGGGCCACCCCGGCAGCTGCCAAGGTTTCAATCAAATGAAACACATATGCCGGACCGGATCCGCTGACGGCTGTCACTGCGTCAATCTGGTGTTCACCATCAAGCCGCACGACTTGCCCAACCGCGCACAGCAATGAGTCAGCCATGTCCAAATGCGCCATTGTCGCATTGGCATTCCCGACGATGGCCGTAATACCGCGCCCGATGGCTGCGGGGGTGTTGGGCATGGCACGAATAATAGGGCTGTCTGCGCCCAGCGCGGTTTCAAATACAGAAATTGGAGTGCCCGCTGCAATGGACAGGAACAAGGTTGATGCATTGCCAAGTGCTACCATCGACGGCAGTGCGTCGCCCATCATTTGTGGCTTCACTGCGATCAGCGCGATCGCTGGGTTATCAGGCACACCGCCATTCACATGCACGCCAGTGCTGCGCAACCAATCACTTGGGCAAGGGTCGAGGACCCAAATATTTGAGGGGGACAACCCACCCGACAACCATCCCGCCAGCATCGCCGATCCCATCTTGCCACAACCCAAAAGGACCATACCACGTTCTTCTATTGCTGACATTGTCATGAAAAAATCCTCACATTGTTGCTTCAACCGTAGGCCGCTCAAAGCAGGGGTTCAAGCGGTTGGTGTCGACTGTTTTGCAATCACAACAATGTTACAGTTACGCGCGGCCGTAAGCTTCAGCGATGGCAACCTGAATAGCAACTTTAGGCGTACGTTCGGCCCATGTCACCAATTGAAATGCCGGATAAAACCGTTCCGAGTTCAGTACGGCGGTATTAATTATAGAATTTATCTGTTCCGATCCAGCGAACTGTCCACCTGCTAGGACAAGACCATAACGATATACCATTAATTTTTGATCGGCCAAGAAAGTAAACGCACCTGCCCAACACATATCGTTGGTCAGGTTTAAACATTCATAAAGTTCAGCCATCCGATCCACAGGAGGTTCCATTTCAAACGTACAAATCAACCGCAGGGTTTGATCATACGCCGACCATGCCAACGTAATCGCATAAGTGCGCCATTGGCCTTTAACTGAGAACGCAATCTGGTCGTCATGAATACGATCAAACTCCCATGCGTGATGTAATGCGATATGTTCTACCAGATCAATCGGGTGGATATCATCTGTGTGCTCAAAGCTTTCTGCGAGTGCCAATTATGAATCCTCCTGTACCAATCCAGAAAGCTTTGGCAATAGCTATATCTGGTATCACACTTAATCATAAAGAATACATAATCCTCTCGATACTACATATGGTCGCTTATTACTCGTTCAGGTGTAAAGCACTTTCTTGGGGGTAAGCGGCCCTCAAGCGCAGAAATCGGGGGGTAAATGCAAAAAGTCAGACACTTGTTAACATTTTATCTGGCACTTGCATCGGACAGCCCGCTTGATCAGTCTATACCTAGTACCCTCCCAAAAAAAAGGTCACCCCAATGTCTAAAATGAACACTGAGCTTTTACGTCAACTTTGTGAAATGCCAGGTGTTCCAGGCCATGAGGACCGCGTGCGCAATCTAATCATAGGTGAGATTGATGGACTGTTTGACGAAGTCACTGTCGATCCTATGGGGTCTCTATTGTGTCGCCGAGATGCCGAGACAAAGGACGCACCAAAAGTCATGTTACTATGCCACATGGACGAAATCGGCTTTCTGGTTAGCCATATCAACGACAAGGGCTATTTATATTTGCAGCCTGTTGGCGGCTTTGATCCGCGCAATCTGTTTTCGCGCCGAGTGCTGGTCTGTACAGATGATGGCGACTTCAAAGGTGTGATGAACCCCAGTGGAAAGCCAATCCACATTTCATCAGCCGAGGACCGTAAAAAAATTCCAGAAATTGGCGAATTTTACGTTGATCTTGGTATGGGAGAAGCCTCCAAGGATGTGGTGAAGATTGGCGATTTTGTTGTGATGGATGAACCATTCATTGAAATTGGTAATAAATTTGTTTCCAAAGCATTAGACAATCGAATCGCGTGTTGGTTGGGTATTGAGATGATAAGAAATCTTGGCTCCAAAGGGCGTGGCGCGGAAATCCACGTCGTTTTCACGACGCAAGAAGAAGTGGGACTACGCGGGGCCAGAACCTCGGCGTTCAAGGTAAAGCCAGACATCGGCATTGGCATCGACACAACGCTGGCCTGCGACACACCCGGTGTACCCGACAAGGATGTGACGACCGTACAGGGCAAAGGGTTTGGGCTGCATGTACGAGATAGCAGCTTCATAGCTGACAAAGCGTTGGTGCTTGAGATTGAGGCTCTAGCGGTCAAAAACGACATTGCCTTTCAGCGCACAATGCTAGCTTCAGGTGGCCAGGACGGCGCCGCGGCACAACAAGCCGCAGCAGGTGCACGGGCAGTCGGAATCGTTGTTGGCACCCGCTATATTCACACAGTAACTGAAATGATTCACAAAACTGATTTGCAGGCTGCACTTGATATTTTGACAGCCTATCTAGCAGATCAGTGATCCTTTAGTATATTACCGAAGAGCCCTTTTAGACTCTGTTTTACAAGGCTGGTCACTAACGGTTTGCGCTCCGCGGCAAAAGCCAGCGGGCGGCACACCTCCATCGCAGCCACGCCAACACGTGCAGTAAGCGCGCCGTTTATAACACCTTCTCCGAACCGACGTGACACTTTGGACAACAAGCCACCACCCACAACCGACCCGATCAAATCATCCCCAACGGCGATGGCCCCTGTTGTAACCAAATGCGATAAAACCTGTCTGGCCAGCCTCCAAGTGCCCAGTGTACCTGAACGTCCTTCATAAATTTCTGCAATGCGCCGGATCATCCGCATGTTAGCAGTAAGAGCAGTCAATACATCTGCAAGTGCCAGCGGGACAATCGCTGTAATGGTGGCAACTTGGCGCGCAGCAGCCTCAACCTCAAGCCGTGCGCGAGCGTCTAGTGGCGCAAGAATCGTATTTTCTGCAAGGCCAAGAAGGGCGTCAGCATCAAACATGTCGCTTCGTTTGTCAGCAAATACCTCCCGCCCCCAGCGGGTGTCATCACGACTCTGATACAGCGCTGTGATCTGTCCTGTAACCTCGAGAGCACGCGTCAAATTATGATTAATTAATGCTTCGGCGGCACCCGTCTGGATGCGATTAACACGGCGAAGTTGCCCGAATGCAGCCATTTCTCGTAAGGAAATCAGCAACAGAACACCGCAGAAAAGTCCTGTCAGGCCAACAGCCACCCAGCCTAGAATAGGAGAGCGGTACAGCAGGCCAATCACGAAGTCCCATGCAGCTACGCTGATTAAAAGTCCAATGAGCGAAAACAACAGCCCCCAGAACCAACGCACCAATCGGTTTGGACGTTTTGCGGCCAAACTCGCCACGCGCTGCATTGCAGTAGGCGTTAGAATAATATCAAGTTCTGGCACGGGCGGCGCTGTCGATGGCGTGACATTATCTGTATTATCCAAATCAAAAAGAACCGGGCCACTTTTAGTTTTTAATTTCATAGTTTATCCCCCAACAGGAACTGTGCGGCACGATCAAGTCGGATGTGCGGTAACCCATCCCCAGGTTTGAGAGTCAGCGGCATGGGCGCGAAACTCATGACTTTGTAGTCCACATCAAGCCAATTTTCAGTTCCAGACCGCGCGGGACCAAGCAGATGCGTGGGGTCACTGGGCAAGGCACCAGGGTAAAACGCTTTATGTTCATTGGAGTGCAAAAGCTGACCGCGTACGACACCTAGTTCCGCACCGTTGTGACTACGAATCTCTTCAACTGTGGTGCGCAAAGCGGAGATAGCCATAGCCTGCGTTGTGGCACCTAAAAATTCCGCACGGTCCTTTGCATCGCGCAAAAGCGCTTGGGTAATGGCGGTCAATTGTGGATGTTGGTGGTGGTGCAAATGGTCTGCTTTGGTGGCGGCAAACAAAATTTTGTCGATCCGACGCCCTTGAAAAAGCTGTGTTAGGGAATTGTTGCGACCAGGTCGAAAGGCGCCAAGAATATCCGCCATCGCACAGCGCATGTCCTCAACCGCTTGCGGGCCAGAATTGATTGCACCTAACACATCAACCAATACGATTTGACGGTCAATCTTAGCAAAATGATCACGAAAAAACGGTTGCACAACATTGCGTTTGTAACTTTCAAAGCGCCGCTCAAATTCACGCCACAGTGATTTTCGTGCAGGCCGATCCACAGACGGCAAGGGAGAAAACGTCAATACAGGTGAGCCTTCTAGGTCTCCAGGAAGCAAGAACCGCCCTGGTGTGCAGTCGGAAAATCCAGCCTCACGCGCTGCGTTAAGATGGGTGGTAAACGCAGCTGCAATGGCTTGCGCTTGTGGTTCGTAGAACCCTGTCGCAGGGTCGCAAGCATTCAGCACACGTTCGAAATCAGACGCGGCGGGACGGCCAGTTAGACGCGACAAAACTTCGGCAGACCAAGTTGCAAAATCTTTATCAATCAGTGACAGGTCCAACAGCCATTCGCCTGGATAATCCACGATGTCTAAATGTATGGTCTGAGGCCCTCTAAATGAACCAAGCAACCCTATTGGCTGCACACGCATCGATAAGCGCAATTCGGAAATCCGTTTCGTGCCACTGGGCCAGTACGGTTTCTTACCGCTCAATGCAGCAAGGTTTTTTTCATAATTGAACCTTGGTACTGTATCATCAGGTTGCGGTTGAAGATAGATCGTTTGAATACGCCCCGATGTAGCCGCATGAAGTTGCGGCATTCGCCCACGATTCAAAAGATTAGCAACCAGAGATGTGATAAATACTGTCTTACCCGCTCGGCTTAGCCCCGTGACACCCAACCGGATGACGGGTTCAGTAAAAGGTGCGCTCACCGTATCTTTAATTGCACTCACGCAGCGCGTGACCTGACTTGTAAGTGTTGAGATAAACACGCAAACCTCCCAAAGTTTAGTAAATGTTAGATAGGCAGCCCACAACCAGTTGTGTAGGGATTGATTTTACAGCACCCTAGGATTAGGCCTCATTTATGCCTCGGTACGCTTTAAAAATTGAATATGATGGTACTCCATTTTGTGGCTGGCAGCGCCAGACTAGTGACCCATCTATTCAGGGTGCTATCGAAGCCGCGTTGACAAAACTTGAAATGCGTGAACACAAGATTGGCGCAGCAGGGCGCACAGATGCTGGTGTGCATGCCTTGGGCCAAGTTGCACATTGCGATTTAGAAAAAAGTTGGGACCCGTTTCGCCTGTCAGAGGCACTGAATTACCATCTCAAACCAGCACCCGTTTCCATTGTCGCCTGCGTGCAAGTTGCAGATAATTGGCATGCGCGCTTTTCAGCACTTGAACGACGCTATTTGTTCCGGTTGGTAAGCCGGCGCGCACCATTAGTATTGGAGGCTGGTAAAGTCTGGCAAGTCCGCCAAAAATTAGATGGGGCCGCGATGCAGGCAGGGGGAGATCGTCTTCTCGGCCACCATGATTTTACAACCTTTCGATCGACAGTTTGTCAGGCAGACAGCCCAAAACGCACGTTAGACAGACTGGATGTCGAACAGGTCAACCGCAGTGATGGCGCACAAGAATTCTGGTTCCATGTGCGCGCGCGATCATTCCTGCACAACCAAGTTCGCAGCTTTGTCGGAACATTGGAGCGGGTCGGCGCTGGCGCGTGGACGCCCAATGATGTGACTGCCGCTTTAGAGGCTCGTGACCGGACCGCTTGCGGGCCAGTTTGCCCACCCCAAGGTTTATACTTGGCCAGTGTCGGCTACCCCGAAGACCCATTTGCCTAAACGCAGTCAGTCATTGTCCATCAGCCCTGCGCCTGCCCCAAAAATATGGGAATTTTCAGTCTCTGGAACCAATATTTTTTTAGCCATATCAGAAAGATGATCGTTCAACACCGAAGGCAAAATGCGTCTTCCTTTGGGCGATTGCACAGCCGGTTTAATCGGCTCAAATCGTCGAAAGATCGCACCTGTTGCGGTAATATCCCAAACCAGAGTTTGCCCTGTATGATGTTCAATTGACGCAACATAGGCTGCTATTAAAGCATGATCCGCACTAACCGTTTTTGGTCCATCGCCAGCTGCAACAAAGTCAAGTGCAGTTGGGATAACAGTTGCCGAGCCGCCAGTGTGACATGGACAAACTGCAAGCTGATCAAGATCGAGGAAGGCAGTCGCCATCGCCAATTCCTCAGCCAGTCCTAGGGACAGACCACCTCCGCGCGCAGCTTTTAAAACTAGCGTTTCGATCTCATTAGCAGATTTTTCAAATCGGTATGTCATGCGTCAAACGTAGGCAACCACCAGTCGTCAGCGCCCCCTAATTCATCGCGCAAAGGCGCGCCTTGGCACAGGGTAATCCGCGTCCAACGGTCAGATTTAGGATCAAACTTGGCAGCACCAAAAAAACCTAATTTGCAGCGCAACATATCAATCGGTAAACAATCACGCCCAATCAGATTATCACGAATTTCACCATAGGGCGCACGATCAAGCGTCTGTACTCGCCGGACCGCCGTGCGATGTTCGGGGTGGCGCGCCAGTAAGTTGGCGACTGTGTCACTAATGTGCAAATCCTGCGCCAAACACGCAACCTTACGACCAATATCAAGCGGGCTTTCTAACCTAGCACCGTTTTCTTCATGGCGTAGACCAAGGCGGGGTTCTGCCTTTGCCTCAGACAAATACCAAAACTGATGACACGCTTCAGGGGCTTCATAATCACACATTGCCCAATTCCAATCACGAGCAATCAATGCCTGTAACTCTGCACAGGTCATCGACGAATCAAGCGCAACGCGGTGCTCGGTTGTCATAGTATTACACAAATCATCCACTAAATCCCCAAATGGTTCAATCATCAGCGCCGCAAGGCATTCTTGCGTGTCTATCGAAAACTCAGAAGCATTTTGCCACAAACGATCCAGTGGGTAACATTCAGACATAGTTTCAGGCGTTATCTGTGCGGCCAGTTGCGGCCATTCTTGGCGCATTTGGTCGATACGTTGCTGTCCAATTACGTCAGGAACCTGCCATTCCAAAAGGTGCTGGGCGGCACGTGAGACTAAATCGTAAATAGCTTCAATCTGCAGAGCATTTAACGTTTCGATAGCACGCACACGCGCCAACGCAGTTTCACGCGCCAAAATCCAAGCGTTCAATAGCAGCGGATGTGACACCAAAAACGGCGCCATGCCCAGTCCAGTTGAATTACCGATCCCCAAATGCCGTTTCAGGTGAGGATCAAGCTGCGCACCACCAACATGTTCGACCAAATCATGGGTAAACCCTCGGATCAACCAAACCGTAAGCATTTCTGCCATAAACGGCCCAGTCATACCGTCGCGCGCAGCGAACACATCACGATCAGCAATGCCAAATTTTCCATTGCCATAAACTGCTGTGGTCCGCATCAAATAACCAGTAGAGCGAACTAAATCAGAGTCTGGCTGGCCTCCAGCCTGCAGTCGTTCAACCGTGTGGGCGAACAGGCGCACAGACTTATTAGCACGACTCAGCACGAGATCGCGCTCCGTGAACCGCGCAGCTTCTTGCAAAGGCGCAGTTTTAACAATCCGCGCAATTTCGTCCGTGCTTGGGACCCCATCATACAAAATATAGGTAGTGTCCCAAGCTGACGCAATCACGCGATCAGTGCGTAATTCAGGCGGCAAATTTATGGATACTGCTACTAAGGAATAAAGGTGACCGCCAAACGGAACAGTATAAACTGCATGCCCAAAACCGTCGTCGTCCATGACCCAAACAGGCCGATTGACTTGCGCCTTTTCTGCGGATAATCGGCGCAAAAGAACGCGAAGAAACGACAATCTAGTCGGAAAAGATGCCCCCATACGCCTCAAACGCATTACCTTATCAGGGGTGCGTAGGGGCAACATTGGTGGAGTGACACTTTGACCTAACATAATCTTATGTTTGCCAGAGCATACCTATCCGTCAAATACAAAAACCACTAATTAGTGTTCAAAAGCGACGCATTAAGTCATGCGTTATCATGACATCGTAGTACTTTTAAATTAGATTTTGGCGACATCGAAGTTTTGGCAATAAAAATGGTACCAATTGTCACCCATAATCCCGTCGACTTCTGCATCTGACATGCCAACGGCAACTAATCCGGCACGGATGTTATAAAAATCACGATTATCACCAAACCAGCTTGGCATAGCTGGGAATCCCGCGGCGTCAGCAGTACCCTCGCCGTAATCCATGGCCTTTGACCAGCGCCCAACACGCATCCATTCCACAACACTATCCGGCTGATCTTGACAGAGGTCTGTACCTATCCCTAGATTTTCAACCCCATAGCGCAAAGAAGCATCTGCCACCATCTGGCAGAAACTTTCAACCGTGCATTCTGATCCGCCCTTCAAATGGTGTGGATAGACCGAAAAACCTACCATTCCGCCCCGTGCAACGAGGGGTTTGATCACATCGTCACCAAAATTGCGGCGTGCGGGATGCCACCAGCTAGGATTCGCATGAGTGATCGCGATGGGTCGTGATGAGGCATCAATAGCTTCCAAAGTAGATCGATCACCAGAATGGCTCATATCGACAACAAGCCCAACACGATTCATTTCGGCCACTGCTTGCAAGCCAAAACGGGTCAGGCCAGTGTCGTTAGCCTCGTAACACCCGCTCGCCAATAAGGACTGGTTATTATAAGTAAGTTGCATGAACCGTACACCAAGTTGATGCACGATTTCGATCAGGCCAATGTCATCTTCAATGGGACTAGGATTCTGAAACCCAAAGAAAATCGCCGTACGGCCTTTCGCGCGCGCGGTAACCACATCTTTAGCCGTGGTGGCCCGCATAATGAGATCTGGAAACTTCTCGAATCGGCGATTCCACGCCTCTAGCTGCAGCACCATTTCACGAAAGCTTTCATGGTAAGTAATGGTCACATGGACAGCGTCGACGCCGCCTTCTCGCATCTGGCAAAAAATCTTTTCAGACCAATTCGCGTACTGCAGATTATCTATTAAATATCCCATATGCGCACTCTGCCTTATCTGTTGAGAAAGCGCCACGGATCATGATCAGCAAATAAAAAATTTTAGAAGTATTTTACGTTTCGTCTACGCATGATGTTTGATAAGTTTAGTTATGATCGATCACAAGAAGTCGAATATGAGAAGATTAATACCTTTACTGGCTTTGATCTCATGGGTGATCCCTTCTGGGTCCTCATCTCAAGACGTGCGTTTGGTTATTCCTCAAGCTGATGAAAGCTTTAAAACGGCTTTAAGCACAGCATCGCTGACGTTGGCGCTTCAAAGCGATGGTGCTGAAGCGCCACAGGACTACATAGCCGCTGCACAAGCAGACTACCAACGCCTGCTTACAGGGCTGTACACAGAGGGGTTTTACAGCGGCACAATTTCCATTCTTATAGATGGGACTGAAGCCTCGAGAATTAACCCATCAGTACCGAGCGGTCCAATCGAAACCATCATCTTATCCGTGACAACAGGAAAACGTTTCACATTCGGGAGCACGGACATCCAGCCCCTGGCGCGCAGCACACAAATGCCAGAAGCTTTCACAACTGGAAATATCGCCCGCTCCAATGATATTAGTGAAGCCACGATTGCCGTTGTCGATGGCTGGCGAAACATGGGCCACCCCTTAGCGCAAACTGACGGGCAAACGATCACCGCCCGCCACGTTGACGAAAGACTTGACGTTTGGATCACCATAGAACCTGGACCAAAGCTTACTTTTGGCAGTGTCGTGGTGACAGGAAATGAAGCCGTGCGCACAGACCGTGTGCTCGCAATTGCAGGACTTCCAACCGGAGTTTTTGATCCTGCAGCCATGACACGCGCTTCAAAAAATTTACGACGCACAGAGGCGTTTACATCAGCAATAATCATCGGAGGCGATGCACCCGAAGGCAGCACATTGCCGATAACTATCGAAGTCGTAGAACAAACCCCGCGCAGAATTAATGCAGGTATTGAATTTTCCACAGTGACCGGATTGACTTTGTCTGGATACTGGTTGCATCGCAACCTTCTTGGTGGAGCTGAACAATTCCGTGTTGACGGTGAAATCGCAGGATTGTCTAGCAACACAGGTGGCAACGACTACAGCCTTGGTTCTGCCTATTTGCGTCCTGCAACATTTCGCCAAGACACCGATCTTTATATTAATGCAAACATCGCTCAACTAGATGAACCGTCGTTCTTTGAGCGCGACGCTAGCTTTGAAGTTGGCATTATCCGACACATATATGACGACCTGATTCTAGGATATGGGATAGGCTATAACTTTGGCAAACTATCTGATGATTTGAGCGACAGAACCTACAGCTTAATTTATGCTCCAATTGAAGGAACCACTGACTTTCGTAACGATCCCCTTGATGCGACATCAGGATATTACTCCAATCTTTTGTTTACGCCGTTTTTGGGATTGGGTGGCTCCGACAGCGGTGCGCGCATCTACGGAGATGGCCGAATTTATCACAGCTTTGGGCAGGATGATAACGTCACATTAGCCTTGCGTGGCCAAATTGGCTCAATCCTTGGAGCGGATGCTAAGGCTGTGCCAGCCAGCTATTTGTTTTATTCTGGTGGCGGCGGAACGGTACGCGGACAACCTTATCAATCCCTCGCAATCGATATCAAAAGCGGTACCAAAATTGGTGGAGCTACGTTTATTGGCGCACAATTTGAGACGCGTTTTAAGATTACTGATAAGATTGGCGTTGTAGGATTTTATGACACAGGTTTTATTGGGGCGGATGCAGTCCCTTTTGAAAATGGCGACTGGCACGCAGGTACAGGTCTTGGTTTGCGTTATGATACAGGTATAGGCCCTATCCGATTAGACGTCGCGACGCCTGCAATAGGCGACAACGCTGGCGAACAAATAGAAGTCTATATCGGAATCGGACAGTCGTTTTGATGCGCATGTTATTAACTTTTATGTTGATAGCTTGGGCAAGTTTTACAACTGCGCAAAGTAATGAAGATGATCGTGATTTTATTACTAGCCTGATCGAAGATACTATTAACACCGATAGTTTAACTGTACGGTTGATTAACTTTAAGGGAGCGCTCAGCTCCGCCGCAACTGCGGATGCCATCACAATTTCTGATGCAGATGGTATTTGGCTACGCCTCGATGGGTTGATTATTAATTGGAACCGATCCGCGCTGCTGTCGGGTCGTGTAGAAATTGAAAAGCTGAGCGCTGTCCAGATTGAGTTGATACGCCTTCCCATCACGAACACCGACATAGTCGATCTACCAGACGCAGAAGCCGTACCTTTCAGTCTGCCTGAACTGCCTGTGTCCATCGACATAGCAGAAATCTCAGCCGTACAAATCGTTCTTACAGAAGCTCTATTAGGTGAGCCTTTGACAGCTCAGTTTGAGGGGGCCCTTAAGCTAGGGAATGGCGAGGGCAGCACAAATTTCACCTTAGAGCGCACCGATAACAAAGTCGGGCGTTTCATCGTTGATGCAGCATATGAAAACGAAGCGCGCCAACTGAGGCTATTCCTACTTGCTGCTGAAGGCCAAAATGGCATTGCCGCACGGATATTGGACCTGCCTGACCGCCCCTCTGTAAAACTTGAAATCGCAGGCAACGCGCCCTTAGATAATTTCGTTGGTGATATAGCCTTGGCGACCGATGGCGAAGACCGTGTTACAGGTACCGTCGAATTATCACGCCCATCCGGCAGTATCGATCAAGACTTTAAGGTGAACCTTGAAGGCGATCTTCGCCCACTGTTAGCAGATCAATATGATCCATTTTTTGGTGCCGCAACGATACTGCGGGTCGAAGGGGCGTTTTTTGGGCTGGGCGGGCTGGGTTTGTCCAATCTCATAGTCGCAACAGATCAACTGGTAATACGTGGTTCGGCACGTATTGATGCGAACGGCTGGCCTGAGGCGATTGATCTGCGCGGGCGTCTTGGCACTGGTAACACAGAACCTGTGCTGTTGCCCTTTGGCGACATACCAACCGAAGTAAGTGGTATGTCACTAAACGTACAATACGATGTCGCAAATGATGATGAATGGAAAGGCGAATTTGATATCTCATCGTTAGTACGTGAAGGGATGTCAATTGATTCTTTGGCCCTGTCGGGCGGCGGCATCATAGTGTCAAGCAGAGTGGGAACCCTCGGTCAGTTCACGGCTGATATTAACTATGCAGCTAATGGCCTAACGCTTCCCGACGCCTCACTGACAGAGGCAATTGGATCGAACATAGAAGGCGCCTTGGAGCTTGGCCGCACAGAAGGAGAGCCCGTCATTGTGAAAGCCCTGACGCTAAACGGTGCTGGCATTGAGGCCCAAGGCAGTGCGATGATTGACGGGCCAGATGAACGGTTCCGCACCCAAGCCGGTATTTCATTTGAAGCAGCTGATTTTAATCGATTTTCCGAACTGACCGGCCTCAACCTAGCAGGCGGTGGCACTGTGGATCTGTCGGGAACAGTCCTGCCTTTTGACGGTATATTTAACCTAGAAATCGCGACGCAAACTGATGGTCTTGCCATTGGGATTATACAGGTGGACCCACTGTTGACAGGCACAAGCATGCTGTCACTGGGCATGGAACGCGACATAGACGGTACAAGGCTTCGCAACATTGATCTGCGCAATGACGCGGTTCAATTAGCGGGCATCGCTGAAATCACATCACAAGCCACTAGTGCGAATTTCACCGCGCAGATCACGAATTTAAACCTTGTGACACCATCTCTGTCTGGCCCTGCAACGCTGACGGCAGACGTACAAACCGACCCAAATGGCGTTATTTTACTTGACGCAGGTTTAAACGCGCCGCTGGCTGAGACCTTAGTGCAAGGCACCGCATCTCCTATTGAAGGTGGCTACATCGTACGCGCAGAAATGGCGGTTTCTATAGATGAACTCAGCGCCTATAGTGAACTGGTGGAACAGCAGATTGGTGGGGGCCTTTCAGTTACTCTCGATGGAACCTTAACTACGACGACGGGTGCGATGAACGCCGATGTCACAGCGCTCACAAAAAATCTGCAAGCAGGATCACCCGCACTTGATCCCATCTTGGCGGGTATTGGCCGGATCGATGCCGATGTAAGTCTATCTGAGGCAGGACACCTGCGTCTTGACGCCATTGACGTGGCGTTCCCAAATCTGACAGCTGACGGTACAGTTGCATCGTCGGGTTTGGACACAGTTGCTAATCTGTCCCTTCGGCTGCGCGATGTTGGTATCCTAGTATCAGAATTTTCAGGCCCACTTGTTGCTGACATCACTGCTCGCCAAGACGCTGTTGGCTGGTCAGTTACGGGGGACGCTATCGGCCCCATAGGCACAGCAGCGCGGGCAACAGGGCGCATTTCAAACAGTGGTCAACTTGATATATCGCTCACAGGGTCTGCACCACTGGCGCTAGCCAATCTTTATATTGCACCACGCCAAATCAACGGTCTCGCTCAATTTGATCTGTCAGTAAACGGTCCAGTAAACCTAGGATCAATCAATGGTCCAGTCACAGTAATCGATGCTAGAATAGCTGCGCCGAAATTGCAGCAGGCTGTTGAGGACATCAATGGTACCATTCGGCTTGCAGGGGGAACAGTACGTCTTGATCTTCGTGGATCCAGTTCAGATGGTGGTACTGTGGCGCTATCGGGGCCAATTGATCTATCGCCACCCTTTCAAGCGGCGCTAATGGCACAATTAGGCGACGTCATACTGCGTGATTCAACGTTTTATCGCGCGATCGCAAATGGCCAAGTGAGAGTGAACGGCCCTCTAGCAGGGGGTGCTAAAATCGTGGGCAACGTCGATCTTGACGCAGTCGAAGTGCAAATATCATCCTCAGGCGTAAGTGCGCTTGGCAGCCTGCCAGAGGTAACACACCTAGGCCCACGTATGGGTGTGCTTATGACCCTTAATCGTGCGGGCGTCAGCACCAAACCATCAAGTGAGGATCAAAACCGTGCTGCTCCTGATTTTCCAATCGATTTGATAATAAGCACCCCATCACGCATTTTTGTCCGTGGCCGCGGGCTAGACGCTGAACTTGGTGGGCAGCTTCGCCTGGCCGGAAGCCTGAATGCACTCGTACCCATAGGTCGGTTCGATCTCGTACGTGGCCGACTTAATATTCTTGGCCAGCGGTTTGAACTCGACGAAGGCTACGCACAATTGCAAGGCAATTTTACGCCTTTTTTAAGCCTTACTGCAACCACGGAAGCCCGCACTGGAACCATAGTCAGTATCATTGTCGAAGGCGCTACCGACGACATCGACGTTCGGTTCGAAAGCATCCCTGAGTTGCCGCAAGATGAAGTGCTAGCACTACTTCTTTTTGGGCGTAGCATTTCGTCAATCTCACCACTTCAGGCCGTTCAACTGGCGTCAGCATTGACGAGCTTGGCAGGCAACGGTGGTGATGGTGTGATAGCAAACCTTCGCCAAGGTCTAAACCTTGATGATTTAAATTTTGTAACTGATGAAGAAGGCAATGCAGGCGTGCGGGCAGGTAAATATCTTTCTGAAAATTTGTATAGTGATATTACTATCGAGTCGAACGGCACATCCGAAATTAACCTTAATATTGACATTAACCGAAATTTTACAGCGCGTGGATCAACTGCATCTGACGGGGACACAAGCATCGGAATTTTCTTTGAACGCGACTACTAACACCTAGCCATGGAGCGGATAGGTTTAGGTTTGGGAAGGACCTCTAGGTTTCTTCAAGTAGGACTATTAACCTCTAATAAAAAGTTAAGCGCAGTTCACTTTCAGATCAAGGATTTTATTTGAAAGTGATAACGTGGATGACTACTAGGCTTAACAAAGTTCGAATACTCACATTTCGCAGTGCTTCTGGGCCGCTGTCAGAAAGTTTGAAATAATAATAATGCGTGCACGACAACAGCATGATTAGAGCTTCACCGGAGTGATAGACTTTAAGATCAAGGGTATGGCCCGTAGGAAAATACATAACAACATAGATTTCACCTGCCAAATAATGTTTGGTTGTTATTGTTAATTAACTGAGCTGTAATCTCTTAGATGATGATGCGATAATTGTCCCAATGTAACGCATTGACAGACTAGAAGGTTATTTTATCCAGTATGTATTCAGACAAGAATTAGGAACAATTCGATACTTTATCACATTGACGGATCCACCAATCACAATGCGCTATGACGGTGGTAAAGTGCTGAGGAACTTGATCAACTACAAGAGAATACGGGCTCGTTGCTTCAAATTTATAAACAAAAGTAAAATTATCTAAGCCCGAAATACACAACCCGTCCAATAGCATTTAACCAGCAGTTGCGATATTTACACTCTTGTCTCCATCAACTTTAAGGTACGGTGCATATCCAAAAACTGTTAATGGGTTAGCGGGGCATTGCAGGGCTTAGACAAAGTCTTTCTGTAACAACCGGGTCACCGTTCGACCACTTAGCATTTTCACACAATGTAAATGTTTACTTTATGCCATCTCTGACGCCTCAGACCATTCGCAACGCTAGGCGACACGATGCATTAGGCCATTTAGTCTTGAGACAATTCAAGTGCCACAGCTACAACTTAAACATCTTTAACCAAAATGCGTTCGGTTGGCCTAAAATCACTCAAAATTAAATATGTAACCTGTTAATCAGACGCGAGTGCAACGCCCTATCCGAATGCATTGCATGACCATCAGCCACCCCGCACCGCGCGTTTCGTAATTACGATCGCCAAAATCCAAGCGAGGGTTGATATGTTAAATGTTATTTAAATTCTCTCAATGTCGGACACCAAAATGCATTCTATAAAAGTGAGCTTCATTGCTAGGATCAAGTATTAAATTATGTAGCTAACGTGGCCTTTTGGGGAGGCTCAGCCAAACACAAGTGGTGTGATCAATTGACAGCGTAAAATTAATACATGCATAAATCACTGTAAAATATGAAGACACCAAATTTTATCACTACGCCTTAGTATTAATCATTTATTACTAAAATCAGACCTAGGCTGGCGACAAGCCACGCAATCTCTCTGAACGACGGCGAAGCATTTCCACTACAATCAGCAGTACAATCGACACGGCAATCAAAATTGTTGCCACTGCCAGAATGGTTGGGCTGATTTGTTCGCGTAAGCCTGTAAACATCTGCCAAGGAAGTGTTTTTTGTCCCGCGGAACCAACAAACAAAACAACCACAACTTCATCAAATGACGTGATAAATGCGAATAAACCTCCAGACACGACACCGGGCAAAATCAAAGGCATTTGCACTTTGAAAAATGTTGTTACAGGGTTCGCACCCATGTTCGCAGCTGCCCGAGTTAATGACTGATCAAAACCAACGAGCGTTGCTGTCACGGTAATAATAACGAAGGGAATACCAAGCGCAGCATGCGCCAGAACCACGCCCCAATACGTGCCTGTAAGCGTAAACGGCAGTTCTATCCGGCCAAACGGCGTCGGGATGTAAGGATTAGAATAAAAGAAATACATGCCAGTCGCTGAGATGATAAGCGGAACGATCATCGGCGAAATCAGGATCGCCATAATTGCACGGCGAAACGGCACGTGGCTTTGTGACAGCCCAATCGCCGCCAAAGTACCAAGTGAAACTGATAGAAATGTCGCTACCGGTGCAATCTTAAGAGAGTTTCTTAGCGCAAGTTGCCAATCAGAACTGCTAAAGAAGTCCTGATAGTGTTTCGTTGAGAAACCTGAAGGATCTAATGATAACATTTCCGGCGTAAACGTAAAAAAATTCTCAGCGTTGAACGACAATGGAATTATAACTACGATTGGCGCTATTAAGAAAAAAAAGATCAGACCACAAATAACCCGAAAACTATAGAACCAGATCCGCTGGCCCGTGGTCGCATATGCTGGTAATGCAGACATTCCTCAGCCCCCCAATTTGACGTTATCAATACCGACAATCTTGTCGTACATCCAGTACAGTCCCATCACGATGACCAGTAAAATGGTACCCAACGCGGCCGCAAGACCCCAGTTGAGCGAACTGGAAATGTGGTAAGCAATTCGATTGGAGATGAAGACACCTTTGGTGCCACCAACTAGTTCAGGTGTGATATAATAACCAATCGACAAAATAAACACTAGGATACAGCCAGCACCGATACCAGGTATCGACTGCGGGAAGTAAACACGCCAAAATGCTGTCCAGTTTGTAGCACCCAGCGATTTTGCCGCCCTTAGGTAGGAAATTGGAATCGTTTTCATCACTGAAAATAGAGGTAAAATCATGAATGGAAGCAGAATATGCGTCATTGCTATGACTGTACCCGTTTGATTATTGATCAGTGCGAGACGTTCAAACCCAGCGACAGCCCAATCCATATACAGCCCATCCGTTCCGCCCCAAATCCCATTAAGCACATTCCACACCCACGTGATGACATTTACAAATGCATAGCATAGGTTCAAAAATCCCATAAAAATGGGATCTAGGAACTGCCCCAGCCAAGTTGAATGATACCAAACAAGTGTATCATTGATAACACCCTGTTGTTGCAGTAAAACTTTCCAAGCGGATGTACGCACCAGCAGTGATGTCCAGAACGGCAACAAAACAAGGATCATGAGCATGTTAGCTTTGCGCGCTGGTAAGTTTGCGAGCAGCCAAGCAATCGGATAGCCGAGCAAAACGCACATGCCCATTATTGATCCCGACATGATCATTGTGCGAATGAATAGCGTGATATATATTTGTTCATTATCGGGGCGTACCTCGACCCCCTCAGGACCTTTGAGGCGATCAACCGAATTCAAAAAATATCCGTTTGTATATTCAGGAGAATAAATTTTGATTATCTTCCAGACTTCTGGGTCCAGCCAATCCTTATCAACATCATAAAACTGATCGCGCAGAGTCACAGGAGCCACAGTAGAAAGGTCCAGCGAAATCGGCGGATCAGCACCTTCCATCACTTCGAGGTAAAGCGACGTGTAAACAAAATCCCACGGCACTTCTTCAATTGGCAAATCTTCTTCTGTGTCAACAATCATCTTAGCCCAAGCATCATAGATATTAGCGGTCATCGGCAACGCGGCGCGCACTACGTCATCGGCCATCCAAGCGGCCCATTGTGCCGGATCGCCGTAAGAAGTGTCAGCAGCCTGAATTACGTCAGTGTAATTATTGGTGGGAAAATCGTCGACGGATCGGCCAGATTTACGAAATAGCGATGAAATACCTGTCATTTCATAATTTAATCGGCTGCCCAAACGGGTGTGGGTCTTATATTCAGCAGCTAGCACCAAGTCAAAGTAAAGAGCAGTAAACACATCTTCGTCGGGTGCTTGACCTGATTCACTATCCCATCCATCGAGAGTAGCGACTGTTCGGGGCAACGTTTCAACAACGATTTCGTTTTCGACCGACCTGAACAGCATGTCGGCGATGGGCATCACAAAAGACACCAGAATAAAAATCAGAAGCGGCGCGATCAACATCAGCGCACGCAGTTTCTGGCGGCGCAATGCGCGATTCAGTGACGTCTTAAGCGGTCGTCCGTCTGCTGCCAAAACCAAAGTCACGTGTACCACCTCTTTTCAGAAAAAGAATGGAGCGCGGCTATGCCGCGCTCCAAAATAGTTTTTACTGCGACAACCAAACCTGGAATTTTGCATCCAGATCGTCACGGTAGTCAGCCCACCATGTGTAGTTGTATAAGAACGTGTTCGTTGCGTTTGCTGGATCTGTTGGCATATGTGGTGCCATATCGATACCTAGTGTCGCATGCTGGGCTACAAGTGGTGCAGAAGATGCACGAGCTGGTCCATATGCGATGTATTTAGATTGATCAGCCAAGCGCTGTGTGTCGGTTGCAAATCGGACATAATCCAGCGCGCGTGCTTCGCGCTCAGGGGTCAGGCCAGCTGGAATGATCCAACCGTCAAGGTCAAACACTTGTGCGTCCCAAAGCATTGCGACAGGTTGGTCCTGCTCTTCAATCAAAGAAAACAGACGACCATTGTAGGTGGAACCCATAATAATTTCACCATCAGCCAAAAGCTGTGGCGTGTCTGCACCAGCGGACCACCAGATCACACTATCTTTGATGGTATCAAGTTTGGCAAATGCCTGTTCCTGACCTTCTTCTGTTTCCATGACATCGTATACGTCACCCTTGGCTACGCCATCACAGAGCAGCGCCCATTCCATATTATTGATCGGACGCTTTTCGAGCGACCGCATGCCTGGGTATGTTTCTGTGTCAAAGATCGCGCAAATATCTGTTGGTGCAGTATCGCCTACTAGATCAACACGGTATCCAACAGTTGTAGAATAAACGATCTGTGGGATGAAGCAGTCGGAAACCAGAAGGTCACCAAAATCTTCAGTAGCAGTAGAACCGTCATCGCCGGGGGCTAGCTGCTCGTCAAAGTCGATTTCAAGCGCAAGGCCTTCGTCACATAGACGGATCGCGTCAGATGCAACAACATCTACTACGTCCCACGTGACGTTTCCAGCTTCATTCATAGCACGAAGTTTCGCAACTGCTTCAGCAGAGGACTCATCGTTGATGATCGTGACACCAGTCATCTCAGAATATGGAATATGATAGGCATTTTCTTGTGAGGAGGAGTATGCGCCTCCCCAGCTAACGATGGTCATCTCATCAGCCATGTGCCCGTCAGCAACCGCAAGTGTTGCGGGCAGCATCAGGCATGTGGTTGCCATCAATTTGATAGTCATTTTCATTAAAGTCTCCTATTGATTTACCCGGTTTTGTCGTGTCAGCGCGATTGTCCGGGCGACTGTCGCACTGTTTCCCTTTGGGCGCGATACTTATGCGTCGAGCGCCCTGCAATCTTGTGCGAGCCATCCTATTTCGATCATCTCACCAGGCTTTAGGCGCCTCTGATCCGGCGCGTTGCGCGTTTTAATTACGAAGTCATCTTTACCAGCCACCCGGAGGCGAGTTCTAAAAATATCACCCATATAAATAAACTCAAGAACTTCAGCCTTTAGCGTATGCGCATCTTCTTGCAACCGTGAACGGTCAATCTCAACACGTTCTGGACGGATAGACACCTGCGTGCGCTCGCCAACCGCTTGAATGTTAACAGGAACCGCATCGATGATATCACCACTGTCAAGCTTCACTATACAAGTGTCGCCTCGGATCTCCTGAACTATGCCATCCAGCGTGTTATTTTCACCAATAAACTGTGCAACAAAACTGTTCTGTGGTTTCTCGTACAATTCATCTGGTGCCGCCAATTGCTGAATGCGGCCGTCGTCAAACACCGCGACGCGATCTGACATTGTGAGCGCTTCGGTCTGATCATGGGTCACATAGACGGTAGTAATGCCAAGTTCATGTGCCAGATTTGTAATTTCAAACTGCAACGTTTCGCGCAGCTGTTTGTCAAGAGCGCCGAGAGGTTCGTCCATCAACACCAATTCGGGTTCAAAAACAAGCGCACGCGACAAAGCGATACGTTGCTGTTGACCACCAGACAATTGCGCGGGACGCCGCCCTGCAAAGTCTTGCATCTGAACCATGCCCAAAGCGCGCATAACTTTTTCTTCACGTTCGGACTTGCCGATCTTGCGCACTTCAAGCGGAAAGGCCAAGTTTTCGGCCACCGTCATGTGCGGGAACAATGCGTAGTTTTGAAAGACCATCCCAATACCGCGCTTGTGCGGAGGAATATTGTTGATCGAAGTACCATCTAACAGAATATCGCCATGCGTTGCGGTTTCAAATCCTGCAAGCATCATTAAACAAGTGGTTTTGCCCGAGCCAGATGGCCCAAGCATTGTTAAAAACTCACCCTTGGGCATCGACAGATTTAAGTCTTTAACGACAAGAACCTCGCCGTCGTAACTTTTCTGGACACGCTCGAAAGCCACAAATGCCGATTGATTATCTACCATCGAGAACTTTTCCCTTTCGGATAAGCCTATGTGCGATCAGTCAGGAAACCGCTAACTTGATAATCAGCTTGATAGACCTAACGGAAAAATACAAGGACGTTTTCGAAGTGAAATGTAGCGTCTTAAGCCACCTTTGGCGTCGATTGTCCTGCAACTCAAACCATGTGCCATTCAAAATGTTGATGTGCTACCAAATAGGCAGCGCATCAACATTATCCCCATACTATTCAACAACGTTGAAATCGGGTCCATATGGATAGCCAGTAATATTTTCACTATCAGTATCGTTGACAACAAGAATGTCATGCTCCCGGTACCCCCCAGCACCAGCATTACCTTCACCAATGGTCAACATTGGCTCCATAGAAATTACCATACCAGGTTCCAAAACTGTGTCGACATCTTCACGCAACTCAAGTCCAGCCTCACGCCCATAGTAATGCGATAACACCCCGAAAGAATGACCATACCCAAACGTGCGGTATTGCAGCAGCTGCCGCTCGGCAAAGAATTCGTTAATCTTATGTGTGATATCGCTGCATTTTGCACCTGGCATCAACAGGGACATGCCATATTCGTGGGCGGCGACATTGGCCTCCCAAATTTTACGGCTGGCATCGTCCACTTCACCAACAAACATCGTGCGTTCAAGTGCAGTGTAATACCCAGAAATCATCGGGAAGGTGTTGAGGCTAAGGATATCGCCCCTCTCGAGCTTGCGGGATGTGACTGGATTGTGCGCACCGTCCGTGTTGATACCCGATTGAAACCAAACCCACGTGTCGCGGTATTCAGCGTCGGGGAACCGTCGCGCGATTTCCAGCTCCATTGCATCACGACCCGCCATGGCTACATCGATCTCACGTGCTCCTACTCTAACAGCCTCCTTGATCGCATAGCCACCTACGTCAGCCACGTTCGCACCTGCACGGATCAATGTGATTTCGGCTTCAGACTTATGCATCCGCTGCTTCATGGTTATTGGTGCTATATCAATTGATAGTTTTGGGGTCAGAAATTCATCAAGCAACACTTTTTGGGCAATGCTCAGATGATCACCCTCATAACCGATGACCTTGCTAGTCCCAGAAACAGTCTGGATCGCACGCCAGTAGTTGTTCCGCTGCCAGTCAGTATAAGTGATGTTGTCACCATACCCACGACGCCACGGTTGGGCGGCGTCAATGCCAGCAGACATCGTGACGCTATCAGTTGCAGTCACAACCATCGAATAAGGACGGCCAAACGCACAATATAGAAAACCTGAATAATAAGCTATGTTGTGCATCGATGTAAAAACACATGCATCGACGCCCAAATGCGCCATGCTTTTACGTAATATTGCCAAACGGCCTTCATATTCTGAGTCAGCAAAAGGGAGAATTTTGTCCCCTTGGTGAAAACGATACTTCTGTGGACGATCCATTCAAGGACTCCTTCAACCGGAAAACCTATGCTTATTAAAGAGGCGCAAACCTCCCCTTACGCCATAAAGCGTCAAAGCAAGATCCCGGCGTTCAGGATGGGTGAAGAGTCAAAATTTACTAAAGCGACGCCATCGCTGACTCAGCTCTATGTAAAGCTAATTCATTCATTCTAGCAAGCCAAATTAACAATTCCGATTTGTGCTTTTGTAACAACATTAATTACCAAACCGTGGATATTGTACGCGAACGGAATAATCTCAAAAAGAGCTATTACAACCAAAATTCTACTACTAAAAAATTGCTGTGACCCAAACCCTTTACACCACAGCCAATAAGCCAAACTGAAACAGCATTACGACAATATATTATATTTTTTTTGATCAAGCCCCTTAATCTTGTGAAGCTGCTATTCTGCTAATTACATCTATAAAAATAATGAAAAGCCCCGATGTGACCGTCCTGACCCAAAAAACACTTGCGACGGAATGCTGGGCGACTTTGGACTTAAAACTTGCCAAAATCCAAGCCTGTAGGAGCACAGATCAACATCAGGTACCCTCAGTGCCGATGGACAGAACTAGAACCTCACTGACGCAACATTAAGCAAACTAAAAACACTTTAATATCACCCCTGAGCGTCATCTTTGCACCAACAGCTTGCGAAGTGGTTAATATTTATAGCGATTACATGTCGAGCCTAAAGTAGAGCTATTAATCTGTGGATGAACATAGCCCGAGCAGCTATATTTGCCAAAAAAAATTTTAAAACCTTATCGCGATGACTTAGATAGAAGACTTGAGTTTTAATTGCGCTATCGTAGGCGAAGATCTCAGCATTGTGCTAGACGGGCTTCATGTTATCATGTGATAAAATTCATAAGTATTCCATACTACAATATGAAAAGGTGACTACGAGATCCAAAAACTAAACAACATTCTTACGTAATTTTTGTCATGCTTTGCGACCCAGAATACCCCAAGACTTCGCAGATAAGAGGCGTGTCGTGAGTTCAACTGATGAAAAACTCACAACAGGCGATGAACCGAGAACTGACGCCATGCTTCAGTATCGTGCCACAAAAGTGGCGATGGTTTATTGATGACACAAATTTTCAGTCCCCATCCAGAGCTTCTTGCGCAATTTACTACAAGTCTAATGGCCATGCAGCTCAACGATACTTTGATGTTGAAGATGCTTAAAAACTTGCTTGAGGCGATCAATCAACATCCTAACTGGTAGCGGACACATGATTTAAGCTTTGATAACCTACACACAGAGGGGCAATTTAACGAAACGCCTTTGATAATGAACGACGCCGCCAGGCAAACTCTGCAAAAGGATTAACCCATGAAGATTGAGACTATCAAGACCACACCAATTGATGGGCAAATGCCTGGCACATCGGGCCTACGTAAAAAGACCCATATTTTCATGGAACCGCGATACCTAGAAAATTTCATCCAAGCCACATTTAATGCCATCGGTGGTGGAACAAATAAAACGTTCATTATCGGTGGCGATGGGCGTTATTTTAACAAAGAAGCTATTCAAACAATTATAAAAATAGCAGCAGGAAACGGCGCAGCAGGCGTGATCGTTGGCCAAAATGGTATCCTTTCCACCCCGGCCGCGTCACATCTGATCCGGCTAAACAAGGTCGATGGTGGTTTCATCCTGTCAGCGAGTCATAATCCTGGCGGCAAAGATGAAGATTTTGGTATTAAGTTTAACACCCAAAACGGTGGCCCAGCACCCGAAGGTCTAACTGATAAAATATTCGCCGCTACAAATACAATCGACAACTATAAAATTATCGACGCCGATGACGTCGACCTGTCCACAATTAACATCACCCGCCACGGTGATATGCAAATCCATATCGTCGATGCAGTTGTTGAGTATCAGGCCTTGATGGAAAAACTTTTCGATTTTACGGCTATTCGTGCTTTGTTTGCTGGAGGTTTCACAATGCGGTTCGACGCGATGCACGCGGTAACAGGTCCATACGCCACAGCCATTCTGGAAGATACGCTCGGAGCTGTTGCAGGAACCGTTGTCAACAAAGTCCCACTTGAGGATTTTGGCAAAGGCCATCCCGACCCGAATCCTATTTGGGCCAAGAGTCTTATAGATCTGATGATGTCGGATGCGTCACCCGATATTGGTGCGGCCTGCGATGGCGACGGTGACCGTAACATGATCGTCGGGCGCAACACCTATGTATCGCCATCTGACAGCCTTGCTATTTTGGCCGCCAATGCGCATCTGGTTCCCGCCTATTGCAAAGGACTAGCTGGAATTGCGCGATCCATGCCGACCAGTGCAGCCAGCGACCGGGTTGCGGAAAAACTTGGCATTAGGTCCTACGAAACCCCAACTGGCTGGAAGTTTTTTGGAAATTTGCTAGACGCCGGTAAGGTCACTATCTGCGGCGAGGAAAGTGCCGGAACCGGATCGAGCCACATACGCGAAAAAGACGGTCTCTGGGCAGTCCTGCTTTGGCTTAATATCCTGGCAGTCCGCAAACAATCCGTAGCCAATGTCGTCACAGACCATTGGGAAACATTTGGGCGAGATTATTATTCACGCTATGATTTCGAAGCCGTGGAAATCCAAAAAGCCAATAAAATGATGCACCATCTTCGAAACCAATTCAGCAAACTGGTCGGGCAATCTCACGCCGGCTTAACCGTCACGTCAGCGGACGAGTTTTCATACCTCGACCCAGTCGATGGGACCATAAGCAAAAATCAAGGCCTACGCATCACCTTTGAAGGCGGCGGACGAGCAGTGTTCAGGCTTTCAGGAACAGGTACCCAAGGCGCGACTGTACGACTATATCTTGAACAATATTCTGGATTGGGTGGTAATTTAGGGTTAGACGTACAGACTGCCCTGAAATCCTTGCGCAATGCAGCATTTACCATCAGTGACTTAGAAGCCACGATTAGACGAACTGAACCGGATGTGATCACCTAAATAACTGACAAACAAAAAACATCTGGCTTCCCGATAGGGAAGCCAGATAAGAAAATTCTTTATGAGATATGCATTAGTTATTCGGTGGGCCAGCCACCAATAGCGCGAACTTCAAGAAATTCGTCCAAACCCCACTTGCCACCTTCGCGTCCGTTGCCAGACTGCTTCATACCTCCGAACGGCGAGCCCGCACCACGACCTTTACCGTTGATATCTACCATGCCAGAGCGAACCGCACGCGCAACGCGACGTGCTTTTTCAGGATCGCTTGTTTGTACGTAGTTCGTCAGACCGTAATCTGTATCATTGGCAATTGCGATAGCTTCTTCTTCAGTATCAAATGCCATCATAGACAAAACTGGCCCAAAGACCTCTTCACGCATAATGTTCATGTCATTGTCGCAATCGGCAAAGACAGTTGGCTTTACAAAAAAACCACGGTTTAAACCCTGTGGACGGCCTACGCCACCCGCAACCAGCTTCGCGCCTTCGTCGATGCCTTTTTGAATCAAGTCCTGAACCTTTTCGAACTGTATTTTAGATACCAGTGGCCCAATATGCTGACCAGTTTCAGAAGCGGTATTTACTGAAATGGCGCTCGCAGCATCAACGGCTTGTCTAACCGCTTCTTCGTAACGCGACCGCTCAACCAGCATACGCGTCGGCGCGTTACAAGACTGTCCAGTATTATTGAAGCAGCGTGTAATACCTTGCACAACAGCCTTAGGATCAGCATCAGCAAATACCACATTCGCACCCTTACCGCCCAATTCAAGGCTAACCCGCTTAATAGTTTCCGCCGCTGCAATCGTGATTGCGCGCCCTGCACGTGTCGATCCCGTAAAACTGACCATGTCGACGTCTTTATGTGCAGAAAGCTGGCTACCAACGCCTGGACCGTCACCATGCAGCATGTTGTAAACACCTGCAGGAACACCTGCTTCGTGCATGATCTCGGTGAACAGTATGGCTGACAGTGGCGATTGCTCTGATGGCTTTAGAATCATCGTACAACCTGTGGCAAGTGCTGGAATAACCTTGAGAGTGATCTGGTTCATTGGCCAATTCCACGGGGTAATTAGTGCACAGATACCGATAGGTTCGTGAATAATGCGCGTGTCATCTTCGCCAGCACGCAAGGAGCCCTCGAATTCAAACTCCTTCAGCGATTGGATGAACGCTTTTAGGTGAAACGACCCAGTACCGGACTGCTGAACCTTGGACATATCAATCGGCGCACCCATTTCGCGGCTGATTACTTCTCCCATCTCATCAGATCTGCGCATGTAGACATCAAGAATATTTTCCATCAACTCAACACGCTCAGCCTTAGATGAGAGGCGCCACGTTGGGAAAGCTGCCGATGCCGCGGCAACAGCTGCGTCAGTATCAGCCTGCCCACCAAGCGATATCGTCGCTGTAGCTTCTTCGGTGGATGGGTCAATAACGTCAAAATCACACCCATCTGTTGGAGCTATCCATTTTCCGTCAATGTAGAAATTCTTTGCATTTTCCATGGCTCGGGCCTTTCAATTAATATTACTCGAACATCGGTGCGACGGCGCCAACGCGCAAGCCATTTCTTCTAATTCTACAAGATGTGATCATCAGAAATAGTAAAATTTGAATTTAGAGTAACTATTAATAACCCTATCCAGCGCCAAGCGCTTTAAATTTTTACTAAACCAAATGACAATCCTAAAATCGGCTTGATCAAGTTCTTGAATACCACTTTTATTTTATCTTGGCTGCTGATCCAGTGTGCACACAATGTGAAATTAATTTTTCGATTTACATCTAAAACTTTCTGTTTGTCAGTGGCCTCAGTTAATGTTTTGACGAAACCGAGATGATTCATCGCAATTTGGTGGTGAACTCTAATCTAGGGGGCATTCACGATAACCACTAGCGCCGTTCGAAAATTTCAAACCAAAACGCTTAAGATCCAAAAGCTGGGTCCAAAAGCGGTCCCGCAGCCTCCCACAAAAACCTAATTAACTGCTTCAAAGCACCTGCGCTAAAAATGTTAAGGAGATTAAAAGATGGCCAAACTGGAAAAAACTACAATATATGAATCAACTAACCCCGCAAAAGAAACGTTGCTTGATAAGACAGCGCGCATTGCGAAAGAAATCAAAGATGGTGATAAAGAGCAACGCGAAATTAAAACTGAACGTCTTCGTAATGCCCGCCTTGAGAACATTGCTGTCATTCCAGACGAACCAATCACTGCGGCTGCCAGCAGGTCACGCAAGAGGCGCTGATCAGATCGATATGGATAGTTGCAACAAATATAAATCTCAAGATGGCGCATCGAGCTCAAGTATTACCGATACATCGTGCGCCCAAAACTTATCAACATAACGCTATCTTTTACTTTTTATTTAAAAGCTTAAAAAAACAGATCTAGTATTTTACTTAACAACCTGCAATCTCTCTTCAAGCTTTTCAAGTTTTTCAACTACCCCTGAAAGGATTGACTTCAATTGTGATATCTCGCCAAGTGCATCATTAACACCGGCGGGGCGCTCAAACGTGTCCGCAACCTCACTCGTACCGTTGCCTTCGCCGCTGACAAGCCAGACAATCGAAACGTTAAGAAGTCCCGCCAGCATTTGAATCCGGTTAGCGTGCGGCATATCAGCATCCCTTTCCCAAACTTTAACTGTGCGAACATCAACGCCAAGCTTTTCAGAAAGACCATCGACGTCAAGGCCTTTTGCCTGCCGCGCTGCTGCCAGGCGGTCACCAAACGTCGCATTGGCTTCATTGAAGTAATCGTTTTTCTCTTGACTTGTGGTGGACACTAGGTGCTCCATTTATGCTTTCATTATATTTGATATTCATACTCTATTAAATCTAAAAATGCAAAATTGCTTCACTCCATCTCACGAAATTGTTGTTTTAACCGTTAGGTTCAGTCATAATTTCAGGGCCTCTGTTGGCCATTTCCATAAACCAAATATTTGAAACTTGTGAGCTGCTCTGCTCCAACTGGGCCACGGGCATGCATTTTGCCTGTGGCAATACCAATTTCAGCACCCATGCCAAACTCGCCACCATCAGAAAACTGGGTGGACGCATTGTGCATTACAACGGCTGAATCAACCGCCGTCATAAAGTGTTTTACAGCCTCTGCATCCTCAGCAACTATAGCATCCGTATGACCCGACGAGTGCGCCTGCACAAACGCGATACCGTCCATCACATTTTCGACAATTTTTACCGACATGATGTTGCTTAAGTACTCTGTATCCCAATCCGCATCAGTTGCTACTTTCATATCCGGCATAACCGCACGAGCTTGCGCGTCTCCACGCAATTCGCAGTTCTCAAGTGCCGCCACCAAAAGCGGCAGAAAAAGCTCAGCGATTTTACTGTCGACCACAACACATTCTGTTGCGCCACAAATACCTGTTCGGCGCATTTTAGCATTCGCCACAATTCCTACAGCTTTTTCCAGATTGGCGCTTTCGTGAACATAGGTGTGATTATTACCATCAAGATGTAACAATGTCGGAACTCGCGCTTCTTCTTGCACCAAAGATACGAGACCGCGTCCTCCACGCGGAATGACCAAATCAACGGTTTCCGTGCTATGAAGAAGAAGCTTGACTGCTTTCCGATCACGTGTGTCAACCAGCTGCACTGCATCTTCGGGCAAACCCGAAGCACGAAGCCCTTGCGTAAGACAATCCACAATCACCCGCGATGAATGCAAACTTTCCGAGCCCCCACGTAAAATAACAGCATTGCCCGACTTTACGCAAAGTGCACCAGCGTCAGAGCCAACGTTGGGTCGCGACTCGTAAATCATTGCGATGACCCCAATCGGCACGCTGACACGATTAATCTTCAACCCGTTTGGCCTATCAAACGTTGCAAGCGTGCGACCTAGTGGGTCGGCTTGCCCCGCAATAGCGTCCAACGCATCTGCCATAACGACAACGCGATCTGCCGTCAGTGTCAGCCTGTCGATAAAGGCCGCATCTTTGCCACTGTTACGCACACCATCAACATCCTTGGCATTCGCAGATAAAAGGTCGGCCACGCGGGTGCGCAGGGCGCTAGCGGCATGAGTTAGTGCCGCATTGCGCCGACCAGCAGATGCCAATGCAAGTTCGCGTGCAGCTGCTTTTGAGCGCTGCCCAAGGTCTGAAATTACATCTTCGATTGTTTGCTCTTGGCCTGTCTTGTTCATAATAATATCATTCATTCTTTTGTTTCCTAACTTCACCACCCTCAGGGGGTGTGTGTCATTTCAATGCATCAGCACGGACATACGCCGCTTGAACGGTGTCATTAAAGAGCGCGTCAAGTTCGCCGTCTCGCATCAACTGTTTCAGGCCAGCCTGTGTTGTTCCGTTTTTACTAGTTACAGAATTGCGCAATTCTTCAAGCGAAGCCTCTGACTGACGAGCAGTCTCAACAGCACCAGCAATGGTATCAAAAACTAATGTACGCGCAGTGGCATGGTCAAAGCCGATTGATTTTGCCGCTTCGACGTAACTACGCATTAGCTCAAAAACATACCCCGTTCCACTGCCACTGACAGCTGTCAGCCGGTCAATCTTATCTTCGCTCACCAATTGTATACATGTCCCCGTGAGGGCGATCAGCGCTGTCACATCGGCCAATTGCATTTCAGTGCAAGCTTCATTTGCAAATATCCCCGAAACACCCATTCCAACCATCGCTGCAATGTTTGGCATTACCCTAATAATAGCAGCTTCGCCGACAAACCTAGTGATTGTCGCAACACTGCACCCTGCTGCAATGGAAACAAAGCAACCACCAAATTTTAGCGCAGGGGCATACTCTGGCAGGATATCAGCAATCATTTGCGGCTTGATCGCAATCAATACGACATCAAAAGTGCCTGCTTGTAAATCTGTCGCTTTTAACACATGCAACACGCCATCTGGTAAGTCTGTTGCAGTGGGATCAGCGACAGTAAAATGATAAGAACCATCACTGGCCCACCGGCGCAACATTGCGCCCCCCATCTTGCCACATCCAATTAAAAGTATCTTCATCTTGATCTCCTTTAGCTCTGACAGCTTCTTCGTAAATTGCTTTGCAGTATCATATAAGCAATCAGGGCCACCCTATCTTAGAGACCATCTAATGCCGCAATCCAAATCCGGTCTGAGCATGCTTAGCGAAACAACGACCTATTTGCATTCCCATATGGGGTGCGTGCTATACCTTACAGAATCGTTATAAAGAAGATTGCTACAGGGCGATGTTACGTGACGCAAATCGTTTCCAAATTAGCCTTTATAAACAAGAATTTATCGGAGATAACCTGTGCTTAAGAAGAAAAAGATCGTCGTTAAAATTGGATCCAGCCTTTTGGCAAACAGCGACAGACTGACACTTCGGTATGCTTTTATTAACGGGTTACTGAGCGATCTCGCCCAGCTCCAGAAAGAAGGCTACGACATTATTCTTACATCTTCTGGTTCAGTGGCTTTGGGGTTAAATATGATTGGCAAACGCCCTGAGGATGCTGGCATTATGGACAAGCAAGCGGCTGCAGCTTGCGGGCAGCCACTGCTTATGAATGCTTACCGTCAGGTAGCGTCAGAGCACGGGATGGACGTCGCCCAAATGCTAGTGACTGTCGATGACATGGAAGAAAGACGGCGTTTTTTGAATATCAAGAATACTATGTCACGGCTATTCGAAAGCGACATCATGCCAATCATCAACGAGAATGATTCTGTTGCAACCCACGACTTGCGCGTTGGGGATAACGACCGCCTTTCCGCTAAAGTGGCCCAGATGATTGAGGCTGATATCTTAATTATTTTGACCAGCGTCGAAGGATTGTATGATCGCGATCCTTCTGACCCCAAGGCAAAATTCATTGAGGAAATCGAAGACGTCAGTGAACACCTAGAATCAACGACGAGTGTCAGTGCCCTAGGTAGCGGTGGCATGCTAACTAAGATGCAGGCTGCCAGCATGGCGCAGAATGCAGGCGTTGAAACGATTATCGCAGACGGAATAATAGAACGTCCAGTTTCATCTGTTTTGAAAAATGAACGCCGTTACACAAGGTGCCTGGTGACAGGTGAAACGGCATCCCCACTTAAAGTTTGGCTTAGTAACCGGTTGCAGGTATCCGGCACGCTCGTCGTTTCATCCCAAGTAGCGGCATCAGTGATTTCCGGTGAATGCGGCATTAATCGAGAAGACATAATTTCGATCCAAGGTGATTTTAGCAAGGGCGACGTGTTGCACGTCTATGACGAAGATGGAACGGAAGTGGTTCGTGGCCTGACAAACTTTTCTTCAGAAGAAACGATGCTGATGGCGCGCCACATCGACATGCCGATTGAGGACGTTATTGGTTACAAAACTAAAAGTGATGTTATCGCTGCAGCGAATATGCTGATCCTAGAAGAAAATCACCTTCTTCTGGATGCACCAGAAGAAGACCAGCGTGTCGTTGTGCCATTGTAGTCGATTTTACTCAGATCTTTATTTAATATAGAAATATTACGTGTGCTCATGGCACTCATGAGCATACGTCAACCATATCTAGCTAATCGCAACCTCTCGATAAAGTCACGCACGCAGAGGCACTGACCAAGCAATTCAACTTAATATATCAATGATTTGGTAGGATTTTAGCAGTATAATACCGCGAATGTTGTTTTGACGCAGTTTTTGGCCATTATTACTGGTTGAGTTTCACCTCAATATCCTCCCGACATACTTTTAACATCGAATCTCTGAATTTCGCAATCGAGCTTCAAACGTGTTATGCTTACTCAGCTTCTCACTCTTGCAAAGGCTCTGAGATCTGTGGGCAGACAGTCTGAGAAATACGGGTTGCGGCCACTTGCTGGAAACAGATGATACGTATGGTTAGTGTGTGATAATCAATACTGATGCGGGACTTACGACAAAAGCCGCATTGAGGACCGTCCTCTGGACCAAATGTAAGAAAAGGTATCCGAAAGTGCAACAATCCGGACACCTCACCCCTAAATACTATGTTTATATGTACAGGTTTCTATCTTTAACATAAACTGCTGAAGTCCGGCACTATCAGCTTCAGCCTACTAATTTCAGTAAGTTTTCCATGAACAATAATCATCGCCAATAACGGAAAGTCAGACAGTACTGTAATATTTAGGGTATACATAAATTTTATACGCTTTGCCTGGTAATTTTAAAGCCAAGGAGAAACTGATTTGGGCGAGAGAATACTGTGATGTAGGCGTTAGAGCTCCGAAATGCATTCAAAGTTTCGTCAGAGTGATGGTGGATCCGCAAAAAGTCATTTTACAAATGAAATGCGCAGTTTGCGAAACCAACTTATATTAGAGACTTTAAATTTGATTTGGCTACTAACCTAAAGCTGGTCAAAAGAAATTTGACCGCGTTACTGACGAGCGCAACATTCTAAAGAGGGAACCCTGTGTCCAACCAACTATCGCAACCTTTAACCTTCGCGGAGAGGATGGCTTCATCCGGCTCAACATAAACCTTCCCATTTGTGAAAAGAATCACTCGATTAGGGGCTTATTTTCATCTTGGCCTCACAATTTGCACCAGCCTATAAAACATAAAAAATACCCCGGTGTCTTTGGACAACGGGGTTTAAAATAATTTAATGCTAAAGAATAAATCAGGTTACGTTTCACGTTCCAGCTTTTTGCGTTCCAACTTCCGGGCACGTCGAATAGCTTCAGCTTTCTGACGCGCATTTTTCTCTGACGGTTTTTCAAAATGTTGCTTGAGCTTCATTTCGCGAAAAACACCCTCCTTTTGGAGTTTTTTCTTTAGAACTCTGAGGGCTTGATCGACATTGTTGTCGCGAACACTAACTTGCATCTGGCTTCCACAATCTTTCTCGTTTGAACTTATATTTACCGTTGATGTAGGCCAATTAGTGGCCCTTACCCAGATTGTACAGCATGAGAGTTAAAGTTTTGGCAAATAGTGATTGTCATGATGTTATAACCGTTATTTAGACTGGTATTTTCAAGGTCTCAGTCCAGTCAAAACGACGACTCATCTTTTTACTTACTAACCGCTATCTGCAAAATATCTTCAATGCTAGGTGTTGGCTTAATTGCTTTTAAACTTTAGCAAACGATTTCAGTGAACAATTTTAGATCGCCACATACCCAAGGCTCCCAGCGCGCATAAAAGAGATATAACAATTATGGCTTATGACCCCGAAGATGATGGTGCTAAAATGTCTTTTGCGAAAAGCATGAGCTACGCAGACTACCTCTCGCTTGATCCAATACTTGGGTCGCAAAACCTACAATCAGACGCTCACGATGAAATGCTGTTCATTATTCAACACCAAACATCAGAGCTATGGATGCGGTTGGTTTTACATGAACTTACGACCGCACGATCTAGACTTGCCCAAGGTGACTTTCAACCGGTCTTCAAAATGCTCACGCGTGTTGCGCGAATTTTTGAGCAACTCAACAACGCATGGGATGTATTGCGTACCATGACACCGAGCGAATACTCGGCTTTTCGCGATGATTTGGGCGCATCGTCCGGATTTCAGTCACATCAATATCGATTGATCGAATTCATACTCGGCAATCGCAACCGATCCATGATGAAAGTCCACGATCATAGACCAGATCTCCATCACATGTTGAGCCAAGAGCTTGAAGAAAAGTCATTGTATCATGTGGCATTGGACAACTTAGCGCAGGAGCTTGGCCGAACCTTTCCTCCTGAAGCCTATTGCATGGACCAGCCACACCAAGCTTGCGAAGAAGTGATGGACGCATGGACCCAAGTTTATCGTGATCCGAGGGCGCATTGGACATTGTATGAACTAGCGGAGAAGCTTGTTGATTTGGAGGATTATTTTCGGCGTTGGCGCTTTAATCACGTAACAACAGTCGAACGTATAATCGGTTTTAAGCGTGGCACTGGTGGCACCACTGGCGTCAAATATTTACGCAAAATGCTTGAAGTTGAACTTTTCCCTGAACTCTGGAATGTGCGTGGTCAATTATGAAAACTGCTACCAATCCAATGTTTTTGATCCAAACAAACCAACCAATTAACATCCAAAAATTCCAACATGTGATCAAAAATTAGATTTAGTCTTTTTCTGGTTTCACACCAGAACTTTTTATTTAATGACCAAAGAGAAGGGTCTAAATTTCCAAAAAAAGATGCGGCTTTAGATGGCGTTTTACAGCAGTAAAAAATATTATTAACTATTTTTTGATAAATCCATAATAATGAGATCAAGCATAAGTTGGACATAATGAAATATGATACAATTTTCAGTGTCGTCATACCACTTTTCAACAAAGCGAAAAACCTAAATCGCGCTATTGCATCCGTTCAATCTGCGATCCGAAATCGAAACATTGAAATTATCGTAGTTGACGATGGATCCACAGACGGATCTGGTGCTCTGCTTGAACAACACGCGTTATCAGACATCCGAGTAAGAGCAATTCATCAAGGTAATGCTGGCGCGTCTTCTGCACGCAACACTGGGATTAAAGCATCAAATAGTGATTTTATCTTGCTCCTAGATGCGGATGATTTCTGGCTGAATAGACATCTAGATGTCATCGAAAAAATGATACATTTGCGTCCTACTTCAGCACTACATGCGGCAGCCTACTCAAAAAATGCTGGTGGCAAAATTATAGAGCAAGACTTTTATTGCACACCAAAAAATGAAAGCGGCATCCTGCACGCCTATTTTTTAAGCATGAGTTATGGCGCTATGCCCGTCTCAGCGAGCTCCGTTTGCATTCCACGTTCGACCGTTTTCAAGATTGGCGGTTTCGAGCTCGGCAAAACGCACGGTGAAGACAGGATCTACTGGGCAAAATGTGCTCTTCACGGGGACATAAATTGGTCGCCCGAGGTTAGCGCAATCTATGACACTGACGCAGACCATAGATCGACTACAACATGGACACCGGCAAAAGCGTCTGCCTATCTGAATTTTTTAAAAAAAAGCAGAAAAGATCTTTTAGATCTTCCATACAGCCTTGTGACCGATGAGCTCTCTACTATGCTACAAGAAAATATCCTGTCAGAAATGTTTTATCTAGCTCAAAATTCCCTTGATCGTGGTTTCATAAAAGAAGCAAAAAAGTTCAAAAATAATCTTTTAATGGACGGCTATGTGCCGTCAGCTTTAATTAAAATTTGAAAAAATAGTGGATTTTAGATTCTGAATCTTACCAAAATTAGCGCAAAATGCACAGATTTACGTTAATTGGCTCAGAGTAGATTTGTGCCTTAACTATACTTTTCCTGAATGTGCACAAAACGCGCTGAAGTAAATTTTTTTATGATGTAATTATAAGTTTATTTTGGGGAAACAAGTGTGCAATTTAACGACTGATCTCGGGCGTCAGACCACTTGGAACATCCTTTATTTTTTGTTCAGAAAATCCACTCAAGCCCAAACAAGTCTGGGTAATCCGCGTTCAGCACGGTTATTCGAAAGGTCTTAGGTACCTACTTTCAGCGATTGGGCCATTACAACACAAGACGAAAAAAGTGATATTTTGTTATTCCGATGCCCTAATCATTTTAATGAGGTCATTTCAATTTTTTTATACAAGTCTTGTGTAGACGTGATCAGTTCTATCTACGATTAGCATAAATGACAGATCAACTGCTGGGCAGTTGATGGCCAACACTTTCGTATTCTGGAATTTTCAATGACTTCAGTTGTAAGAAGCTGGTTCGTACTGCTTATATATCGTGGCCTAGCTAGCGGGTTCCACGTAAGCTATAAAGTCTGATCACAGAGAAAAGTATGCCATAATAATAATTTCAGACAATAGTTCAAAGTTCACCTGTTAGGTGATGCTAAAGTGAGTTTTATAGGAGTGATCCGACGGGCACTAAACCGCACACGCTCTTAACAAAGTCACGTTGCAAATGACGTCATGAGAGACAAATCAAAAAAGAACGAATTCATTAAAAACTTCAGAAATAATAGCTAAAAAACGTTTTTGGCACATTTTATAATGCTCGCAAAACGCCTAAAAGTTTGTCGAAGATTTCCACAAGTCTTAACCCGCGATTAGCATTTTGATATCATGAGCAGATAAAAATTCTACAGGCAAGAGCCATGGATAAAAAGTTTAATCGTCAGGTAAAGCTATTATTATGTGCCTAAGCAGAAGGGCAATTTCAGTTAACACCCACGCACTTGCTACAATTTAAATCGCTCCCTGCATCTATTTTTTGCCTTTACCCTAAGCTTGGCTTTGGAATTTTTTGCAGCGCCGATACGCCTAGAGCCATGGAATGGGGTGCGCCCACGTCTATGTCTCAAAGCTGTCAATTAGCACTTGTGTCATTGTCGTAACATCACATTCCAACGCCTGAGATTTGACCTAAATCACACAGATTAGATCATCAGACTGACAGATTTCATTAAATGGAAACTACAACACTTTATATTTTAGCACCATCAAAACCTTCTCGATCACAGCATAAGCAGGCTGTCCAAAGAAAGAGAGGTTCTCCAAAATTAATGTGCTAATCCATAAGAAACGCCATCAGCCCACAGCCCCGAAGACAGCAGATCATTGCAGAAAAATCCTGATGTCTACTCAAAAATAGC